>NC_018011.1:1455000-2182500 GCF_000265365.1 Alistipes finegoldii DSM 17242
TCGGGATAGAGGTCGCAGAGCGCCTTGATCTCGACGCCGTCGAGGTAGGTGAAACGCTCCACGGCGCCCGGACCGCGCATGCCCAGCCCGATGAATCCGACCCGCACGACGGGCATCGGATCGGTCGTCAGCCGCAGCACCGAATGCTGGCCCTCGGCACGGGCCGGGGCATCGAAAACAATCACACCGTCCACGACGCTGTAACCCTTCGGCGAAGACTCGCAGGCCGCAAGGAAGAGCGCAGCGGCGACCGCACAAAACAAAAAGGCAAATTTCTTCATTTATTCCGTAGTTTTTAGATGTTCGTGCAAAAATATGGAATATTTTGAAATATGCGGTCATTTGACTACTTTTGCCCACGTAAAAATCACACACCATGTTTCGTAAACTGACGGCGGCAATCCTATCGGTCATTCTGCTCTCTCCGGGATGGCTCGGCGCAACGGGTCTCACGCTGCCGTTCGCACTCGTTCCGCTGCTATGGATCAGCTCGTCGTACGACGCTTCGCGCCGTTCGTGGCGGCGCATGTTCGGCTGGGCCGCGCTGACCTTCGCGCTGTGGAACGTCGCGACGGTGTGGTGGCTATGGAACGCAACTCCCGTGGGTCCCGTCGCGGCGACGCTGGCTTCGACATTCTTCAACATGATCGCCTTCATGTTGTTTCACACGGTTTCGAAAAAAGGCCCCAAGGCCTTGGGCTACACGCTGCTCGTCGCAGGCTGGATCGCCACGGAATACTGGTACACGGTCGGCGAGTTTTCGTGGCCGTGGCTGATTCTGGGCAACGGATTCTCGCACGAGACATGGCTCGTGCAGTGGTACGAATATACGGGCGTCTTCGGCGGTTCGCTGTGGGTGCTGCTCTGCAATATCCTCTTCTTCGAGGCGATCCGCGCACGGCGCAATGCGGCCCGCTGGGCCGCGGCGGCCGGCATGCTGCTCGTCCCGGCCGCCGTATCGCTGGGCATCTGGTGGAGCTGGCAGCAACCCGCCGAAGGGACGGCCGAGGTGAGCGTCGTCCAGCCCAACGTGGACTGTTACGACAAATTCAACGGCCGCGCGGAGTGGCAGGAGCGCAACATCGTCGACCTGCTGACGGAAGTCCCCGCCGGAGCGCAGTTCATCCTGCTCCCCGAAACGGCCGTGCCGAGACATTACTGGGAACCGGGACTCACCGAGACCCGGTTCGACAACGAGCCGGGACCGTTCTGGCAGGAGCTGGCCGACACGCTCCGCAGCAGCCATCCGCAGGCGCTGCTCGTCACCGGCGCCTTCACCAACCGCTATTACGCGGCGGGACTGCAGCCCCGCACGGCCGTGGGCAACCCTTACGGCGACGGCTACTACGACGACTTCAACACGGCCGTGGGACTCGACTCCGCAGGCCGCACGCAGCTGCACCACAAAGGCAAGCTGGTGATCGGCGTGGAAAACACCCCGACGGTCATCTTCGACCTCATGCAGTTTCTGGTCATCGACTTGGGCGGCGTCGTAGGGCAGATCGGCATGGGCCAGCACGGTACGGCCTTCGCGCACGCCGGCATGCGCATGGGCCCGGCCATCTGCTACGAAGGACTTTACGGCGACTTCTACGGCGACTTCGTGCGCCGGGGAGCGCAGTTCATGGCCATCATCTCGAACGACGGCTGGTGGGGCGACACGCCGGGTTACAAGCACCTGTTCACCATCTCGCGGCTGCGGGCCATCGAACACCGCCGCGCCATCGCCCGCTCGGCCAATACGGGCATGTCGGGCTTCATATCGGCCCGCGGCGACATCGGGGAGACCCTCGGCTGGGAAAAGCGGGGCGTGATCTCCGCCGCCGTGCCCCTCAACTCCGAACTCACCTTCTACACCCGATACGGCGACTATCTGGGCCGCATTGCCGAGTACCTGACACTGCTCTGCGTGCTTTACTACATCGCCTACCGGGTCAAAAGGGAAAATTACCTCGTAAAATAAAACCCGAAACCCGATATGAATTACACCCAGACCCTCGAATTCCTCTTCTCGTCGCTGCCGGTCTTCGAAGCCAAAGGCGCGACGGCCTACAAGCCGGGATTGGAGCGTATCACCGCGTTCTGCCGCCACATAGGCAATCCCCAGCGTAACTTTTTCACGATCCACGTGGCGGGAACCAACGGCAAAGGTTCCGTGTCGCATATCATCGCATCGGTGCTCCAGCAGGCGGGCTACCGCACGGGGCTTTTCACCTCGCCCCACCTGCAGGATTTCCGCGAACGCATCCGGGTGGACGGAGAGATGATTCCCAAACAGAAAGTGGTGAACTTCGTGGACAAGCACCACGGCAAGATGGTCGAGCTGGAGCTGTCGTTCTTCGAGATGACCGCCGCGCTGGCTTTCGACTACTTCGCGCAGAGCGACGTCGAGGTGGCCGTGATCGAAACGGGACTCGGAGGACGTCTCGACGCCACGAACATCATCGTGCCGCTGGTGAGCGTCATCACCAACGTGGGGCTGGACCACACGGCGCTGCTGGGCGACACGCTGCCGAAAATCGCCGCCGAGAAGGCCGGCATCATCAAAAAGAGCATTCCGGTAGTCATCGGCGAGAGCGATCCCCGCTACAACGAGGTCATCGAGCAGACCGCCGCCGCCAACAAGTCGAAGGTCATCTACGCCGAGCAGGAGTTCTCGTGCGAGCCCTGCCCCTGCGGAACCGACCGCCAACACTTCTGCATGCACCGCACCCGCGACAACCGCAACTTCGAGGTCGATCTCGATCTGGGGGGCAACTACCAGCGCCGCAACATGGTCACGGCAGCCGCAACGGTCGATTTCCTGCACGAGGAGACGCCGCTGACCATCTCCCGCCGCGCCTTCCTCGAAGGTGCGCGCGACACGGCAGCCAACACCTCGCTCATGGGCCGCTGGCAGAAGCTGGGCGAACAGCCGCTTACGGTCTGCGACACAGGCCACAACCCCCACGGCATCGCCTACGTCGCCCGGCAGCTCAAAGCCACGCCCCACAAACAACTCTACTGCGTGATCGGCTTCGTCCGCGACAAGGACCTCGCCCATATCCTCCCCCTGCTGCCGCACGACGCCCACTATATCTTCACGCAGGCGAAGACCGAACGGGCCTTCTCTGCCGCCGAGCTTACCGCCAAAGCCGCGATCTACGGGCTGCACGGCGAGACCGTCACCGAAGTTCCCGCCGCAGTCGCCCGCGCCAAGGAGCTGGCCGGCGCCGACGACATGATCTTCATCGGCGGCAGCACCTATGTGGTCGCCGAAGCCTTGTAAAACCGTCTGACAGATCGCGACGCATCCGCAGACAACTTATATTATAATCCGGACCGGGAAAAGATACGCCCTATCTTTCCGGTCCGTTTTTTTCGATTTCCGCGCGGCGGGACAAAAATCTTTCCGGCCGGAAAAACAGATTTCGCGGCCCCGCAACAACGATTTGAGGCAGAGCGTTTTCGATTTGGGGGATTTTGATTTTGCAAATAATACTAAAAGTCTTAATTTTGGCATATTAATTACCCCCGATGCACCAGAAACCGACCAAAACCTGCATTACCTCCGCGGAGTTCGGGAGATTGTATTCCGACTACAATCCCCGGTTTACCGAGGTCGCCTACCGTTACGTGCGCGACCGGGGAATTGCGGAGGATCTGGTGTCGGACAGTTTCATGGCGTTCTGGGAGGAGCGGGACCGGCTGCCGGAAGATGTGAACGCCCCGGCTTACGTGCTGACCATCGTCAAAAATAAGTGCCTGAACCACCTGAAGGTCCGGTTGCTGCACCTGCAGATCGAGAAAAAGCTGCATTCGACCCCAGCAGCGGCTGATCCAGTCCGACATTCAGTCATTGGCGGCCTGCGTTCCCGACACGCTGTTCGTGGAGGAGATGCAGACGATGCTCGACCGCGCCGTCAGCCGGATGCCGGATGCCGGATGCCGGAACTTACGCGGCGCATTTTCGAAGGCAGCCGCTACGAGAACAAAAGCTACAAAGAGCTTGCTCAGGAGCTGAACATCGCCTTCACCCACGTCAATTTCGAGATGCGGCGGGCGCTGAAAATACTTAGGGAAGAATTCAAGGACTATATTTTCGCGCTGATCATACTGCTGGCTGTCAGCAACTTGATTTAATAAAATAAATTATTAAACAAATAAATGCACCGTTTCACTACTAACACGGTGCATTTGTTTGTTATTACTACTAACAGAGAGAAAAAGAGAAGATGGACGATTTATTACTGTACAAGTTTTTGCAGAACGAAGCGTCGGAAGACGAAATCAGGACGGTATTGGACTGGCTCGACGCCGACCCGGCCAACCGGAAATATTTCGACGGGCTGGACAATATGCTCAATGCCGCCCGCGTAAACCGCCCCGCAGGCCGGAAACCCCTGCGTCGTCCGCTCCCGTCGCTGCGCAGTATCGGCGCATGGAGCATGCGCATCGCGGCAGTCCTGTGCTTATGTCTCGGAGTGAGTTATTTCGCAGCTACGAAGATGTTCGACCGCAAGGCTTCCAACAATTCACTGAGCGTGTTCGTACCCAACGGCGAGCGCATCAGCATGACGCTCACCGACGGCACGACCGTATGGCTCAATTCGGGCACGACGCTGGAATATCCGGCGGTTTTTGCACGCGGAGAGCGCCGGGTGAAGGTCACGGGCGAAGCGATGTTCGACGTCAAGAGCGACCCGCAGCATCCGTTCGTCGTCGAGACGTTCGCCTGCGACGTAAGGGTGCTGGGCACCAAATTCAACGTAGAGGCGAACGAAGAGAAGGGGATTTTCAGCGCCGACCTGCTCCGCGGCAAGGTTCAGGTCTGCAACCGGACGGACCGCAGCGACCGGATTACGATGGAGCCGAACCAGACGGTCCATCTGGAAAACGGAAAGTTGCAGCTTCACGCGCAGGAGAACGCCGACAAACTGCTCTGGACGGACGGCATCCTCTGCATAACGGGAATGACGTTCGAGGAGGTCATGGCCAAGTTCGAACGCTGCTACGACATCAACGTGGAAATTCTGCGCGACGACCTGCCCCAGATCGAGTTCCAGCGATGCAAGCTCCGCATCAGCGAAGGGATAGACCACGCCCTCGCGGTGCTGCAGCACGCGGCCGATTTCAGGTACGAACGAGATATTACGACCAATACGCTCTATATCAGATAACGAATGAAGTACGAACCCAACAGCCCGATGCCTATGAGAAAGTAACCGAGAACCCTTTTCTTCCGTATCAAGTCCTGATAAAAAAAGAAAACCTATGAATGTTGGCGCATCCATAGGTACATTCTTCAGGCGTAAAACCTACTTAAACCCTAGAATTTATACAAAAGTATGAACAAAAAATTGATTCTGCAAATCAGGAGTTTATATTCGCTGCTATTTGCTGTATCTCTATCTTTGTCATCCGTCGCGGCTTTTGCCCAGCCGGCACCGCCCCGGATCACGATCACGATGGCGGACGTTCCGATGGAACGGGTGATTGACGCCATCGAAAAACAATCCAGTTATCTCTTCGCCATCGACACGAACGTGAACATTTCCCAGAAGGTCAGCGTCTCCTGCACGGATGCCTCCGTCGAGACCGCACTGACGCAGATGGTCAAAGGAACCGACGTGGCTTACCGCATCGACGCCTCGAACGTCGTGCTCTCGGCGGTCCGCAAAGAGGTGAGCGCACAACCCCGATTCGTTTCCGGCAAGGTTCTCGACGCACAGGGAAACCCCGTTGTCGGAGCGGCCGTCATCGTCAAAGGGACGACCGTCGGCATGAGCACCGGAGCCGACGGAGACTACTCGCTGCAGATATCCCCCTCGGCCGGGAACGCCGTGCTGGTCGTCAATTATCTGGGCTTCCGCCCCGTAGAGGTCACCGTGGGGAATCGCACGCAGATCGATTTCACGCTGCACGAAGAGTCGCAGGCCGTAGACGCCGTGGTCGTAACGGCCCTCGGCATCAAGCGCTCGGAAAAGGCGCTCAGCTACAACGCCCAGCAGGTGAGTTCGGAGGATATCAGCATCGTGAAGGACGTCAATCTGATGAATTCGCTGAACGGTAAAATCGCAGGCGCGGTCATCAATTCGTCGGCGTCGGGCATCGGCGGCGCCACCCGCGTAGTGCTTCGCGGTCTGAAATCCATCAGCAGCAGCAACAACGCCCTCTACGTGGTGGACGGCATTCCCCTCTTCAACAATAACAACGGCGAGATAAAGAGCGAGTTCGAGTCGCAGCCCCGCGGCGAGGGTCTCACGGACCTCAACCCGGACGACATCGAATCCATGACCGTGCTCACCGGCCCCTCGGCGGCGGCGCTTTACGGATCGAGCGCGGCGAACGGCGTGATCGTGATCACCACCAAGAAGGGAAAGACCGGCCGGCCCCAGATTTCGTTCTCCAACCAGACGACCTTCTCCTCGCCGCTCAAAATGCCTGAGTTCCAAACCAAATACGGCAACCAGCCGAGAACCTACTCCAGCTGGGGGGGTACTGGCGACCCCTTCGTCCTATAACCCGCAAGATTTCTTCAACACGGCGGCCAACACGCAGACCAACGCCAGCATCTCCGTGGGTAACGAGAAGAATCAGACCTACGCTTCGCTGATGCACGTCTATGCCAACGGTATCCTGCCCAACAACTCATACGACAAATACTCCGTCACGGTCCGCAACACGACCTCGTTCCTGCAGGATCGGATGACGCTGGACGCAGGCTTCAGCTACGTGGAGACCGAAGACCAGAACATGCTCTCGGCAGGACGCTATTTCAACCCGCTGACCTCGCTCTACACCTACCCGCGCGGCGAAAGCGTCGAGGATCTGATGATGTTCGAGATCTATGATTCGAACAAAAAACGCTACGTGCAGAACTGGGCGTGGGGCCGCGGCGCGCTCGACATGCAGAACCCCTTGTGGATGATGCACCGCAACGTCCAGAACAACAAGCGGCGGCGCTCCATGATGAACGCGAGCCTCACCTACAAGGTGACCGACTGGCTCACCCTCGCCGGCCGCGCCAAAGCCGACCTGAGCGTCGGCGAATCGTCGCGCAAGCTCTACGCATCGACCGACCCGCTGTTCGCCGGCGGCGACAACGGATTCTTCGAATTCACCAAAGAGGAGGACACCCACCGCTACGGTGACTTCATCGCCACCGTAAACAAGCACTGGGAGCAGTTCTCGCTCTTCGCCAATGTCGGCGCCAGCATCTCCGACCAGCTCTCCAGCATCGCCGGAGCGCGCGGTCCGCTCGAACTGCCCAACTTCTTCTCGCTGACCAACACCAACCCCTACGGCGCATCGGGCCAACGGCTTCAGGAACGCAAACGCGAACAGGAGCAGGCCGTATTCGCAAGCGTGGAGGCCGGATGGAGGGGCATGCTCTACCTCACGGCCACGGTCCGCAACGAATGGCATTCCAATCTGGCCTACACGAACAACCTGTCGTACTGCTTCCCCTCGGTCGGCCTTTCGGGCCTGATTCACGAAATGGTGAAGCTCCCCTCGTTCATCGACTATCTCAAGGTGCGGGCTTCGTGGGCCGAAGTGGGCAGCCCCATTCCTTGGGGCATCTCCTACCTGACCTACAAATGGAAGCAGGGTTCGTGGTCCACGAGCGCCACCAGACCAATCCAGAATCTCCGCCCGGAGAACACGACCTCGTGGGAGGTGGGTCTGAACGCCCGGCTGTTCGCCAATTCGCTCTCGCTGGACTTCACCTACTACAAGTCCAACACCAAACACCAGACCTTCCTCGTGCCCCTGTCTGGTTCGGCCGGCTACGAAAACATGTACGCGCAGACGGGCAACGTCGAAAACAAGGGTTTCGAGCTTTCGATCGGATACGACAAGACATGGAGGGACTTCTCGTGGAGCTCCAGCCTCACGCTCAGCCACAACAAGAACAAGGTCGTCGAGCTGATGAACAACTACTACGACCCGCAGACGGACAAATACTACACGCTCAAGGAGTATGAAGTGGCCAGCATGGGCGGCGCCAACTTCATCATGACCGAAGGCGGCACCATGGGCGACCTGTACGCCTACGGAGACCTGCGGCTCGACGAGAACGGCTACATCTACATCAACCCCAACGACCCGAAGCTGATGGTCACAGACGAGCGCATCAAGCTCGGCTCGGTGCTGCCCGACTACAACGCCGGTTTCCGCAACGATTTCTCCTACAAGGGCATCAACCTCTCGCTGCTCTTCTCCGCACGCTTCGGCGGCATCGTGGTATCGCCCACCCAAGGATTCCTCGACGGACTCGGAGTCTCGAAGGCGAGCGCCGATGCGCGCGACGCCGGCGGCGTGCCCATCAACAACGGCAGGATCGACGCGCAGCACTACTACGAGACCGTCGGTCTGGGGCAGCTGCTCTCCCACTACACCTACAGCGCCACGAACGTCCGCCTTCAGGAAATGAGCATCGGATATACCTTCCCGAAGAAATGGATGGGCGACCGGGTCAAGCTGACCGCATCGCTCGTAGGGCGCAACCTCTGGATGATCTACTGCAAGGCCCCGTTCGACCCCGAACTCACGGCCTCCACCGGTTCCTACCTCCAAGGTATCGACTACTTCATGCAGCCAAGCCTGCGAAGCCTCGGTTTCAATGTCCAACTTAAGTTCTAACCAAGCCTTAAGACCGTTATGAGAAAATACATGAACATCATAAACAGACTGTTGTTCGGCGCCGTCGCCTTGGCGGCATTGTCCTGCACGGGCAATTTCGAAACCTACAACCGGAACCCCGACCAGCCGAGCACGATAGACCGCGACGTCTGGGACTACATCAAAAGCATGCAGTACAACGTGATTCCCACCGTCAAGAACCAATATCAGATCGTGGAAAACGTGTCGGGAGGCGCCTACGGCCGCTACTTCGCCTACGCCAAATCGACCGATGCGGGATGGAACACCGGCATGTTCGCCTTTTACCGAATCGCCAACGACTGGGCCAATCCTCCCTACGAGGTACCCATGACCAACATTTACAGCAACTGGCGGGCCATCAAGGCCGAACTCGAAGAGCCGGAAGACGACTACCGCATGGCGCTCGCCCAGATCATCCGCGTGGCAGCCATGCAGCGCGTCACCGACATTCAGGGGCCCATTCCCTACCGCACGATGGAGAACAACGACGACCTGACCGCTCCCTACCAGTCGCAGGAGGCCGTCTACGGCTTCATGCTCGAAGACCTCGACCATGCGGTGAACGTGCTGGAGACCTGCATCACCCTCGCCGGAACGGACGTGGTCGCAGAAGCCGCGTCGGCGGATTACGTCTACAACGGCAACCTCGCCAAATGGATCCGGTTCGCCAATTCGCTCAAGCTCCGTCTGGCCATGCGCATCTCGAACGTGTCGCCCGATGCCGAACGATATGCCGAAGAGGCCGTCGCGCACCCCTACGGCGTGATCGAATCGAACGCGGACAACGCCTCGCTCGACGTCTCCCAGACCAACGACCAGAATCCGCTCCGCTGGCTGGTCGAGGATTACAGCGACGTGCATGCGGCGGCCGAGATCGTCACCTACATGAAGAGCTTCGACGACCCGCGCCTCTCCAAATATTTCAACCCTGCGGTCCGGGACAGCGAGTACCACGGCTCGCGCGTAGGCGCCTACTCCTCCAGCCAGTGGAAGGACTACTATTCGCTTCCGAAAACCAACGCCCTCGACCGGCTCATGTGGATGAACGCCGCCGAAGTGGCCTTCCTGAAGGCCGAAATGGCCGTCAACGGATGGGACGTGACGGGCGACGCCAAGACGCTCTACGAAGAGGGCATCCGCCTTTCGTTCGAGCAGTATCAGGCCGAAAACTACACGTCCTACATCGCCGGCACGGCCGCGCCGACCGCCTATTCCGATCCGCGCAGGGCCAACAACTATACGCCGGGCACGGCCTACAGCGTCACCGTCGCATGGGACGGCGCCCTTTCGGCGGAAAAGCAGCGCGAGAAGATCATCACCCAGAAATGGATCGCCCTCTATCCGCTCGGAACGGAGGCGTGGGCCGAGCAGCGCCGCACGGGATACCCGCGGTTCTACCCCACGCCCACCAGCACCAACGCCTCGAACGAGCCTAACCTGCCGACCGAAGGCGCTTCGCGAATCCCCTTCGCCCCGAACGAACAGACGCGCAACGCCGACAACTACGACGCGGCGGTGGCCCTGCTGGGCGCCGGCGGCGACAAGTTCGGAACCCGGCTGTGGTGGGACGTCAAAACAGACAAACCCGCTTGGTAGAAGGTTTCTGCCGACCGGCAATTTTTCAATGTAACCCGAAAAAAACGACAAGTATGAAAAAGATATTATTGATGTGTCTGTCCCTGCTGCTGTTCGCGTCAGCTCTGGTCTCCTGCGAGGATTGGACGGAGCCCGAAAGCAAGGTGTTCCTCAAGGGCGACGGGCACGACGACGCCTATTACGCCGCCCTGCGCAAATGGAAGGCGGAGACCGATTACGACATGGCATGGGGATGGTTCGGCGGTTGGGGCGCCAACGCCACCAACCTCAAGAACTCGCTCCGGGGCCTTCCCGACAGCCTCTATCTGGCGGCCATCTGGGGCCGGTGGCGTCCCAGCGTCCTGACCGACGCCATGAAGGCCGACATGGAGTATGTCCAGCGGGTAAAAGGCACCAAAGTGGTGTGCACCACCATTACCGGCTGGGTGGGAGTCGACGTGATCGGAGGCGATTACCAGAACAACCCCCAGAAAGAGGAGTATTTCGGCTGGAAGCCCGAATGGGACACTCCGTCGGGCTGGCGGGCCGCCGACGGCACCGACGAACGGGCCGCTCAGGAAGCCTCCATCCGCAAATACGCCCGCATGCTCGCCGACAGCGTTTATACGGGCGGCTACAGCGGCATCGACTTGGACTACGAGCCGAACGTCGGCGGAGCCGGCTGCAAACGCGAGCTATCCAACCGCGACAACTTCTACATCTTCGTGGACGAGCTGGGCAAATACCTCGGACCGAAATCGGGCACGGACAAACTGCTGGTCATCGACGGAGAGATCAACGCCGTCGAAGGCCGCTGCATGCCCTATTTCGACTACTTCATCTGGCAGGCGTACAGCACCTCCTCCGATTCGGGACTCAACACCTACATCAGCACGGTGATCCGGAACGGTTCGGGATACATGGAGCCGGAAGAGCTGATCCGCAAGCTCTACACCACGGTCAACTTCGAACAATATGCCGCCGAGGGCGGCGGCTCCTACACGGGCGGCATCAACCGGCTTCTGGGGCAGGCTCTCTGGAAACCCACATGGGAGGGCAAGACCTACCGCAAGGGCGGATTCGGCTCCTACCACATCGAATACGAATATTATCTGTCCGGCAAATCGGGCTTCTATCCGTGGACCCGGCAGGCCATCAACGCCGTACATCGGTCCGAGAACGAAGAAGAGGTTCCGAACGAATAACCGAATAAAACCACTGCAATGAAAATCAAGGCATTTTATTTATCGGCCGTCGCAGCGATCGTGACGGGACTCGTGTCCTGCGACAACGCCGAACTCAAATACGACGACGTAACGGGCCCCGGCAGACTCTTCCTGAACGAAGCGGTCGGAACAGCCAAATCGGTCTCGTTCGTCATTCCCGACGACGGCAGCGTCTACACGGTCACGCCCCGCATCTCGAAACCGCTGGGCAGGGATCTGAAACTCACCGTATACGTGGACGAGAAGGCCCTCGACGAGTACAACAAACAGAACAACACCTCCTACACACTGCTTCCGAACACCAACTACGAATTCGAAAGCAGCGCGGTGATCCCCGCAGGCAAGGTCGTCTCCAACCCGGTGACAATCACCCTGCATCCGCTCACCACGGAGCAGAACAAGACGGGATTCGTCCATGCGCTGCCCATCGCCGTAAAGGCCGAAGGGGATGCCATGCAGGTGCTCGAAGGCGCCGACGCATTCGTCTTGGCCGCAACGCCGGTTCCCTATTCGAACGTAGTCGAGATCACGGGCAACAGCTATCTGCAAACACGCTTCGCCGAAGATTACAAACTCTCGTCGTGGACCTTCGAAACGCTGTTCAACCCCAGTCAGATCTACACCGGCAACACGACGACATGGCTCGCGTCGGCCATCGGATACTACGAGCAGGGCGGCACGAAGATCATTCAGGACGGCTTCATGCTCCGTCTGGGCGACAGCGGCGGCGGCACGAAGAACAGCCTGATCAACGGCATGGTCAGCCGCTCCGGCAAACAGATCTCCTCCATCCCGCTCCAGTCGAACATCTGGCACCATATCGCCATCGTGTGCGACGAAGGTGACATCACGCTCTACGTGAACGGCAACGTCGGCTACACGGCCAAATCGGGCTATGCCGCGACGCAGTTCTACGCCCTGAACGGCATCCGCTTCGGTAACGAATCCGCTTCCGGCAACCTCGGAAGCCTGCGTTACCGTTACTGTCAGGTCCGGTTCTGGTCCGTAGCGCGCAGCGTCGAGGAGCTGAACAACAACCGCTATGCGGTTCCGGCCGACACGCCGGGTCTGCTGGGCTACTGGAAACTCAACGAGTACACCGAAGGCAAGGCGATGGTTCCGGGCTCCACGGTAAAATGCATCGAAGAGGACACTCCGATGACGGAAACGGAGACCTACCTCTTCAAAGACGCCACGGGCAAACAGCCCGACGCCCTCATCCACCGGGCGTCCGCAAACACCCCCTACATCTTCACCCCGGACAAACGCATCGAGGTGGGATATACATGGGACGGCGTTCTCGCCCAATAACCGTCCGAACGAAACGAGCCTCCCCGTAAAACCGAATTTACGGGGAGGCGGTTTCTAATGACCACTTTCCTGAAAAACCGTGACATGAAATTTTCATTCCACCTGCTGCTGGCCTGCATCGCGCTCACGGCCTGCGGCGAGAGCGGCAAAACGACCGCCGATTACCGGATCGTGCCGTGCCCCGGCGAAATCGCGCCCGGCGACGGCGGCGATTTCGAACTGGACGCCCGCACCCGGATCGTATGCACCGGCGACAACGACGGCATGCGCGCCAATGCGGAGTTTCTCGCCGGATATGTCGAATCGGTCGTCGGCTCGGCCCCCGAAATCACCGGTCCGGACGGCCTTTGCGACGACGGCAGGGCAGTCATCCTGCGGGCCGACGCGCCGGGCAAAGGCGGCGAAGCGTACGAAATAGAGGTTTCCGAGAACCGCATCACCGTCAGCGGAGAGTCCGACGCCGGCGTGTTCTACGGCATCCAGACGCTCCGCAAGGCGATGGGCGCCGCAAAAGCAGCCAAAGTGCTTTTCCCGGCGGTCCGCATCGCCGACGAACCGTATCTGGGCTACCGGGGCGTGATGCTCGACGTGGGGCGCACGTTCTATCCCGTCGAAGAGGTGAAGCGGATCATCGATCTGGCGGCGCTGCACAACCTCAACGTCTTCCACTGGCACCTGACCGACGATCAGGGGTGGCGGATCGAGATCGACGCCTATCCCCGCCTGACGGAAACCGGGGCTTTCCGCCGCGACACGACGCTCGCAGGCGAGCCGGGCACCTTCGGCGGCTACTACACCAAACGGCAGATCCGCGACATCGTCGAGTATGCCGCACGCCGGTATATCGAGGTCGTTCCGGAGATCGACATGCCGGGCCACATGACGGCGGCGCTCGCCTCCTACCCCGAACTCGGATGCACGGGCGGCCCGTACGTCATCACCTCGCAGCCGGGCGTGCGCCGCGACATCCTCTGCGCGGGCAATCCCGCGGTCTTCGATTTCGTGGAAAAGGTCCTCGAAGAGGTGATCGGACTCTTCCCCTCGAAGTACATCCACATCGGGGGCGACGAATCGCCGCGCACGCGGTGGCGGGAGTGTCCCGAATGCCAGTCGCTGATCCGCAGGGCGGGGCTGAAAGCCGACACCCGCCACAGCGCCGAAGACAAGCTTCAGGGCTACTTCAACACCCGGATCGAGGAGTTCCTCGCACGCCACGGGCGGCGGCTGATCGGCTGGGACGAAATCGTGGACGGCGGCATGTCGCCCGACGCTACGGTCATGTCGTGGCGCGGAACGGCAGGCGGCATCCGGGCCGCCGACGAGGGTTTCGACGTCATCATGTCGCCCAACTCGTCGCTTTACTTCGACTATTACCAGTCGGCGAACATCGACACCGAACCGCCGACCATCGGCGGTTATATTCCGCTGAAAAAGGTCTACGACACCGAACCCGTTCCCGAAGAGCTGACGCCGGAGCAGGCCCGTCACATTATCGGCGTGCAGGCCAACGTGTGGACGACCTACATGCGGACCGATACGATTCTGGAACACATGCTGCTGCCCCGGCTGGCGGCGCTCGCGGAAAGGGCGTGGTCGGACAGGGAGAAGGATTTCACGGACTTCATGGAGCGGCTCGACCGGCTCGTCGGGTTCTACGACCGCGACGGCTACAGCCACTTCCCCTATTTCTACGACATAACCGGCGCCTTCACCGCGGATTACGGCCGCAAGGCGGTGGGGATGACCCTTTCGTCGCTGCCCGGAGCGGACATCCGCTACACGCTGGACGGCAGCGAGCCGACGGAAGAGTCGCCCCTCTGCACCGACACGGTGTGGATCGGATCGCCGACGGCGGTCCGGGCGGTCGCCGTCCTGCCCGACGGACGGCGCAGCGAACCCTTCCGCGAGGAGGTGACTTTCAACAAGGCCACCATGAAGCCGATCCGGCTGCTGACCGCTCCGCATCCCAAATACGCGGCCGCCGCGCTCAACGACGGCCTGCGGGGCAAGCGGGTCTTCACCTACGGCAACTGGGCGGGCTGGCAGGACGACGACATGGAGGCCGTGATCGACCTCGGACGGCAGGAGGAGATCGCGCAGGTGGCGTTCAACGCCCTGCTGGACTACGGGTCGCACATCATGGACGCCGCAGGAGCGAAGGTATGGGTTTCGGACGACGGCGAAACATTCCGCGAGGTATACGGCGAGCACTATCCGGAAATTCCTTACGGTGCCGTCAAACGCATTTTGCGCCACGAAGCGAACTTCTCCCCGGCGCTCCGGGCCCGCTACGTGAAACTGCGGGTCATGCGCTCCAAACAGCTTCCCGAAGCTTATTTCGACCGGAATCTGCGTCCGTTTCTGTTTATCGACGAAATTTACGTATATTAGCAGTATGGATACACGCGGATTCAAATTATGCGCGGCCGCCGTCGGAATTCTCCCCGTGACCGCAGGATGCACGGACCGAGCGCCGCAGGAGCATCCCAATATTCTCTTCATTCTCTCGGACGACCACACCTCGCAGAGCTGGGGCATTTACGGCGGCATTCTGGCGCCGTACGCCGCCAACGACAACATCGCCCGCCTTGCCGCCGAAGGGTGCGTGCTGGACAACGCGTTCTGCACCAACTCGATCTCGGTGCCGAGCCGGGCCGCGATCCTCACCGGGCAGTACAGCCACCTGAACGGCGTCTACACGCTCGACGACGCACTGCGCCCCGAACAGGACAACATCGCCAAGCGGCTGCAGCAGGCCGGCTACCGGACGGCGCTGGTCGGCAAATGACATCTGAAAAAGGAACTGGCGGGATTCGACTATTACAGCGTTTTCCACGATCAGGGCACCTACCGCGACCCGGTATTCAAGACGGCCGAAAACTGGATGGACGACGACAAGGGCGTAGGCGGTGCGGTGGAAAAGGGATTCTCGACCGATCTGGTGACCGACAAGGCGATCCGCTGGATCAAAGAGCGGGACCGGACGAAGCCCTTTTCGGTGTTCTGCCACTTCAAGGCCACGCACGAACCGTGCGATTTCCCGGAGCGGTTCGCGCACCTTTACGACGGCGTGAGGTTCCCCGAACCGGAAAACCTGCTCGAATTCGGCCCCGCGAAGTCGGGCCGCACGTTCGCGGGCCAGCCGCTCGAAACGATGGCATGGCGCTGGAACAAGGCCTACACCGATCCGGAGAACTGGTGGACCTACTACCCCGAACTGCCTTTCTGCGGCGTCGAGGGCGATTCGGTCGCCAACCGCCGGGCCATCTATCAGAAGCTCGTCCGCGACTACCCGCGCTGCGCCGCGGCGATCGACGACAACATCGGCCGTCTGCTCCGCACGCTCGACGAAGAGGGGCTGGCGGAGAATACGGTCGTGATCTACGTCTCGGATCAGGGTTACTTCCTCGGAGAGCACGGATTCTTCGACAAGCGGATCATGTACGAGGAACCGCTGCGCATGCCCTTCGTGATCCGCTACCCGAAGGAGATTCCGGCCGGAACCCGCAACGGGGACATCGTCACCAACGTCGATTTCGCATCGCTGCTGGCCGACTATGCCGGAGCCGAACCGCCGCAGCAGGCGCAGGGCCGCAGTTTCCGGAGCAACCTCGCGGGCGACACGCCGCAGGAGTGGCCCCGCAGCATGTATTACCGTTACTGGACCCAGCACGAAATACGCCCGGCGCACATGGGCATCCGCAACGACCGTTACAAGCTGATCTTCTTCTACGGCGACCGGCTCGGCATGACCGGCTCGGACGACTGCGTCTCGACGCCCTCGTGGGAGTTCTACGACCTCCGGACCGATCCGCACGAGAACCGGAACCAGTACGGCAACCCGGCCTATACGGAAGTGATCGGAGCGATGAAACGCGAGATGCTCGAACTGCGCCGACAATACAAGGACACCGACGAAGGGTCGGCGCGCATGCGGGAGATCATGGAGACCCATTACGCCCCCGAAAGCGCAAAACACTAACCGTCAGGATTAAAAAACAAAACCGAACATGAAATACCTACCCATTCTGCCGGCGGCCGCGGCCGCCGCAGGGATCGTCTCGTGCGGCACGGAGCCGAAACAACCCGATTACGTCAATTTCATCCTCATCAACCTCGACGACGCCGGAAACGGAGACTTCTCCTTCTCCGGAGCCTTGGGCTACAAAACCCCGAACATCGACCGGCTGGCCCTCGAAGGGATGCGGTACACCAACTTCTACGCCGCGCAGCCCATCAGCGGCGCATCCCGCGCAGGACTGCTCACGGGGTGCTACCCCAACCGCATCGGCTTCGCCCATGCGCCCAATCCGGGCTGCCCCTACGGCATCAGCGACGAGGAGGAGACCATCGCCGAAGTGCTCAAGAAACGCGACTACGCCACGGCGATCTTCGGCAAATGGCACCTCGGCGACGCCAAGAAGTTCCTGCCTCTGCAGCACGGGTTCGACGAGTGGTACGGACTGCCCTACTCGAACGACATGTGGCCCTACCACCCCAAGTGGAAATTCCCCGACCTGCCGACCTACGAAGGCAACGAGATACTGGGCTACAACCTCGACCAGACCACGCTCACCACGGACTATACCGAACGAAGCGTGAAGTTCATCCGCGAGAACAGGGAGCGCCCCTTCTTCCTCTATCTGGCCCACTCGATGCCGCACGTGCCGCTGGCCGTCTCGGACAAATTCAAGGGCAAAAGCGAACAGGGGCTTTACGGCGACGTGATGATGGAGCTGGACTGGAGCGTCGGCGAGGTGCTCCGGACGCTCGAAGAGCTGGGGCTGGAGCGCAATACGCTGGTGATCTTCACCTCGGACAACGGTCCGTGGATCGCCTACGGCAACCATGCCGGATCGACCGGAGGCCTGCGCGAAGCCAAGGCCACGACCTTCAACGGAGGACTCCGCGTGCCGCTTATCGCCCGCTGGAAAGGGACGATACCCGCGGGTACGGTCTGCGAACGGCTGGCCTCGAACATCGACCTGCTGCCGACCTTCGCCCAGATCGCCCAAGCGCCGCTGCCCGCACACAAGATCGACGGCGTGAGCATGCTGCCGCTGCTCGAAGACCCCGACGCGGCGCCGGTCCGCGACGCGCTCTGTCTCTATTATCAGGACAACAGTCTCGAAGCCGTGACCGACGGCACCTATAAATTGATTTTCCCGCACGACTACCTCGCCTACGGGACGCCCGGCGACGACGGCATGCCCGGCGAGATGATCCCACGCCGTGTCGAGGAAAAGGAGCTGTACGACATGCGGCGCGATCCGGGCGAACGCTGCAACGTGCTGTCGCAGCACCCCGAAATCGCTGAAAAACTGGAAGCGGTCGCCGAACGGTACCGTGCGGAGCTGGGCGACGACCTGACGGGCTGCGAAGGCACCGGACGGCGCAAGCCGGGATACAGATAATCCCGGCAACGACGGCCGGCAGAAACCGTCCCGGAGAGAGGCCGGGCAACGCGAATCCCGCGAAACAGCCCGGTCCGCCAAACAGCCGACTTGCCGGATACGCCCGGACGGTTTTTACCGGACCGGAGCGCTTTCCGCACCATCATCCGTCCCGAACCGCCCCGGACCGAACGGCTATCCGAACCGCACGGACAACCGGATTGCACGCCGGCCGGACCGAGACACGCCTTCGGACAAAAACAAAGGGCGCTGCATGTCAGCGCCCTCATTTATCTTTTAAGCCTCGCCCATCTTCGGTCCCGTCTCGGAAGCCGGCGAAGGGGTCGGAATCTCGATCTTGCCCACGTTGCTCTCGTAGCGGACGATGTTTTCCTGCAGCGAACGCAACAGCCGTTTGGCATGTTCAGGCGTAAGGATGATGCGGCTTTTGACACGCGCCTTCTGCACGCCGGGCAGCACCGCGGCGAAGTCGATGATGAACTCCGAGGTGGAGTGGGAGATGATCGCCAGATTCGAATAGTTGCCCTGAGCGATCGTATCGTCGAGTTCGAGGTCGATCCCGAATTGTTTCATTTCTGCCATAGGCCCGATTGTTGTTTATGCAAAAATACTGACTAACAAGTACCGATATACAACTATGCGGCCAAAGTTTTCGATATTTTATCAACATATCGGCCATTTCAGACAATCCGGCGCGCCCTTTTTTTGCCTCCCTTTGGCGGATGTCCGAGGTTTTTAGTATCTTTGCTCACTGAAAACTCCGCAACAAGCGAAAATGGGATTTGAATTTCTGGACGTTATGTTCCGCGGCATCTGCGTGGGTGTCGCCGCATCGATCACCGTCGGCCCCGTAGCCGTGCTCTGCATCCAGCGCACGCTGTCGAAAAGCCGCCGTTCGGGGATCGTATCGGGTTTGGGCGTCGCCTGCGCCGACACTTTCATGGCCATGGCGGCGCTGTTCTTCTATTCGATGCTCCAGACCCAGATCGAGCAGTACAACACGCTGCTGCGCGTGATCGGCGGCATCTTCGTGGTGATCGTCGGCGTCTACATCTTCGCCCAGAACCCCGTCCCCCAGATCCGCCGCAACCGCGCGGGCAAAACCTCGCTGTGGCAGGATTTCGCCTCGATCTTCGGGCTTACGATCGCCAACTTCATCATGGTCATCCCCTATATCCTCGCCTTCTTCGCCGTCTTCAAGATTTCGGGCGGCGACATCTCGCACGAGGGAGTGGGAGGATTCATCCGCGCGGCGTTCACCATCGCGGGATTCTTCGGCGGCGCCGCGGCATGGTGGACGATGCTGGCTTTCGTCATCAACCTCTTCCGCCGCCGTTTCCGCCCCCGCCACATGCTGACGATCAACCACGTCGCGGGCCTTATCATCGGCATACTGGGTATTTACACGATACTTTCAACATTCCTTGATATATTCCCCAATGTCGGATACTAAACACAAGATCATAATCGCCGTAGACGGATTCTCGTCGTGCGGAAAGAGCACGTTCGCCAAAGCCATCGCCCGGCGTCTGGGCTACATTTTCATCGACACGGGCGCCATGTACCGCGCCGTGACGCTCTATGCGCTCGAACACGGAGCGATCCGTTCGGGCATCGTCGACGAAGACGCGGTCGTCGGGCTGCTCGACCAAATTACGATCACGTTCCGGTTCAATCCCGAACGCGGCGCCAGCGACATCTACGTGAACGGCGATCTGGCGGAGGGCAAAATCCGGACGATCGAGGTCAGCAACTGCGTGAGCCAAGTGAGCGCCATTCCGGCCGTGCGCCGCAAGCTGGTGGCCATGCAGCAGGAGATGGGACGCCGCCGCGGCGTGGTGATGGACGGCCGCGACATCGGCACGGTGGTATTCCCCGACGCCGAACTGAAGATTTTCATGACGGCCGACCCCAAGGTGCGGGCCTGCCGCCGTTACGACGAACTGCGCGCCAAGGGCGACGACGTATCGCTGGAGGAGATCGAGCGCAATGTCCGCGAGCGCGACAAGGCCGACATGAGCCGTGCCATATCGCCCCTGCGGCAGGCCGACGACGCTGTCGTGCTGGACAACAGCTGCATGACGGTCGAGCAGCAGATGGCGTGGTTTATGACGGAATTGGAACGTATAAACAAATAAACGAGTCGGGCGAACGGCACGATGAAGGATTTGCGAATAGAAATCGACGATAAATCGGGCTTCTGCTTCGGCGTGGTCCGGGCCATTTCGGAGGCCGAGAAGGCCCTCGCAGGGGGAGAAACGGTCTATTCGCTGGGCGACATCGTCCACAACCGGATCGAAGTGCAGCGGCTCGAAAAGCTGGGACTGAGCACCGTGACCCATGCCGACATGCCCCGCCTGACGGGCCGCCGGCTCTTCATCAGGGCGCACGGGGAGCCGCCGACGACCTACGCACGGGCCGCGGAACTGGGCATCGAAGTGATCGACGCCACCTGCCCGGTAGTCGCCCGTCTGCAGGCCCGCGTCGTCAAGGCCCACGAACGGATGCGCCCGGCCGGAGGGCAGGTCGTGATCCTCGGAAAACGGGGCCACGCCGAAGTGGTCGGACTCACGGGGCAGGTCCCCGACCAAACGATCGTGGTCGAAGGGGAGGCGGACCTCAGTCAGATCGACTTCACGCGCCCGGTGTACTTCCTCTCGCAGACAACCCAAAGCATCGCCCTGTTCGAAACGCTGGGGGCCGAAATGCGCCGCCGGGCGGCCAATCCCGCCGACGTGCATATCGACGACACGATCTGCCGGCAGGTCTCCAGCCGCGAACAGCACCTGCAGGAGTTCGCACGGCGGTTCGACGCGGTGGTTTTCGTCTGCGGACGCAAATCGTCGAACGGCAGGGTGCTCTTCGAAGTGTGCCGCACGGCCAACCCCCGGACCTGCAACATCGAGGAAGCCGCGGAGATCGACCCCGCATGGTTCGAAGGCGCGGAATCGGTCGGCATATGCGGCGCCACCTCCACGCCCAAATGGCTCATGCAGGAGGTCGCCGACCGCATCGGGAAGATCGGAAAGGGAAAATAGATGACAGAACAGCCGCCTGCGGCAAGGCCCCTCAAGAGGGGAGGACGGCAAAATTACAAACGACGCCAACGGCGGCGACCACGACCGGCCAAAGGCGCTGCAACGATACGAATCCAACAAAAACTGCTGTTATGAAATACTTCATCCGCTCGTTAAAATATTTCGTCGCCTTGTGCGTTCTATGTGCAGCGATCATGGCGCTGAACCGGCTGTCGGGCTTCGCGACGCTGACGCTCGAAGAGACCTTCTACGTGATGTTCCATACCACGCGCGGCATGATGCTGCCCGCGGTAATCGTCCTGCTCGCAGCCTTCTACCCCAAATTCGGCTTCGTACAGCGTAAGGTCGAGGGCGACGTCGGGGAGAACCGTGAACAGATCGTAAACGCCTTCAAATCGGCAGGCTTTTCGCTTCGCACCGACGAGGACGGCGTAATGACGTTCCGCGCCGACGGCCTGCTGCGCAAGCTGACGCTGCTGGGAGAAGACGAGATAAAAGTTTCACAGTACGGACAGTGGATCCTGCTCGACGGCATACGCCGCGGCGTGGCCAGAGCCGGATACAAGCTGGATTCGTACATACAAATGACAAAACATGATTAGAAAAGGATACCGTTATCTGCTCACGGCCGCCGCTGCCGCTTCGGCGGCAGCCCTGCTGACCTTCGCCGCCCGCAACGACTTCGGGCTGGGGCGCAACATGGAGATTACGGTCAATATGATGCGCGAACTGTCGCTGAGCTATGTAGACCCGGTGGACCCCGACAAACTCATGGAAGGGGCCGCCGAAGGCATGGTCCGCGACCTCGATCCGTACACCGAATTCATCCCTGAGGAGCAAATGTCCGACTTCGAGCTGCTCACCACGGGCAAATACGGCGGCGTGGGATCGCTCATCCGCCAAAAGGGCGACTGGGTGAAGATCGCCCAGCCCTACAAGGGTTCGCCCGCCGACCGGGCCGGGCTGAAGATCGGCGACAAGATCCTCGCCATCGACGGCAAGGACGCCAAAGGCTTTACGACCGAGCAGGTCAGCTCCCGGCTCAAGGGGGAGCCGGGCAGCAAGGTCAAGGTGACCGTCGAGCACCTCGACGGCAGCACCGAGACCGTCACCCTGCAGCGCGAGCGCATCTCCATTCCGGGCGTGCCTTACACCGGCTGGGTGGCCGACGGCATCGGTTACATCCGTCACAGCGACTTTACCGAAGGGTGTTACGAAGACATGCGCGCAGCCGTCGAGAAGCTGCGCACCGGGGGAGAACTGAAGGGTCTGATCCTCGATTACCGCAGCAACGGCGGCGGCATCATGCAGGAGGCGATCAAGATTCTGGGCATGTTCGTTCCCAAAGGCACCGAGGTGGTAAGCACCAAAGGCCGTACGGAGGATTCGCGGCAGGTTTACCGCACCTCGTCGGAGCCGATCCTCCCCGACCTGCCGCTGGCGGTGCTCATCAACGGCAATTCGGCATCGGCGTCGGAGATCGTGACCGGCGCCTTGCAGGACCTCGACCGTGCGGTGGTCATCGGCCAGCGCAGCTACGGCAAGGGGCTTGTGCAATCGCCGCGGCCGCTGGGCTACAACGCCATGCTGAAGCTCACCACGGCCAAATACTACATCCCTTCGGGCCGCTGCATTCAGGCCATCGACTACTCCCACTCGCAGGAGGGTTCGGTAAAGGCCATACCCGACTCGCTCATCACCGAGTACCGGACCCGCGCCGGGCGCAAGGTCTACGACGGCGGGGGCATCATGCCCGACATCCGCACCGAACCCGAATACATCAGCCGCTTCGCGATGACGCTCTATGCGCTGGGATTCGTCGAGGATTTCGGCGACGACTACATGCGGCGTCATCCGGATCAACGGATCGACATCCGCAACTTCTCGATCACGGACCGGGATTACGCCGATTTCGCCGAATTCATGAAAGACAAGAAGGTGCCCTACGAATCGGACACCCGCCGCGCCCTCAAAGCGCTGAAAAAGGCCGCCGAGGACGACCGTTTCGCAGACCTCAAGGAGAAGTTCGACCGCGTCGAAGCCGAACTGAAGGACGACACGCAGACCAATCTGGAAACCTACCGCAAGGAGATCGTCGAGACGATCAACAACGACATCGTCATGCGCCACGGGTACTCCGAAGGGGTCATCGAACACTCGCTCAAAGACGATCCGGAGGTACTGCGCGCCACGGAGATACTCGGCGACGGCGCGGCATACACCCGCATCGTCACCGAGCAGGACACGCCGCGCAAATAACCGACAGCCATGAAGATCCGCCGCGACATATTCTCGTTCCGCAACCGCGTGGTGGTCATCATCGTGGGCATAGCCCTCGGCATGGTCTCGCTGCTCTACACCAACAACATGGCCAAGCGGCTCAAGGAGAAGGAGCAGCACGACGTGGCGTTGTGGGCGCACGCCATGGAGCGGGTCAACCGCGACGTGATGGGCGGTTCGATGGAGGACCCGCTCATTCAGGACATCGTCTCCAACGGCAACAACATCCCGTTCATCATCACCAACGAGAACCTCGAAGTGTTCCGGTCGCACCTGATTCCGGACAAGATCATCGACCACCCCGACCGTCTGCGCAGGATGATCGACAAACTGACGGAGGAGAATCCGCCGCGCACGGTGCGGTTCTGGTGGTCGAACGACCATTACCACATCATCTTTTACGGCCGCTCGGCGCTGCTCAAATCGCTCTACTACTTCCCGTACGTGCAGATTCTGGTCATCACGGCCTTCATCATGCTGGGATTCATCGCTTTCCGCTCATCGAAACACGACGAGCAGAACCGCGTATGGATCGGTCTGGCCAAAGAGACGGCCCACCAGCTGGGCACGCCGACCTCGTCGCTTCTGGGATGGATCGAATACCTGCGTTCGCAGGACGTGGATCAGGGAGCCGTCGAGGAGATGAACAAGGACCTCACGCACCTGATGAAGATCGTGGACCGCTTCTCGAAAATCGGCTCCGAGACGCCCCTCACGCCGGCCAATATCAACGAGATCGTGGGCGAATCGGTCATGTATTTCCGCAAACGCATCCCGCGCAACGTTACGCTCGACTACAACGGACTGGCCATCGCTCCGGTGCAGGCCAACATCAACGCCGCACTGTTCGAATGGGTCGTCGAAAACCTGATGAAAAACTCACTCGATGCCCTGCAGGGCCACGGCTCGATCGACGTACATATCTCGTCGGACGAGAAAAACGTGATGATCGACGTCAAAGACACGGGCAAAGGCATTCCCAAGAGCAACTGGAAACGCATCTTCGAACCGGGATTCACCACCAAGACCCGCGGCTGGGGTCTGGGACTTTCGCTCTCGCGCCGCATCGTCGAGGACTACCATCAGGGTAAAATCGCCGTCATCGAATCGGAAATCGGCAAAGGCACCACGATCCGCATCACGCTCAAACGCATCTTCGAAGGATGACCGCTCTGCTGACACATACCGCGCCGGTCCCGCTCCCCGCCATGCAGGAACCCGGCCCCGCGTCCGTACGCGAAGCCGCCGCTCCCGCTGCGCAGCAGGCTCCGGCCGACACATCGGCATCGGCACATGGCCGCGGCACGGACCGTTCTGCGGCCTATCCGTCCGCAGAAACCGCGGCGAATACCCCCGATACGGCCCAAGAGACGACACACGGCCTGTCCGGCACGGGCGATTCAGCCCGGAACATCACACCCCGAACCGCACTGCCGGCCGCCCCCGCCCCGGCGCAAGGCGCGGACTCGCTGGCGGCGGATACGCTGTATTCCGGGCCGCAGGCGGCTGACTCGCTGCCGTTCTTTTCGCTGGAAGGCCCGCTGCGGGGCACGGCCGACACGCTTTGGCGCGACGCGCCGGCTGAAGCGGTATTCGGTCCGGCATCGACCCTCGTTCCGGCCCGCGTCCTGCCGGCGGCCCCGGCTCCGTCCCTCACCGAAAACCCCGTCTTTCAGGGCTTCGTCCTGCTGCTCGCCGCAACCTACGCCATCCTGCTCTACCGCAATCTGGGCGACATACGGCTGCTGCTGACGCGCGTATCGCACGACACCGCCACGGGCAAACGCCTTATGGAGGATCCGGGCGGCAGCGGTTTTTCGCACTTCCTGAACGTCGCGACCGCCATCGGCATCCTCTTCGTGGGCGTCATGACCGTCAAATACGGCGATTCGCTGATTCCGGACAGCCTGATCGAAACGATTCCGCAGGGCGCCGTACTGGCCCTCAGCCTGCTGGCGACGTTTGCCTGTCTGTGCGTGGGGCTTTTCCAGCGGGGAGTCGTCCGGCTGGCCGGAGCCGTAACGCTCTCGCAGCCCTTCGTCTCGCAGCTGATACTGCTCAAACGCACCTATTTCACGCTGGGCGTCATCGTCACGATTCCCGCTCTGCTGCTCTTCGCATTGTGCCCGCGGGGCACGGGAGACGTGTGGTTCTGCATCATTGTCATCGAGTTGCTCGCAACGGTCTTCTTATATCTCAGAGAGACACTGAATCTGTTTCTTTCCAAAAAAATTTCGATTTTGCATTGGATTTTGTACCTTTGCATCGTGGAAATATTCCCAATCAGCCTCCTAGGGCTGCTTGCGGCAAGATGATTCAGTGATTGAAGAACAACATAAATTAGGTTAGAATTGAAAGTAAAAAAAGTATTGGTTTCGCAGCCGAGGCCTGCAATTATCGAGAAGTCCCCGTTCTACGAATTATCCGAGAAATACAAAGTAGAGATCGCCTATAAACCGTTTATCCGCGTAGTAGGCGTTTCGCTGAAAGAGTTCCGCGCACAACGGGTCGAAATACTGACGCACACGGCCGTAATTTTCACTTCGCGCACGACGGTAGACAGTTTCTTCCACATCTGCGAAGAGGCCCGCATCACGGTGCCCGAAACCATGAAATACATTTGCCAGACGGAAGCCGTTGCGCTCTATCTGCAAAAATACATCGTCTACCGCAAACGCAAGATTTCGTTTGCCGACGGCTCGTTCACCTCGTTCATCGAGCTGATCATCAAGCACAAGGACGAGAAGTTCCTGCTGGCGCTGAGCGAACCTCACAAACCTGAGCTTCCCGAAACGCTCGCCAAGCTCAAAATGTCGTTCGATCCGGCTATTCTGGCCCGTACGGTCGCTGCGGACATGGACGACATCGCGCTGACCGATTACGGCCTGCTGGCGCTCTACTCCCCGTCGGACGTCAAGACGCTGGTCGAGAAATTCAGCACGGAGAACCTGCCCGCCGTGGCTGTCTTCGGCGAAGGCACGCTGCGCGCCGCACTCGACGCCGGAATCACCGTACTGGCCAACGCCCCCACGCCCGAAGCCCCGTCGATGGTCAAGGCGATCGACATCTACCTGAACAAGGTGCAGAAAGGCGAGGAGATAGCCCCCGTCGAGTTGATTACCGACACGCAGAAAGAGGAGTTCATCCGCAGCCAACAGCACAAGCTGGCCAAGAAGAGCCGCGCACGCCGTCCTGCCGACCCCCGCAAATAATACGCTTATGCCCGACTGCTCGCTCCCCCGTACGGAACGGCTCCGCTCGCTCGGCGCCGTACGTCGGATGTTCGAGAGCGGCGAGAGCGGTTTTATCTTCCCGTTCCGGTACGTATGGTTCGCCGAAGCCGACGAAATACCTTCGGCCGAGGTGCTGTTCTCCGTACCCAAGAAGTTCCATAAAAGGGCCAATAAACGCAACCTGCTGCGCCGCCGCACCAAGGAGGCCTACCGGCTGCAAAAGCTGTTGCTGCACAACGGCCGGCCGGTCAATCTCGATCTGGCGCTGATCTACTCTTCGAAGGAGGAGTTGTCCTATAAAACGATCTCAAATGCAGTCCGGCGAATTCTGGAAACGGTCGCGGAGCATCTTTAAGCGTATCTGCGCCCTGCCGCTGATCGCACTGGTGAAGTTCTACCAGCTCTGCATCTCGCCTTTCACACCCCCGTCGTGCCGGTTTACGCCGACCTGCTCGCAGTACGCGCTGGAAGCCCTGCGCAAACACGGTCTGCTGAAAGGCTCGTGGCTCACCCTGCGACGGCTGTCGCGCTGTCACCCGTGGGGCGGCAGCGGATACGATCCGGTGCCCTGAAATGGTCCGGCGCCCAAAAATGATCCGGCAACCAGAAGCGGACCGTTACTCTGAAATGGGCCTGCAACCTGAAATAGGCCTGCACCCTGAAGCATAACCTTTCGGCAGATGACGTTCCGGCACGTCGAAGCACACATGAAAAATCCGACCCTTTTCGGGCCGGATTTTATTTTGAGAATGCGAAGCCGGGGATTTGAAAGGCAGAGCCGTCTGCGAATCCGTCAGTCGCTGAAATCGCAGCAGTTCTCGGCGACCGATTCGAATTCGAGCGTCGCATGGTGCACGCCGGCCCCGTCGAGCCGGGTTTTAAGCTCCCGTTTCACCGCTTCCAGCCGGGGCAGGTCCGTGAGCACGACATGCGCCGTAAGGGCGTTTTCGGTCGTGCTGATGGCCCAGACATGGATATGATGCACGGCTTCGACGCCCGGCACGGCGGTCATCGTCCGTTCCAGCTCGTCCACCCGGATTCCGTCGGGCACGCCGTCGAGCGAAAGCCGCAGGCTGGCGCGCGTAAGCGACCAGACCGAAGCCACGATCACCGCGGCAACGACCAGCCCCACAATCGGGTCCACGATCGTCCAGCCCGTCCACGAGATCACGAGTCCCGACACCAGCACTCCGACCGACACCAACGCATCGGCGGCCATATGGAGATATGCACCCTTGACGTTCAGGTCTTTGTCCTTGTCCTTCATGAAGAGCCACGCCGTGAATCCGTTTATCGCCACGCCGACGCCCGCCGTCCATGCGATCGCGCCGCCCTCGATGGGCGCCGGGTGCATCATCCGGCCGATACTCTCGGCGACGATCACCCCCACGGCGATCAGCAGGATCACCGAATTGAGCAGCGAGATAAGCACCGTACTCTTCTTGTAGCCATAGGTATAGCGCGGCGTGGCATGCGCCTGCGCGAGACGGAAAGCGAGCATCGCCAGCAGCAGGCTCGCCACATCCGAAAGGTTGTGCCCGGCGTCGGACAGCAGTCCCATCGACCCGTAATAGAGTCCGACGGCGAATTCGACGACGACGAACGCCACGTTGAGCGTGATGCCGAGGATAAAAGCCTTGTTGAGCGACGAGACCGTATGGTCGTGATGGTGGTCGTGTCCCATGATCGTTTATATTTCGGTGATCGTATCCCGGATTTCCGAGAGATCGACCAGTTTGTTGACAATGGCGTAGATCGTCAGGCCCGCCGGGGAGTGGATCTGCAGTTTGGCCACGATATTGCGGCGGTGCGTGATGACCGTATGGGTCGAAATGCAGAGCGTATCGGCGATCTGCTTGTTGCTCATGCCCTTGACGATGCAGACGACGATTTCGCGCTCGCGGACGCTCAGCGGCTCCTGACGCTCCTCGCGGGGCGACTCATCGGCCGGCTGTACGATTTTGCGGCGCACGCAGTCCTCTGAATCGTAGATCGAAAGGACCTCGTCGTAGGCGCCGAGCGTCACGGCGTCGGTCATCGCCAGCTGCAGGGCGACGCACCGCATGCCCTCGCATCCGGTCTGCGCCCGCAGCTGCTGCGGCGTACAGAGTCCCAGCGACGCGGGATTGACGATCAACACGTCGGGCCGGTGGCGCGAAAGCTGCGCGACAAGCTGCGAGATATCCCCGATTTCGAGAATATCGACGTTCGCCGCAGGCATCCGGTGCAGCAGGGCGATAATGCCGCAGCGCAGTATAGCCGAAGATTCGGCGACGGCGAGTTTCAGCGCCTTCATCGGACGCCTCCTTTCGCACCGGACGACCGTTTCCGCGCCCCCTCCCCGGACCGGACGTCGTCCGGAGTCTCCCCGGCCTCCTCCAGCCGTTTGATGGCCGGAATGAACAGACGGTCTTCGATGTCGTTGTGCGAAGCCAGATCGCGTTCGCAGGTGAAGATGTCAAAAAGCACGCCGTTCAGCTCGTTGGTGCTTCCCGAAGGATAATAACGGATGATGATGCGCTTCAGTTCGGCGAGCTTGGCCTCGACCTGATCGTGATGACGGCGGAAAACGTCGATCGAATACCCTTCGGGACGCTCTCCGGCAAGCAGGGCTTCGACATAGGGGAAAACCTTGCGCTCCTCGTAATCCATATGCTTGTGCACCTCGGCGACATACTCGTCGAAGAAGCGCAGGATGGCGAAGGCCACGTCGTTGCGGCTGCAGTCGATGGCCTCGATCAGCTTGCGGCGAATGCCCGGCAGCCGGAAATCGAGGAAATAGTCGTGGGAATTGCGCAGATAGCCCACCAGCGCTCCGACCGAAACAGCGCCGGGATCGGGAGCTTCTCCGTCGATATGCGTATTGACCACGGTCAGGAACGTCCCGGTATCGACCCCGCTGTCGCGGCAGACTTCGCCGATCGTCTTGTCGCCGAAGCCCAGCGCGATGCCGAAACGGCTCATGACAAGCAGTACGGGGTAGCGGTCGCAGACCAGATCGCACATGCGGTCGTCGGCATCGTATCGTCCAATTCTATACATAAGATTCTCAATATCTGCAAAATTAACGATTCATGTCAGGTCCCGCAATACCTAATTTCAGGTATTTTACCGGCCGTCAGCGGTTTCCGATGTCGGTATAGGTGGTTTGCAGCATCGTACGGCCCACGTCCATCAGGGCGGGAGATGTCTCTGAAACCGCTTTCCCGCTCGTGGCGTCCCAGACGGCTTCTCCCGAAGCATCGACCACGCCGAAGCCGTCGTTGAAGGTGTAGTACGCGAACTTGCGGGGGGGGTCGGGGCGAAAATATCCTTGCTGTAGTCGAAATCGTCGTGCGCGACCTCCAGCTGACCGAGGATCGTGGCGCAGATGTCGATCTGCGAAGCGTACTCCTCGACCACGCGCGGCCCGGCGACGGCGCCGCCCGTCCAGATCATCGGGATGCGGTGGCGCAGCGGCTCGTTGTAGGACAGACTGCGCGGCCACGGGTAGCCGTGGTCAGCGACCAGCACGACGAGCAGGTCGTCCCATGCGGGCGAAGCCCTGAGTTTGTCGATCATGCGGCCGACGCAGTCGTCGGCGAAGGCGAAGGCGTTCAGCTCCCTGTCGTCGAACCTGCTGAACGGCACGTCGAACGGCCGGTGGCTGCTCAGGGTCAGCAGTCCCGCCAGAAACGGCTCTCCCGTCCCGCTCTGCGCGATCACGCGGTCGGCGAACCAGTCGCACATCACCGCATCGTCATACCCCCAGTCGGAGGGCGGCGTATCGAACCGAAGGTCCCTCTGCCAGACGAGCTGCTGCCAGCCCGTGGCATACATGTAGGAGGCCTGATTGGTGAAATTGAGATCGCCGCCGTAGACGAAACTCGTGGCGTAGCCCTCGCGGGCCAGCGACCGGGCCAACGACGGCAGGCTGCGGCTCTTGGCCGGAAGCTTCATGATCGACATGCGCGTCTGGGCCGGAAATCCGCTCAGCACCGCCACTTCGCCGCGGTCGGTGCGGAACGAATTGGCGAAAAAGTTCTCGAACCAGACGCCTTCGTCCCGCAACCGCCGCATATTGGGCATGACGGGCCGGCCGTCGACGTCGGCATCCATGACCGTGCGGGCGAAACTCTCCAGAATAACCACCACGACATTGGGACGGGTCTTCGTGAGCACGCGTTCCGAAGGTCCGGACGCAGGGCCGTTGCCGCGCAGGGCGTCGAATTTCGCCGCGCGCGTCTCTTCGTCAAAGAAGGGGTATTCCGAAGCATAGTCGGTATGGTCGCCGAGCGTCGTCAGAAACGAAAAGACGGGATTCGTCGCCGCATGGTTCAGGAACATGTTCGAGCTGAAATAGACTTTCGAGACATTGGCGACCGATGCCCCCGTACCGCCGCGGATCGCCAGAAAATCGCAGCCCGCAAGCAGCAGCAGGCCGAAGCTCCACGGCAGTGCGGCGCGCCGGCGCAGGGGTTCGCCGTCGAAAAGCCCCACCACGCGGCGGTAGGTCCAGATCATCAGCGCGGCATAGGCGGCGGCCAGAAGCGTCTGCCGCACGCCGAGCCAGAAATCGACGCTCGCCATGGCCTCCTTCGGATCGGCAAGGTAGATCAGGACCGTCGAATCGAGCCGGAATCCCCAATGCCGGTACAGTTCGACGTCCACGGCGAAGATCGCGGCCGTCAGGACGGCGATCAGCACGAAGTAAACGTTCAGCACGCGCCGCCATATCCGTTCGGGAAGCCGCACCCAGAGCGACGCGAGCGTCAGCAGCAGCGGCAGGGCGGCAACATATCCCGCGACGGTGCTGTCGAGCGTCAGGCCGTGCCACACCACGCCGAGCCACTCCCCCGCGGAAGCCTGCGCCGCATCCGCGGCATAGTAGGCCAGAAAAACGGGTTTCTGCACCGCCATCAGCAGAACGGTCGCGCAGAACACCCCGAAAACAAAAGCCAGTTTCTTCTTTACCATACGAGCAAAATAATGCACATATACGCCGGGAGCGATACCGCTCCGCAGCCGGGCAGGACGCCGCGGCGCATACTGCAACCGCAATCCCCCTTCCTAAGGAGATTCCGCCGCCGGGAAATCCGGTCCGGAACCGTTCGATCCGGGAAATCGTCCTGCGGAAAAGTCCTCCGCTCGAAAAATCCGGTCCGGAAATCCGTCCTGCCGGGAGCAACCATCCGCCGGAATCGTCCAAACCGGGAACCGTTCATCCGGAAAATAATCCGCCCGAAAAGTCCGGTTCGGGAAGTCGTTCGGCCGCAGGAATCACCCCTTCCGGATTATCCGGCCGAAAAGTCGTTCAGAGCGGACAGGCATTCAGTCTGCGAATCACCCGTCCAAAAACACCCGGCCCGGAAAACCGCATGCCGGGCACTCCCTAAATCTTCTCGCCGTAGGCCAGATCGCCGGCATCGCCGATGCCCGGAACGATGTAGGAACGCGAAGTCAGCTCCTCATCGACGGCCGCGGCCCAGATCGTCGTGGCCTGACGCGGCATGTTCTTACTCACGTAGTCGATGCCCTGCTCGCTGGCGATGACGGCCGCGACATGCGTATATTTGGGCGTGCCGCCCTTTTCACACAACGCATTGTAGGCCAGCACGAGCGAGGAGCCGGTCGCCAGCATCGGATCAACCAGCAGCAGGACCTTGTCTTCGAGGTCGCCGCACGAGATATACTCCACCTTAACGGTGAACTTACCGTCTTTCGTACTTTTACGGTAGGCCGAAACAAACGCGTTCTCCGCATCGTCGAAGTAATTCAGAAAACCCTGATGGTAGGGAAGACCGGCCCGCAGAATCGTCGCCACGACGATCCGGTCATCGATCGTCTCGACGGTCGCTTCGCCCAGCGGAGTCTCGACCACGCGGGGCGTATAGGACAGCTCTTTCGAAATCTCGTACGCCGTGATTTCGCCGATACGCTCCAGATTGCGGCGGAAACGCATCGAGTCGGTCTGAATCGACTTGTCGCGGATCTGCGCGATGAATTTGTTGAGAACGGTGTTCTGACTGTTCAGAATATGCAAGGTCATATGGGTATGAGGTTTGGTGGTCAATAGAGGAAATTGTTGAACGGGTAGCGTCCGGCATGGATCTCGCGCACCATGCCGTAGAGATCCGTGCGGAACTTCTCGATATTGGTCTTCATCCGGGCCGAAAGGAAGATGCAGGGCGTATTGGCACGCGCGATCCAGCTCTTCTTCAGATCGTCGAGCGAAAGATTCTCACGCGTGGCGGGCGTGAGGTCGTCCTCGTCTTTCTTGACATAAGTGTAGGCATCGACCTTGTTGAAGACCAGATAGACGGGCTTGTCGCCGGCGCCGATGTCCTGAAGCGTCTGCTTCACCACGTCGATCTGCTCTTCGAACTGCGGATGCGAAATATCGACCACATGCACCAGCAGATCGGCTTCGCGCACCTCGTCGAGCGTCGATTTGAACGACTCGATCAGCTCGGTCGGCAGTTTGCGGATGAACCCGACCGTATCCGAAAGCAGGAACGGCAGGTTGTCGAAGACCACCTTGCGGACCGTGGTGTCGAGCGTGGCGAAAAGTTTGTTCTCGGCAAAAACCTCGCTTTTCGAAATCAGGTTCATCAGCGTCGATTTGCCGACGTTGGTATAGCCCACCAGCGCCACGCGGACCATCGAACCGCGGTTGGAGCGCTGGACCGCCATCTGACGGTCGATTTTCCGCAGGTCCTCCTTGAGTTTGGCGATCCGGTTGCGGATGATACGGCGGTCGGTCTCGATTTCGCGTTCGCCCGCGCCGCCGCGGGTTCCCGTGCCGCCCCGCTGCCGTTCGAGGTGGGTCCACATACCCGAAAGCCGGGGCAGCATGTACTCGTAATTGGCCAGCTGCACCTGCGTCTTGGCATAGGCGGTCTGCGCCCGCGACATGAAAATATCGAGAATCAGGCGCGTACGGTCGAGGATACGGCACGGCATCGCCTTTTCGATATTGCGCGTCTGCGACGGTGAGAGTTCGTCGTCGAAAATCACCACGTCGATCTCCTGCTCCTTGCAGTAGCCGGCGATCTCCTCCAGTTTGCCGGGACCCACGTAAATACGGGACGAAGGCTGCGGAAGCCGCTGCGTGAAGCGCTTCACGCTCTCGATATCGGCCGTCTCGGCCAGAAACTCCAGTTCGTCAAGGAATTCGGCAGCCTGACGGGGGTCCTGATCGTCACGCACGACGGCGACCAGTACGGCACGTTCCCGGCCGTCGGAAGCCGTCCCGGCATTCGGAGTCTTATTTCTGTTTTCTTCCAATTCGTTTTTCAAATTTTAACGTTACACATGCGCCGCGCTCCGGAATCCGGCGCCGCACACCCCGGAGGGGAGCAAACACTATGCTACAAATAAGGGTATCCGCCGGAAGCAGGATACCCTATTTATTGTCACGGAGCACTCCGGTCACGCCGAAGCCCTTTCATCCGGTTAGTTCTGCACGCGGAAATCAACGGGCAGGGTATACTTCACACGTACAACCTGATTACGCTGTTTTCCGGGACTCCACTTCGGCGACTTGTTCAGCACGCGGATCGCCTCTTCCGAAAGCGAACGGTCGGGGGTCTGGAGCACCTGAATATTGGTCAGACGGCCGTCCTTCTCGATCACGAACGAAAGCACCACGCGGCCCTGAATACCGTTCTCAAGGGCGATCTGCGGGAACTTGACGTTCTGCTGAACCCAGTTGCGGAAGGTGTTGAGGTCGCCGCCCTGAAACGAGGGCATGGTCTCGGCGATCAGGAACGGCTGGTCGTCCTCGATGGTCTCCTCGACGACGTCCACCTGCTGAATCACCTCGGTATTCTCGTCGAACTCGGCGAAGTCCACTTCGGTCGTGATCTTCGTGTCGTTGGTCACCACCTGCAGCAGGTCGGCGATAACCTTCACCTCGACCTTCTTGGGAGGTTCGGGCGGCTTCTGGTCCTGACGGGTAATCTCGGTAATCTCCTCTTCGACCGGACCGTAGTTCAGGTCGACTTTCTCGATACGGTGTTCCTTCGGCGTGTAGGCAAAAGCGGCGATAACCAGCGCGAGAGCCACTACAAGGCCGATTTCAAGCAAAAGACCCCGCTTGTTCTGAAGGTCTGCTTTGGGTGATTTCTTAATTTCCATTTATTTGAATTTTAATTGTTCGGCAAAGTCAAAAATCACGCACAGGCATGCTATGCACCACAAATATATGGATAAAAATTCAAAAATGCGCCATCCCGCACAAAAATCTTTATTTTTTACCTACTTTTGTGCCGGAAAACAGCTCGCAGGAGACGGAAAAATGGCCCTTTCGGAAACGTTATACGGGAAGACCCCGGAGCAGCTCGCCGCCGTGTGCGCCGAGTTGGGAATGCCGCGCTTCGCCGCGAAACAGCTGGCCCGCTGGCTCTACGCGAAACACGTCGAGGACCCGATGCGGATGAGCGACATCGCCGCGGCCCACCGCGCGAAGCTGGCCGAACGCTTCCGCCCCGCATTCACCCCGCCCGCGCGGATCACCGAGTCGGCCGACGGAACGAAAAAGTACCTCTACCGCACGCAGCAGGGCGCATGGATCGAATCGGCGTACATTCCCGACGGCGAGCGGGCCACGTTGTGCGTCTCGTCGCAGGCCGGATGCCGCATGGGATGCAAATTCTGCGCGACGGGACGGCAAGGACTGCAGCACTCGCTGACGGCGCCCGAAATCCTCAACCAGATCGTCTCGCTGCCCGAACGCGACAGTCTGACGAACGTGGTCTTCATGGGCATGGGCGAGCCGCTCGACAACACGGACAACGTACTGCGGGCGCTCGAAATCATGACTTCGGAGTGGGGCTTCGGCTGGTCGCCGACGCGCATCACCCTCTCCACGGCGGGCGTAGCGCCCGAACTGCAGCGGTTTCTCGACGCGACGAAAGTGCATCTGGCCGTAAGTCTGCACAACCCGTTTCACGAGGAGCGGGCCGCAATCATGCCGGTCGAACGGGCATGGCCGATCGCCGAAGTCGCGGCCATCCTGCGCCGGTACGACTTCACGCACCAGCGGCGCGTGTCGTTCGAATATATCGTGATGAGCGGCCTGAACGACTCGCCGCGGCATATCCGCGAACTGTGCCGCCTGCTGGACGGCATCAAGTGCCGCATAAACCTGATCCGGTTCCACAAAATCCCCGGATCTCCCTACTTCTCGCCCGACGACGAGGCGATGATCCGCTTCCGCGACACGCTGACGGCGAAGGGGATACAGACCACGATCCGCGCTTCGAGAGGCGAGGACATTCAGGCCGCCTGCGGACTGCTGAGCACCGCGGCGGCGGAGAACGGGCAATAGAGCACGGTTCTTGCACGTTAGCCGTAAAACAAGATGCCATGAAAAAACTGATCTTCGTCCTGTTGCTAGCACTCGGAGCGGGTGCGGCGCAGGGACAGGTAAAATTCGAAACCAAATCGACGGACGCCGTGCGCGAAATGGCGATCAAGAGCGGCAAGCTGGTCTTCATCGACCTCTACGCCTCGTGGTGCCCGCCCTGCCGGATGATGGAACGCGAAGTCTTCTCGCGCAAGGATGTCGGCGACTTCATGCAGCAGCGTTTCGTCGCGGCCAAATACGACACCGACAAACCCACTGGCAAGGAGCTGATGAAGCGTTACGGCAGCGGAGCCATTCCGCTCTATCTGGTCTTCGACACGCAGGGCGAGCTGCTGGGACGCATACAAGGCGCATCGGCTCCGAAGGAGTTCATGGAGAGCGTCCAGAAGATCATCGACGGCTCGAAGCGCAGGTAACCGCCGCCGGACCGGAACACGACGTCGAACCGGGATTCGACATAGGACCGGGACACAGCGTCCGGCGCGGATTCGGCTTTCTCGCAATGAAAAAGACGTACCCGTAGAACTCATTGTACTTGCGGTACAGCTCTTCCTCATAACGCTGGAACGCCATCAGCCCTTCGGCGGTGCTGTCCCCCGGATATTTCGCCGCGAACAGCTCCCGCGCCTTGGCCAGCGGCGCGAAATAGTGTTCCATCCAGCAGGTCTCCGGCAGGACGAAGGCCGCGACCGGAAGATACCCCGCCCGATGGATCTGGGCCACCTTGTTGGGTATCGTATCTATCTCAGGATAGGCGTCTACCCAGAAATCATGGATTTCCGTCGGACGTTCGTCGGTAAACCACACGCTTTCGGAGACCGCGAGATAGCCGCCCGGCTTCAGGTATTCGCGCCACTCGTTCAGGCCCCGCTCGAAGCCGATGTTGTAAATCGCCCCCTCGGACCAGATCAGATCCAGCTCCCCGGCGCGGAAAGGCAGGGCGTCCATCGAACCGACGACGCCCTTCACCCGGTCGGCGAGGTGCAGTCTCCGGGCGTCGGCGTTGAAACGGTCGATGAATCCCGGAAAGAAATCGAGACCCGTAATACGTCCCGGCGCATGCCGGGCCAGCGTCATCGTCTGACCGCCCGTCCCGCAGCCGAGGTCGGCGATCAGGGATTCGTCGGTCAGGTTGTCGATGAAACTCAGCGCCTTGAGGGTCACTTCGGGATTTCCCGGCCCCTGCCGTTCGGTATTCAGGAAAAAATCGCAGATCAGATTGACGTCGAATCCGTGAATGGCGTTATTTTCGTTACTCATTGTCTTGAAGTATTGCGGCGTACACGCAAAGGCATGGCAATGCCTTTATCGTCGTACGCAGATTAAAAAAACTGAACCAATTACATGAAAATTACCCCCGGAGAGAGTCCGGGAGCGAACGAAAGGACGATCCGTACGGCGGGTACGAATCGTTTACAACACCGAATCCGATTTATGGAGGGTCTTAATCATGGCACAAAGATAGTCAATATTCCGAATAACCGCCCTCTTTGCCGAATAAAAAGCCGGATGCAGGACCGAAACAATTCCGTGACGCAACTTTCACAGATTTATGAAGAATTCATTTCGGCAGCCCGCACCCGGCTGTAACAAAAAAAGGACGAAGCGATGCGGGATTTCATCGTGCCGCTCACCAGATCGCAGGGCCGCGCCGCCCGTCCTTATGGAATCAACCCCGGCAAACGGCACGGCAACGCCCGGCGACCGCAGGCCGCCGGATAATACATTCGCCTCAAAATAGATTGTTCGTGACATTATGACAGGGTTGATAGTTTGAAATCACGCCCCTCATAGACATAAAAAAGGGGCGCATTTGCAGCTCTTTCAGTAGGTCATAGGAAACCATGATCAGAAGCTGTCCTGCGCCCTTGTCGCCCTGCTTGCCTTCTGCAAGCAGGACATAACAAGGACTGACAACTATTATACCCTGATCTCGTAAATTTCCTATGTTTACTGAAAGGCATAAAGAGTTGTTTACCCTTTATAGTATGTCCATCGGCTATGCCGAATTATTCAAATGCAAAATTAGCATAATTTTTGTCAAAAAATTAAATAAAATCTAAGGACAAAGATAGAAAAACATTTTAATTCCTACGAATTCATAGGAGCAAAAATAATACATACCGTCTGTTATTTGCATAAAATAACTTAAGTGAAGCATACAAACGATACATTATTGCGTTCAGTCGCAAGTCGATTGAAACAAATCCGGATCGAGCGCGGGCTAACCCAAGAGGTAGTAACCGATCGAACCAAAGTGAATGTAGGTTTGTATGAAGTTGGTACTACGAATATTACAATCGTCCTGCTGACAGTACTCTGTAATTTCTATAACGTTACTTTAGAAGAATTTTTCAAGGGTATTGAATATGAAAAGGCGTGAAGATTCATTTTTTTGTGAAAATGAGTTAAAATGGCCAAAAGAAAGCAACGCCGCGACGAAGAATTATTCAAAATGGTTATTCAACGTATAAAAAATTTACGTGAAACTCACCATTATACGCAAGAATACGTAAATGAATACACCGGCTTGGATATTCCGCATCTTGAAACAGGCCGGGATTTTCCGTCGCTGACGACAATAGCTATCCTTTGCAAGTTCTACAATATAACTATCGTCGAATTCTTTTCACCAATAGATTATCCGGCAAAGGAATAAATCAATCATACGAAATTCACAGCCAGCGCACCATATCCTACTTCTGTCAAATGTGAATCATTTTTTCTAAAATACAGATGATTTGAAACCCACAAACCCCATATTGGTAGATTTGATTGCCCGGCGACTAACGGAAATCCGGGAACAGCACAATCATACGAAAGAGTATGTTCTGCACAATACGGGTTTGGGTATTTCCGGCTATGAAAACAAAGTAAGATTCCCCTCTTTGGAGTCTATCGCCAAATTCTGCAAATTTTACAATATCTCGCTTGAGAAATTTTTCGCGGGGATAACCTATCCGGAGGAGCCGCAGGAATAGCGGCATCCACAAATTGCCGGAATCGTTATTTCTTGGGCGTATAGACCACTTTCTTGGTCTCGAAGAACTCCTCTTCGAAGAAGCGCGCAATGTCGTAGACATCCCACCGTTTGCCGGTCAGCGCCAGCTCTTCGGCCAGATCGCCCCCCTTGAGGTAGAGAATGCCGTTGGGCAGGGTACCGCGCTGTCCGCGTTCGAGACGGTTCCAGACCCAGTTCACGAATTCGGACATGGCCGTAACGGCGCGCGAAACGACGTAATCGTAGCGTTCCGGAAGCGTTTCGGCACGCGCGCAGCGGGGTTCCAGATTCCGCAGACCCAGTCCCGCGGTCACGCCTTCGACGACGGCGATCTTCTTGCGGATGGAATCGACGGCCGTGAAACGCGCTTCGGGGAAGAGGATCGCCAGCGGAACCGACGGAAAGCCGCCGCCGCAGCCGACGTCGAGAATGCGCGCCCCGGCGTCGAACGCGCAGACCTTGGCAATAGCCAGCGAGTGGAGCACGTGACGCAGGTACAGCTGGTCGAAATCCTTGCGCGAGACGACGTTGATCTTCGCGTTCCAGTCGGCGTAAAGGTCGTACAGCGCCGCAAACCGCTGCCGCTGGCAGTCGGTGAGTTCGGGGAAATATTTGAGAATCAGTTCCAAATCTTGACTTTTAATCCTTAAATCGTGTCATCGTTCGTCGCCCTGCGCGATCAGTTTGCACATCTGCTCGCGGGCGCGGTGGATCTGCGTCTTGACGGTGCCCAGCGGCAGGGTGAGCTTGGCGGCGATCTCCTCGTAGGAGTATTCGTCGAAGAAGCGCATGACGATCAGCGTCCGGTAACGCGGCGTCAGCCGTTCGAGGTAATGCTCGATCTGGGTCCGCTGCTGGAGGCTGATGACGCTCTCCTCAGGGGTCGGGGCCGTCGAGGGGGGCGACGAGAAACGCTCGTCGATCGACAGGTCGTCCTGACGGCGGCGCACGAAGTCGATGAACGTATTGCGGGCGATGGTGTAGACCCACTGTCCGAAGGTATAGTCGGTGCTGTAGCGGTGCAGGTTGATATAAACCTTGATGAAGGTCTCCTGCAGCAGGTCGTCGGCGTCGTTCACCCCGCCCAGCCGCTGCACGAACAACCGGTGGATAGCGTCGCGGTAGCGGTTGAAAAGGTATTCGAAGGCCGTATCGTCGCCTTCGAGCACCAGTTCCACCAGCCGCCGGTCCTCGGCGACGATATAGTCGGCTATCTCCATACGCGGTCGTCTTTGCGCATCAGCATCACGCTCAGCGCCAAGGCCCAGAGCGGACTCAGCAGGTCGTAGACGAAATAGCGGCCCATCATGCCCGATTCGCCCAGACGGCGCGCGATGCGCCGCACCTCGATCGCCACGATCAGAAAGCGGATCACCAGCAGGGCCAGCGCCGCGATCTTGAACTCGAACGGCATCACCGCAGCCGCGCAGACGACCGTCAGGAAGAAGAGCGAGCGCGATCCCAGCTCCCACTGGATGTAGTTGCGGACCGTCTGCGGATAGAAACGGAACGCCGAGCCGTAATAGCGCAGCTGGCTCATCCACCAGCCCATGCCGCCCCACGTCTTTTCGCGCAGCGAAGCCCGTGGCGAGAGGATGACGCTCACGTTGTCGCGCGTCATGACCTTCTGCATGAAGAGGTCGTCCTCGCCGATGTTCATATTGAGGTGGCTGAAGCCGTTGGCCCCGAAGTAGATGCGCTTGGTGAACCCGAAGTTGTGGAGCGTGCCCCGGTAGGCGCGGCGCCGCACGGCACGGGCGAGCCAGTCGGCCGAGTGCATCATGCGCCAAGCGCGCATCATGTAGTTCGAAAAGCCCTTTTTGCGCTCCACGCCGCAGTAGCCCACGACGATCTCGCCCCGCGTGAAGCCCTTGGCCATGAGCGACAGCCAGCGGTCGGTCTGCGGGCAGGCGTCGGTCGAAGTGAAGACCATATGCTCGTGGTGCGCCGACTTGATGCCGACGTTGAGCGCCATCTTGCGCGAAATCGGGAAGCGCGGGTCGAGGTGGATCTTGGTCGTCACGATCTGCGGGAACGACTGTTTGAGCCGCACGAGGTCCTCGTAGAAATCGGAGTCGTGGCCCACGTAGACGATCACCACCTCGAAGTCGGGGTAGCTCTGGGCCAGCATCAGCGGCAGACGCTCCTCGACGAACGAATAATCCTCCGAGAAGAGCGGCACGACCACCGACACCGGAGGTTCGGCGTCGAGCACCGCGCTGCGGCGGTTGTTCTTGTAGCCGGGAATCCGGCCGTAAACGAAAATATAGTAGTACAGCTGCACGCCGAACATGGCCAGCACGGCCCCCGCGAGGGCGATGCCTTCCCAGCCGTAACATGTCAGAAGCGTATCGAAAAATTGCATACAGGCGAAATATGCGCAAAGGTACAAAACAATTTAGAATTCAGAATTCCCAAATCAGATTATTTTATGTATTTTTGCCGAATATATGAGCATGAAGTTTACATTACAGCATAAGGATCCGGCGACCAAAGCCCGCGCAGGCGAGCTGACGACCGACCACGGCGTCATCCGCACCCCGATTTTCATGCCCGTGGGCACGGCGGCGACGGTCAAGGGCATTTTCCACCGCGACGTGCGCGACGAAGCCCGTGCGCAGATCATTCTGGCCAACACCTACCACCTCTACATGCGGCCCGGCATGGAGGTCATCGAAAAGGCCGGCGGCGTGCACCGTTTCTCGACGTGGGAAGGCCCGATGCTGACCGACAGCGGCGGATTTCAGGTCTTCTCGCTCGCGGCGTGCCGCAAGCTCAAGGAGGAGGGGTGCCACTTCCGTTCGCACATCGACGGATCGAAACACCTCTTCACCCCCGAAAGCGTGATGGACACCGAGCGCACGATCGGCGCCGACATCATGATGGCCTTCGACGAGTGCCCGCCCGGCGACGCACCGCGCGAATACGCCGCCAAGTCGCTGGCGCTCACCGAGCGGTGGCTGGAACGCTGTTTCAACCGCTACCATCAGACCGAACCCAAATACGGGCATTATCAGGCGCTGTTCCCGATCGTGCAGGGGTGCACCTATCCCGACCTGAGGGCGCACGCGGCCGAGAACGTGAAGCAGTACGACGCCGACGGATACGCCATCGGCGGCCTCGCGGTCGGAGAGCCGACCGACGTGATGTACGAAATGATCGAAGTGGTGAACGCCATACTGCCGGAGGAGCGGCCGCGTTATCTGATGGGCGTCGGCACGCCGGTCAACATCCTCGAAGCGATCGAGCGCGGCGTGGACATGTTCGACTGCGTGATGCCCACGCGCAACGGCCGCAACGGGCAGCTGTTCACGGCCGAAGGGGTCATCAACATCCGCAACAAGAAGTGGGAGGACGACTTTTCGCCGATCGACCCCGAAGGCACGGCGTTCGTCGATACGCTCTACACGAAGGCCTACCTGCACCATTTGGTGACGTGCGGCGAAATGCTGGCGGCGCAGATCGCCTCGCTGCACAACATCGCCTTTTACCTGCGGCTGGTGGGGATGGCGCGCGAACATATCGCCGCCGGGGATTTCAAGCCGTGGAAGGATGCGATGGTCGCAAAACTGACACGAAGACTATAAAAGCGTATGAAACTGCGATTTCCGGGGTTTAAGATCTTAGACCGCTACATACTCGGCAAGTTCCTTGCGACCTACTTCTTCGCCATCGCGATGATCATCATCGTCGTGGTGCTGTTCGACTATGTGGAGAAGATCGACGACTTCACGGAGCTGCACGCCCCGCTGCGGGACGTCATCTTCGACTACTACCTGAACTTCATCCCCTTCTTCATCAACCAGTTCAGCGGTCTGTTCACCTTCATCGCCTGCATCTTCTTCACCTCGAAGATGGCCTACCAGACCGAAATCGTGGCGATGCTTTCGGGCGGCATGTCGTTCCGCCGCCTGATGTGGCCCTACTTCCTCGGCGCGCTGATCATCGGCAGCCTGTCGCTGACGCTCAACCTCTGGCTGATCCCCATTTCGCAGCGACACATCGTCAATTTCGAATCGCAGTACATCAAGCGCAAGCAGAACAACAAGTTCAACCGCCATATCTACCGGCAGATCGAGCCGGGCACGTTCGCCTACATCCGCGGCTACAATGACGCATCGCAGCAGGCGTCGTTCCTCGCGCTGGAACACTACTACAGCGGCACGATGACCCGCTCGCTCGAAGCGTCCGACGTGAAGTTCAACCCCGAAACCAAACGCTGGACCGCGCCGCGCTACACCAAACGCGAATTCGACTCGCTGGGCGTCGAAAAATTCGAGCAGTTCCGCAACCTCGACACGCTCATCAACCTCGAAGTGACCGAGCTGGGCGAGATCAACGACCTGATACAGACGATGAACATCACGGAGCTGAACGAATTCCTCGACCAGCAGCGGGCCAAAGGTTCCGACGCCATCAACATCATCGAGGTCGAGAAACACGCCCGCTTCGCCTATCCGCTCTCGACCTTCATCCTGACGCTGATCGGCGTGTCGCTCTCGTCGCGCAAGGTGCGCGGCGGAACGGGACTCCACATCGGAATCGGCACCGGCCTCTGCTTCTCGTACATCCTGTTCAACCGTTTCTTCGAGGAGTTCGCCAAGAGCGGCACGCTGCCGCCCGGACTGGCCGTCTGGCTGCCGAACATCATCTACCTATTCATCGCCGTCTACCTCTACCGGAAAGCCCCCAAATAAGATGCAGCAGATCGACGACATAGCCGCCGAAGTACGCCGCGGAGCGCGTATCGGCGACGCCGAAGCCGCACGGCTCTGGCGCGAAGCCCCCCTGTGGCTGCTGGGCGAGCTGGCGACGGAGCGCAAGCGGCGCGTGAGCGGCGACAAGGTCTACTTCAACCGCAATTTCCACATCGAGCCGACGAACCGCTGCGTCTTCAACTGCCGTTTCTGCTCCTACCGCCGGCCGGCCGGAAGCCCCGAAGCGTGGGACTACACGATGGAGGAGGTCGAGCAGATCGCCCGCGGCCGGCAGGGCAAAGGCATCACCGAGGTCCATATCGTGGGCGGCGTACACCCCGACCACGGACTGGAATACTATATCGACATGATCCGCCGCGTCAAGGCGATACTGCCCGAAGCGGCAGTCAAGGCTTTCACGGCGATCGAGCTGTCGTACATGATCCGCAAGGCGGGACTCTCGGTCGAGGAGGGCCTGCGGCGGCTCAAAGAGGCCGGAATGGAGGCCATTCCGGGCGGCGGCGCGGAGATTTTCGACCAAGAGATCCGCAGCCGCATCTGCCCCGACAAGGGATCGACGGACGAATGGCTCGAAGTGCACGAAACGGCCCACCGGCTCGGCATCCCGACCAACGCCACGATCCTCTACGGGCATGTCGAGGAACTCCGCCACCGCATCGACCACCTGCGGCGCCTCAGGGAACTGCAAGACCTCACAGGCGGGTTCAACGCTTTCATCCCGCTCAAATACCGCAATTTCGGCAACCCGATGTCGGAGATCGGCGAGGTATCGGTGATCGAAGACCTGCGGATGCTGGCCATGAGCCGCATCTATCTGGACAACGTGCCCCACATCAAGGCTTACTGGGTGATGTACGGCAAGGCGACGACCGAACTGGCGCTGGCCTTCGGCGCAGACGACATAGACGGCACGATCGACGACACGACGAAAATCTACTCGATGGCCGGGGCCGACGACCGGCGCCCCTCGATGAGCGTCGAGGAGATGCGGCGCATCGTCCGGGCGGCAGGCTGCCGCGCCGTGGAGCGCGACACGTTTTACAACGAACTTCCGGACCGGTAGGAACAGTCCGCCCCGCCCGGAGAAAACAGACGGACACAAAACACAACTCCCGCGAAAATGGAGAAACTGACATATTACTGGAAGAAACTGCGGCAGAACAAGCTGGCATACAACTTCGTGCTGATAGCGGCGATCATTCTGGCAATGGCCGTCACGGCGCATTTCGTCATGCAGGTCGGCACGCGCCACGGCGCCCGCCGCATCGTGCCCGACTTTTCGGGCGTGAAGCTCGACGACGCGCAGCGCACGGCCCGCAAATACGATCTCGAACTGCATATCAACGACTCGCTGTTCGTGCCGGCCTACGAAGGCGGCATCGTCCTCGACCAGCTGCCCGAAGGCGGCGTGGAGGTCAAACCCGGACGTACGGTCTATATCACGATCAACTCGTTCCGGCAGAAGATGGTGCCCGTGCCCTACGTGGCGGGACGTTCGCTGCGGCAGGCCAAGAACATGCTGGAGATCGCAGGACTCGAAATCGGCGAACTGATCTACCGCGCCGACATGGCGACCAACTATGTGCTGGAAGAGTACTGCGAAGGGCGTCCCGTCATCCAGAACAGCAGGATTCAGGCCGAAATGGGATCGGGCGTAACGCTCTACGTGGGCGTCGAGGGCGGTTTCGGCTCGACGGTCGTGCCGCGGCTGGTGGGATTCCCGCTCAAGGAGGCCAAAGGCCGTTTGTGGGAGCTGGGGCTTAATGTCGGCAAGATCGACTTCGACGAAGGCATCAACCTGCTGAACCAGAAAGACGCCCGCGTCTACGTGCAGGTTCCGACGGCCGAACGGAGCGCCGCGCTGGGTTCGCGCGTCGATCTCAAACTGACACTCGACGAGAAAAAACTCGCCCAGCACCGCGCCACCGCCGAGAAACAGGCCCGCGAAGCCGCCGAAGAGCGTCTGCGGCTCGAACGCGAGCGCGCCGACTCGCTGGCGCAGGCCGAATTCGAACAGGCGGCCGCCGCCGGGGAAGAACAGCCCGAAATCCTGCCCGCAACCGATAACGACGGATTTTTCGACTGATGGCCGACGAACGCTACATAACCGAGGACCCGGAACTCGACGACGGGCAGACGGCGGACGAGGACGGCGAGGGCGCCGGACTCTACGAGCATTTCGCCGTGGTGGCCGACAAGGGGCAGGCTCCGCTGCGGCTGGACAAGTTCCTGACCGTACGCATGGAGAAATGCTCGCGCAACCGCATTCAGGCGGCGGCCGACTGCGGCAGCATACTCGTGAACGGCAAGGCCGCCAAGTCGAGCTACAAGGTCAAACCGCTCGACCGCATCCAGATCGTGCTGCCCTACCCGCGGCGCGAAGTGGAGATCATCCCCGAAGATATCCCACTCGAAATTCCCTACGAGGACGACGACCTGCTGATCGTCAACAAACCGGCGGGGCTGGTCGTGCATCCCGGTCACGGCAACTACAGCGGCACGCTCGTCAACGCGCTGACCTACCATCTGCGCAACCTGCCCCTGTTTCAGGAGGGCGACATGCGCGCGGGGCTGGTCCACCGCATCGACAAGAACACCTCAGGGCTGCTCGTGGTCGCCAAAAACGAACAGTCGCACGCGCGGCTTGCCAAACAGTTCTTCGACCACACCATCGGGCGGCGTTACGTGGCGCTGGTATGGGGCAATTTCGAAGAGGACGAAGGGACCATCACGGGCAACATAGGGCGCAGCCCCCGCGACCGGCAGAAGATGTTCGTCTTCGAGGACGGCTCGGACGGCAAGCACGCCGTGACCCACTGGCGGGTGCTGAAGCGTTACGGCTACGTGACGCTGGTCGAGTGCCGGCTCGAAACAGGCCGCACGCACCAGATCCGCGTCCATATGTCGTGGCAGGGCCATCCGCTCTTCAACGACGAACGCTACGGCGGCGACCGCATCCTCAAAGGCACGACCTTCTCGAAATACAAGCAGTTCATCGAAAACTGCTTCGCCGTAATGCCCCGCCATGCGCTGCATGCGCAGTCGCTGGGCTTCGTACACCCCATGACGCACGAGGCAGTCCATTTCGAGAGCGAACTGCCCGACGATTTCCGCGCGCTGCTCGAAAAATGGGACACCTACGCCGCGGCGTCGAAGGAGAGCGATAACGGATAAGCGGCCCGGCAGCGGTCTTTCGCCATAAATCCGAGGTCCTGTCCCCGAAAACACGGTACCGCATACGCGCGGACATCGCATACGGAGAAATCCGAAGACACCCGCCGCACCGGAAAGTACAGCCGGCGAGCTTTCACCTGCTGCCGCAGAGCGGCAGAAAGCCCTTCCAGAGGGAAGGGTTTGGGAATAGGAACGGATTTGCAAATGCCGCCTGCGGCGGCCGGAAAGCCATACGAAATAGACAGTTACGAAAATAAACCACGCTTTGTTTCTACCGACCACGATAAAAGAGGTCCGCGCACGCGGATGGGAGCAGTTGGACGTCATCCTCTTTTCGGGCGACGCCTACATCGACCATCCGGCATTCGGCGCGGCGGTAATCGGCCGCCTTCTGGAAGCCGAAGGGTATCGTGTAGCGATCGTGCCGCAGCCCAACTGGCGGGACGACCTGCGCGACTTCACCAAACTCGGCGCGCCGCGGCTCTTCTTCGGCGTCTCGGCAGGATCGATGGATTCGATGGTCAACCACTACACGGCCAACCTGCGCCTTCGGAGCAACGACGCCTACACGCCCGGCGGCAAGGCGGGGTTCCGGCCCGATTACGCCGTCAAGGTCTACACGCAGATTCTAAAACGGCTGTTTCCGCACGTTCCGGTGGTCATCGGAGGCATCGAAGCCTCCCTGCGGCGGCTGACCCATTACGACTACTGGAACGACACGCTCAAACCCTCGGTGCTGGCCGAAAGCGGCGCCGACCTGCTGATCTACGGCATGGGCGAACGGGTCGTGCAGCAGGTCGCCAAAGCCATGCGGAACGGCTACAACGCCAAACTGCTGCGCAAACTGCGGCAGGTGGCCTTCATGGCCGACAACGGTTACGTGGAGCGGCTCGATCCGGCGGAGACGATCCGGCTGCACGCCTACGAGGAGTGCGTGCGGGACAAACGGGCCTTCGGCGAGAATTTCACCATCATCGAGACCCAGAGCAACCTGATGGAGCCGACGGCGACGCTCATCGAGGCCGTGGGCGACCGTTATGTGGTCGTCACGCCGCCCAACACGACACTCTCGACCGACGAGCTGGACCACTCGTTCGACCTTCCCTACGAGCGCGCACCGCATCCGCGCTACAACGGCAAAGGGGATATTCCGGCGTGGGAGATGATCAAACACTCGGTCAATATCCACCGGGGATGCTTCGGCGGCTGTTCGTTCTGTACCATATCGGCCCATCAGGGCAAGTTCATCAACTCGCGCAGCGAACGTTCCATCCTCGCAGAGGTGGAGCGCGTGACCCGGATGCCGGACTTCAAAGGTTATCTGTCGGACGTGGGCGCCCCGTCGGCCAACATGTACCGCATGGGCGGACGCGACCGGGAATTGTGCCGCAAATGCCGCCGCCCGTCGTGCCTGCATCCGAAGATGTGCCCCAATCTGGACAACGACCACCGCCCGCTGCTGGCGCTTTACGAAAAGATCCGGGCGGTGAAAGGCGTCAAAAAGGCCTTTGTCGGCAGCGGCATCCGCTACGACCTGTTTGACGAGAGTCCCTATCTCGATACGGTCGTGAAATACCACACGTCGGGACGACTGAAAGTCGCGCCCGAACACACCGAAGATGCCGTGCTGAAACTGATGCGCAAACCGCCGTTCGCGCTCTTCGAGCGGCTGACCGCCGATTTCCAGCGCATCTGCCGCCGCGAAGGACTGCCCTACCAGCTGATTCCCTACTTCATCTCGTCGCACCCCGGCTGCACCGAACGCGACATGCGTTCGCTGTCGGAGAAAGTCCTCGGCAAACTCCATTTCAACCTCGAACAGGTACAGGACCTCACCCCCACGCCGATGACACTTTCGTCGGTGATGTTCTACACCGGAGAGAATCCCTATACGCACGAAAAGGTCTACGTCGCCCGCTCGCAGGAGGAGAAACGGCGGCAGAAATCGTATTTCTTCAATGAAAAGCCGACCGGAAACCCGACGGTTCCGGAACGGCGCACAACCGCCAGACAAGAACGCGCCCCGAAGAATTATCGCCCGAACGGAGATCGGACGTCGGCCCCCCGACCGCGAAAAGGGGAAAATCCCCGTACAATACCGGGGATAAAGCGCAAAAGGTAAGTAATCCGCACGCCGCACGGCCTGCAGTCGGGCACCGACGTACTTCAAGCCTATTCATGCGGATTTTCAGCGCATTTCAGCGACGAGGAAAGCCGGAGCGTCGCTCCGGCTTTCTTCATACTATTCGGTGTTATTTTACGCCCCACTTATCGCCAACGCGTTTCAGCAGGCGGGAGATGCGGCTCACCTCTTTGTCATCGTCCCCCGTCACCGGAGTCCGGCGTATCAGCCACCACAAAAGCATATAAAACAAGACGAGAAAGACCGACCAGACAACTACATATATCATATCTCTCTATTTTCAGGACAATCCGGATAAACAGCGGCTCATTTCAATTCCGGTGAAGCATCGAACAAGAGACCGAACACCGATCGCGCCATCTCCCCGAAAAGACTGCGCCCGTAAAGCTGTCTGTATTTCCAGCGTGACGAAAGCATGTTGCAAACCAGCTTCGCCCGTCTCTTGTAAACGGGCAATCCGCTGACATGCCGTTTGTTCGCCAGCACATCGGCCAGCACTCTATCCATGCAGCGGCGGTCAAACGACACCCCCGGATTCGTCAGAGGGACGCCCCACACATCCACGGCTATGGCATTCATGGTATCCGCAAACCGGGAGAAACCCAAATCGTCGCAGATCCTGTAAAAATAATTCCAGTCTATCGCATTCTGCTCCTTCCCGACGAACAAAGCCCAGTCGAGCAGATGCCGCAGGGTGATCCCCTCGATCAGGAAGTGAAAAAAGCCATGATAGGTAATATACAGTGCATTGACCGTCGGAAACAATGTATGGAATCTGTCCTCTCCGAACGGCACGAAGTCTCCGCCTTTTACGGCGTCCTGAAAGATTCGCTCCAACCGCCTGATATCGCTCTTCCCTTTGAAAGAGGTCAGATAACGATGGTTTTCGAACATGACGCCGTTCGAGCAGATATGGTTGTGCTTATAATCCAGCCCCGAAACCTTCATCCCCCGGCATCGGGCGATCTCGTTCCCCTTCTCGAACCCTTCGGGCAGAAGGATGTCGATATCCCCGCATTCGCGCTGCAATGGGAAAGGATAATAACGGGCCAATCCGATCCCTTTGAGCAGGATCAGCCGGCAGCCCGCATCGGTACAAAGAGCCGCAAAACGGGCTGCTTCCAGCATTTGTCTCTTCGACCGCGAGACGATCTGCTCCGCCCCGTACGCCCACTGCAACCTCAATCCCCGGCCCGGCTGCAAATCCGGAGACAACCGCCGGACGCTCTCCCACGCCACGGCCAGCACCCCCTGCTGCGCCGCCTGCCCATATACCCGGCTCCATTCCGGATCGGACAACGCCTTATCGAGAGCCGGTTCCTGCATATTTATCGCCGCGGCAAGCAACCGCAGCAACACCCGGTCGGCAGGATTTAGCGTCATAGGAAATCATGGATTGCTCCCGGCAACGGGAATTCAGTAAATCGCTTCATACTGACCGACAACTTTACGCCACGTGTAACATTCATTAGCCAGCCGTTCCATACTGCCGGAAGTATCCTCCCGGCTTTCGGCAGCAAGAGCGGCCAGTTCCTCCGGAGTGCTCCAATAACAGGCTTTATGACCGGTCGTCTCCCGATTGTAACCCACATCGAACGCCAGAATCGGAGCGCCGCAGGACATGGCCTCCACAAGCGACGGGTTGGTTCCGCCGGCGCTATGTCCGTGAATATAAAACAGGCACTGTTTCCGGAGCACGAAGAGTTGTTCCCTGTCATAGACCGGATCGACAATATGGATATTGCAGAACTTGCCATATACGGCTTTCAACTCCCGGCCGTAGGCACTCAGATTCCAATTACCGATAAATACGAGCGGGATATTCGTTTTAGAGAACGCCTCCAGAATCAGATGACAATTGTTTTCCGGCTCGATCCGGCAGATAGTACAGGCGTATGCTTTCGCCCCGACTCCGAAGGAGGCGAGGATTTCGCGCTGCCGGGAAAGATCGACCGGGATCACGGCATGATCCCCGCCATAGGCGATCAGAACCGACGGCTTACGGTAAGTCTCCGTGACATAGTCGCGGATCACCTTATTGTCCGCAATTACGACATCGGCAAACTTGACAGCGATCCGCTCCGACAAACGGAGAAACTTGCGGGCCCATTTGCCCCACTTGTCCCGCCTGTGCTCCAAGCCGTCGATATTGACGACGATCCTCTTGCGGAACAGCAACCGATACAACGGCAAAAACAGACACCCGGAAACGCCCAAAATGAGCACGACGTCGTACCCCCGGCCGACAGTCCGGATCAACGACCAGATATCATACGGAATACTTTGCATACCGTTTGCATGCAACGGCACGTATTCAAGCCGGGCGTTTTTATAAGCTTTCAATCTGGTCGGATAAGCCTTGCCACTGCAAAAAACAGTATAATCCACATCTTCGGAACAACACTCTCCGATGAGGTTTTCCACAAGGGTTTCAAAACCTCCGTATTTCGCCGGAACGCCGACGGTTCCGATAACTGCGACCTTCTTCATATTACCGTTTTATCCAAATAGCGAATTGCTTTTTAAAAGCTTCTATTTCACTTCGGTTGGTATACCGAAAATAATCCTTGTCTGTAAAATAATCCGCAGAGGAATGCAGCCCGATAACCGAAGCGAGCGTTTCGGCATATGCCGGGACATCCTTGCCGGACAAGATGCCGAAGCTGGGAAATTCGGTCAGCATTCTCCTGAAATAAGGCACGTCGCTCGCAAGGATCGGTTTACGAAAATAGAACGCCATTTCGAGAATTCCGCTCTGTGATGTTTTGCGATACGGCAGCGCCACATAATCGGTATGTTCATAAAGATATACCAATTCATCGTCCTCGATATGTCTGAGGACAATCTTAAAAGCGGCCTTGTCCGACGGCTGCACCCGATGTACCGTCCCATCGAAATCCTTCCCTGCAATAATTACGTTCGCTTTGCAGCGAAGTTCCGGCTCCAAACTATTCACTGCCGATATAAGGATATCGATTCCCTTGTCATAGGTTATATTCCCGAAAAACAAGATATTCACTTTGTCTTCCGCAATTGCGGAAACAATATCCGCCCCCAGACGGCGAATGTCGTAATTCTTCGAAAAACAATATTTGAAATGAGGTACGAACAGCCGGTTACCCCGATAGCCGTATTCCTCCAGCAGATCGTTCGTCCGTTGGGAATGAACGATGACCGTCGCAAATCGTTCGGAGTATACCTTTCGGAAGCATCGTTTCAACCCGGCATTGTCATCCGCATTTTGCGCAATCGCTTCATGGATATCGATTATGCTTTTCTTTGCGAGGGAAACGATATACATGAACGGCAAGTCGATGGAGTTACCGTAAGCCAGATAAACGAAGCAGGCTTTTTTGTTTCGCAGGACAAAGCAGAACAACATCAGGTAGTTCCGCAACAGACAACATATTTTGCGCAGCCTGTTTCCCTTGTACTGGTGTAAAAAAAAGGGCCTGCCATCGTTTTCACCGGCATAATTCGACAGTACGGAAACATCCAGTCCCGGAACTGCAGACAAAACCCGGCAAAAAGCGTCGTTGTAATAATGCATTCCGCAATGCATTCCGATGTAATCGACAAGATATACCTTCATGATACATTTTTATAATCCGATGAGCATATTCAAATACTTATTGTCAATGCGTTGGATTACCTTCGAGACAAGAACTGGGATATAAATCCCGGACAGGACGCACAATACATAAAAATACGGATACGTTCCCTGCATCCCCAGTTTATTATATATCATTTTTATTCCGATCTGAATAAAAATTCCGAGTAAAAAAATCTGGTACGTATAATTGCGGAACGACACGAATACGTTATTCGACAAATTCCGGTCGAATTTACCGGCCAATCCCCAACATAACAGGCAACCGGACAATGACATAACCAGCGTTACGACATCCTCTTCAACCCCGCCTACCCAAAACATCGCAACATACAGGATCAGGCAGATTGCGATGCAGCACGGCCGTTTTATCGCCGTCTCAAAACAGTTATTGGCAGCAATCAATAGCCCTAGAAAAAAGAATATGAAAAAATGGACGGCACGGTTGAATGCAAATACTCCGCTCATATCGCCCACGGGAATAAAGAACAAACCGGCAGCGCAGCACAAACAAAGCAAGGACAACCAATTGTTTTTCAATATTCTCCTATACACTTCCAACAAGGAAAAGTAAAGCAGGACAACTGCCACGAACCACATCTCTTGCAACGGGCCCTCGAATGGCCGAACAAAGGCACTGACAAAGGATTTCAACGATAAGGTGACCGGCCTCTCGACTCCCCCGACATATACTTTGAGAAAAAATGCGAATACCGTAAAAAATAGATACGGAATGCCGAGCCTCTTGAATTTATCGGTCAATGTCTTTCTATACGACGCCCCTTTGTCGATGCGGGTAATGTAAAACAGATAGCCGGATATCATAATGAACAACGGCATATGAAAAGAATAGGCTACCTTCTTGAGAAACAACGCACATTCATGACAATCAGCATCGAAAGAAGAGGCGAAAGCCGTAACAGAGAGCGGGGAATGACCGATAACTACCCATAACATGGCCCAGCCTTGCAATAACAGCAGCCATGTAATCTTTTTCCGAGGGGGGGGGAGATCATAAAATCAGAAATTTCTATATTCAATTAAACAGGGATTGTATCCACAAACTTTTTACAACACAAAAATCACTTCGGTTTGAAAGCATTCGTATCGACAGGTATTTCCGACTCGTCTTGATATCTATTACAGATAAACCGGACCGGAACGCCAGCCCAAACCTGATAGGGAGGAATGTCCTTGTTCACCACAGAACCCGCCCCGATAACAGCACCGTCACCGATTGTCACCGGTTTTGTGAATATGGCATTGCTTCCGATATATACATTCCGCCCAATATGAATTTCACCCCGGTAATAGGCATGCTCTTTCAAATTCCGGACATCATAATAATGAGAAAGCAGAATACATCCATCCGTAATTGTCGTCCCCTTACCGATAAAAATATCTTCTGGATGAATCGTATCAATAGAAACCCGACCGATCCGAACTACACCTTTTTCAATAGAAACGCCTAAAAGCTTATATATCTTCGCACGAAAAAAGCCGGTCATGGGAAAAATCCCGCAAAATCTAAAACAGAATATTTTTATATACCGACTGAGTCTGGAATTATAATCCGCCCTTTTATAGTTTTCCATACCGACACTACCTATTAGTAAACAATAAAACTCTCAATAATCTCTTCTGCTGATCCGGGGTATCTTTTCGCATTAACAGGATCGGAAGCCATAACACGGCATTGCATAATCTATAAGACCAGAAAACGAAATAATTATAATGCTTCCGGATGTATAGCAACTTACTGCGGAAAATATTCTCAATGCGATTGAAAGACCACAACTTTGTATTCGACGGATCACTTCCGCCTTCGAGATGTATTATCTCTGGCCCGTTTATGAGAAGCCTTTCATATCCGGCTTTCGACATCCGAAATTGCCAGTCTACCTCCTCGCAATACATGAAGAATACAGGATCAAAAGTCCCCAATTCGTCACAAACCATTCGGGGAACGAACAAATCCGCTCCGGTGATATAATCAACGGGGGTAGGCTGTTGTACCGATGCCGGACAGAGATGGTTGCGTTTTTTCAGAAACCGTAAATACTTACCCAACACTTCTGCGATCTCACCCCTCGGCGTTATAAACCGACCATATGAATGTATGTTTTTTTGATTTTGGTCTTTCAAAACAGCTCCTACAGCGCCGATTTTCCGATCCGGATTCTTTTCGCAGAAATCGAAGAACAGCTTCACTGCGTTATTAAGCAAAATAGTATCCGAATTCAAGAAAAACAAATATCGCCCTTTAGCTTCCCGGATTCCGAGGTTATTCGCCCTGCCGAACCCCAGATTTCGGTCGCTGTAAATATACTTTATGCGCTTATCCTGCGCAAAAACCTCTTTGCTGCCATCCGTCGATGCATTGTCCACCAATATGATCTCGTATTCGACAGTCGAGGTTTGCGCAATAATGCTTTCAATGCAGTCCGAAGTCAATCCCAGCGTATTGTAGTTAACTATGATAACGGATACGTCCATTTACAGAAACTTGTTCTTAATAAACACATTGGGATCAGATCGCCCGAATAATGGATAAAAAACTAATGCAACTCGCAGGCAACCTTCTGCATACAAAGTATCATTATTCAAGAATACCAACAAAATCAGAAAAGACAGGAGCATATATCTCATATAACTTCGAATGTCATTATCCTGAACAAGAGAAGTCTTCTTATATAAATTGTAATATAGTCCCAAATATATCAGGACAAGGACAAGTCCCCCACGCGCTAAAGTTCCCCATATTCCTATATCTGCCAGATAGAATGCCCCGCCAAAAAACGTATGAAATCCCTCATCTCGAAAATGCACAGACAAATTACCAAAGCCAAGAATCAGATTTTGCTGAATATACGGCATAACGGACTCAACAGAATTCACTCGTGCAAGAGTAGAGGAATCGCTACTTTTTTCCCACTTAGTAGCTTCAATCAAAGAATCGACAAGTTTATCATTAAACGAAAGGAGAACAAGAGCTCCAATCAAAGGTAAAACGCCAAGCGCCAAGCGTTTTAACGAGATTCCTTTCATCCTAACGTAATAAATCGCATATATAATAGCCAACAATGCAACAGGTTGCCGTCCTTTATTTACAAACAACAAGTAAACCATTAAAACAAAGAATGGAAGATAATTCTCCTTTTGAGCAGGCTTTTTTACAAAACGGATCAAATAGAAAACATATGAAATAATCATCAAACTGGAACACACGGTAAGTTTAAGACCTTTTACCAGATCTTCCAATGCCACTGTCTCCACAATATTGGTAGTCACCAAATACTCCTGAACAGTTAAATGGTTCACTCCGAAAACAAAAAAAGCAATAATAGAAACAACTGCAATAATTAAATTGACTTTATTAATTTGCCGAAGTAATAAACTATAGTCATATTTTATATTATACAAAAAGAAACCCAACAAAATGAACCATAGATAACGCAACGAGGCAAACCCCATAAAAAATGACTGCCCGAATATCTCTTGGCTTTGAAATGCTGCATATATAGGAAAAACGAAACAATACAATCCGGCAAATATCGCAACAGTAGAAATTCGTTTAAAGACAAGATAATAGATAAATGCCCCTAATCCTAATATCAGAAACAAATAATGACATCCCTGTAGAAGAGGTATACTACCTAAGAATTCCAAAGCTCCTATAAAATCTAGAAGCAATATATAAATGAGATATTTCATACGATTCTACAATATTCACCACATGGATTTTGGATGATGTTTTTATCATCTCTTAGACAAAAGAGTCTGTCAACAAGAGTATTATTCCTGCACTTCTTACCCCAAAAGAATTTGGGAAATATCCACAAATACCTACGAAGAATAACTTTTTAGCAATTATCAACACAAGCCAATTCATCAAATGTAAATCGCTCCGATTTTGGAGAAGTAACTATTCCCGATTTATAATGTCCGCCTAATATCAAAACAACAGGCATCTCACATTGGGGAATCTTAGCAATCTTTTTAAATTCCTTCTCTCTGCGAGGGGTCCCCGGATAAACATTTTAAAACAAGACGCAATATGATTCAAATGCAACCCCATAACAAAATTCATCGCATATAAACCGCCGTCAATCAACGCCTGATACCTCTCATAATTTCCTCCAAAATAATTGCAATTAACCGTTACACAAATGAGAACCGATGCATTATCACACCATCCTTGTGTCCCTAACTGATTATCCAACAATTTTCTTATCACATTTTTATCTCTAAAAACATGAATACGAGAAGCCTGCCTGTTACAGGCAGATGGAGTATAAGAAGCTATACGGCAAGCCTCCCTGATTTCATCATCGGTTACAGGATCATCAGAATATTCCCGGACACTAACGCGACTTGCATAGAACTCTTCTATTATCTTTTTATCGAAACAAGAAGGTTCAGATACCTTTTTAGTACCACCTATTCGGGAAGAAGACATCGATTTCTTATTTTTTTCTAAAAAATCACAAATACGATTACGGCTCTCTTCATCACGAGTGGCATATGGACTCTTAAGATACTCAGCAAGAATATTAATTGCTACAATACAAACTTTATTAAGACCGTATTGTTCAATATGTTTATCAAGTAGCCTTATTAATCTAACAGCCTTCTCCCCACCAAAAATTCTTGCCGAAGGGAAAGACATTCCCTTCTCTAACGCATGCATAACAAGCATAATCTGCGCATTCGACTTATCTTGCGTAATGACCGGATTAATTAGAGAATGCTTTATATAAAAATGAAAGTCAGCAAAAAAACAATATAAAAGTTTTGCAGAATCAACAAATTGAATGATTATTTTTTTCATATCTTAAAAAACGTCATCAGATTTTCCATTAACAAATTGTACCGTTCAGCAACGACCGTCGCCATTCTATTCCTTATCATATTTTTCAATTCTGCCCGTTGAAAATAGGCTTTTTTTATATCTAGCAATATATCCCGTTCATCTTTCACTTTCATATCTCCCATAATAGGATAATCTAATGTTTCCAAAAACAGGCCATTGAATTTACGACTATATGCCATTGGATATACCGCCACTTCTGATGAAAAAGCAGCAATAGCAGAATGCATGCGAGCCCCCATAAAAAAGTCCATTCCTGCGATATAATTCTTAGCAACAATAGGATCAAAAAAGAGTGGGGCTAAAATCAAATTTTCATTACAATATTCCTCGTAAATATCATAGGCAACAGCGTAATCATTTTCAAGTCCACGCTCTCCACCCACTACATGAGGAATCAAATGCAGTTTTACATCCTTCTTTGACAGAAAATATTCAACAATTCCTCTTATCAAACATTGATAATTCGATTTCAAACCGAACTGATTGTCCATCGTATAACCACCATTCCAAAGCAACGCAGAGATATTCAAACCGACATGGATATACTCTTTATTAAATTCTTTTTTTTCATATGGCATGAAAAAAGCAACATCAATTATCTCGGTAACATCCAGATTCGGCAATAAACTTTTGACATAATCAGCACTCTGTTTATCACGCACCATCACACATTTTGCACTTCGAACGGCGCCCATTGCCTTTTTACGAAGACCCGCATCGTTAAATGGGCCAATCGTTTGTGGTAAAATACAAAGCGGGATATTAAACTTTTTTGCCAGTTTGTATTCTGAATAAATCCACTTAAACCGCTTTTCTCCATAAATATCCGCAAAACTATCCCCCTGTCCTATATCCAAAATAAAATCAGCGTCCTTATATATTTTACGGCTGGAAAAATATTGACGAGGACGGATCATGTTTTCCAAAGCATTTCTTTTATTATAAAAAGAAATATTTTGACAACTTTTATACTTAAGTTCGACACCACCACAATGAAAGGTATGATTTTCAGTCAACCTAAATCCACTATCCGGAAGATAGAATACATGTGGGATATTACTCTTATTTAATAATTTATCTATAAGGTACATAATAGACAAACTCAGTGCAACACACCCTCGATTGCCATTATTCACTGAGCTGTTAGATAATATTATATTCATACCTTAGATTTCAAAGTTTTATATCCCGACTTAAAAATATGCAATCCATCAAGGATATACGTACGCATCCCGATATATTTTACACACCCAGCCGTTTTAAACCAGTCCTTAATTTTATTATTCTTCAAATATTCATAGCGTAATTTCCCTGCATTATAGTAGCGTTTCAGATCAAAAATTATGTCTCCCTTTTCTGGATAATATTCGGAACAAAATTCCAAGAATCCTTTGAGATTCAAAAATCTTCGATATGCATAATAGATATATAAATCTCCTCCAAACTCCTGTTTACTCCACTCTTCTGCAATCCTAACTGTCGCACTTTGATGCTCTCTTCTTTTCACCAACACTTCGTCAAGAAAAAATAGTCCATTCTGCATTGTTGCAATCAAACTAATCGCAATATCATATGGTATAAATCGACAACATTCTTCATAATGTCCATAAATTAACTCCTTCTTAAAGGCTATAGTCATCCCCATATAATAATGAAACTGACAGAACTCCGGGATGGTAATTAATTTAAGAGAATTTATCTTCCTATTGGGAACCTTCGCATGTTCGTAAATTACTCCATTATTGTTAAATGATAAATATGCCGTAGAAAGCAATTTTATTTGAGGGTTGCTTTGATAAATAGCAATAATTCTTTCCACCTTATTATCATACCATATATCATCCTGATCAGCAATCAAAATAAGATCGCCACTAGCTTGTTTGAATCCATTTTGGAAATTTACTATAAACCCTTGATTTTCCTCATTTCCCAGCAACAACCAATTAGCAAGTGAATGTCTGTTGATAAAATCTTGACAAATAGCTCTTGTATTATCTGTAGAGCAGTCATCTATAATAATAACTTCATCAACAGGAACTGTTTGAACTCTTATTGATTCTAATTGATCATATATAAATTTCTCCCCATTATAAGATGAAATCACAACAGAGGTTTTCATTTTTTTATAAATTTACGTACCGCATTTACAACATACTGCCGTTCCCCAATATCCAATCCCATGATATAGATTGTCAAACCAGTACATATGATCGACAATATCAAATATGACAGTATTAAAAAAAAGTTATCGGAATCTAAATAATTTGCAATAACACAAGATAATCCCCAAGCTATAACTCCAGTGATCAACGATCTAAAAACAACAGATCTTACGAAATAACTGACATCCAGATTTACCAGATTTTTAAGTACCACCAATCTAACATACAGGGTTATTACTATGATTATAAGCGATATAAAATAGACTACGATCGGCTGAAATCCAATTCTTAAGAAGAAATATGATAAAGGGATATTCATTATCTCAAAAATCCCCGTATAAAGTTGAAACTTTTTTATATTTCCATTTGCATTTGCTGCCGTCGCCAAAGGAAGAGAAAAAGTATTGATTGTCGAAGCCAATAATGCAATCCGACAAAAATCAGCAGTATATTCAGGAACAGTTTTTAGCCAAATTACAAGTAAACTTTCAATTCTTATACATACTGGCAACATAATGATTAGCAGCAAAAAGAACGAAAACTTTGCACTTTTGAAAATCAAGGAGAAAAAATTACCTAGATCTCCTGAAGCATAGGACTGTATTATTCGAGGATTCACCGCAACTTGGAAATTACTTACAAATCCGCGAACCGTTCCGCTGACTTGCTCCGTCAACCCTCGCGCGGCATTTAAAACAGGCCCGAAAAATATATTAAGGATAATGCCAACTATTTGACCATTTAATGTCATTGAGATGCTACTAAACAAATTCCAGCCGGAAAAAGACAGCATTTGGCGATACCAATATTTCTCAGTGCAAAACTTGAACCTTGTTTCTTTAAACTTTCTATTACAATATATCTTATAAAGCAAACTGGTAATCAACACCATTAAAAACACCATCAATCCATATAATATCAATTTATCTGTTTTAAAGAAAAATAACAAACAGACCGCTATAAAATGTAGAATGGTACTAATGATTCCAATTGTTGCATACTGCTTCATATGCTCATGTGCAATAATACTAGCAGTATATGGAATTTGATTCAAAGAAAGTATAGTCGAAAATATAGTAAACTGATATACATAGTTGGCCGCTGTCATTCTGTCCTGAGGTATATTCATATGCGTATTCAAAAACCACAACCCCAATGTTTCTGCAACGATAAAGATGAGAATTGCGAATATCACATATATTACAACAGAAGCCGAAAATACTTTATTTAGATTCTCATGATTTCCCCGTCCTAATTCAAAATTAATGAATCTTTGGGTGCCAATCAACAACGTAGAGTTCAAGAAAGTAAAGATAACAATAATACTTCCTACAACATTATATACTCCAAAATCGATAATCCCCAATTGATTTAGTAAAATACGAGAAGTAAAAAACCCCACAATCATGGAGAACAACATTCTCACATACAATGTTGCGGTATTTTTAACTAAACTTTTTCGTTCAGTCGAGGTTGCCAAATTGTTTTTCAATTTTCACAAACACTATATAGCCAGTACCAGTTATTTACTGAACGATTAGACATTTTCGTATTCTCATCTCTTGCCCACTTGCACCTAATAAATCAAGCAGATGTATTCAGTTCTGCACCGAATAATTACTGTCTAATTTTTGTACATGCTTTGGTAGTATTTTTCATACTCCCCGGAGGTGATCTGGTCCATCCATTTTTGGTTCTGGAGGTACCAGCGGACCGTCTTTTCGATCCCCTCCTCGAACTGCAGGCTGGGCTGCCAGCCCAGCTCGTCTTTGAGTTTGCGCGAGTCGATGGCGTATCTCAGGTCGTGACCCGCGCGGTCGGCGACATACGTGATCAGCTTTTCCGAAGCGCCTTCGGGATTGCCCAGCAACCGGTCCACGGTTTTGACGATCACCCGTATCAGGTCGATGTTCTTCCATTCGTTGAAACCCCCGATGTTGTACGTGTCGGCGACCTTGCCCTTGTGGAAGATCACGTCGATGGCACGCGCGTGGTCCTCGACGTAGAGCCAGTCGCGGACGTTCTCCCCGCGGCCGTACACCGGAAGCGGCCTTCCGCGGCGGATGTTGTTGATGAACAGCGGAATCAGCTTCTCAGGGAACTGGTAAGGACCGTAGTTGTTCGAGCAGTTGGTAACCAGCGTCGGCATGCCGTACGTGTCGTGGTAGGCCCGCACGAAGTGGTCCGACGAAGCTTTCGACGCCGAGTAGGGGCTGTGCGGGTCGTACTTCGTCTCCTCGGTGAAGAACTCCTCCCCGAAAGGACCGCCGCCGCTCTCGCAGCCCGCAGGGTCCCCCGCGGGGCGGGTCAGCTCCAGCGCACCGTACACTTCGTCGGTCGAGATGTGGTAGAACAGCTTGCCCGCCCAATTGCCGTTCCAATGCTCCCGCGCAGCTTCGAGCAGCGACAGCGTGCCCATGACGTTCGTACGCGCGAAGGTGAACGGATCCCTGATCGAGCGGTCCACGTGGCTCTCGGCTGCGAGGTGGATCACCCCGTCGATGCCGTACTGCCGGAACAGTTCACGCATCGCCTCGAAGTCGCAGATGTCGCCCCTGACGAAAGTGTAGTTCGGCCGCTCCTCGATGTCCCGCAGGTTGGCAAGGTTGCCCGCATAGGTCAGCTTGTCGAGGTTGACGATCCGGTAATCGGGGTATTTGGTCACGAAAAGACGGACCACATGCGAGCCGATGAAGCCCGCGCCGCCCGTGATGAGGATAGTGCGTTGCATATATTCAATATTAATGAATTATTTTCTTTTCTTATATAAAATCCTTTTTATATAATCTTTCATTCGGGTTTTCAGAGTTTTTTCCCGCCAAGACCCGTCACAATAATGCATGGAATAGGACTCCTTGCTTCTCGTCGCAGGATCGCCTGCGAATATGCTTGAGCTATACACCATCATATTTCCGTCAAGGAGCTGATCCTCGTCTTTATAGCGGAATCCATACTTCGTTGCCAACATCGCCATAATGCCCGGATTTATGACATCTACATATAAGGACCCGTCCTCTTGAATAAAATGCCGGGAGCCATAATAATCCAAACATTCCTTAATAAAGGGATTAGCTTTCTTGGAGGCTATCAAAGCTGCCAACAATCCCAGTCCTGCGACAATATCCCCATCCCGTCGGACGACTCCGGCATCGTCTATTTGATGAATACCTTGTGATAAAAAATAGGTCGGATGATATTCAACAGAAGAAAAAAAGTCCCAAGATAAAAACTCATCAAAAGGTCTGAATACTTTGACATCAGTATCCATATAAATACCACCTTCCGTATAAAGGGCAAAATGTCTGATATAATCTGAGGCTAAAGACCATTTCCTCATTTGAATAGCCTCCTTTACCCACGGAACAGAATCTATATCGAAATTCGTTTCATCCCAACGCTTTATGGTATAATCCGGCAAGATCCTCTTCCAAGAGTCTATGCAATCCTGAACCGGGGGGGGTATTTCCCTCCTCCCAACCATACGAAATGGATGATTTTAGGTATCATAATGATTTATTTTTCAATTTGTTTCAGACAGTAGATCATGGACTCCCTCCAGTGGGGGATGTCCATCTGGAAGGTGGTCTTGATTTTGGTTTTGTCCAGCACCGAGTAGGCCGGGCGTGCGGCCTTGGTCGGGAATTCCGACGTGTGGCAGGGGATGATGTGGCATGAGTCGTGACCCGCGGCCGCGGCGATCTCCGTCGCGAAGTCGTACCACGAGCAGACGCCCTCGTCGGTGAAGTGGTACACGCCCTCGTTGCCCGCGTAGCGTTCCGACTCGATGATCGAGAAGATCGCAAGCGCCAAGTCCCCGGCGTAGGTCGGAGTGCCGATCTGGTCGAAGACCACCTGCAGCGTATCCCGCTCCGAGGTCAGACGCAGCATCGTCTTCAGGAAGTTGTTGCCGTATTCCGAGTAGAGCCACGCCGTGCGGAAGATCAGATACCGGCACCCGGACGCCATGACGGCGCGTTCGCCCGCAAGTTTCGTGCGCCCGTACGCCCCCAGCGGCGAGGGCGTACCATCCTCCGTATAGGGCGTATGGGCCGTGCCGTCGAAGACGTAGTCCGTCGAGACGTGGAACAGCGTCGCGCCCGTCGCCTTAGCCGCAGCTGCCAGATTGCCCGCGGCCTTGTGGTTCAGCAGCTCCGCCGTCGGTTCGTCCTCCTCGGCCCGCTCCACGTCGGTGTAGGCCGCGCAGTTCACGATAACGTCGATGCGCCGCTCCTCGACCGTTCGCAGGACGGCAGCCGCATCGGTGATGTCTAGTTCCGCGACGTCCGTAAAAAGGTAGTTGTGGGGCGAAACGCCGCCCAGACGCCGCAGGGAGCGCCCAAGTTGTCCGTTCGCTCCCGTAATCAGGATATTCATAAGTTTAATAAAAAGGAATATAATCTCCGGAAAATTCGTATCGTAGATCGTGTGTACGTTCGCCTATCTTTTTTGCGGGAACCCCACCGACGATCGTGTAGGGAGCAACATCTTTTGTCACTACGGCGCCGGCTGCGACGACGGCGCCTTCACCAATTGTAACCCCGTGCAATATCGTCGTTCTCGGACCGAGCCATGCCCGATCCTCTATGACGACGCGAAAACTGTCATCTGAATTGCATTTGAAATCCGGATCTCTATGGTCATGCTGCTCTGTCCAAATATGTACTTCTGTAGAGAGATTGACATTCGCACCTATCGATATTCCATTTCGCGCATCTAAAACCGCCCGATCCCCAATAATGCTCCCCTCTCCGATTTTCAGTTTATAAGGCTCTCTTATCTCCGCTCCAAAATAAATAACAGCTTTAGGACCGATTTCGACCAGACAAACTTTCTTATAAAGAAAATCCCGGATTATATGTGACGGAATATAAGCGATTTGGAACAAGTTATAACGGAAATATCCACTGCATAGAAGTTTGATTCGACCTGTAATGCCTCCTTTTTGTTGCCTAACGAGGGGGGGGGAGACGGATTCTGACGACTGAAATTGTCGGTTCCTTTTGAACCTGTAATAAAAAGCCATCGGAAATATCGAGGAGACTAGTATTATTTGTTTGAATAACACTAGGAACAGAAATACAAAAAATAAAGTCGTCATAAACTATAATAGTTCGTATTATAGTCGAACAGCTCCCCGGCCTCCGACAGCAGCGGATGGGCGCTGTCCTTGGGCGAGAGGATTACATCTTCGGGGGCCAGACGCCAGTCGATGCCCAGCGAAGGGTCGTTCCATGCAATGGCGCCCTCCGATTCGGGGGAGTAGGGGTTGTCGCACTTGTATTGGAACGTCGCTTCGTCGCTCAGAACGGCGAAGCCGTGCGCGAAGCCCCGCGGAATGAAGAACTGACGCTTGTTGTCTTCCGTCAGCTCCACCGCCACGTGGCGGCCGAACGTGGGGGAGCCGCGGCGGATATCCACCGCGACGTCGAGCACGCGGCCCCGGACCACGCGGACGAGTTTCGACTGGGAGTACCGCCCCTTCTGGAAATGGAGGCCCCGCAGCACGCCGTAGCGTGAGTGCGATTCGTTGTCCTGCACGAACCGCACGGGACGGACCTCTGCGTCGAAGCGGCGCTGCGAGTAGCTCTCGAAGAAGTAGCCCCGCGCGTCGCCGAAAACCTCCGGCTCTAGGATAACAACGCCCTCTATGGCGGTAGGAACGACTTTCATAGTTTAAATTTTAAGATCAGTTGACCGTATAATCGACCGGATTGAAGAACAAGTATTTGTTTAACACTTGTATATAACAGCGGCAAAGCGACACCACAAACTACGTATGGAACCCACCAGATATTTATCCGGTCCGGGATAACAGGGAATGCGGACAAATAATCAATGCCATAACCATATATCAGAATCTGGAGCAGGCTGACAACTTTGAATGCAAGAAAATGCAGAGCCATGATAGCTAAAGACGCATTTCCGGCATAGATCATAATACGCGACAGAGTCGGTAGATTATGTATGTATACAGCCAAAGTATAAGTAAACAGACAACCGACGGCCGATGCAAAATAGAAAACAGGGAGCGGCGGGAAAATTGAACTGGCGATTGCCACCGTTACATTTTTATATTGCAAGAAGAGCAGTAACATCAGTAAAACCCCGATGCTCCATATATTAACAGGCATATATCGCTGGTATTTCCGAAACATTCGCCCCATATATAAAATAGCGGTCAAATAACACTCGTTAGATAAAATCCGTCGTATAATCAGAATATCAATCTGCTGTATCTCAGCATCAAAAACAGAACAAAGGACCACTGCGAACAAAATCCCCCCCCCTAAAATTATATCGGAATATCGGTCTGACAGCCGTTTGGAAATCCAGACTCCGATCATGAACAAGAAGGAAACGATGAAAAGACTTCTCAGAAACCACAATGCCCCTAACAATTGTTCCGGAGTAACGCAAGAACAAAAATATTTAAGACAATCGAAATAGTCCTGTCGCGTATACAAATGACTGGTCAGAGGATTATAAAAATGAGCTCTGAAAAAGAGATTGTGCAACAGCATGAAAACGATTCCGTATCCGACCAGCGGAAACCACAAACTTTTAATTTTTTTCCAAACGAATAAAAGTTTATCGTCTATATATTTATCCTTGAAGAAATATCCGGCTACGAAATAGAAAACAGCCAAATGAAACAGGTATACAAAGTTATGAACCGGAGAATACGCTGTATGCCCTGCAACAACAAAAATAATCCCCAATCCTTTCATGATCGAGAATACATGGCTATTTTCTCTCTGATCAATCGTTGTCATCGTTTATGCTTCCGGTTCGTCGAGGAGTTTCAAAAGGTATTGTCCGTACTGGTTCCTGAGCATCGGCTCGGCAAGTGCGCGCAGTTTGTCCGCCGTGATCCACCCGTTGCGGTAGGCGATGCCTTCCAGACAGGCGATCTTAAGTCCCTGACGCTTCTCGATGACCTCCACGAAGATCGAGGCTTCGGCCAAGGAGTCGTGCGTGCCCGTATCCAGCCATGCGAAGCCGCGCTGGAGCGTCTGCACCTTCAGCTCGCCGCTTTGCAGGAAACACTGGTTCACGCTCGTGATCTCAAGCTCCCCGCGGGCCGAGGGCTTGATGCTCTTGGCCACATCCACGACCTTGTTCGGATAGAAGTACAGGCCCACGACTGCGTAGTTAGACTTCGGATGGGCGGGTTTCTCCTCGATCGAAAGGCAGTTGCCCTTATCGTCGAACTCCGCGACCCCGTAGCGGCCCGGATCGTCGACACGGTAGCCGAAGACCGTGGCCTTGCCATCCTCCTCGGCCGTACGGACGGCCTCGCGAAGAAGACCCGTGAAACCGGAACCGTAGAAGATGTTGTCGCCAAGAACGAGGCACGCGGAATCGCCGCCGAGGAAATCCTCGCCGATCAGAAAAGCCTGTGCAAGACCGTCCGGAGATGGCTGTGCCGCGTAGTCGATACGCACGCCGTAGTCGGAGCCGTCGCCCAGCAGACGCCGGAAACCCGGAAGGTCCTCCGGAGTCGAGATCACGAGGATTTCGCGGATGCCCGCAAGAAGAAGCGCCGAGAGCGGGTAATAGACCATCGGCTTGTCGTAGACCGGAAGCAGCTGCTTGCTGACCCCCTTCGTGATCGGATACAGGCGGCTGCCGCTGCCACCCGCCAAAATGATGCCTTTCATATTATACCGTATTGCTTTATTTCCGAATAATCCTTTAAAGAATATTATGCTGACAACCGCCCGGCCGGAAGATTCCGCCGTGCGAAATTCAGACCTTGTCCATTACCTGCTGCAACCAGAAGAAAATCCCGGTACGGCTGATGTGGGTTTTGTAGCCCAGCCGCCGCATCGCCCTCATGAATCGCGTATCGCGGCAGATATGCCACTGCATGAAATGGTAGAGACCGGAAGTGACCAGCAGGCTTACGGCAATAACCGCATACAGCTGGACGGCGATCGAAAAGCCCGAAGCTTCCAGCGCCCACCAGCACAACACGACAAACATATTCACCCCCAGAATAGCCAGTGTCGTCGCCACATGGGAGCATCCGAGGTCGATAAACATATGATGCAGGTGTGTCTTATCGGGACGAAACGGAGAGGTCCCTTTCAATATGCGCGTCGACATCACCCGCAGCGTATCGAATACGGGGACCGATAATACCGCCAGCGTAAAAGGCACCAGTCCCACGTTCGGATCCACATACGCAGCGGCCCGCGACCCGTTCTGCAGGATCTCGATTACAAAAACCGACATGACAACGCCCATGACAAGCGTTCCGCCGTCACCGATGAACATTTTCGACGTTTTGCCGAAAACGTTATGCAGAAAAAAGGGAATAAGAGCGCCGACCGAGACCACGGCCAAGATGGTCATCGACTCTTCGCCGGAAAGAAAGAAGAGCGTGCCGAAGATCAGACAAGCCATAATGCAATAGCCGGACGAGAGACCGTTGACGCCATCTACCAAATTGATGGCATTGATAATACCTACCGCCGCAACGACCGTCAAAGGCACTGCATACCAATAAGAAAACCGGCCGATGTTCCACAATCCATGAAAATCGTCTATACAGTAACCGCCAACGAAAATCAGCAATAAAACGACGACGATCTCGATCACGAATCGCAAACCCGGTGAAAGACTCAGAATGTCGTCCATCGTCCCCGTATAGAGCATCGCCATCATGGCCATAATTACGACCGGCAGACCGGAGCAATCAACGACGGAGCTCATACATCCGATCGCAATCACGACTCCGAAAAAGACGGCGACTCCGCCGAGGACAGGAACCGGCGTACGCTGCAATTTGCGGGCATCCGGATTATCGACGATATTTTTCAGCAGAGCGATCTTCACCAGACGGGGATGTATCCAGCCGACCAACAGAAGAGCTATGAAGAAGGGAATAATGATTGTGTAGCAAAGAGGCGTTGCCATACCAATTATTTATTTTCCGAGACAGCAGGTAGAATATGTGGAATATGCAGAGAGTATAAACAAGATAAAGATTCAAGACTGTCATTATGCAATATATCGCTCCGTAGGAGCAGATTGCCAGATATCGATTCGTTCGGCGACATGACAAACCACACAGCAGACGCAGCAGAAGCGATCGTCGTCTGAACAGAACGGAGTCCGGCCGTAATCGTACATGAAGCGGGCGATTCGCCATGCAAGGTGAGGGTCCGGATCATACGCATTGCCCAGAACCGCCGCATCGTACAGCCGGACCAAAGTATAGAGGTAATTTTCGTCGAAGTTGCCGGCGTCTTCGGGAACCGGCAAAGAGTTCCGGAAGTATTCGAACGACCGATTTACCGCACGGTCATTCGTTTTGTCGAGGAACGCATACGAATAGCGGTTCATCACGCCGATACGCTCCAGCGCAACATCCGGCGACACGCCGCTCCAGCTGCCGTCCCGGTTCATTTCGGCGATCCAGCCGGCAATCTGCCGTTTCAGAAGCAGCAGATATTCGTCGCCGGCGTCCGGACCGGGGTAAAGCAAGTCGATCAGACAATGACAAACACCTGTCCGGATCAACAATTCCGATTCGTCCGGTCGGAGAGAAGAGCGCTTTTCGTTGCCGCCGAGACAATCCCGGACGAGTTCGTCGGCCATTGCGAAACAGACCTCTTTCTTTTTCGAGACGTCGCCGGACACGGTCCCGCAAACGAGCGTATACATGGCATGGACCATCCGGCAGCGCAGCGCAGCATCCGACTCGCGGCGGCAGCGTTCCCGCAGCACACCGAACAGCGTATCGATCCTTTGCAGCCAGATTCTCCGGGTTCCGAACTCACCGGCCGGCGAATCGAACGTCACCAGACCGCACAATGCGGCGTACGCCCGCGCCAACCAAAGCAGGCGGACATTCGTCGCCCCCGCAAAATCGGCATTCAGCAGGGACGGCAGCGCTTCTTTCAAATATTCCGGCGTCATAACTTCCAAAAAATCAATCTCTGCAATTCAGGAAAACCGAATCCGGCCATCAAATCTTTTCGACCAGCGCCGAGGGAATGGAGGCGGTAGCCACCGCCGTGATGCCGTCGATCTTGACCACGACCCGTTTCCCGCGGGAATTCTTCACCCGCATGAGCTGGCCCTCGACCCCTTCGAATACGCCGCCCGTGATCCGCACCTTGTCCCCTTTCGACAAGGCGACCTCTTCGGGCGACATGAAAAGCACCTGTTCGTCTTCATTGCCCGCAACGGCAATAAAATTCCGCATCTGCTCTTCGGGCACGATCATAATCTGATTCTCACCGTTTTGCGGGTGCATCACATAACGAAGCATAGGTAGCTTATAGGTTTTCAATTCGTCGATGACCTCACGTGTCGAACGGATGAAAATATAGTTGTGCACGGCGACTTCGCAAGCCCGGAAAAACTGTCCCTTGGAGTTCCGGCGGCGCACAACCCGTACCGGCACAAAATTCTCGATGTTCAGTTTGTCAAGATACTCCTTCGTCGAAAGTTCCCGCTGATAGGTCACTCGCAGAACATACCATTCGGCAGCTGTATCCGGACTGTTCATCATGCTTTTCTTAGACTAAAAAAGGTCGGAAAGAGAGGTATGGTTGTAAAAAAAGCATTCCACGGGGACATCGAAAACCATTTATTGCAATGATTTTCAATCACTTACGCGCCTCCCATAAGAACACTTTCACATTTCACAGTACAGTCTCTTGGTAAGAGACCTTAATGTTGAGGGCAAAAGTATTAAAAATAAAATATATGCACAAATCTTTTGTTCTTTATTTTCGTATGCAGTGAGTTTTTCTGCGTTAAAAAAGGATTGATTATCAACGCCTTTTTTATTTTTAGTCCAAATACTGATACAATTAGGCCTTCGTATGCCGGTATTGTACGATCGGCCGTGAATCGCTGAAGATTTCCAACGCAGATCTTTTGCCGATTTATAAAAACAAGATATGAACCGCAAGCCATTCTTCTTAATATCAATTCATTACTGACCACACACATCTCTTACCAAGAGATATTACACATACAATGAAGCTATTATGCTCCGGTTCGCCTGATCGACGACGGAGCTTTCGAGCGAAGCCAGATAGATCTGGGTCGTTTTCTCCGAAGCATGTCCCATTCCCGCACTGATGATCGACAACGGAACGTTGTGATTCCGGGCCGTGGTCGCCCATGTATGCCGCGAAGTATAGGACGACAGCGGCATCTCCAGTCCGAGCAGTTCGGCCAGCCGTTTGAGCCGGCGGTTGTAGTATCCCAGAGCAGTCTGGTACTGGGAGAATCCCCGGACCGGGTCCTCCGCATTCAGCAAAGGAAAAACATAGTCCGACGTGCGGGTAACCGGCGCATAGCGTTCGATGATATCGCCCATGCAGGGTTCGATACGGATCGTAAGGCGCTGTCCCGTTTTGCGGCGGACATAGCATATCGCCCCTCCGGCGATGTCCTGCTTGCGCAGGAAGGCGATATCGACGAACGCCATACCCCGCGCGCAATAGCTGAAAATAAAAATATCCCGCGCCAGCGCCAAGGAGGGGGAGTGTTCCAGATTCAACCGCCGGAGCCGTATGACGGTCTCTTCGCCGACGGCGCGCTTGCGGGTACGGTCCACGCCGGTATATACATTCCGGAAAGGAGAACTTTGCGACACGATGCCCTCCCGGACCGCCTTGTTGAAAACGGCACGCAGCACCCGCATATAAAAAGAGACGGTATTGCGTACAATCCGTCTCCGCCGCAGCCAGTCGTCGTACCGGCTTACCAGTTGTTCGTCCAGCAGTGAGAACGGAATGTCCGCTCCGTTCAAAAATCCGGCGAAGCTGTTCAGCGTCCGCCGGTAATTCCGCGCCGTCCCCAATCTTCCGCCCGCCCGAAGGCAGGCGATCTGCTTTTCGATAAAGGCAAAAACGGTAACCCGCCCGAACGACCGGAACCGTCCGACAACATCCGGAAGGCCGTACTCCACCCGCCGGGCTTCGAAATCCCCGATAATCGCACGAAACAGGCACAAATCGCCGTCGATCTGCCGCTGGACGACAGCTATCTCGCCGTCGAGCCCAGCAAAGGGAACGACCGCCCGCTCCCGCAGGGCGTCCCATTGTTCGGGGAAAAGACGAATTCCGGTAGTTATCTGCCGGGATTGGCATTTATGGCAGAGTTGGTAATAGATTACCCCCGCCTTACCCTCTACCGTCGAATTCCGGAATTTTACTTTTACTTTTGCCATACATACAGTTTTTTAGTTGTTCATATTTTGGCCCCCGGAACCTTCTCCGGCGCCGGGCGGCTTCAGCAGTCATCTCTTTCGCAGGATCGTCCGACAAAACTAATTATCAGATCGGATAAAAAGGCTGAAAAATATGCCATACGGGCCACAAAAGACGTTTCGCCCGAATGTATGGAGACAAAAACGCCCCGGCAACAGGAAGCCGGGGCGTTGACGGTATTATGAAGACTGCGCTATGCCAGCATCGGTTTCAGGACGCCGAACAGCACGAGCGCGATGACCAGCGTAACGACGATATTGAAGGTCTGCGCCACAAGGAACGCCCATAGAGCGTTGCGGTTTTCCTTCGAAACGATCTCTTTCAGGCGGGTGTCAAGCCCCACACAGACGAAGGCCAGCGAGAAAAAGACCGTCGAGAACATCTTGGCGACGCCCGGTTCGGCGAGTTTGCCCTTCGCATCGGCCGTAAACAGGCCGTTGCTCTGCAGGATGCTGAAAACCAGCGAGGCCGCGACGAAGCCGATGATGAATTTCGGGAACTTCTCCCACACGATGCCCAGCGACGGAGCCTGAGCGCCCTTTTCGCCGCGGCGGGTCGAGAGGTAGAGGGCGATGAAGAAAGCCACGACGCCGATCAGCACGTTCTGCGCCGCCTTGATGATGACGGCATGCTGGTTGGCGACCTCGCCGACGATCGTACTCGACGCCGCCACGCCCGACGTAGTGTCGATCGTACCGCCGATCCATGCGCCGGCGACCTCCTGCACGACATGGGGATCGTCGAAAATCAGGGGCAGAATCGTATTTGCGAGCCACGGCATCAGGTAGATCATCGGCACCACGACGATCAGCACCAGCGAAACGATGTAGGAGAGTTTCCGGTCGTCGCCGCCCGCCACGCGGGCCGCCGTGATACACGCCGAAACGCCGCAGATCGAGACGCCGCTCGAAAGGACCATCGCCGTACGCTCGTCAACCTTCATGCGGCGCGACACCCAATAGGCGAAGAACCACACGACGGCGACCACCAGACAGGCCTGCGCCAGACCGAAGACGCCCGACTTCATCACGTCGCTGAAAAGGATCGTGGCACCGAGACATACGACGCCGATCTTGATGTAGAATTCGCCCTGAATCGCGGGTTTCATCCACTCCGGGACCCGCCACACGTTGCGGATCACCAGACCGAAGAGCACCGAGAAGAAAACCGACTCGAAGCCGTAATAGGAGACGGCGGGAATCTTGGCCACGATCTGCGCCAGCAGGGAGACGGCGAAAACCACCGCGAGCGACGGCAGCAGGCCCCTGAGCGGGCGGCGCAACAGAAGACACCCGACGTAAAGCACCGCCAGCACGACGGCGAAGAGGTAGGCGATATTGCTCCATGCGGCGCCGCCGAGCAGCGTCGCGGGAACCTTGGGAAGTCCGGCGGGCACGATCGCCGCAAGCGCCAGCAGGGGTATGCTCACCCAGACTACCACCCAGTCCTCGACCCGGAATTGTTCCATCCATTTTTTCATAAGGCGTTCGGTTTTTCAGTATTAGAATATGCCGGAAAGCATCAGCGCAACCACATTGCGGCCGGAGACGTCGCGGGCAGCGTAATCTTCGTAGGTATAGTTCAGCTGGCAGCGCAGGTACTTCACCGGCTGCCACGTAAGGGCCGCCGTGTAGTTGGTCTGGCGGCTCGAACTGCGGGCGGTGTTTTCGAGGAAGGTATCGTAGCGCACGGCAGGCAGCAGCGTCTTCGTCACGCGCCACCCGGCCACGGCGTACCAGCCTTCGCTGTCGAGGTCGCCCGTCGTGCCGCAGATATATTCGCCGCGCACGACGACCGGACCGCGGTCGTAGCAGGCTCCGGCCCCGTAACGGACGCGCTTGAGGTAATCCGCGCCGTATTCGCCCCAATAGTACGACCCGGCCAGCTGCAATCCGGCGGCGGGTTTCAGCGTCAGGCGTGCCACGATGTCCTTGCTCTTGTTCTTGTCCCTGACGTTCAGCCCCTCGCCGTTGAAGACGCCGATGTTGTAATTCAGGATGCTGTATCCGTCGCGGCGGAAAAATCCGCCGAAAAGCTGCGCTCCCATGTCGCGCCCCGTGGCCGAAAGTCCGCAGAGATCGTTGAAGCCCATCAGCTTGCACAACGACAACGGGTACTCGATAAACTCGTACCTGAGCGGCACGTATTCGGTATTCTCGATCGAAAAGGGCAGTTTGTATTCGCCCAGCTGGAGATTCAGCTCGTCGAACGGCCGGTAACACAAATATGCGTCCACGATCTTCGGCGACGCGAATTCGATCTGAACGCGGTAGTCGAGTTTGGGAGCGATGTTGCCCGACAGGCTCAGGCGCACGCGCTTGATAAAGAAGGAGGACGAGTTATCGCTCCATTCGTAGCCGGTCTGGAGGTATCCCGAAATCGCAGGCAGGGCGGCCAGCACCTTGTCCCATGCGGACGTTTTGGCCTTGAGCGCCGCGACCTCTGCGGAAAGCTCCCCGACCGTAGCCGTGCAGAGCGTATCGGGCTGTTGGGCATAGGAGGCGCAAAACAGCCCGAACGACAGCAAAACTGGTAAAATCAATCTCATAAACAGAATCGTTTGGGTCTGCAAAAGTCGCAAATTCGGCGCAACCGATCAATACGCGAAAATACCTAAAAAGAACAAAACCGGGTCCGAAAGGCATCCGAACGCGGCAGCGACCGGACTGAAAACGAACAAGAAGGGCCGTTTGCGACGCAAATACCTCACGCACCGGCCCGGAGGGGGGGGGCAGGCGAACACCCGAAAAAAGAGGAGCGGACGCTTGTGGGGCAGACGGTCGTGAACCTGCACGAAAATGCGCGCGAGGCGGTGGCGCCAGAGACGGCGCGGACATCGAGGTCGTTTCGCGCATCGAGACCAGTGCGGGCATCGAGACCAGTGCGGGCATCGAGACCAGCGCGGGCATCGAGACCAGCGCGGGCATCGAGACCAGCGCGGGCATCGCGGGTATCGAGGTCGGTGCGAGCATCGAAATTGTCTAGCGCATCGCCGAAGAGAACGCCGCGACCGCAACAAACGACAACGGCGGGGCAATCCCCCGCCGAAGTATGAAATATCTTTAGGCTGTTCTTCACGACACGCCGTCCTTCACCCCCAAGCCCGACGGTTCGGGCATAGGTCCGAACGTTGTGCATCCACATCATGCGCCCCTACGACGGATCGCAGCGTCCGACGACAACACCGGCAGCCGCGTTACGCCCGTATTCGGACAGATACCCCGACCAAATCACTGCAAAACCGCGCTGGATAGGCATCCGAAGCGCATCTGCATACCCCACTTATCGGGGCATCGGGAAGGAGAGCGTCCGTGCGTCGAGGAACGCATCGGGGAACGGACTCCAGTTCCACGCCTGACCGTTCGAAAGGTTGAAGTGCGACCCAAGGCGCAGCGAGTTGTTGTCGATCACGGTCACGCGCGAAGGCAGGTTCTCCTTCTGAATCACCACCACCGAAGTCATCGAGACGGCCGGCTTGACCTTCATCGGCGCAGCGGTCCGGAAGTCGGTTTTCCACGGCGACATGTGGGCCAGCGAGTCGGGAACGGACATCTCGACCCGAAGCGAATCGGGAAGCCTGAAACTGCCGGTACGGGTCGAATCGGGCCGCACGAGCCGGAACCGACCCGGCTCCTGCGCCGAAAGCGAAAACGCCGCGAACAAGGCGACGGCGATCATAAACATCCTTTTCATAACTTTCCTTCTATTTTCTGTTGCACTTTTCCTAAAAAACCTCCCGCAGAATCCGGACCGACTGCACGGCGCTGATGGCGTCGAGGTGGTACCCGAAATAGACCAGCACGGCGTTGAGAAACTCGACCCGCTGGCCGCGGTTGAGACCGATCTCCGAGAGACAGCGCACGTCGCACTCCAGAAAATCGCGCAACATGCAGGCGCACTCCCTGTTCATATAGCTAACGTGCGCGGGCCGGGTTTTCGTATAAAGCCCCTCACGGATATCGAACCAGTCGCCGGAGGCGTATTCGTTGCCGGGACAAAACCCCAGAAACCGGCTCAGGTTGGCGAGAAACCACAAATGGAAATTGGCCACGCCCTCGTCCATCGAGTCGAGCGCCCCGACGCAGTTCCACACGAAGTCGAAAAGCGCTTCGTTGGGTTCGTCGTACTCCCTGACGAGGCGGTACAAAACCTCTGCCATGAAGAGCGCCATGGTCGATTTGCGCACGTCGAAAGGCAGACTCTGCAAGACGAATCCGCCCCGCACCTCCTTGAAGCGGTGCATCTGCTGCCGCGGCGATTCCAGCCCCTCGAATTCGACGGGAAACATCGGCTGGAACAGCGCCAGCTTCGAACCGCGTCCATTGCGGCTGCGCACGCCCTGCACCATGTAACTGCGGCGGCCGCCGGCGTCGGTCAGGAGGTAGACGACCATCGATGAATCGCCGTATTTGAGCGTATGGAGAACTACCCCGCGCCCCTTGTACGTCTTCAACCTACTCCTTGCGTACGTGTACCGTCACCCAGCCCTCCTTCACCGCCGTAGCAACGGGCCTGAGTCCCAGTTTTTCGGCGCAGGCCGTGATCGCCGGAACGTCGGGTTCCAGAAATCCGCTCATCACCAGATCGCCTCCGGCGTCGAGCGCGGCGGCATAGACCGGCATGTCGGCCAAGAGGATGTTGCGGTTGATGTTGGCCAGAATGAAACCGTAATGCCGTCCGGCGATGCGGCGCACGTCGCCCAGCATCGGCGTAATGCGATCCGCGACACCGTTGGCGGCGATGTTCTCGCGGCAGTTGGCGTCTGCCCAGTCGTCGATATCGACCGCATCGACGTGCTCCGCGCCGCATTTGGCGGCGACGATCGACAGCACGCCCGTGCCGCTGCCCATGTCGAGTCCCCGGCGACCCGCGACGCCCAGATCGAGCACGGCGCGCGAAACGAGCCACGTAGTGGCGTGGTGTCCGGTCCCGAACGACATCTTGGGCATGACGACCACCTCCATGACCCCTTCGGGGGCGGGATCGTGGAACGGCGCACGGATCAGCAGGCGGCCTTCGACATCGACGGCCGGGAAATTGCTCTCCCATACGGCGTTCCAGTTCTGGGTCTCGATGGCGATATAGCGTCCCTGCACGCCGTAGCGGGCGAGCAGGGCATCGACCCCGGCTTTGCAGTCGGCCAGCCGCTCCTGCGGAATGTAGGCTTTGAGCGTCCCGTCTTCGGTTTCGAAGCTCTCGAAGGGATAGTCGGCCAGCTCGGCGGTGAGTATTTCGGCCTGCTCATCCTCCGAAAAGGCAATATTCAACGCTATATAGTTCATATTATGTAAAATTTATATATCTTAGCCCGGACAAAGTTAGCGATAATCTCGGAATATAGCAGGCAAAGGATGGCAGAAAATACGAAAAAGTGGGAAGAGACGGGACGTCGTTACCGGACCTATATCAAACTCGAAAAACGTCTCTCGCAAAACACCGTGGAATCGTACATGCGCGACCTGCGCCAGTTCGCGCACTTCATCCTCCGCCAGTACGACGTCGCTCCCCGCAAGGTCGAGGGAACGATGATCGAGCGCTACATGGCATGGCTCTACGACCGCGGACGCGAAAAGACCTCGCAGGCCCGCTGCCTGTGCGGCATCCGCAGTTTCTTCAACTTCCTGCTGGTAAACGATCAGATCGAGACTTCGCCCGCCGAGTTCGTCGATACGCCCAAATTCGGACGCCCGCTGCCCGACATCCTCACCACCGACGAGATCGACAGCATCATCGCCACGGTCGACATGCGCTCGACCAAAGGGCTGCGCGACAGCGCCATGCTCGAAGTGCTCTACTCGTGCGGCCTGCGCGTCTCCGAGCTGACCTCGCTGCGGCTTTCGGACCTCTTTTTCGGCGAAGGATACATCCGCGTCATCGGCAAAGGCAACAAACAGCGGCTGGTGCCGATCAGCAACACGGCGCGGGACAAGATACAGCGGTATCTCGAAGAGCGGCGCAGCGCACGTTCGGGCGAGGAGACGGTGTTCCTCAACAACCGCGGCGGACAGCTCACGCGCGTGATGGTCTTCACGATCCTCAAGCGGGCCGTCGAGCGCGCGGGCATCGACAAGCACATCAGCCCCCATACTTTCCGCCACTCGTTCGCCACGCACCTGCTCGAAGGGGGCGCAAGCATACGTCAGGTGCAGGAGATGCTGGGACACGAGAGCATCCTCACCACCGAAATCTACACCCACCTCGACAGCGACCACCTGCGCCGCACGCTCGAAGAGCACCTGCCGATATAAGCCGTCGGGAGTCAGGAGGAAAAGGCGGGTGCAGCCCTCCCGGACAGGATAAACCGCATACGCAGGCGCAAACTGAACCGCCGTTCGCACGGAAAAAACCACACTCGCCCATAGAAAACAGCGAAGCCGGGGATCGAACCCCGGCTTCGTCGTTTTACGGCGCAGAGCGTCATTCGCCCTGCACGCAGTCATAAACAAGAATATTGGCCCGGCGGTTGCCCGACGATCCGTCGCGGCACGCCACGCCCAGATAGAGTTTGCCGTCACGCACCTTCAGACTCTCGCCCTCGGCATAGCCCGTGGTCGTAAGTCCCGCGGCGGCAAGTCCCGCCTTGTCGGCGACGGCCGCCACTTCGGTACGCGGCACGACGATCTTGCCGCTGTAGTTGAAGACCGTGACATAGGCTTTCGATTCGAACGAATCGGCGCCCGTCTCGACGGCGTTGCCTTCGTAGAAGTAGACGTAGTTGCCCGCCACTTCGTGTCCCTGATGCGAATAGGAGTAGACGTCGTTCTCCTTGTCCGACCCGGCGGGTACCGAAAAACCGCCCAGCACGCGGCAGTCGTTCAGGTCGCGGGCCTCGATCTCGCGGGTCACGGGTTCGCTGCCCGCCGAACCGACCGTCACCGTCGCCGTCATCTTCTTGAGCGGCAGGGCCAATGCTTCATCGAGGTCGAAAATCCAGAAGTAGCGCACGCCCGACCTGCGCGAACCGATGAGCAGGCGGCGCGCCCCGAAGTCGATCGAGACCTGCTGGTCGTACTGTCCGTCCTTGTTGAGGAAAAAGGTCTCTCCCGCATAGCCGGCGTCGGAGGTCGCGCCCGGAACGAATTCGACCCGCGACACGGACCAGTTGTCGCCGTATTCGCCGCTTTTGTCCACCGAGGCGTTGCTGTTGAGCCAGATGTAGGTCTTGCCGTCGGAAGCCTCCTCGGCGACGATCTGCGTGCCGTGGCCGAAGTATTTGAGGATCATGTAGTCGGTCTGCGCGTTCAGCCCCGGACCCGCGGCGCGGCAGATGTTGAGCGTCGCGCCGTCGGAGCCGACCTGCGAATAATAGATGCTGCCGCTTTCGGTCAGGTCGAAGCCCTGCATGATGCGCCGGGGAGCGTACAGCAGTACGTTTTTGCTGTAGATAAGCTCATCGGAGAGCGGGGCCGCGAGCGCAGCCGAAGGATCGAGCGGCGGCTCCTGCAACGTGGCGACCGTACAGCGGGCCGAGTAGCTGCGGTAGCGGGCCGTAATGACGGCCGTGCCGAAGGCGCGGAGCGTCACCAGTCCGGTTTGATCGACCGTGGCGACCGTCTGGTCGGAAGAGCTCCACTTGAGCGTGACTCCGGCATCGGCGGGACGGGTCGCGGCGACCAGTTGGAACGACTGCCCGACGGTAAGTTCCAGATCCTTCTCGTTGAGTTTGAGCGACGTGATCTGCACCGTCCTGTCATCCGAAGAGCATCCGGCGCCCGCTGCGGCCGAAACGACGGCCAGCAACAGCAGAGTGAGGTATTTTTTCATACTGTTCGTTGTTTTCATCAGTTCATGTTCTCATCGACGACCGACACCGAGAAGGTGCCCTTCAGGCGCGTCGAACCGCCTCCGCCCGTAGTGATCGTATTGTTCGCCGTGATGCGCACGTTGGCCGAAACCCGGTAGCGTATCCAGAGCGTACCCGAATTGATCGTAAGATCGACGGGGAAGTCGTACGAGAAATAGCCCGTATTCTCGCCTTCGAAAAGCGGACTGTCGTAGGCGCGGACATGGTAGGTCACCTCGGTATTGTTGAAGGTTCCGCTCTTCGCGCCGCCGGCCTGCCGCCAAGTCTGCCCGTCGGCCGAGTACTCGATCAGGAAGAACCCCGCCGAAGAACCCGAACCGCCGATGCTGCCCGTACAGTTGATCTTCGTGCCGGAGACGAGGTATTTCACCGGAATCTTCTGCAGCCAGTAATCGCCGGTATAAAGCCCCTTGAGATAGGCGTGCCCGTCGTTGTAGCCCCAGCTGTTGACCGCCGAAGCCGTCTTGGCATCGGCTTCGACGACCGTGATGTAGGCGCGGCCGTCCTCCGAAACCAGACTGTGCGACGCGGTTACCCAGTCGGGCTGCCGGGCTTTCAGGGCATTGACGTCCTCGGTACTGCCCTTGACGGGACAGAACTCCCACGTCACGGGAAGCCCCTCGATCGGCATTTCGCTCATGGCGTACACCTTGGCGCGGGCCGTACCGATCTGCACGCCGTCCACCGACACGGCGAAGGCCGCATAGCCCGGCACGGTCGGCGTTCCCGCAATGTCGAGCGCCACCGTAGCGCCGCCATTGACAAGCGACACCGAGGCGCCGGCCACCGAAAGGCCCTGCGAATCGCCGCTCAGGGTGCAGCTCACGTCGATCGTCTCGTCGCCGTAGGCATTGGCGTAGGTGAAGCAGAGCCGCGATTTCGAAGGCTCCTGCTCGATGAGGTTGCCTTCGACATAGGGCGCGCCGTAAACGACGGCGCCGTCGGCCTGCGTGACCGTGATCGGATATTGCCTGCCTCCGCTTTCGAGGTAGATGGTCGCGGTGCGCTCGGCAGAACGGTTGTGCGTGGCCGAAACGGCGATCCACTCGAACGCGCCGCTGCCGACGCCTTCGGAGGGAGAGGTCGAAAGCCATCCGGCGTCTTCGGGAATCACGGTTCGCCAGCTGCCGTTGCAGCGGAGCGTGATCTGCTTGGACGAGGCCAGACAGCTGGCGAAGCGGATCGAATCCGTCTCGCGGACCAGATAGCTGTCATCGTCGTCGCTGCACGCCGTCGTCAGCGCCGCGCACCCGGCGGCCAGCAGCAAAAACTGATATATTCGTTTCATGATTTTCATTTTTCAGGTTCGCAATCGTTTATTTCTTCCAGCCCGGATTCTGGCCCAGCGCGGGATTGTCGTTGAGGGCCGTGGTCGGGATCGGCCGCACGTACTTCTTATCGTCCCACTTGCGGTTCATGCGGATGTAGCACTCGATATAGCCGCTGTCGCCGTCGGTAAGCGCATAGTCGCCGCCCAGCACCCGGTAGGTCACGCCCGGCTCCGTCACCGGGGGATTTTCGCGCACGAAGCAGACGTCGCCCGAACCGTCGCCGTCCATGTCGTAGACCTTGCCCAGCTCGCCCACATAGACGCCATACCACGGGCGTTCCAGCAGCCGCCCCATACCCCAGCGCATGTCGTCGTCCCAACGGCAGTTTTCGAGCAGCAGCTCGATGCCGCGTTCGCGGCGGATCTCCAAGATGGCCATGTCGGTCGTGGTGTTGAGAAAGTATTCGGCCATGTAGGGATCGTAGGCCGAAGGCATCGCGCCGTCCACCCCGGCGCGTTCGCGCAGGAGTTTGATCGTGGCGTTCCAGACCGTCTCGCTGAATTCGCCCAGTTCGGCCTTGGCCTCGGCGTAGTTGAGCAGCACCTCGGCATAGCGCAGGATCGGGATGCTGGTGGCGCAGGGAGCCGTATTGCTGTCCATCGAGGTGTCGTCGATGACCCACTTGATGGGCTGGTAGCCCGTCACGCAGTAGCCGAAATCGGGGGCGTAGGGCGTATTGACGTTGTTGTTCCTGCGCGTATAGCCCGGATAGCGGATGCTCTGCATCAGGCGGTAGTCGCGGTTTTCGAACTCGTCGGCAAAGAGGGTTTTCTCATACCCCGCCTTGTCGGTGAAACGGCTGCCGTCCCGGTTGAGGTAGGTATTGACGAACTGGCGCGTGAGCGAGTAACTGCCGTACTGCATATTCACGAAATAGGTATTGAGGATATGCGTGGCGTTGAGCGAAGCGTCGTAGGCGCGCGCCCAGATGACCTCGCCGGAGGCGACGCTCTCGCTGGTGAACAGACTCCGGTATTGCGTGGCGACCTTGGCCGGATCGGAAACCAGCGCATATTTGCCCTCGCCCATCAGCGTTTCGCAGGCGTCGGCGCAGGCCCGGAGGTACATCTCCGACTCGTCGGCCGTCCACGGCTTGCCGGTCGAGGGATCGTTCGCGTGGTATTTGCGGAAAGTGCCTTCGTAGAGACAGCAGCGGGCCTTGAAGGCCAGCGCCACGTTGCGGGTGATGCGCACCGAATTGACTTCGAGCTTGGCGTTGGTGATGCAGTGCGTCGAGGCGAAATCGAGGTCTTCGAGCACCTTGCGGATGACGTATTCCCGCGAATCGCGCGGCTTGTAGAGCGCCTCGCGGTCGTTGGCGTCGATCTCCCTGTCATACCACGGCACGGCCCCGAAGGTCTTGACCTTGTTCATGTAGAAATAGGCGCGCCAAAAGCGTGCGACGCCTTCGTAATGGTCGAGAATCGCCTCGCCGGCCGCAGCCCGGCGGAAGTTGCCGAGGAAGTAGTTGATGTTGCGCAGGTCCTCCCAGCTGCCCGTGGACCAGCCCGACTGGTCGTCGGCGTCGAAGTTGTCGGTGAGGTACTGCCACTCGCCGCGCCAAGCCATGTAGTCGGCGCGGGCGTCGCCCGTGGCCACGGAAATGGCGGTCGGGATCATGGTTTGCAGAAATCCGTTGGCATAGGCCTCCAGATCGCTCTCGTTGCGGAAATAGGAGGGAGCGTTGATCTTATTGGGGTCTCCGGCGGTCAGGAAATCCTCGCAGGAGACAAGCCCCGCGGCGACCGACAGAATCAGAAACAGCTTTTTCATCGTTTGCATGGTTTGAGAATTAGAACGTGAGGTTGAGACCCAGCGTCACGGTGCGCAGCATCGGATAGCTGTAACCGTCGCCCTCGGTCGTACGGAAGTCGGAGTCGCCCGCGTTGATGACTTCGGGGTCGTAGTTGTCGCAGTATTTGAACATCGGCGAGGAGGTCCAGAGGTTCTCGCCCGAAACATAGACCTTCAGCCCCTTGATCCGCATCTTGCGGCAGATATGGGCCGGGAAGGTGTAATCGACGGTCAGGTTTTTCAGGCGGATGTACGACACGTCCTGCATGTAGCGGTCGTTGGGCGTGGTCAGCACGCGGTTCACCGAGCTTTCGTTGGTCTGGTAAGCCGAATAGCGGGGCCAGTAGGCCGTGTCCCAGTTGTCCAGCTCCTCACTGTAGACGTTGCTGCCCGTATGGGCCTTGAGCATGTAGCCGAACGGACGGTTGTACTGCCCCCAGAAGTAACCCGAATCGTAGCGTGGATACCAGTTCTTCTTGGCGACGCCCTGCCAGAAGGTCGAAATGCCGATGCCGTTCCAGTTCAGATTGACGTTGATGCCGTAATGGTAGCGGGCCGAGGTGTTGCCGATGACGGTCAGGTCGCCGTGGTCGGAGAGCGTCTTGGCGCCCTGATCGATCTTGCCGTCCTCGTTCAGGTCGGCGAACTTGACCTGACCGGGGCGCGTCACCTTGTCGGAGGATTGCAGGAAGGACTGCGTGGCGTGGGAGTCGATGTCGTCCTGATCGCGGAAAAGGCCCTCGACGCGGTAACCCCAGATTTCGCCCAGCTCCATGCCTTCGTAATAGTCGTCGAGGTTGCCCGTGGGGTTGATGTATTTGGTCACCCACGTACGCGAATCCCAGACCATCGCCTTGACGCCGTAGCGGAACTCCTTGCCGGCCAGTCTGAAGCTGTCGCGCCAGCCTACGGAGAGCTCCCAGCCATTGGTCTTCAGCGAGGCGTTGTTGCCCTTGGGGGCCGCCGTGCCGTACACGGCGGGCAGGCTCACGCCGACGGTGTACATATCGGTCGTATAGCGGCGGTACCAGTCGAAGCCCATCGTCAGGCGGTTCTTGAAGAGGTCCAGATCGGCGCCGACGTCGTACGTGGTCGAGGTCTCCCACGTGAGCGAGAGCGGAATGGCGCCCGGAGCGACGGTGTAGGTTCCCAGCGCATTGCCGATGACCACGGTCGAGGACTTGAGGGTCATGTAGTCGATATACTTGTAGGGGTCGATGTTGCCGTTGCCCATCGAACCGGCGGAAAGGCGGATCTTGAAGTTGTCGAGCCAGCCCTCGGACCACCCCATGAACTTCTCTTCGGAGAGCCGCCAGCCCACCGAAGCCGAGGGGAAGAAGCCCCACTTCGAATTCTGGGGGAATTTCGACGAGCCGTCGTAGCGGCAGCTGAACTCGGCGAGGTAGCGCCCCTTGTAGCCGTAATTGGCGCGGAAGAAGGCTCCGACGTAGCTCCAGTCGTAACCGCCGACCGTGGGGTCGCTCGTCACGCCGTCCATCAGCCCGAAACTGGGCTTCGAAGGAACGGTCAGCCCCTCGCGCTTGACGGTCAGGGTGCGGTATTTCTTCTTTTCGAGATTCCAGCCGCCCAAAAGTTTGAGCGAGTGGTCGTCGCCCAGTTTGGGGGTGTATTCCGCATAGATGTTGCTCGAAACATAGTTCATGTCGTAACGGACGTTCTGGAGCGTGCTGCCCTGACTTTCATTGACCGTGATGGTCGATTCGGGTCCGGTATAGCCGGTGTACATGTTGGTCACGCGTTCGCGCGTGTTGCGCGAAAAGAGGTAAGACAGGTCGCCGGAGACCTTGAGCACGTCTTTCACGAGGTCGATCTCGACGCCGAGCTTGTCCTTGAGCGTGAATTTATCCTCCTGCTGGTAGCTCGTCCCTTCGGCGAACCCGGCGTAACCGTTCAGCACGGCGGCATAGGTCCACGTGCCGTCGGGATTGGTAATCAGGCTGACGGGCTGGCCGGAGTGTTCGACCATGCGCGGCACGAGCTGGTTGCTGTAGTAGAGCATCGGCTGGTGGTAGTCCACGACCGTGAAGTCCATGTTGTTGTTCAGACGCAGCCACGGGCGGATGCGCACGCTGCCTTTGGCCCGCACGTTATACTGCTTGTAGCGTTCGTCGCCGACGCGGTAGATGCCGTCCTGATCGTAAAAGCGGCCCGAAACGTAATAATCGGCGTTTTTGCCGCCGCCCGAAATGCTCAGGTTGTGCTCGTGCGAATAGTTCACGTCCTTGTAGAAGGCTTTGGTCCAGTCGGTATTGCCGAAATATTCGTATTTGCCGTTGTCGTTGATGCGCACGCTTTCGAGCGAGGGATCCGTACTGCGGCGGGCGAGTTCCCGGTACCACGAATCGGAATAGGGCACGATGTTGTTGATCGTCGAATTGAGCTCCTTCGAACCGTTGTAGTAGCCGTTCCATGCGTTGATATAACCCGTCGTCCACTCGTAACCGTCGGTCACGAGGTTGGGCTTGACGGTGCGCGAGTGGATTGAGAAACTGCCGCTGTAGGTGACGTTCACCTCGCCTTCGGAAGCCGACTTGGTAGTCACGAGAATCACGCCGAAAGCGCCGCGGGCGCCGTAAATGGCGGCCGACGATGCGTCCTTGAGCACCGATACGCTGGCGATGTCCTGCGGATTGACCGTTTCGAGGTCGCCCTCGACACCGTCGATCAGCACCAGCGCTCCGCCGCCCGAACCGATCGAGCCGGTACCGCGAATGTCGATGGTCGCCGCGCGCGAAGGCTTGCCGTCGCGCATCGAGATATTGAGGTTGGGGATGGCGCCCTGCAGCGAACGCGAGACGCTCGGATTGGAGCGTTCGGCGAACTGCCTGCTGTCCACCTGATCCACGGCGCCGATCAGGTCGCGGCGCTTGACCGAACCGTAGCCCACGACGACCACCTCTTCGAGGATCTGCTTGTTCTCGCGCAGCGTCACGTCGAGCGTACTCCGGGCGCCGACCTCCTCTTCGAGGGTCTGGAATCCCAAGTACATGAAGACCAGCACGGCGCTGCTTCCGGAAACGGAGAGCGAGTAGCGGCCATCGGCATCGGTGGAGGTGCCCGTAAGGGTGTTTTTCACCAGCACGCTCACGCCGGCCAGCGGTTCGCCCTGTTCGTCGGTCACACGGCCGGCGACGGTCTGCTTCCGCTGCTGCGCGGCGCTGCGCGCAGCCGGCGCATCGGACTGCGGAGGCGCGGACAGAGCAACCACCTTGTCCTTGATCTTATAGGAAATGCCGGTGCCGGCGAATACCGAAGCCAGCATCTCGTCGAGCGTCGAGCCGTTCAGCGCGACGTCCACATGGGGAAGGGTACGTTCGCCGAGCGAAGTTTCATAGGAAAAGACCACGCCCGTCTGTTGGGTGAAAGCCGTCACCACCTCGCGCAGGGGAGCGTTGTGCAGCGACAGTTTCAGATCGTGGCGCTGCGCGGCGAAAGCGGCGTCGGCATCGGCCGCCGCGAACGACGGGAGCGTCAGGCCGGCGCATAACAGAGCCGCACACCACCCTTTCAGGAGTGAAGTAATCGATTTTTTCATTATGTTTCAGATTAGAATAAAGGAAGAAGTTTGTTTTAAGGCCGGTCCGAACGGCGGGTTCGGACTAAAGGATAGCAAAAGACTCTTGTTCCATAGGCTGAGCGGATTTGGGGTTGGGTTACTATTTATCGATTCAGCTGAATTATTTCGAAACGACAGCCCGACACGAACTGCAGCAGCTCCACGACGTCTTCGACCGAAGCGTCCTTCTGGAAACTGAAATTGTAGCGTTCGCCGGGTATCTGCTGCGCCCCGATGCGCAGGCTTACGCCGTAGGTCCGTTCGATGCGCGCGACGATTTCGGGCAGCGTGGCATTGTCGAGGGTGACGACCCCGTAACGGATCAGCAGCAGGTCGCCCACGGGCACTTCGTTGACTTCGAGCAGCTCGGCCTCGGCGTCATAGACGGCCTGCTGGCCGGGATGCAGGCAGATCAGGTTGCGGCCGCCGGCGTGCTGCAGGGCCACGGAGCCTTCGGCCAGCGTGGCTTCGGCGACCGGTTCGCCGCTGAAGGAGCGGACGTTGAAGACCGTGCCGAGCACGCGGACCCGGAATGCGGGCGCGGTGACGACGAAGGGTTGTCCGGCATCGTGCGTGACGTCGAAATAGGCCTCGCCGTCGAGTTCGACATTGCGGCCGTCGATGCGGAACGTATCGTCGTAGGAGAGCGTCGTACCGGGGCTGAGCCAGACGTCGGTGCCGTCGGGCATGGCCACGTGCATGGCCACGGTATCGGCGTTGTGGAAACGATGGACGAAAGGTGCGGTGGCGACCCGGTAGGTCATGAAAGCCGCGGCGAGCGCCACGGCGACGATTGCCGCCGCTGCAAAGCGGCGCAGCGGAATACGACGGCTCCTGCGGAGCGGAGCGTCGGCGCCGAGAGCGTCGATCCGCCGGTTGAGGCTGTTGAGCGAACGCACGAAACGGGCCTGCAGCTGCGTATCGGGACGCTGCATGCGGCCGCGCTGCCAGACGGCGCGCAGCTCGGCAAAGGTACGGCGGTTGTCATCGCTGCTGCGAATCCACGCCAGCAACGCCTGCTCCTCCTCAGCAGTCGTGGTGCCGGAGAAGTAGGCAACGAGCAGTTGCTCGTCGAAACGGGCGGTCGTGTCGTCTTGTTTCACGGTTCGGAATATTGGGTTTCTACCCTAAATACACCTCGCCGGGGCAAATCACCTATGCAAAAATGAAAAATTATCTGCCAAGAATATACATTGTCAAGAGAATCAGCATCTTATAGTGACTTAATTTTTGTCGGAGCTGCTTCAGGGCATTGTAGATATGGTTTTCGACGGTCGAAAGCGTAATGCCCAGCCGTTCGCTGATCTCACGGTTCGAAAGTCCTTCGATATGGCTCATGCGGAACACCTCGCGGCACTTGGGCGACAACGACTCGACCGCCGCATCGATTTGGCCGGCGATCTCCTGCGAGTAGAGTTTGCGGATCACCTCGCTGTCGTCGGGATCGTAATGGGCGTAACAGCTCTGTTCGATCTGCTGCGCCACCCACGACCGGTAGGCCGTGGCGTTGGCGCCCTTCTTGAGGGCGTTGAGCGAAGCGTGGTAGACCGAGCGGAGCAGGTAGCCCTGCAGCGTGCCGTCGTCGCGCAGGTTGTCGCGGCGGAGCCACACGCGCACGAAGACGTCCTGTACGACATCCTCCGCCCCGTCGTCCCCGACGAACAGACCGGCATAATTGACGAGCGACGCCCAGTAGATGCCGTAAAGTTCGTTGAAAGCGCCGCGGTCGCCGGCTTTCACCCTTGCTATCAATGTCGAATCTTCCACTTCGGTTCCGGTTAGACGTTTACAAAGATAGGGCTTTTTATCGTTTGTCCAAAAATGCCGCATCCCCGGCCGGCACATCCGGCCGCAGGGGCTGAAAGTACGGAAAAATACGTTTTCGCAAGCGTCAGGGCGTGTCAAACATACTTTTTGTGCATGGATGCGGACTGTTTTCCCGGCAAGATGACTTAAATTTGTACTGTTTGAAACGATATATTAACCTGATAATAACCGAAACATGAAGAAAAACATTCTCCTGACCGCCGCGGCCCTGCTGACAACTCTGGCAGGCGCGGCCCAGTGGCAGCCCGCAGGCGACCGCATCGGCACCGAGTGGGGCGAAAAACTCGACCCGCAGAACGTACTGCCCGAATACCCGCGTCCGCAGATGACGCGCACGCAGGTGCAGGACGGCTGGCAGAACCTCAACGGGCTCTGGAATTACGCGATTCTCCCGATGGGAGAGACGCCCGAAAAATACGACGGGCAGATTCTGGTGCCGTTCGCCGTGGAGTCGAGCCTCTCAGGGGTCGGCAAGCGTCTGGGCGACCGGAACGAACTCTGGTACAACCGCACCTTCACGATCTCCCCGAAATGGAACGGCAAACGCGTGCTGCTGCACTTCGGCGCAGTGGACTGGAAAGCCGACGTTTGGGTGAACGGCGTCTGCGTGGGAACGCACACCGGCGGCTTCACGCCGTTCGAATTCGACATCACGGCGGCGCTCAAGAAGGGCGACAACGAGCTGAAGGTACGCGTATGGGACCCCACCGACGCGGGCTGCCAGCCCCGCGGCAAGCAGGTAAACCGTCCCGAAGGCATCTGGTACACCCCCGTGAGCGGCATCTGGCAGACGGTATGGCTCGAAGCCGTGCCGCAGCAGTACATCAGGAACATCCGAACCACGCCCGACCTCGACCGCAAACTGTTTCGCGTGGAGACGGCCGCCTGCGGCGCGCAGCCGGGCGACGTGATCGAAGTGCGTCTTTACGACAACGGCACGAAGGTAGCCGAGGGCCGTGCGCTCAGCGGTGCGCCCGTGGAGCTGAACGTGGCGGAGCCTAAGTTGTGGAGTCCCGCATCGCCGTTCCTCTACGATATGGAAGTGGCGCTGGTGCGCAACGGCAGGAAGGTGGACGAGGTGCAGAGCTACACGGCGATGCGCAAATTCTCGATCGGCCGCGACGAAAACGACATCGTACGTCTGGAGCTGAACAACGAACCGCTGTTCCAGTTCGGTCCGCTGGATCAGGGCTGGTGGCCCGACGGACTCTATACCGCCCCGTCGGACGAAGCGCTGGCGTTCGACGTCGTAAAGACCAAGGAGCTGGGTTACAATATGATCCGCAAGCACGTGAAGGTCGAACCGGCGCGCTGGTACTACCATTGCGACAAGCTGGGCATGATCGTATGGCAGGATATGCCCAACGGCGACCAAGGTCCCCAGTGGCAGATGCACAACTACTTCAACGGCGCGGAGAAACACCGCTCGGCAGAGTCGGAAGCCAACTTCCGCAAGGAGTGGAAAGAGATCATCGACTGCCTCTACTCGGTTCCCTCGATCGGCGTATGGGTGCCCTTCAACGAGGCGTGGGGACAGTTCAAGGCTCCCGAAATCGCCGAATGGACCAAGGCTTACGACCCTTCGCGTCTGGTCAATCCCGCCAGCGGCGGCAACCACTACCTGACGGGCGACATCCTCGACACGCACCACTATCCGCACCCGCGCATGACGCTGCTCGACACCAACCGCGCGACGGTGCTGGGCGAATACGGCGGCATCGGGCTGGTGATGAAAGAGCACCTTTGGGAACCCGACCGCAACTGGGGCTATGTCCGCCTGAACTCGCCCAAGGAGGTGACGGACGAATACGAGAAATACGCCGACATGCTCTACAAGCTGATCGGGCGCGGATTCGCAGCGGCGGTCTACACGCAGACGACCGACGTCGAGGTGGAGGTGAACGGCCTGATGACCTACGACCGCAAGGTGATGAAGGTCGAGCCGGAGCGCATCCGCAGGATCAACGAACGCATCTGCAATGCGTTGAACAAATAGGAGGGGAAACGTCCGAAACGAAAGGAGGAGGTCTTTGCGGGCCTCCTCCTTATTTTATATTACAGGATTCTCCGTATCCGGGACGCCGGGGTCAGACGCATCGTATCGTAGTCGAGTCCCGAAATGACCGTCAGTCCGCAGCGGCGGCCGGGCGCTACTTCGCCCAGCTCGTCATCCATATCCAATGCCAGCGCACCGCCTTCGGCAGCCCACGAAAGCAGTTCGGGCAGCGGCACCTCCGGGAACATGCGCATCTCTTCGAATACCGACAGCCGGTCGTTCGAGGCCAGCGAGTCGGTGCCCAGACAGATGTCGAGCCGGTTGCGGCGCAGCAGTTCGACGGGCGGTTCGAGACGCGAAATATAGCGGTTGGAGCGGGGGCAGAGACACCACCGGACGGGAGCCGTGAAATGGTTCATGACGAGGTCGATGTCGCGCTGCGTAACGCAGCAGTTATGCACCAGTATCACGCGGCGGTCGCGGGGTACGCTTGCGACGAGCCGTTCGGCCGGAGAGCCGTAATGCAGGAAGTCGCAGGTGAAGCCGACCTTCCGGTACCACTCCCAAAGCGGGCCGCGGCGGACGAAAAGCTCGGATTCGGCGGGCGACTCCATGAAATGGACCGACAACGGCGCGGCGCCCTCGGCCGCGATCGCCCGCAGGGGCGCATCCTGTACCGAATAGAGCGAATGGGGCGTCAGCGAGGTATGCGGATGGCGGAGCAGGGGCCGCACGGAGTCGGCCGACGCCAGACGCAAACCGAAAAATTCGATGAATGTATGATAGGCGACGCGGCTGCGCTCTTTGACGGAGAAGGTCGTATCGCCGTTGGAGATGTCGCCGACGGCCTGCACTCCGGCCTGCCACATGGCGGCGTCGGCCGCCGCTACGGCCCGCAGCCGTTCTTCGGGGCCGAACCGCTCCCGGACCTGTCCCATGGCTCCGGCGAAACCCGCAAAACCGCACCCTTCGGGAATCGCGCCGCGCAGGTAGGAGAGTTCGAGGTGGCAGTGGGCATTGACCAGTCCCGGCGCCAAAACACCGGAGTAGAACTCGGTGCCCGGCATACGGTCGGGTGCGGAGCAGGTCCGCACGGAGAGGACACGACCGTCCGCCGCAACTTCGACGAGCGGGTTGCGGACGAGTCCCTGCGGCGTCCAGAGCAGGTTAGAGGCTATCCGTCGGGATGGCTGCGCGGAAGAATTCATCGGCGAAAATACGGATGTCGAGCTGCTGCATGTAGAGACTGTCCACGGCAGCGGAGGTTTCGGGCGTATAGTCGATCTTCAGGTCGCTGACCGTCAGCGAAGGACGCTGGGGCTTCCCGCGGAACTCGATGAAATCGACCCATAGCCGCCGGTGGGTGGTATCGACCGTAAAGCGGCGGGTGAAATTCTCCTGCCGGTCGCGGCGCAGGGTCGTCGTATAGACGTTGGTGCGGGTGCTGTCGCGGCGTTCGAGCCACACCACGCCCCGCAGGCCCTTTTCGTTGCGGTCAAGCGAATCGACGAGGTATTTGAGACTCAGGTTGTACTCGCCGGGCCGCACGTCGACGGAGAACCGCAGGCGGGCCGTATCGCGCAGCGAGCCGACGCGGATCAGCGAGTCGGCGTAGACCGTGCGGGTGAAACTCCGGCAGGCGACGTTGTCGATCGTGTCGAGGATGGCGACTTCGCGGTTGTAATATTTGCCCTCGGCTTCGAGCATTTCGATCGCCAGCTCGACCACGTCGCCCAGACGGGCGCTCTTGCGTTTCGAGAAGTTGCCGATGGTGTAGTAGACGTCCTCGGTGGTATAGCCGTAACCGGCGAAGATCGGTTCGTAGATATTCAGCGAATCGATGTCCACCTGTTCGCTGCCGATATAGGCGTTGGCGAGGAAAGCGTCGTGAAAAATCTGCGCCAGTTTCCTGTCGGGAATGATCTTGTGGCGGGCGCAGGCTCCGGCCAGAACGAGCAGGAACATGCAGAGGAATATGCGGACAATACGTTTCATAGCTTAACGTTGGTTTTTATCATGCTGCGCACGGTAATATTCGAAATAACACAGGCGACCACGCCGAAAGCGGCAAGCACCGCCGCAAGGTCGCCCGGACGGAATTCGACGGGATAACTCTTCGTGAGGAACGTTTCGGCCGGAATCTCGATCAGCCCGAAGTGCTGCTGCAAAAGCGTCGCACCGACGCCCAGCGCCACGCCCAGCGCCGCGCCGAGAGCGCAGATAAGCAACCCTTCGCTGCGGAATATCGACCGCACGAGCGTCGTATCGGCGCCCAGCGCGCGCAGGGTCCCGATGTCACGCCGCTTCTCGACGATCAGCATCGCCAGCGACCCGACGACCGAAAACGAAGCGACGACCAGAACCAGCAGCGAGATGAAGAAGATGCCCCACTTCTCGTAGGTCATGATCCGGTAGAACGAAGCCCGCAATTCGTAGCGGGTGCGGACCCGGTAATCGCCGCCCAGCTGCTGCGCCACGGCGTCGCGGACCTGCACGGCATCGGCGCCGTCGCGCAGGCGCACCACCAGCCCCGAAACCCGGCCGGGACGGCTGAAAAGCTCCTGCGCCATGCGCAGCGAAGCGAGGACATAGGTCCGTTCGGTTTCGAGGTCGAGCGTATAGACCCCGCCGAGGGGGATCGTTCGCCGCGTATAGTTGTCGAACGGCAGCAGCGACGAAAAGCTTCCCCGCCGCACGGCGTAAACGCCGACGTCGGCGTCGGCCAGCGTCCGCACGCCGAGCATGTAGGCCATCGACTGACCGATGACGAGCCGTTCGAGGTCGCCCACCCGCACCCGGTACTCTCCGGCAGCAACGGCATCGGACAACGGGAAAACCGTTTCGTAGGCGTCATCGACGCCGCGGACCGTCGCGGTGGCCTGACGGTCACCGTGTTCCAGCAGGGCGCTCTCCTCCAGCACGAACGACATGGCGGCCACGCCCGGAATGCGTCTCAGCGCCGCGGTATCGACCGCGTCGGCCGCAAAGGTCTGCCCCTGCCGGGCCGAGACGGTCAGATCGGCGTCGAAGGCCGAACACATGGACTTGACGAGGCTCTCGAAGCCGTTGAAGACCGAGAGCAGGACGATCATCGCCGCAACGGGCATCGCTACGGCCGCAACGCTCAGCCCCGAAATCAGATTGACGACCGATCGGGATTTGGGCGAGAAGAGGTAGCGGCGGGCGAAGAACTGCGGCAGCATGGCGTGAGGCCGGAAGGGTTAGTCGTTTTTGAGCGCCTGCTCGATATGGTCGATATACTCCAGCGAATCGTCGAGGAAGAACTGGATTTCGGGCACGTTCTTGACCTGATTGCGGATGCGCTGGCCCAAAGCGTGGCGGATGAACTTGTTGTTGCGGTCGAGCTCCTGCATCAATGCGGCGCTGCGCCCGAAGGGGAAGACGCTGACGTAAATCTTGGCGTAACCGAAATCGGGCGACACGCGCACGGCCGTGACCGTGACGAGCGAACCCCGGACGATGCCCTCGCCCTCCTTCTGGAAGATTTCGGCGACGTCCTTCTGTATCTGTTTGGCGATTTTCTGCTGTCTTGTCGTTTCCATGATGGTGAAATTTTATAATCCGTATTTGAAGACTTCGCGGTTCTTTTCGCGCTTCGGACGCGGTTTCCACGTCGAGAAGCCCTCCTTGTTGAATCGGTAGCTCAACCCGACCGAAACGGTGAGGTTGTCGAGCGGCGAACGCATCGGCGTCGCCCAAAACGGGTTTTCGGAACCGTCGATACCGTTGTCGGCGTATTTGTTGCGGTTGCGCACGATGTCCGAAAGTCCGAAGTAGTAGCGGGCGCGGACATTGATCTCGAAACGCCGGATCAGCAGCGCGATACCGCCGCCGCCCGCAAGTCCGTAGCCCCAACGGTTGTCGCGCGGCAGTTTGAAGGAGTAGTCGCCCTTCCAGTCGGCCGCTCCCGAAGCTTTCGCCCCCTCGTTCTCATAGGTCGAAGAGAGGTGATAGGAGAAAGTCGCCGCCGCTTCGAGGTAGACGCGGACATGGTTGCGGAAGAGGTAGAAGTGGGGCTGCCACACGATCGGCAGCACGATCGAATTGACGTTGCGCGTGTAGTAGCGGTAATCCTTCTTCTCCTCGACCATCGAGGCGTTGGTGGCCAGCGAGAATCCCTGCTGCAGGAATTCGAGGTCGATGCCGAAGCCGCCCACGAAAAGCTGCTGTCCGTAATAGCGCCACGTAAGCCCGGCGGTGTAGGAACCCCATATAGCCTTCATCTCCTGCTTGGGGTCGAGCCGCGAGCTGGCCATGCCGTAACCTGCCGTGAAGCCGAGCGTATGCTGCGCCGACGCGCCCTGCCACGCAACGGCGGCAAAGGCGAGAAACAGCAGGGTTTTAAGTTGTCTCTTTATCATAACACTATCGGTTAAACATGCCTCCGGTAGAGTTCATGCTGTTGTTCATGCCGCCGCCGAAACCGCCGAAGCTTCCGAAACCGTTGCCGTTGTTCTGGTTGTTCTGGTCGTGGCTGTTGCGGTTGGTTTTCGGTTCCTTGGCGCGTTTCTCCGCCTCGCGGCGCAAACGCTGCGCCTCACGCTCGTCGAGCAGGCGCGAAAGCGATTCCATCGTCACCGGAGCGAAGACCCGGTTCATGTCGATCGAAAATTCGACCTCCCAGTTGGTCTTGGTCGCAAAGGTGTCTTCGCCTTCGTCGTTGGCATAGATTTCGGCCCGTTCGGGCTGGAGCCGCTCGACCACGTTGCCCGTATCCCACTTGCCGTTGCCGTTCATGTCCTCGATGATGCGGAATTTGATCTCCCCCGCAGGAACGTAATTGAACTGCCAGTCGCCGGTGGTGACGTCACGTTTCTCCTGCTTGAGCGCATTGCTGCCGTCGAGCAGCTGGAGGATGTATTTGGCCTTGTCGTCCTTGCCCTTGACATGGATTTTCACGGTGGCGAACTTTTCGGGATCGAGCACCGTGTATTTCCTGACGATCGAGTCGTTGGAGAAGCCCGCGACGTCGGTAATGGCGCCCTTGGGAATGGTCAGCGTATATTGTCCGCCGCTCGTCCACGGCGCCTCGATATGCCAGCGGCGCAGCAGGCCCGTGTCGCGCACGAAGCGCACCGGAACGTCCTCGATGCTGTTGTCGGACCGGGTGAGCGTCAGAAGCATGGCCGCCGAATCGAGCCGGGTAAGCGGATAGTCGAAATCGACGGTCAGGTTGTTCTCAGGATTGATTTCGCCCGTGAGCGGAAGCTTATAGGCGAAGGGATTCTCCTTCTTGGGTTCGACCCACTTCTCGCCGGCCGCCTCGGCCTTGCGGCGGTCGCGTTCGAGTTTCTCGCGCTCCTTCTCCTGCTCTTTGGTCTCGATCAGCCGCCAAGAGAGTTTCAGCGGTTCGGTAACCTCCTGCAGGACATTGACCGTATCGTGCTTGAAGTAGGTGATTTCACCCTTGATCGTATCGGGCAACGCCGAAGAGGGCATGTTGAACCACAAGGCGATGGTGTCGCGCCCGACGGTCTGCGGATCGACGATGACGCGGTCTTCGGGAATGCTGTCGAAGCGGATGCGTTCGATGCGCGGATGCGCAGCTCCGAAGTAGAGCATCGCCTTGTGCTGCAGGGGCCGTTCGGTCTGCGAAAGCAACTGGCGGCGGAACGCCTTGTCGGTGAACATGCGCAGATAGAGCTGCGGCTCGGCCGTGACATATTGGCGGATCGAGTCGTACCACATGGCGAAGTCGGGCATCTCGGCCGGATTGTAGCTCTTTTCGAGGAAGCCGACCTGATCGGAACCGGGTTCGTACATCTGGTTGTCGTTCTTGTCCTGAACGGCGTAAACCCGGTAGGGGATCGGCTTGAGGTTTTGGGCGATGAAGATGCCGTTGTTTTCGGCACGGGCGATTACGGCGGGCTTGTACTTGAAGATCGTCGAGTCGTATTCGGCCACGTTCTCGACCGAATCCGCCGGGAAGAACCAGATGAACGACTTCGACACCGAGTCGGCCTTGTAGCTGTCGGCCGTATAGCCCGAAAAGATCATCGAGTCGATCGTGGGTCCGGTCGAAAAGACATAGCGCATCGAATAGAGGGGGTTGCCCTCGTTGTTGTCGCGCACGGCGCTGCCGAAATTGAGCGCATAGGTCGTATTGGCTTCGAGCGTATCGCGCAGCTGGACGACGATGCCTTTGCCGCGCATCGAAACCAGCGGCTTCTTCTTCATCTGGGGTGAGGTGAAGAACTCCTTCTGCTGATCCTTGAGCTGCACGAACTCGTCGAATTCGATGTAGATCTTCTCGTGATGCACGGTGGGCCGGTTGACCGAGAAGTTGTCGGGCGTCATGTTCAGGATGACCGGCGGCAGGGTGTCGCGGGGACCGCCCGTGGGGGTCATCATGCTCGCGCAACGGCTCAGAAAGGCCGTGGCGAAGAGCAGCAGGACTGCGGCGCGCAGCAGGCGCAGGATATTTCGTTTACGGGTCTGCATCGTTATCTCTTGCTTGCTTTTTCAGGCTCCTTGGGAGCCAGTTTGTCATTGACCACGCGCCAGCCGCCCTCCTCGACATAGAGGTATTCCTGCTTCCACGGGCGGAAAACGACCGGAAGGAAGTTTACGGGCTGGCCGCCCTCGACGATCTCGACCTCCTGCTGCGAGTAGGCGTAGAGCTGGTTGACGGGATCGGTCACGACCACCATCAGCGTCGGACTGCTGACCTTCATGCCGTAGGTTCCCGACTCCTTGGAGTAATAGGCTTCGAAGTCGGGGCTGGTCCGCGTCTGCTTGGGATCGCTCTTCGAGGTAATGATCCGCTGCGCCGCATCGTTGTAAGAGTTGATCTTCCATGCGGTCGTATCGACGGCATAGGCGTAAACCCTGAGGTTGGACGGCACGGTGGGTTCGGCGCCCTCCTCGGCCTGAAGCTGCGCGGTGACTTGGCTGTCGATATAGATCGGGGGTGTATAGGAATCGTTGAACATGAGCCACTTGCCGTCTTTGTAGGAGTAACCCTGTTTCCACCGCTTGAAAATCAGCGTGACATAGATTTTAGGGGTGTTTTCCGGCACTTCCTGCTGCGTATAGCCGTAAAGTTCATTCTTCGTGTCCACGGCGACCACCATCACCGAGGATCTGTCGAACGACATCTGGAGCAGCCCTTCGACGCCCTCCTGCTCATAGGGTTCGCCCGCGGCGAGCGGCGTGGAGATCTTTTCGTTGCGGTTGCCCCGCTGCGAAATTACGCCCGCGAGCGCATCCTTGTAGGAAGCGACCTCCCACGAAGAGGTGTCGGCCGCAAAGGCATAGAGCTTCGCGTCGGCAAGAATCTGCGTCGGATCGCCCGATTTCTCCTGCTCCAGCGGCTTGAACACATAGGTCGTCTTGTACGAGACGTCTTTGAAACACCCCATAAACAACGCGGCCGCGGCAAGAAACAATATGATTCGTTTTGTCTTCATCTCCGGAATTTACTTGTTACGAAGCTCTTCGAGCATCTCCCCCACGGTCCGCCCCGTAACCGGATGGCGGCGCTGGCGCATGATCTCGCAGAGCGGCACGAGTGCGAACTCCCGTTCGCCCATGAGCGGATGCGGCACGGTAAGGCGTTCGCTGTCGATCACCTCGTCGTCGTAGAAGAGGATGTCGATATCGATCGGCCGCGAGGTATAGTTCACGCCCGTGCGGGCTTTCTCGACAGCTTCGGCGGCGCGGTTGCGGCCCAACTCCCGTTCGATGGCCTGCACGGCGTCGAGCACTTCCAAAGGCAGCAGGTCGGTCGAGACCTCCAGCGCCTGATTGGAGAAAACCCCGTCGGCGTCGAAGCCCCAAGGCTTGGTTTCGTAGCGGTGCGAACAGCGCAGCACGGCGCCGACCTTCGCGTTGACGAGCTGCTGGGCCGCCTGAAGCGTCCGTTTCACATCACCGGAATTGCCGCCGGTCAAAAGTACTACACGTGCCATAACTCAAAGTCGTTTTATCATTTTGCTCACCGAAAGCGCAAAATGGGTGAATACGATCGTCGGATTTCCGTTCTGCGAAATCTGCGCCAAAGCGCATTCGATCTCGGCAATGAGCGGTTCGATGTTCTGCGATCCGACGAATGGGGCGAATTTGGAACAGAAAGCCAGCTCCTCGCCCCAGAGATAGCTGATTTCGTTTATGCCCGCATGGAGCATGTAACTCTCGCGCAGCAGGCGCGAAGCGTCGCGCAGGAAGGCCCGCTGCTGCTCGCGCGAAAGCTGCGCGGCCTCCTCGGCCCACGTCACCAGCTCCAGATGCTTGTCGTTGTAGCTCAAACGCATCAGCCCGCAGAAAAGGTCGAAGTTCTCTTTGCGCAGGGCGTCGCTCTCGCCGGCCACGAGGTGCTGCAGCTCCACCAGATCGCCGCCGGCCAGACGGGCGATGTTCCGGGCCTTGACCGGGTCCGTAACGCCCCGCTCCTGCGCCGCGCGCTCCAGCACGTCGGGCGCGATACGCGGCACGGCGACCTCCTGCGTGCGGGAAATGATGGTCGGCAGCAGCCGTTCGGGCTGTTCGGAGATCAGCAGGAAAAGCGTCTTTTCCCACGGCTCTTCCAAAATCTTGAGAATCTTGTTGGCCGCCTCCTCGTTCATCGCTTCGGGCAGCCAGATCAGCATGGTCTTATAGTCGGCTTCGAAGCTCTTGAACGAAAGTTTGCGAATGATGTCGTCGGCTTCGCGCGCGGCGATCATGCCCTTGAGGGTCTTGCCCAGATCGAGGCGGTCGTACCAGTCCTGCGCCGAGAAATAGCCGCCGCGCTCGGCGAAAAGCCCGCGGAACAGCGGCAGGAACTCGTCGCTGCGCATCACCTCGCCCGACTTCTTACCCTGTTTGTTGACCGGGAAGACCAGATGCAGGTCGGGATGGGCCAGCGCAGCGATCTGCTTGCAGTCGGGACATTCGCCGCACGAATCCCCGCCGCGGCGGTGGCGGCAGCAGAGGTACTGCACGTAGGCGACCGCCAGCGCAAGGGCCCCCGCCCCGGCCTGCCCCGTGAAGAGCTGGGCGTGGCTGATGCGTCCGGCGTCCACGCTCTGCACCAGATGCCGTTTCAAATCCTCCTGTCCCGTTATATCCGCAAACCGCATGTCTCGCTACTTCTTTTTTCCGTTTTTCAAAACCGTCTGCCGCACGGCGACGGCCAGCAAAGCCAGCACGACGCACGTAAGGACGACCGTACGCCCCGCGCCTCGGTCCATCGAGAGGGCCAGCACCCCGCCGACGAAGAGCGCGAAACTCACCGCCAGCACGACGATCTTCTCTTTTGCACTTTGTCTCATCGCATTGCCGGCTCTTCTATTTTCTTTTCAAGGCCGCCTTCACCAGTGCCGCAACGTCGATCCGCTCCCGGCGGACGAGGTAGAGGGCATAGGCCGCAAACAGCACTATATTAAACGCATAGGCGATCAATTTATTGTCGCCGCAGGCCGTTACGGCTTCGCACACGGCGAAAACCGCGAGCGCCGCGGCGACATACTCGCCGATACGCCGCCAGTCATAGGGCGTCGGATAGAAGCGGCGGTTGAGCCACCAGCTCACGGCGACCATCGTCGATTCGCTCGCCAGCCGCGCCCATGCGGCTCCGTAGTAACCCCACACGGGGATGCACCAGAAGCCGAAAACCAGCATCGAAACCAGACCCGCGCCCGTAACCACGATAGCCAGCGAGGTCTTCTCCTCGCGTTTGTACCAGAACGACAGGTTCAGCCAGACGCCCGTCAGCACATTGGCTCCGAGGACCACCGGGAGAATGAAAATCCCCTCGCGGAAGTCGCGGCCCACGATCAGCGCGAAAACGTCGCGGAACAAGGCGATGCCGAGGAAAATCAGCATCGAAGCCATCACGTAGTATTTCAGCGCCGCGGCGTTCATCTGCACGAAATCCGACTTCTTGAAATTCGACAGGAAGAACGGCTCGGCTGCGAGCCGGTACATCTGGTAAAAGAGCATCATCACCACGGCGATCTTCGTAATGGCGCCATAGATGCCTACCTGCGCCATGGCTCCTTCGGGCACGAGGTATTTGATCAGCTGCCGGTCGATGAACTCGTTGGCCGTACCCGCCAGTCCGCCGACCAGCAGAGGCAGCGAATAGGCGAAGACCGCGGCCAGCAGCGCCCAGTTGATCTTGGGCACGGTGCGGTCCACAGTGGCGAGAATGACCAGCCACGTCACGACGCTGGCGATCAGGTTGGCGACAAAAACCCAACCGACACCGAATTCCGTAGCGAAAAGCCCGGCGACGCCGAAAGCGACCGCCAACGCGACGTTCATCACCACGTTCAGCGCCTTGATGCCGACGAACAGCAGCGCCCGTCCCTGCTCGCGCAGCCGCGAGAAGGGGATGCAGGCCCAGACGTCGAAGAGGATGATAAGCCCCACCCAGACCACATATTCGGGATGCGCGGCATAAGCCTCGCCCATCAGCCCCGCGACGCCGTTGCGGAACGAAGCGACAAGCACGAAGAACACCACGGCGGCGAGCGACGTAACGCCCCATGTCGTGGCGAAAAGCCTGCGTTTGGCGGCCCGCACGTCGCCCCCGGCCTCCTCGGCCTTGGCCGAAAAGCGGAAGTAGCTCGACTCCATGCCCATCGTCAGCAGCGTAAGCGCCAGCGGAATGAGGGCATAGATGTCCGTGACGATACCATAGGTCTCCTGCCCGAAAATACGGGTATAGTAAGGCGTGAGCAGATAGCTCAGAAACCTCACCACAATGGTGCTGATGCCGTAGACGGCGGTTTGTTTGGCCAATTTTTCGAGCATGGCAGACGATTTGCAGTCGACAAAGATATTGCACGCCGGGCTTTGCGCCCGACAAAGATACAAATTTTAGCCGGAAACCCCGCATAATGCCGTTTCTTTCGGCAAGGCAAGATAAAAACGTCCCGGAAGCCGGACAAAGCCCCTGACAATCGGACCGAACAGCGTATTTTTCCACCCAAAATGATATAAATAAAATTGTGAATCAATATCTTTTATTCTTGCAGAAAAAATACTTTTTTATGGAAATTTGCATGAAATTTCCATAATGAGTGTTGTTCAATCCGAAAATTATTTTCTAATTTTGTCCTGTCGCAAACCGACAGACATACGGAAAGTGTTTTTCACTCTGTCCTTACAAAGAAATCTGACAGTTTCAACGTGAATCGGGGCAATGAACAGCACTCATTTTCTTGTTTAGATAGATTCGGCCAAAACAATTTTGCGCCGCAATTTTCGTATCTATTCAAGTGTGGGGTAAAGCATTCGTTTATTCGATTCTGGGTTTTGTCAGAACCTCTTTGTAGATGAACGAAAACAGCTCCACACTTTCTTTTTGTACAACCCACTACATGTAACACCCGCCTTGTGGAGCTACGAGGGGGGGGGAATTTGCCGAATATCAGCCGGATACTCATCTCGAATGAAACGGCATATCGAAGAATTGCCCTATGGAACAACCTTGTATACGCAGTTGTCCGAGTTCCGAAACCCGGCACGTATCCGAAAGAATACGGTCCGGGAGCGTCCGTTTGAGGATGATCCGTATACATGCATGCAGACGAACCTGATCGAAGATACGGCCATGAAATTCAGAATCTTTCTTTTGTTATGCGCATCGCTCTGGGGATGGAACGTCCGGGGGCAGAGCGTAGCTTTGAAAACAAACGTACTGTCCGATGCTTTTATGAATATAAACCTCGGAGTAGAAACCGGTCTGGCCCCGAAATGGACATTGGACATCACGGGCGATTTCAACGCATGGACGCTGTCGCACGGCCGCCGCTGGAAACACTGGCTCGTGCGCCCCGAAGCGCGGTTATGGTTCTGCGACCGTTTTGCAGGACATTTCATAGGTTTCCACGCGCACGGAGGGCAGTACAACATCGGAGGCGTGAAAAATGGAATCTCGTTCTTGGGTTCCGATCTCTCGAAACTTTCGGACTACCGCTATCAGGGCTGGTTCATAGGCGCCGGCGTCGCCTACGGATACGCTTGGATACTCGGCAGGCACTGGAACCTCGAAGCCGAAATAGGCGTGGGATACGCCTACACGCAATATGACAGCTTCCGATGCGTAGGCTGCGGAAAGAGAGTCGAGAAGGACAAACCGCATCATTACGTGGGGACGACCAAAGCGGCCGTCAATCTGGTTTACGTATTCTAAATGCTCGCTGCAATGAAACGAACGATTTTTTTCCTGTCGCTGCTGTTGGGAACGAGTCCGCTGCCGCACGCCCAAGAGATAGACGGGGTCACGGTCGGAAACCTGAAGATGGATCGGAACGGCGAATATCTGGTCGTGGAGATGGATGTCGAACTCTCCCGGCTGGAGGTAGAGGCGAACCGCGCCGTACTTCTGACTCCCCGGCTCGTGAACGGAGCCGATTCGGCCGACCTGCCCGCCGTCGGCATCTACGGCCGGCGCCGTTACTATTATTATGTAAGAAACGGCGCAAGCATGCTGTCGGGCGACGGCGAGACAAGTTTCAAGGCCGCCGAAAAACCCGAACGGGTAGCCTATCACGTCATCGTGCCATACGACGGATGGATGAACGGCGCCACGCTCCGGCTCTCCCGCCGCGACTACGGCTGCTGCAACACGATGCTCGCCGCACAGCAGGGCCTGCTGGGACACTTCGAGGAACCCGTCCCCTACACTCCCCGGCCTGTCTACGTCCGGCCGACGGCCGAGGCCGTCAAAAGCCGCTCGCTGAGCGGGTCCGCGTTCATAGACTTCCCGGTGAACAAGACCGTCATCTATCCCGACTACCGCCGCAACACGGCCGAACTGGGCAAGATAGAGGCCACCATCGATTCGGTGCGGAACGACCGGGACGTGACGATCACATCGGTATGGCTCAAAGGCTACGCATCGCCCGAAAGTCCGTGGACGCACAACCGCATGCTGGCCATAGGCCGTACCGAAGCGCTGAAAAAACATATCAGACAACTCTACCGCTTCGATGAGGGGGTCATCGAAACCGATTACGAACCGGAGGACTGGGCCGGACTGCGCAGCTATGTCGAATGCTCGAACCTGACGCACCGCGCGGAGATACTCGCCCTGATCGACAGTTCGCTCGAACCCGACGCCAAGGAGGCGAAAATCAAACGCTCCTATTCCGAAGAGTACGATTTCCTGCTGAAAAACCGCTATCCCGCGCTGTGCCATACGGACTACCGGATCACGTACACCATCCGCACGTTCAGCGACGCGCAGGAGATCCGGCACATCATGCTCACGCAGCCGCAAAAACTGAGTCTCAACGAATTCTACTTGCCCGCACAAGCCTGCAGCCCCGGTTCGGACGAATTCAACGAAACATTCGAAACGGCCGTACGCATGTATCCCGAAGATACGGCGGCGAACCTCAACGCGGCGAACACGGCCATGCAGAAAGGCGATCTGAAAAACGCGGAACACTATCTGCGAAAAGCCGGGGAGTCGCCCGAAGCCCTCTATGCGCGGGGCGCATACGCCATGCTTACGGAGGAGTACGAAACGGCCGCCGGCTATCTACAGGAAGCCGAGAAGGCCGGCATACGCGAGACCAGAGAGGCTTTGGAACAGTTGCAAAAACGGAACAAAAAATAAAACTTCAATCACATCTCCTATGAAACTGAAAAACATCCTTTGCGGGATACTCGTTTGCGGAGCATTCTGCGCTTGTTCGGACCAAGAGCCCGAAAACAGCAACAAGCCCGGATCATTCGACGGGAAAGCCTATCTGAGAGTCAACATCACCGACGCGAACTCCACGCGCGCGACCGGAGGCGACTTGGAATACGGCGACGCGACCGAGCACGAAGTGGTCAACGCCGACTTCTTCTACGATACGAACGGCATATTCATCGCCCGTGCAAACGTCTGGGACAGCGGCACGGAGAATGAGGACAACCCCGCGGGCAACATCGAATTCTTCGGTAAATCGGTCATCGTGCTGAAGGGCCTGACCGAAACCAACCACCCGAAACACTTGGTCACGGTGCTCAACACGCCGGAGGATTTCGAGCCGGCAAACACGCTGGACGAGATGAAGACACTGCTTGCAGGCAGCATCTACAACGGGTCGCACTTCACCATGAGCACCACCAGCTACGGCCGCACGGCGGCGGTTCCCTACTTCGTGACGGAGGTGAGCGAATCGGACTTCAAGAAGGAGCTGGACGAGGCGCAGAACGCAACGCCCGTAGACATCTACGTGGAGCGTCTGGCGGCGAAAGTCACCCTGCGCGTGGACAACGATAAGCTCGTTCCGGTCGATGGGAAACCCGGAATCTACAAGGTCAAGGTGACTGTCGCCGGAGACCCCAACCAACAGGAGCAGGGAACGCAGACCGGAGCGGCCGACATCTACGTCCGATCCCTCGGATGGGGGGGGGCTGAACGCCACCGCCAAGGATTCCTACATCGTCAAGAACATCGAAACCGCATGGTCGGATGCGGACCTCGGATTCGTTTGGAACGATGCGGTCTGGTTCCGCAGCTACTGGGGAAAGTCCTACAACTACGGCAAACAGGACGGCAAGTATCCCGACGTTTCGGCAGAAGCCGCAGTCGCCGAATACCTGAATTACATCAACGCCGACAAGCTTACCAAACAATTCGGGCAGTCAGCCTATTGCGCCGAGAACTCCAACACGTCGGAAATCGTATCGGAGTATCTCCATTCGGCCGTGACGAGCATCCTGCTCAAAGCGCAGATCCTCGACGAGAACGAACAGCCGCTGGAGATGATACGCTACAACGGAACGCTCTACAAACGCAACGACTACCTGAACTACGTGCTCAACACGCTTCAGAAAGGCAACAAGCTGAACCTGTACTGTCTGGAAGACGAGGCGACCGGAAAATACGTGCAGATAGATCATGACTGCGTCGAGCTGGCCAACGACCGCGACGGAAAGGTATACCTGAAACTGAAACCGCTCGCCGCAGGCACCTCGCTGTACAGAAAATCGGGCGAGACGTATGCCCCGGCCACTGATACCGAGCTCGGCGAGGTCGAGAAGAACATGAAGGATTTCAACGCCTACAACGAAGCCATCGGCTACAAGGACGGACTGATGTACTACAACATCCCGATCGAGCACCTGAACAACGCCGCGACGACCACCGACGCCGAAAACAAACGGGTGATCCCCGTCGCCAAGTACGGCATCGTCCGCAACCATCACTATGTGGTGACCGTCAACAGTCTCACGAAGATCGGCAAAGGCATCTTCGACCCCGAAGAGGAGATCGTTCCCGGAAAGAACGACGAAAAGGATACCTATTACGTAGGCGCCCGGATCAATATCCTCTCATGGAAGATCGTCAACCAGAACGTAAATCTGTAGTTTCCGGCAGCCCCTTCGCGGAAGGGGCTGCCCCGGTCCGGACCCGATGAACTAAACAGAGTGACAGAGATGGGCACATCGTCTTACATATACGCAATAGGCAAAAGGACGCTCGCGGCGATCGTCTGCGCCCTGACGCTGCTGGGCTGCGACAGCGTGATCTACGACGGCGAGGGCGACTGTTCGGTAAATTACCGGGTGAAGTTCCGCTACGACATGAACCTCAAATTCGCCGACGCATTCGCCCGCGAGGTCGAGTCGGTAACGCTCTATCTGCTCGACGGCGGCGGCAGGGTGGTCTGGCAGCGCACGGAAAGCGGCGAAGCCCTCGGCAAAGAGGGATACGCCATGGAGGTGGACGTCGCTCCGGGAACCTACGACCTGCTGGCATGGTGCGGATCGACGGACAAAGGTTCGTTCAGAATCCCGGAATCGGCATCCGGAAAGGAGCTGACCTGCACGCTGATGCGCGAATCCGGAACCGACGGGACGGGACACGTCCGCGAAGACCTCGACAGGCTCTACCACGGCTATCTGCCGAATCAGACCTTCGGCGACACGGAGGGCACCTATACCTACGTCGTACCGCTCGTGAAGAACACCAACAACGTTCGCGTCGTATTGCAGCAGACGTCGGGAGAGCGGCTCGACGAGAAGCGTTTCTCGTTCCGGATCACCGCCGAAAACGGCCGGATGGACTGGGACAACCAGCTGCTGCCGGACGAACCGGTGACCTATCATGCGTGGCACAAGCAGTCCGCGACGGCCGGAACAGCGCTTCCCGACCTCCCCGACGCCGTGACGTCGGTCAATGCCGTTATCGCAGAGCTGACCACCGCACGGCTAATGGTGCGCGACAAGAGCGCGACGGTCCGGGCGGAAACCGGAACGAATCCGCCGCAACTACAGCCGGAGGAATTGCCGGAGGAGCGCAAGATGAGGCTGACGGTGCGCGACAACGACACCGGAAAGACCGTTCTCAGCATCCCGCTGGTGGACTACGCCCTGCTGGTCAAAGGCGAATACCGCCGGGATATGGACGAGCAGGAATTCCTCGACCGCATGGACGAGTACAACATCGTATGCGTGCTGGGAGAGGGAATGCGCTGGGTCAGCATGAGCATCAACATCCATTCGTGGAAAATGGTTTGGCAAAATACGGGAATCTGACAATTTACGCACATGTCACCGAACGGAATCATACGCATTTTCATCTGTCTCGCGACGCTCGCCGGCGCGACGCTCGTGTCGTGCCGCCGGACCGGACATGAAGAGCCGGTCCCCGGAACCGGCACGGAGCGGCCGGACGACGTGCGGGTAAGTTTCCGCATCGCGCTCGGCAGCACGAACGGCACGCGGGCGGGCGGAACGCCCGAAGGCTCGTACGACGACGGCACGCAGAGCGAATTCGAGAACGGGATCGACCTCGAAAACGGGAATTACAGATTCTTCTTTTTCGATGCGCAGAACCGATACCTCTCCGCGTTCCAGACGGTGGAGCTTATCCCCGACGGAAACGACTCCGACCGGTCGAAAACGTATGAAGTAGTCGGAAAAACGGACAAGATGCCGCCCGCGAATTTCAAGGTCGTCGCACTGGCGAACTGGCCCTCCTACCCCGAAAAAATGACGGCGGGAGAGACGACGATCGAGGAGCTTTGCACGGCGGAAAGCAGCCGTTACACGTTCTCCGCACCGTTCGTACTGTCCCGCGAACGGCTGATTCCGATGTACGGCGTAAAAAGCTGCGAGGAGATGACTTTCACACCGGGGATGCTCACCCATCTGGGGACCGTCCACCTGCTGCGCGCCATGGCCAAGGTAGAGGTGAGCTGCAAGACATCGGGCTGGACGCTCGAAAAGGTCGAACTGCTCCGGTACAATGCGACGGGATGCTGCGCTCCGAGTGGGGTCTACTCGCAGGACGACTATGTCAAGGGAAACTACGCCGGCGACTACACGGACGCCGTGCATCTGCCGGACGGCAGGAACGACGAGGCCCCGAAAACACGCGCATTCGACCGCACGGCGGACGGGCGCTTCATCGCCTACGTCCCCGAATACCGGAACGTCGCGGCAGGGACCGCGAACCGCAAAGCGGCCGACGCCGCCGAAATGCGGGTCCGATTCAAGGAGGCGCCCGGCAAGGAGTATGCCGTAGAATTCAAATACTACAACGCGCCGCCGGAAGGCAGCGCCGTCGGAGATCCGTTCGACATCCGGCGCAACTATTACTACAAATTCTCGATTTCGAAGACATCCGAACCGGATCTCGTCGTAGAGGTATTTCCCTACGAACTGGTCGAACTCGATCCCGGATTCGGACTGTTACCCTAAACAGACGACTGAAACGGATGAAAAGCAAAGCGATATATTACCTGCTGCTGGGCGGCATGCTGTTCGGATTCGGTTCCTGTATGCGCGACGACTTGGAAGCGGACGCGGGACCGATCGGCAAGGGCGAAAGCCGCGTATCGTTCGCCGTGACCTTTCAGGCCCTTTCGAACCTCTCCCTCGGAAAAACCCGCAGCCTCAATGGCGACGAGATCGCCGAAATCGAAGATATCTTCATCGCATGGTACAACGAAGACGGCTCGCTCGCGGGAAACGCCTACCGGACACGGGAGCAGATGAAGATTTCGGACCCCGACCGGGAAGGAAGCCCGTCAGAACAGACCACGCAGCGGGCCGAATTCACGTGCAACATTCCCTACGGACGTTACCGGATCTACGCCGTGGCCAACATGGGCGATCTCGCGGCAAGCACCCGATATGCTGAAAAAATCGCTCTGGAGGAGGATTTCAGGCGGATCGCCCCGGCATGGGAGACCGCCCCCGAACTGACGCGGAACAACGATCAGATGTCCGGCTACTTCACGGCCAACAAACCGGAATCCGGAGCGGTCCGGGGCGAAGCGCCGCTGCTGACGATCAATTCGGCCAAGCCGACGATCCACGCATGGCTGCGCCGTCTGGCATCGAAAGTCACGATATCGTTCGACACGAAGAATCTCTATGACAACGTCTATATCTACATCAAGTCCGCGCGCATACACAACATACCCCGGTCCTGCACGCTGCTGGACGCAAACGACGAACAGCGCATCAAGGACCCCGACAACGACGTATGGTTCGCCGGCGACACGATCGAATACGGTCAGGGAACCGATTTCAACCAGTGGCCGCGCCTGACAAAAGGCTCCAACCCCTTGGGAGGAACCGCCCAATCCAAGGAGCAGCTGCACGCCAACGACGCCCGGTCGCTCTTCTTCTACGAAAACATGCAGGGAAAGGGCAAGCTCAAATGGCAAGATGTGTCGGGCGACAACCAGCACATATCCTTCCTGGACGGCAACGACCCCGACGATCCGGGATACCGCGACGGCAAGCCCTGCGGCACCTATATCGAAGTGGAGGGTTTCTACATCTCGAACACCGCGGAGAACCCCGGAAAGGGCGCGATATTCTACCGGTTCATGCTCGGCAAGAATGCCGACGACGACTACAATGCGGAACGCAATTTCCACTACAAGCTCACGATGCGTTTCCAAGGCAGCGCGAACGACGTGGACTGGCATATCGACTATAATGAGGACCCCGGCATTTACGTCCCCAATCCCTATTACATCTCCTATCTGTACGACCACTCGATGATGCTTCCGGTGAAGATCAAAGGCAAACCCGTCGGAAATCTGAAAGCCGAGATCGTGGAGAACAACTGGGGCCCGTACCAAGCCGGCGACGAGTTCGAATACTACCCCGACGAAGTCTACTCCCTGAGCGGAAACCCGACCGCGGGCAATGTCACTACCGCAGACCCCGATAATCCGAAGATCAAGGACGGCCCGTGGAACGGATTTCTGTCGCTGGCCGCGACCCATATCAACTGGATCGGACGCGACAAATCTTTTTGGTGCGGCTACAACTACTTCTACTGGCTCCAGAAAGACTTCGGAACGGCCCTTTCGGGAGAAAGTCTGGAGGCGTACGGCGAAGCGCTGCTGCTTCCCCAAGAGAAAGGGCAGGCGCCCCGCGGATACCGGGAGTACGAGCTTTCGAAAAGCGGCACGATCGACGGAGGGAACAACGGCGACTACATCGTCACGATCGACGAGGCGAAAGAGAGGACCGTCCTGCAGATTCCGTGCTACACGCGGGCATTGCAGCTGGTGAGTACGACCGGATTTTCGGGCAACAACCCCTATTTTTCATACAGACGCTCGGCGAAGGTGAAACTGACCGTCCAGCTGGAGGGGCATCCCGAACCTACGGTGGACACCGTGACGATATTCCAAGTCCGCCGCATCATCAATCCCAAAGGCATTTACCGCCGTCACGACAACGACACACCGTTCAACGTGGTGCTCACACACCGTAAGAACGAGGCCGCCACACAATACCTTCCGTTCGAATCGGAGGGGCCGTGGGAGGCTGAAATCGAGACCGGCAGCGACTGGATCAGGATCAACGGCGTGCTCGGAGGCCGGGCCAAAGGAGCCACCGGGTCCGAAATCCGGTTCTCCTACCAGCCGGACGGCACCATCGGCGCGGATCAATGCAGGTACGGGATCATTCTGATACGTTACCACAACTACTCCTGCTACCACCGGATCTTCGTCCGTCAGGGCTACGCTCCCGCCCAAATCGCGGGCGATGCCAAATGGCACTGTTTCAATCTTTGCTACAACGACACGGAAGCGAAGTCGCCGTGCGAGGAGGGGTCGCTGTTCCGCTTCGGCAATTTCGACCAGCCCATCGACGCGACCAACAACGTGTTCGACAATTTCAAGGACCATGCGACGACCGAGTTCGATCTGGCTCCCTTGGAGTCGGGAAAAAAGGGGACATGGACCGAGGTCGCGGGAAAAACGCAGATCACGAACAAACCCCGCGCTTCGGCAGGATTCAGCGACCGCAAACAGACCATCAACGGCAATCCCAACTGCCATGTAGCCGAATACGAGGATTTCCACGCCCTGCAACTCAACTGCCAGTTCGCATACGGCGTGCTTTACGACGACGAATCCACCGAAACCTCTTTCGACGTGAAGGACATTTACAGCTACGCCTATTACAACGAAAGCAATAAGAACAAAGGCATGCGCGGATGTTTCGTCTACAACCCCAAAGGGAGTACGAATTCAGGCGGAGAGGGTGCGAACCTCTTCTTTCCAACCGGAGTCGCCGGATACGGCCGGCGTAAGAACTGCACGCAGGAGGGCGGCAAACGCGGCGTGCTGCGCTATGCCAACCGAGGTGCGCTCTACACCTCGTCGGACATTCATTACCGCCCGATGCTCTACACCGTTTACACCAATTTCGGAGCGATCTACTGGCTCAATAAACAGTCGGCTTCAGGAACTTCGGCGTGGGATATAAACGTCTCCACGTTCGACTTCAACAGTTTCAACAACAACGCATTTCTGGTGTCGGACTGGGGCGCCGGCGACGTAAGCGACGCCTGTTTCGTGCGGCTGGTGGAGTAACGGGAAAGAAAGGCCGGAGCGCGCCCGCAGAGCGGGCGTGTCTTCAGAGCCACTTCTTGTACTTGAAGTACCAGATGGTCAGCGCAGAACAGAAGATCATCAGACCGATGGCGAAGATATAGCCCAGCGGAATGTTCCAGCCGTTGGAGAGCGTCAGGGTCCAGTCCAGTTCGGGCATGAATTTGAAGTTCATGCCATAGATCGACGCGATGAGCGTCGCGGGCATGAAGATCACCGCCGCCACGGAGAAGATCTTGACGATCTCGTTCTGCTCAATGTTGATCAGACCCAGCGCGGCGTCCTGAATATAGTCCAGACGCTGGAAGCTGAAGTCGGCATGGTTGATCAGCGAGTTCACGTCCTTGATCATCAGCTGCAAGCGCGGATAGATGTCGTTCGGGAAACGTTCGGAGCGCAGGATACCCGACAGCACGCGCTGGCGGTCGAAGATATTTTCGCGCAGCGACATGGTGCTCTCCTGCAGAGCGCTGATGCGGTGCAGCACGGCCTTGTCGATCGAATCTTCGGAGTTGATGTCCTTCGAGAGCGCCGCGACCTGCTTGGCGATCAGCTCCACGAGGTCGGCGTCGAAGTCGATGCGCACCTCCAAGAGCGAAATGAAAAGGTGATAACCCGTCGAATAGTTGCGGTAGTTCATCTGCAGGCGCTTCTCCGTCTCGCGGAAAGTCCGGAATTCGGCACTGCGCACCGAAACCAGCACGCCCTCGTTCGAAATGATGAACGACACGGGTTCCACGATGAACGTGTCGCCCGTCGGCACGAAGAAATTGGAGTTGGAGATGATGGCATTCTCGTCTTCGGAGTATTTCGAAGTCGATTCGATCTCCTCGACCTGCTGTTTGGTCTGAAGGCTGATCTCCATGAAGTTCTCGACGGCCTTCTGCTCCTTGATCGTGGGCAGAAGCATGTCGATCCACAAAATGTCGTCGTAACCCAGCTCGTCGAAGAGCTTCGTGTCGGCATTGCGGATAATCTTGTTGTATTGCTTGAGGTAAATCGTAATCATAAAACGCTCTCCTTCTTAAAGTTCATAATCCTGTTCGGCAGAGAGGCGGACGACCGTCCGCTAAGCTCTTCAGCCGGGATTGGCCCTCGGAGACACCTTGATGCCGGAGTTCCAGAACTTTTGCAGCGCTTTATGCTTCTGATTGTCGAAAATATAGTCGATATTCTGCGTTAGGTAGCCGTACGCATCGTACGGTTTGCGGTCGAAGCCGTGTTCGAGGACGGCCTCGTACGTGTGTTCGATGCCGAAAGTCAGCGCATGCTGCAACCCTTCGGTCAGATCGGGATCGACACCCTTGCGGGCGATCCAGACGGCGAAAGCGAAGGGCAGACGCGTGGCTTTTTTCCACTCGGCGGCCAGATCGTACGAATAGGCGAAGCGGCCCTCGTAGTCGAAAACCTTGTCGCCGATCAGCAGGAAGGCGTCGCCCGGCAGGGCGCGGTCCAGCTGCGCGTAATCCTCCATCGTATAGTATTCGGGAGAGACCTTCCAGTGTTTGGCCAACAGATAGCCGGCCAGCTGCACCGAGGTCAGCGAATGGGCGTCGAGGAAGACCCGGCGCACCGTTTCGATCGGCTCGCCGCTCAGCAGGACGACCGTCCGCACGGGACCGGCGGCGCCGATGCAGTATTCGGTGACGATCTCGGCGTCGGCGAGCGACGGCACGGCGGCGGCAGGTACCAAGGCGATGTCGGCCTTGTGTTCGGCGAAATTCTTTGCGCAGACGGCGGGGGGAGACAACAGCAGTTCGGCACGCAGGTTACCTTCGTGCCCGATACCATAGATGAACGGTATCGTATTGAGATACGACACAGCCGCTATACGTGGAACTATGACCATCATCCATAAGGTATAAAACTGTTGGTTTCGATAAGGCAAAGGTAATCAAAAATCGGGAGTTTTTCCATAAAATTTAGAAAAAGTGCCCCGACCTCTTGACAAGGGGGTATCCGCCGATGTATATTTGCATCACAATTCACACCGCACGGTGCACCGTGCACGGGGTATCAACAACGGGACAAAATTCTTTGTCAGCTCCTTACGAATTGTTATTACCGTTTTTCAACAATCTTTCAAACACTTGTCAACAATGAATCGCACCCATCTCGAAGGTGCGGCGGAAGCGCTCGCGGCGCAGCAGGGTTACGCTTTCCACACGGGACCCGAAGACGGCATGGCCCACACCATGCGAAGCTACCCGGCGGCATGGCTCGCGCCCCTCGAACTGCACGCCGTCGAAGGACGCGGCCACGGCCGGGCGACGTACAACATGACGCTCCACCTGTTAAGCTCCGGCGCACGGCTCTCCCCCGCGGAGCGGCGCACTGCGCTGGCCCGGATGGAGGAGCAGCTGCTCGAAATCTTCGCGGCGCTTTCGCTCGACGAACGGGTTCTCGCCGTCGAAGGGCTTTCGGTCCGCCCCCGCGCCTTCGCACTCACGCCGCACGGCGAAATCTCGCAGACCGCCGCCGCGCGCATCGTAACCTTCTTCTGATTCGGAGCGCCCCGCCTCTTGCGGCGACACCGCCCCGGCCCGGCTCAGGGCACGGCACTGTCCGCACACGAGAAAGCCGCAAAAGGCGGCGGGGCGCGTCTCCGCCGTAACGACATCTCTCAAAACACGATCCAATGACATTCACACAAATTCCGCAACAGTACGCCCCGCTCGGCGGAGAGCTTCGCTACACGGTCACGGCCGCGGCGGCGGGGACGATCGACCTGCGCATCACCGACACCGGAAGTGCAGACCTGATCGGCGCAAGACGTTTCGCAGGAAGCGCGTCGGTCTCGTTCGACGCCGCGCCCTGCCTGCGCCGCGCCATCCGCTTCTCGCCCGTGACCGGGAGCACCGGATTCCACGTCGCCGAGGGCCGCTGCATCGCGGCGGTCGTCGAGGCCGGCATGACTCCGGCCGGAGAAACGGACCCAGCAAACGGTGAAAAAGCCGTCTCCCCGGAACGCACGTTCCTGCCCCGCCGCAACATCGTCGCGGCCCCCGCCCTACTAACGGCCATGCCCTCCGTCCGCACGATCTCGCCGGGCGAAAGCGACGAACTGACGCTGCTCTGCGACGAAGCCTGCACGATAACGGTCACGGCGCAGGCCGGGGACTCCGCAACCGCCGAGAGCTACCGCACGAAAAGCGGCGGAGTGCTCGTCTTCCGGCTCGACACCCGCGACTTTCCGGACGCCGAAACGCTGACCGTGGACGCCGGAAAATGCGGTTCGGTCTCCTACACGGTCGTCCCGACCGTTTCCGGCGGCCGCAGGCTCGCATGGCGCAGCAGTGCGGGCAGCATCGAGCATTACACCTTTCCGATCGAAAAATCGGTGACGGCTGAGACCGTAAAGGACCGGGCGTACGGGACCGACGGCCACCTCACGGCGGCGGCCCGCACCGAACGGCGGACCACGCTCGTATCGGCTTACGAGACGCGGGCCGTACTCGAAGCCCTCGGCGAGATCACGGCTTCGCCCGAAGTATGGCTGGCGGAGGGCGGGGGATATACGCCGGTCGACGTAACGACCCCAGCCGTCGTCGTACACCGCCACGCGGCGGTGAACTGTCTCGAAATCGAAATCCGCTCCAAGCGCAAAACCCGCATGCCATGGAACTGAATATCGACGGAAAGCCGTGCGACCTCGGATCGGAGCGGATCGCCGTGCCGGGATACGCCGCCGCGGCCCTCGCCGACGTCGAGGCCGCCCGCGAAGGCCGTTCGCTGACGCTGACCATCCCCGCAACGATGCGCAACGATGCGCTCGCCGGATTCGCCCGCGATCCGCATACCGCAGAACGGTTCAACGCAACGCTGCACACGGCGGAACTTACGGCCGAAGGTTCCGTGATGCTGAGCGGAACGGTGCGGATGTTGAGCGCATCGGACGAAGGATACCGGATAGAAATCCGCGACGGCGGAGCGGGCTGGGCGAAAAACGCCGCACGGCGGATGTTCAACGCCCTCGGCGTCGATTTCCGGGCGGCCCTGACTCCGGAGACGATCCTCGCAGGCTGGACGGACGATTCGCCCGTGAAGTTCTTCCCGATCCGCCGCGACGAATACCCGCAGCGCAACAGCCCGACGGACCTGCTCCCCGCCCAGCGGCTCCTGACGGTGGACGATTACCACCCGTTCCTGCATGTGGCGACGCTCGTCGAAACGATCTTCGGCGAAGCGGGGTACCGCATCGAAAGCAGATTCATGGAGTCGGAGCTGTTCCGGTCGCTCTACATGAGCGGCGCATACGCCTCGCGCGACACCGCGGCCCTCGCCGCCCGCATGGGCTTTTTCGCCCGGCGGCTGTCGTCCGCAACGGCGAAGGCCGATTATTCGGGCCGCGTGGCCGCCAACCCGAATACCGCGCTCAATTCCGTGGGAAACATCGTCGAGACGGCCACGCCTCAGACCCCCGACGCCGACGGGGAACCGGTTCCCGGCCTGAGCAACAACGGCGGCTGTTTCGGTTTCGACCGGGGCAATATCGTATTCACGCCCACGACCGAGGTGAGCGCGGGATTCGAGTATTACCTGAAGTACACCACCGACCACGTGATCCAGAGCCGCCAGCGGCTCAAAGGGTTCGATTCGGTCTACCTCGGCACGGGCGCCGACATGCGTTTCTCGCTGGCCAACCGTTACGAAGACCGCCGCGGCGGGATCGCGCAGAACCGCAGCTACACGGCGATCGTCTTCGACCACGCCGAAGGAAGGCAATACCGTCTGAGCTATACGAGGAACGGAACGGCGGACACGCTCTGGGCCGAATTCTCCGCCCGCACGGCGCAGGTCGTCACGCCCGCGGCAGGAAGCGTGGCGAATCCCGTGCTGCTGGTCGGCAGCGGCTCCCGCTGGGAGCCGTACGCCGGAGATTGGGCGCTGTACGACGGGTATATCGCCGAGCGGGGAGAGACCACCGTCGAACTGCGGGTGCGCACCGCCGCCGAGCGGCTCTCGCCCTCGTCACCCAAATATTTCAACCGGATTTACTTCCACGGGGCCGAGGAGGGCATGTCGCTCACCCTGCACAAGGAATGTTCGCTCCAGCCGCGTTTCTCGTCGGCGCCCGGATACGGGTCGGCGATCACGTTCGCCGACGTGGCCCGGCACCGGATCCGGCAGTCGGAACTGCTCGAAGCGCTGCAACACCTCTTCAACCTGCGCTTCCACACCGAGCAGGCGACAAGAACCGTCCGGATCGAACCGGCGGACGATTTCTTCGCTGCAGGTCCCGCGGCCGACTGGCGGGCGAAAACCGACTTCTCGCAGCCCGTGGTGCTGGCGGACATCGCCCCCGAAGTCCACGAACGCCGCACATGGCGCTATCTGGCGGGCGACGGAGCCGTGGCCCGTTTCGACGCCGAGGCTGAAAGCCCCTTCGGCCAATGGAGCGTCACGACGGGCTCCCGTGCGGCCAAGGAGGGCGAAAAGACGCTGGCCAATCCGCTGTTCTGCCCCACGATCAGCACCGCGGGAGGTTACTCCGACGCCTCTTCGGCCGTAATCATGCAGGTCGGAGACCGCGACGACGTACAGGAGGACGGCACCAACTTCACGCCGCGCATCGTACGCTTCGCGGGCATGCACCCCCTGCCCGACGGCGAGCGGTGGGGATTTCCGTCGGGGCAGGCGGAATATCCCCTCGCGGCGTTCCATTTCGCGGGGGACGGCGCGGCGGCAGGATTCACGCTCTGCTTCGAGGACCGCGACGGCGTGCGGGGCCTGCACCGTTATTATGACCTGCAAACGGGCCGAGAGTCCGCAGGCCGGCGCATCACCCTCTCGCTGCGGCTCGCGCCCCACGAATTCGAAAGCCTTTTCACGCCCGGAACGGGAGCGCCCGACCTGCGTTCGGCGTTCCTGCTCGACACGGGCGAAGGGACGGTCCGCGCAGCGCTCCGTGCCGTGGAAGATTACGACCCGCAGGCGGCCTCCGTCCGCTGCACCTTCACCCAACTCCCCGACGCATGACAACCCGCCACAAAAAACGACTGGCCGCGATCCTGCTGCGGGAACTCGGCGGGCTGGAGGGCGAACGGGCCGTCGAACGGCTGTTCGAACTGGGACTGGTCAACCTGCGGGTCTGCGAACAGCGGGCCGTACGCAACGAAATCGAACGGCTGGGCGCAGAGGGCGTGCCGCGGTGCGAAGCCATGCACGCCACGGCCGAACTGTTCTGCTGCTCCTACGAAAAAATCCGCAGCTACTATTACAACTCGTACAAATCCTGAAACATGAAATCGGAAATTCAAATCGACAACAACGCCGGCGTCTGCCAAATCGACATCGAGGGCACGATCGGCGTGCCCGAAGAGTGGCAGTTCGACCGGCCCGAAGCGCGCGTGGCGACCTACGAAAAGTTCCGCGACGCCGTGCGCCGCATCGCCGAAATCGACGCGTCCGAAGTGGTGGTCAACATCCGCTCGACGGGCGGTGACGTGAACGACGCGCTGCTGATCCACGATGCGCTCACGGCGCTCGGCGCACACATCACGACCCGCTGCTACGGGTACACAGCCTCGGCGGCGACGATCATCGCGCAGGCCGCGTCGCCCGGCTGCCGCGAAATATCGGCCAACGCCCTCTACCTGATACACACGGCCGTCTGCGCCACCGAAGGCAACGCCGCCGAGCTGAACGGCAAACTCGACCTGCTGCGCCAGACCGACGCGCGCATCGCCGCAGTCTATGCCGCCCGTTCGGGACGCCCGGCGGCCGAGTTCGAAACCCTGATGGCAGAAAACAACGGCAACGGCCGCTGGCTGTCGCCCGAAGAGACCGTCGCGGCCGGTCTGGCCGACGTCGTGACCGATGCGGCGGGGCATCCCGCCCCCTCGCTGACGCGAAACATCGCCCGCGGCTGGGAACGCCTGCTCATCCGCATCGGTCTCAGCGCCGGAGAGCAGCTGCCCGCGGACCGGGACCGCAACGTCCTCCACACCGAAGGAGAAGAGCGGGAGCTGCTCCGCCGCTCCGCCGCCGCGGTGCGTCAGGCGCAGCAGCGGGTCGTCCCCACGCAAACCCGGCCCCGCGAGGATCCCTCCTACGGCGACCTCGTGCGGACAGCCAACCAACGCGCCTACTCCGAAGACGCGAAACGTCTGCGCAACATGTAAAACCGGGAGAGTCCCACAGAAAAAGGCTCCCCGACCATTCGAACAACCACCAAAATCATTTCAACCATGAGTTTCTTAGAAAACGCCAAGCAGTACACCGGTTCCGACCTCGAAAACATCTTCTTCCGTCCCATCCTGAGCGGCCCTTCGGCCGGCGAACTGGGCGTGAGGGTCCTCTACAACATGCCCGTCCCGACGACCATCCAGCTCTGGGAAGGGCAACGCAACGTCCTCCAGAAGTACACCGCCGCAGGGTGGTCCGGGGGCAGCGCCGCCAACAAACTGCAGAAAACCATCGCTCTGAGCCGCGTGAAGGCCGAGCTGGGATTCTCGGCCGCCGACTACTTCTCGCTGGTATACGAGAAAATCGCGGCGCGCGCCGACGTCAATATGGACGACCTGACGGGCAGCGAGCTGGAGCAGGCCGAAACCTCGCTCTTCAAGCAGGCCATCGCCGAGGGAATCCGCGCCACGATGTGGGTCGGCGACACGACGGCCGCTTCGGGCTTCAACACCTTCGACGGCTTCCTCAAAAGCGTCAAGGCAGGCGCCGAGCAGGAGCGGTTCCACAATTCGGTCTACGAAGCCGCCGACTTCACCAATCCCGAAAAGATCGTCGCGATCCTCGACGACCTCTGGCAGAACGCCGACGAACGTATCAAGGACCGCAAAGCCGAAGGCCAGCTCGCCTTCTTCGTCACCTCGGATCTCTACTACGCCTACGAAAAGTACCTCGACAGCAAGGGCGCCGACGCGGCCTACGCCGAAAGCACCAACGGCCGTCAGGGACTGGCCTACCACGGCATCCCGCTCGTCGACGTCCGTCTGGGGGCCTATCTGTCCGACACCTCGCTCCACAAGTCGTTCTGCCTGCTGACCGACCGCCGCAATCTCGTACTGGCCGTCAACACGTCCGACTTTCCGGGCAACGAAGTGCGCATGTGGTACAACCCCGACCTGATGGAGAACCGCCAGCGCGCCGTCTTCATGGCCGGATGCGACGTGATCGACGAGACGATGCTCTCTTACGCATTCCGGGTATAGCGATGACAGCGTCCACACCCCGCAAACCCGCCGGCGGCATCACGGCCGCCGCGATCACCCCCGCAGGAAATCTCCTGCGGGCGGCGCTGGGGGCCGACGGGCGCGCCGAAGCGGTATTCCGCGACGGGACGCTGCTCACGCGGCTGCCGCTCGCCGAACAACGCTCCTCCTATACCGAGCTGAGCGACACCCAAGCCGGACCGCAGCGCGTGCGTCATACGCTGAAGCTCGTCGTCAGCCGCGAAGCGGCCCGCACGCTTTTCGGCCCGGCATTCCGTCGCACGGCCGCGACCGAGGGGCTGATCGCAACCGTCACGGCCGCATCGGGCGAACGGCTGCTGATCGGCTGGTCGGCCCGGCTGGGGAGAGAACAACCCCTGCGGCTCGGCTCGGTGAGCAACGAATCGGGCGTAAAACCCCTCGACGGCACGCCGGTCGTCGTGACCCTCACCTGCGAGGACACCGACCCGGCCCCGGAACTCAAACAACAGGAACCATGAGCAAAAAGCACAAAATCAAACCGGCCGTCGCGGTGAACAACCGCACGGTCGATCCCTACATCACGCTCGGCGCGGGACGTGTCGAAAACGACGCGTTCTGGCGCTGGGGCGACGACAACCTCTTTCCCAACGCGCTGGCGCTGATGGCACGCCGTTCGGTGACCCACCGCCGCATCATCAACGACAAGGCCGACTACATTTCGGGCAAGGGCTTCACGTGCGACGAGGTGCAGCAGCCCCGGCTCGCGGCCTTCCTGCGCCACGTAAACGGCGACGGGGAGAGCCTGCGGCAGGTGCTCAACAAGCTGGCGTTCGACAAGGCGCTCTTCGGCAACGCATTTCTCGAAGCGGTGACCGACGCCGGGCATACGTTCCTTTCGCTGCACCATCAGGACGCCTCGCGCTGCCGGCTGGCCCGCGACTCGGCCCACGTTCTGCTCCACCACGACTGGACGGCATTCAAAGCGGCCGAAGCGCGGACCCTGCCCCTCTACCCGGCATTCGAAGAGCAGTCCGACGGCACGCTGCGCGCCGTGATCCACTACAAGGACTACGAACCGACGTTCGAACATTACGGCGTGCCGCCCTACATCGCGGGGTTCAACGTCTCGGCCATCGCCTACAAGACCGACAAGTGGAATATCTCGCGGCTCGACAACTCGTTCCAGCTCTCCGGCGTGATGATGCTCGACAGTACGGTGGACAGCGAAGCCGAAGCCGAACGCATCGTACGGCTGGCCGAGCAGAAATTCGCGGGCAACCCCGGACAGGTGATGTTCGTCATCCGCGACGGCGGCGAGCAGAACGACAATTCGCGTTTTATTCCGATCGCATCGCAGAACGAGGGCGACTGGCAGGCGCTGCACGAGCAGGCCGTGTCGGACATCGTCGTGGCCCACTCGTGGTTCCGGACCCTGAGCGGACTGGAATATGCTTCGGGATTCAGCGCCGAACGCATCCTGCACGAGTACGAAGTGGCCCTCAACACGGTCATCCTCGGCGAGCAGGCCGAACTGACCGAGCCGATCCGCCAGCTCCTGACATCCGTATCGGGATTCGACACGTCGTCGCTGCAAATCGTAAACCGTCCGCCGACACGCTCCAAGCCGATCTACATGAAGGTCTGGGAGGCCCGCAAGGCCGACGGACTGGAGTATGATCCCGACGACGAGCGCCAGCAGGCGTTTCTGTCCGAGATCACGAAGTATAATATCAGGAGCATAGAATAAGACCTGATTCTCCGGGTGCTTTCGAAACTTTCTGTTCGCCGCCTTCGGCGTCGTTTACAAGTCCGACCCGCCCCTGAATCCCCGCCCGGCGGGGAGTTGCCGCACGCGGCCAAGACGACGCAAAGGTTGTCTTGCTTTTCCCGCTCCAGCACGCTGTTGTCGCGTTTGTAGTTATGACGCCCCCGCGGGAACTTCCGCACCGCTTTCAGCGATATTCGAAAATCATTTCAATTACAACAACCATGAACACACTTATCACCCCCGCGCAGGCCGTCGCGCTGGCCTTCGCCGACGGGGAGTATCTCGCACCGGAGAGCGTCACGCAGAGCGACATCGCCGCGGCCGAACAGCGCTACCTCGTCCCGGTCATCGGGCGGCTGCTGTACGAGAAGCTTCTCTCAGGCTCGCACGCCGGCTTCACGACCGAATATCTTGCGGCTCCGGCGGCGCTTTTCACGCGCATCGCCCTCCAGCCGCGGCTCGACGTCCGCACCGGGCAGTGCGGCACCGTCGCGCCCAAATCCGCCGCCTACCAGCCCGCAGGCACGCAGGCCCTGCGCGAGCTGCAACGGAGCCTGCGCCGTCAGGCCCGGACGCTGCTGCGCCGCGCCGCCGAACACCTCGAAACGCACGCCGCCGAATTTCCGGAATACGACCCGCACAAGAACATCCTCAACCGCTGTACGACCGATGGAAACTTTGTACAGACTCGTTAGCGGTGCGGCGGCGGGGATCGCCGCCCTGTTCGCCCCGATCGGGCCGCTCGTGGCCTGCGCCGTGGTCTTCATCGGCATCGACTTCCTGTCAGGCGTCGCCGCCAGCCGCGCGGCGGCCCGCCGCGAAGGCCGCGCATGGTATTTCGAGAGCCGCGAAGCATGGCGCACGGTCCTCAAGCTGGCCCTTGCCATTACAGCAATCGCCATGGCGTGGCTGATCGACAGCTGCATCCTCGACTTCATGGAGCTGAACGTCGCGCGGCTCTTCACGGGCTTCACGTGCGGCGTGGAGCTGTGGTCGTTCCTCGAAAACGCGTCGCAGCTCTCCGACGCCCCGCTGTTCCGCTGGCTGCGCCGCTACGTACGCCGCCGCATCCGGAGAGAGACGGGCGATGAGTAGGGGGCTGAGCAACCGGAACCCCGGCAATATCCGGCAGTCGGCGGTCCGCTACAAAGGCGAGGTGCGGCCCTCGCGCGATCCGGCGTTCAAGCAGTTCGAATCCATGCCGTGGGGGTACCGGGCGATCTTCGTCCTCTTGGACACCTACCGCATCCGCCACGGTCTGGATACCATACGCGGCATGATCTCGCGCTGGGCCCCGCCTTCGGAGAACCGCACGGAAATCTACATCCGCGCAGTCGCCGACGCCGTGGGCATTGCCGACGACCGTCCGGTCGACACCCGCGACCGGACAACGATGCTCCGCATGGCGGCGGCCATTTCGCGGGTGGAAAACGGCACGGCGGCCGATATGGACGACGTGGAGCGGGGTTGGGAGCTATTTCGCCAATAGCAGCGGAGAGTCCCGCCCGATCCGGCGTCCGCATGAAAACCTTTTGCCTGAACAGCACACAAAACAGCCCTCTTTTGTTATATTTGCAGGTATGAAACCCGAATTCCTGCTTGCCAAACTCGACCGTATGCCGATGCTGAAAGCCGTCGTGCCGTTTGCGGCCGGGATTCTCGCCGCCGACCGTTTCGCACTGCCCCTGTGGTTTCTCGCAGGGGCCTTTTTGCTCTCCGGCGTCTCGGCGCTGCTTCTCCGGTCGCCGCTCTGCACCCTCGCCATGCTCTTCACGGCGGGATTCGGCGCGGCACAGCTCCGCGATACCGGACGCACGGTACCTTACGGGGTATACACGGCCTATGAACTCTCCGTCGAGGGCATCCCCGCCGACCGGGGCCGCTATGCTTCCGCCGAAGCGACCGTCACGGCGTGGCGCGACCCGGCCGACGGCACGTGGCACCCCGCAGGCGACCGGGTGACGCTCCATGCCGACAGCCTAACGGCCCTGCATCCGGGCGAGCGTCTCCGCTGCCGGGGCACGGTCCGGCCGCTGCGCGGCGGCGCGGAGAGTTACCGCCGCCTGATGACGCGGCGGGGATTCGCGGGAACGATATGGCTGTCGGAGCGAACCATACTCGAACGATTGCCCGCCCGCAATACGGCCCTGCATCTGCATGCCGCCGAACGAATGGGCCGTCTGAGAATCCCCGGCGACGCGGGTGCCGTCTGCCGCGCCATGACGGCGGGCGACCGGAGCGGCATCACGCCCGAACTGCGCGCGGCCTATTCGCGCAGCGGACTGTCGCACCTGCTGGCCGTATCGGGACTGCACACGGGCATCGTCTTCGCACTGGTCAATCTGCTGTTGTGGTGGCTGCCGCTGCTGCGCAGGGGCCATCTGCTGCGCAACCTGCTGGCGGCGGCCTGCATCTGGATTTACGTCGCCGCGGCGGGATTTCCGCCCAGCGCCGTGAGGGCGGCGGTGATGTTCACGATGCTCCAGTCCGCCCTCGCCTCCGCGTCGGAATACAACGGACTGAACGCCCTCGCCGCAGCCGCCTTCGGCATGCTGTTGTGGAATCCCGCATGGCTCGGAGACATCAGCTTCCAGCTCTCGTTTGCGGCCGTTGCGGCGATCCTCGCATGGGGCGTACCCCTCTGCCGCCGGCTCCGCACCCGGCGGCGGGCGCTGAACCCGATTACCGACGCGCTGGCGGTCAGCTTGGCGGCGACGCTGGCCACGGCGCCCCTCGTATCGCATACGTTCGGCATCGTGCCGCTGGCGGGAGTCGTCGTCAACCCGGCGGCGATCCTGCTCGGAAGCGTCGTGGTGCTGGCCGGCGCGCTCTGGATGCTGCTGCCGTTCGGATGGGCGGCCCCGGCATTCGAATGCGTGCTATCGCACACGGCCGAAGGACTCAACGCGCTGGCGCGCGTCACGGCGGATCTGTCCTGCGCAGCGGCGGAATACGCCCTCGGCGGAGGGGCGACGGCGGCCGTTTACCTCTTTTTCGCGCTCGCAACGGCTGCCGCATGGTCCGCCGAACCGAAAAAAAGCGTACATTTGCCCGCATGATGACCCCCGAAGAATACGAACTGCTGCTTACGGACGAAGTGCAGCGGGCCATTGCCGTCTCCCGCGGCCGCGATCCGCTGGACGTGGCCCTCGACCGCACCGTGCCCCACGCGCGGCTGGTCGCCACGCAGGTCAAATACCTCGCGCGGGCGGCATCGAAACTGCCGTCGTATGCCGCCGCGCAGTGCATACTCCCGCCGCTGGCCTTCGAGCAGGCGTCGAGCGAGGCGTGTGCGGCGCACAAACGGATCGACGGCGACACGGCGCTGGACCTCACCTGCGGACTGGGCGTCGATGCGCTTTTCCTGAGCCGCCGTTTCCGGCGCGTGGTGACGCTCGAACGCAGCGAAACGCTGGCCCGTATCGCCGCCGAAAACTTCCGGCGGCTCCAAGCCGCCAACATAGAGGTCGTCCACACCTCGGCCGAGGAGTATCTGCAACGGCCCGGACTGCGCTTCGACTGGATTTTCGCCGACCCCGACCGCCGCTCGGCCGACGGCCGCAAGCTGGTGCGGCTCGAAGCGTGCTCGCCCGACGTCACCGCCCTGATGCCGCTTATCGCGCGCGCGTCAGGGCGTCTGTGCATCAAGAACTCGCCGCTGTTCGACGTGGACGAAGCCCTGCGGCTCTTTCCCGACAGCCGCGTGGAGGTCGTCTCGCTCGGCGACGAGTGCAAGGAGGTGCTCGTCTACGCCGACGGCACGGGTCCCGCCCTCACGGCGACGGCGCTCGGCCGCGGCAGTTTCACGGCCACCCCCGGCCAGACGCCGCCGCCCGCACCCGACACCTTCGACCCGTCGCGCTACCGCTGGCTGGTCGTGCCCGACGTCGCGCTGCAGAAGGCGCGGCTGGCGCGGCTCCACCTGCGCGGCAAGGCCGACATCTGGAGCGAAAACGGCTACGGATTCGCCGCCGAAGAGCCGCAGGAGGTAATCGGCAAGGTATTCGCAGTCGAAAGCATCGAACCGTACGACCCGCGGCGGCTGAAACGCAGCCTGAAAGGAGCCGGAGCCGAGCTGATGAAACGCGACTTCCCGTTCGGAGCCGAGGAGCTGGCCCGGCGGCTGGGCGTGCACGCGGGAGCCGACGTGCGGCTGGCCTTCACCAAAATCGGAAACGGATTTTGGGCGGTCCGGTTGAAATAGCTATATTTGCAGCATATCGGAATGCGCCCGGCGGCGTTCGGCGCGCAGTCCGTTTGCAGGAATCGTAACAGCCTATGAAAATCAGCGAGATATTCACCTACTTCACCGACACGATCTTCCGGCGCGACATCAACGAATGGCGCAACCCGGTCATCCGGTGGCTCGTACAGCAGTACCGCCTGCTGTTCTACACGGCGCGGGGCCTGCTGGAACACGGCATGATCGTCCGCAGCGCGGCCCTCACATTCTATACGCTGATGTCGCTGGTGCCGATCGTAGCGGTGGTTTTCGCCGTGGTCAAGGGCTTCGGACTGGCCGACGGACTGATCGACAACCTCTACGCCCTCTTCCCGCAGAACCCCGAAATCATCGACTACGTCGTCGGTTTCGCCGAAAAGGCGCTGGCCCGCACGCAGGGCGGCGTGGTGGCGGCCGTGGCGCTGGTGATGCTCTTCTGGGCCATAATCCGGGTCTTCGGCTCGATCGAAAGCGCCTTCAACAACATCTGGGAGGTCAAGGTCGAACGCAGCGTGACGCGCCAGTACACCGACTATATCGCCGTGGTGATGATCGTTCCGGTGCTGTGGGTCGTGGCCAATGCCGTAGGCAACTACACCCAGCAGCTGCTGGGATTCGACGGCAGCTGGTATTTCGACCTGCTCTCGCGCTTCGCGTCGATGTTCATCATCTGGGTGATGTTCACCATCCTGTATATCATCATCCCCAACACCAAAGTCAAATTCAAGAGCGCGCTGATGGCGGGCATCGTCGCCGGCACGCTCTTCCTGCTCTTTCAGTGGGGCTATATCTACATTCAGCGGTGGATGACCTCCTATAACGCCATCTACGGCAGTTTCGCGGCCCTTCCGCTGCTGCTGATCTGGCTCCAGACCTCGTGGCAGATCCTGCTGTTCGGCGGCGAGCTGTCGTTCGCCTACCAGAATATCGCCCGCTTCGGCGAGGAGCGCGAATCGCTGCTGATAAGCTACGACCAGCGGCGCAAGATCCTGCTGGCCGTGATGCTCTCCGTGGTGCGGCACTTCCGCGAAAAGGGCGGTGCAACGCCCGCCGACGTGATCCGCGCACGGCTCGGACTGCCCACGCGCATCGTCAACGACGTACTCTACCAGCTCGTGCAGGCCGGACAGCTCATCGCCGTGCCTTCGGGCGACGGCGAACGCGAAGTGGCCTTCGCCCCGGCGCACGACACCGGGACGCTGACCGTCTACGGGGTGCTCGAAGCGGTCGAAGCGTCGGGGCAGACGACCGTCGATCTGGCCCGCAACGCCGAACTGACCCGCATCGACCGGGAGTTGGAGAACCTGAAGGAAACGGCCCGCAAATCGCAGGACAACGTGCGGCTGGTGGACCTGCTTTAACGAAACGACAAAGAAACTTATGGAACGCGCAGTAATCATCGGAAGCGGCAACCTCGCGGAAGCATTGGCGCAGGCCGTCGCCCGAAGCGGCCTGAAACTCGTACAGCTCTTCGCCCGCAACGCCCAGCGCGGAAAGACGGTCGCCGCACTCGCCGGCACCCAATGGACCTCGGACCCGGCCGGGCTGGCCGAAGCCGACATCTACCTGATCGCAGTAAGCGACCGGGCCGTAGCGGAAGCGGCCGCTTCGCTGCCCATTCCCGCGGGGGCCGTCGTGGCCCACACCGCCGGAAGCGTGCCGCTCGAAGCCCTGCCCGACCGCCCCACGACGCGCCGGGCCGTCTTCTATCCCCTCCAGACCTTCACCAAGGGCCGCGAAGTGGATTTTTCGCAGATTCCCGTCTTTCTCGAAACCGACGACGAAGCCCTGCGCCCGGAGCTGGAAGCCTTCGCCCGCCGTCTCTCGCGCACGGTGATCTGGGCCGACTCGGCCTGCCGGGCAAAAGCGCATCTCGCGGCGGTTTTCGCCTGCAATTTCGTCAATCACATGTACGCCGTCGCAGAGCGCATCGCCGGCAGTGCGGGACTTCCGTTCGACGTGCTCAAGCCGCTGATCGCCCAGACCGCCGCCAAGGCGCTCGACGCGGCCTCCCCGGCCGACGTGCAGACAGGTCCCGCCGTGCGCAACGACACCGGAACCCGCGCCCGCCACTGCGCCCTGCTCGACGACGACCTGCAACTCAAGAACATCTATTCAATCATAAGCAACAGCATATGGGAAACTTCAAAGAAGATATAGCGCGCACCGAAGCCTTCGTCTTCGACGTGGACGGCGTGATGACCGACGGCGGCATCATCCCCACACTCGACGGCGACTTCATCCGCCGCTACAACGCCAAGGACGGCTATGCGCTGGCCTACGCGATCAAAATGGGCTACAAGGTCTGCATCATCACCGGAGGACGCGGCAAGACCCTCGAAAACCGGCTGAAGATGCTGGGCGTCACGCGGGCCTACATCGACTGCATGGACAAGATCAGCGCCCTGCACGAATACTTCGCCGAGGAGGGCATCGACCCCCGGAACGCAATCTACATGGGCGACGACATCCCCGATCTGGAGTGCATGCGCGAAGTGGGCATCCCGGTCTGCCCGGCCGACGCAGCCGCCGAAGTGATCGAAGCGTCGCGTTACGTCTCCGAATTCAAGGGCGGCGAAGGGGCCGTGCGCGACATCGTCGAGCAGGTGCTCCGCGCCCGCGGCGACTGGGCCAAAAACTCCGAGGGCGTGACTCCCTCGTCGCTGGCCGCCTCGCGGTAAGCTGCCGCCGGGAACGGAGGGGACGGACAACCAAGACAAACGGGACAAGACCCGAAAAAGGCAGGCAGCACGCCCGCAAACAAAACAGCCGGTCGCATGACCGGCTGTTTCCATATCCGCAGGAACCACATCCGCAGAAGAGTCTTTACTGCATCCACTCGACGTTCGCCGCGTCGCGGAACAGCAGGTTGAGCGGCCGCACCAGACTCTCGGCATCCGGAGCGAAGATGAACCGCACCTTATCGACGGGCACCGTCAGGAAAACCGTCGAGGGATAACCGCCGATCATATCGACGTGATCCATCAGCGACCAGACGAAAATCTCGAACGGCATCTGACCGGGAAGCAGCGTCAGACCCGGAAAGTCGGTTTCGTACGACGCCGAAGAGGTGTCGGCGGGATGAGGCTTGAAGAAAATGTCGTACGCTGCGCCGTACTGTCCGACGATCCGCGCCACGTAATCGCGCTGCTGCTGTTCGCTCGCGGCGTTCTGATGGCTCGTTCCGATGATGATCAGGTTGCCTTTGGGAGAAGCGTCGAACAGGGCGGCGAATTTGTCGTAATCGAAGCCCGCCATGTCGTAGAACAGCCTGCGGGCCGATTCGGACAGTGCCGACAGCATCTCGTAGGGCTGAATATCTTCGATCTGCATTTCACGAAGTTTGTCGGTAATGAACGGGCAGGAGCTTTCGAGCAGCGACCCGTTCTGCATCACCAAGCGATAGCCGGGACGGGTCGCGAGGTAGTAAGGCCACGTCCACGATTCGAGTTCGAACTCGGCACGGGTTTCGGGATAACGTCCCCCGTGATTCCAGTCGAGCGCCTCGACCTCCGCGGCATAGGTTTCCCAGTTCTGCTGAGCCGTGGCCGGATCGCCGAAATAGTTGTAAAAGTTGTTGTATGTCGCCGTTCCGTCCGAAAGCAGGCTCACCTTCACCCGCGCGGAGTCGATTCCCTGCGCCACGAACCAGTCGTAACCCAGACGGCAGCGCAGGTCGTCCACATAGAGACTGAAGACGGCCGTCGGATCGGCCTTGTTGATCTCCAGAACACGCCGTTTCATTTCGCGGCACATCGCGTCCTTTTCGGCTTCGGTGGCATCCGAGGTCCGGTCGGCCGCCGTCGTGACTTTGACATGCGGCGGGAACTTATCCGGGTCGAACGTTCTCGAACGCGTATAATAGAAATAACTCGGTTTGTCGTGGGACAGCACATGCAATCCGGCATAGAGGGCGGCATCGTGCCGAATCCGGCATAAAAATAGTAATCCGGCGCGCGTCGTAACCGTCCTTCGGCGCGCTCTGCGACATGACGAACGGCACGATCAGGTCCTCGCTGGCAAAAGCCAGCTGCGCACTGCGGGCGGGGCCTTCGTTCCGGTCGAAGGTCACCTCGATCTCGGAATATCCCGCCGGGCCTTCCGTGGCGGAGAGCGTAAACCACTTGTCCCCGGCGGCGGCCGTCACGCGCCACGGCAGCGACGAAGTTACGGAGATCTTGCCGGCGCGGGCCAGTGCGTCGAGCGACAGAAAACTCTCGCCGGCGTTGACAACCAGCACGGGACGGGTCGTTTCGTCGTCGCTGCACGCCGCCGATCCCGCGATCAGGGCCAGACAAAGGAGGGCCGAAAACAATCTTTTCATAGCGAATCAAATTAGCGTTACTGCCCTTATAAACGCTGCAAAAGCCCTTTTACTGCATCCCGCGACCGATTTCCGTCTGAAAAATTAAGCCGCACGGAATGCCGTGCGGCTTTTATCCGATGCAGCAGACGTCATTCGCCTTTGCGTTTCTTGATCCGGTCCAAATGCTCGCGCACCCGTTTGCGGAAAAGCTCGCGGCGGTACTGCAGATTGGCCTGCCACCCCAGCCAGCGGGTATAACGCTCCCGTTTTTCGGGATAGATGTCGCGTATCGTGACCAGAATGCCCGTCTCCTCGACACCGCCGAAATCGGGATTCGACACCGTATCGAAAACCCGCATCGTGGGCGAAAGGTTCATGTATGCGTTGATCAGCGGCGGAATGTTCTCGTTGAACTCGCGGATTTTCTGAATCAGAATGCGGTAATTCTCCTGATAGGTCTGCCCCGTGAAGAGCTGCTCGTAATAAGGGTCGTCCAGATCGAGCCGGAGCGGATGGATGCCCTCGACGAGGTTGTCCCGGTCGGGGAAGTAACGGCGCAGGAACCAGATCAGGGCGTTGCGGGCCACAGCCTTGTAGGTCGTGTACATCGTCACCTTGCCGAAAAGGTATTTGGCGCGGGGGTCCAGCACGATCAGCGCACCGAGCCCGTCCCAGAGGTTGTCCAGCGCATAAATGCTTTTGGCGTTGCCGCGCGCCTGATAGGAGGGCTGCACGAACGAACGGCCCAGTTCGATGGTGCGGGGCAGGTATTTGCGGCGGAACTTGTCGCTGAAGCGGAAATAGTGTTCGGTCGAGAGATGCCGCGGATATTCGTCCGTGCAGATGATGAAACGGTAGCCGCCGACGATCTCTTCGGCGGCGGGGTCCCACACGATCAGCTGGTAGTAGCCGTCCTCGGCCAGATCTTCGGCGTCGATGTCCAGCTCCTTGCCCGTGCCGCCACCCGCGCCGCGGAACGCGATTTCGCGCAGGCGGCCGATCTCGCGCATCAGCGACGGACACTCGGCGGCCGAGAAGATATAAATCTCGTTCCCGGCCTTCTTCGTATCGCGGGCCTTGCGCTCCGGCGTCAGTTCGGCGCGGAGCTGTTCCCTTTCAACGGGAGGTATGATGGCTTCCATCTGTCTCTGTTGCATATAACTGGGGCAAAAATACCGATTTTAGCGTTTTTCCGGTTCCGGCGCGAGCATATTTTCCAAAAAATACGCCTTTTTGCGTACGAATTCGGCCTGCTCGCGGAGTCCGCCGTAACGCTGCAGCTCGGAGACGGGAATCGGGTCGCCCACGAAAATGCGGAAGTGCCGGCCCTTTTGGGAAAACATTTCGTCGGGCAGCCAGAGCATCTCGATATTGAGCTTCAGCCCCAGCATCACGCGCAGCCGGGCCACGCGGTAGAAGAAGTTCGACAGCCGTCCTTCGACGAACACCGGCACGATCTCGCGCTGCGAAGCGTAGGCCTTTTTCAGGAAGTTGGTTTTCCACGGCAGGTCGGTCACCTCGCCCCCGATGCAGCGCGAGCAGAGCCCCGCCGGGAAGGTCAGGATCGGCACTTCGCCGACGAACTCCTCGTCGAATTTGCGGGCGTAGGCGCTGTTCTGCGAACCGTGCTTGTTCACCGGAATCCACAGCGGCCGCAGCGGTTCGAGGTGCATCAGCAGGTCGTTGACCACCACGCGGGCGTCGCCGAAGCGGTCTATCAGCTTGTCGGCGAGCATCATGCCGTCCATGCCGCCGAAAGGATGGTTCGCGGCGAACAGATAGCGGCCCTTGGGATCGAGCTTTTCGAGCCCCTCGACCGTATAGGTCACCTGCCACTCCCTGAAGCAGGCGCGGATAAACTCCTGCGGGGGCAGGTTCCAGTAGTGTTCGAGGATATAATTGATCTCCGACTCGTGAATCGTGCGGCGGAGCCAGCCGATGACGAAGCCGGGAATCCAGCGGGCCAGCCGCGGGGCTTTGTCGGCAAGTACTGCTCCGATATCTATTCTGGGCATAAAGACGTACAAAAAATTATATCCACAAATATAGGTATTCTTTTTCGAAAAATCCCTAACTTTACACCCAAATCGACCTTGTCAGCAACGAATATGTCTCAGTATCATACACCTGTCCTTCTGGAGGAGTCCGTAGACCTGCTCGCCGTAGACCCTGCGGGCACTTACGTGGACCTCACTTTCGGCGGGGGCGGCCATTCGCGCCGCATCCTCGAAAAGCTGGGTCCCGGCGGGAGACTCTACGCTTTCGATCAGGACCGCGACACACGCGCGAACTGTCCCGACGACGGGCGGTTCCACTACGTCGAGAGCAACTTCCGCTTTCTGCGCGGGGCGCTGCGGCTGCGGGAGGTGGAGCAGGTGGACGGCATTCTGGCCGATCTGGGCGTCTCGTCGCACCATTTCGACGCCGTGGAGCGGGGTTTCTCGTTCCGGGGCGAAGCGCCGCTGGACATGCGCATGAACCAGCGGGGCGCGCTGACGGCGGCCCGCGTCGTGAACGGCTATCCGGCCGACGCGCTGACGCGTCTGCTGGGAGACTGGGGCGAGCTGGAGACCCCGTGGAAAATCGCCAACTGCATCGTCCGGGCACGGGAAGCCGCACCGATCGAGACCACGGCGCAGCTGGTCGAGGCCGTGAAGCCCTGCACCCCGAAAAAAGACGAGTCGAAGTTCCTGACCAAGCTTTTTCAGGCGCTGCGCATCGAGGTCAACGGCGAAATGGAGGCGCTCAAAATGGCGCTGGAGCAGAGTCTCAAGGTACTGCGTCCCGGCGGGCGGCTGGTCGTCATCTCGTACCACTCGCTCGAAGACCGGCTGGTCAAGAACTTCCTGCGCAGCGGGAATTTCTCAGGCTCGGTGGAGAAAGACTTTTTCGGACGCGCCCTCACGCCGTTCGAACTCATAACGCGCAAGGCCGTGGTCCCCACGGCCGAAGAGTTGGAACGCAACCCCCGGTCGCGCTCGGCCAAGCTGCGCGCGGCCGCAAAACGGGAGAACGAATAACGGAGGGCGGAGGCCGCCGCGAATCATTCAACGACAAAAGCAGCAGAGAAGGATGTTCAAGGACCACGAATTCGACCCGGTAACCCCCGAAGAGGAGGCCCGCCGCAGGCAGGAGGAGGAATTCGCCCGCCGCGTGCGGCGCGAGGTGCTGCGCATCGAGCGGGGCGAAGCCGACGAGGACATCCGCGCCGACATGGAACGCGAAGAGGAGGAGAAGGCCGAAGAGGAGGAGCGCCAGCGCCGGGAGCGCCGCCGCAAGGCCAGCACCTTCTGGCAGCTCTTCTCAGGTACGATCCTCGTCCACGAGGGAGTCTCGAAATACTATCCCTACATGCTCTCGATCGCGGGCATGTTCTTTTTGAGCATCGCCGTGATGTTCACCACCCTGCATCTGGACATGAAATACTCGCGCCTCGAACGCGAAGTGCAGATCCTGCGCGAACGCTCGATCCGCCTGCAGGAACAGCGTTACCGCCGCACCACCCACTCGGCCATCGTCGAACGGCTGCGCGAACGCGGCATCGAGCTTATCGACCCGCCGGCGCCGGGCGAAATCATCGAAAACTGACGGACGATGAAAGAGGAACGTTCGAAGATCAAAAGCGACATTCTGCTGCGGGTACGGCTGCTTTACGTGCTGTTCATACTCGCCGGGGCCGTCGTGCTCGGACGATTGGTCTGGGTGCAGCTCTTCAGTTCCGAAGTGGCCTACAACGCCGAACGGCTGGCCAGCCGCATCTTCACCGAGGAGACCATTCCGGCGCAGCGCGGCAGCATCCTCTCGCGCGGCGGCGCGCCGCTGGCGACTTCGATCTTCCGCTATCAGGCCGCCTTCGACTTCGCTTCGCCGGGTCTCGATTCGCTGAAAACCTTCCGCGAACAGAGCGACTCGCTGGCCAAACTCCTCGCGGCGTTCTTCCGGGACAAGTCCGCCGCCGAATACAGCCGCAAATTCCGCGAGGAGCACGCCCGCCACTACCGGCTCGTCAACGGACGCGACACGACCTACCTGCGCTCCGAAGGGTGGTTCTCGCGCCTGATGGACCGTCTGCGCGGCGAAGAGTTTGCCACGCGCCGCATCTACGACACCATCCGCGACCACACGCCCGTCAATATCTTCCCCCGCGAAGTGGACTACGCCGAATGGCAGACCCTGCGGCGTTATCCGCTGCTGAACTGGAACATGGGCATGGTCTACCGGCTCGTCGAACGCGACCAGCGGGTCTACCCGCAGGGCGAACTGGCGCGCCGCACGATCGGACTGACGGGCGACAAGGGAAATTACGGCATCGAGGAGGCCTACCGCGAAGAGCTTGCGGGCCGCGACGGCAAAGCCTTGCGGCAACGCATCGCCAGAGGCTTCTACGGCCGCGTCGCGGGCGGCGGCCACGAGGACCCCGAAGACGGCTACGACGTGGTGACCACGCTCGATCTGGACCTGCAGGACGTCGCCGACAAGGCGCTGCGGCGCCAGCTAGAAGCTCAGAACGCCATCTGGGGCACGACGATCGTCATGGAGGTCCATACGGGCGAAATCCTCGCCATGGCCAATCTGGGCCGGGCTGGAACCGAAGGGGCATTTTACGAACGCGAGAATTACGCGCTGGGGCGCAGCATGGAGCCGGGTTCGACCTTCAAGCTGGCGACGATGCTCACGCTGCTCGACGACGCCGACATGTCTCCCCAGACCGCCTACGACACCCACAACGGCGACCCGGTGACCGTAGGCCCGGCCAAGAATATCCGCGACTCGCACCGCGGCGACCACGTCATCGACTTCCGCCGCGCCGTGGCTTCGTCGTCGAACGTCTACTTCGCCAAGGCGATCTGGGAGCGTTACGGCATCACGGGCAAGAAGCAGGAGTACAGCGACTTCCTCCACGAAAAACTACGTCTCGGACAGACCGTCGGACTGGAACGGCTGGGCGAGCGCGCCCCGTCGATCACCACCGACTGGAAAGTTCCCGATCCGGGCGTCATGCTGGTCAAGATGAGCTACGGCTACCGCGTGCGGCTGGCTCCGATCCAGATGATCACCTTCTACAACGCCATCGCCAACGGCGGCAAAATGATCTCACCCGTGCTGGTGCGCGAACTGCGGCGCGGCGACCGCGTCGAGGAGCGGTTCGAAAGCCGCACCCTCGCCTCGTCGATCTGCTCGCGCTCGGCGCTGCGCGAGGTGCAGCGGTGTCTCGAACTGGTCTGCACAGAGGGTACCGCCAGCCTCTATTTCAGGGACACCGCCCGGCTGCGCGTGGCCGCCAAGACCGGCACGGCGCAGATCACCGACGCCCGCAGCCGCGAAGGCCGCTACTACCTCGGCTCGATGATCGCCTACTTCCCGGCCGACAACCCCCGCTACACGGTGCTGACGACCATCGAAACCCGTGCGCAGGCCGGCAAGGCCTATTACGGAGGTCCGCTGGCGGGTCCGGTCGTCAAACGCATGGTCGATTACATCTACAACCGCAACCGCGACTGGTACGGCCGCGTCGAGCGGCACGGCCCGCGCCGCCACCCAGACCGGATCAAGGGCGGCGACATCGCCCAGATCCGCCGCGTGGCGGACAAGCTTTCGCCCCGCGCTTCGTTCGACCACCGCACGGGCTGGGGCCGCGTGCAGGTGGACAGCCTTTCGAACGTGGTCATCACGAGCCTTCCGGCCGAAACGGGCACGATGCCCGACGTGCGGGGCATGGGACTCAAGGACGCGCTGTTCGTACTCGAAAGCCGCGGCCTGAAGGTCCGCTTTTCGGGCCGGGGAGCCGTCGTCCGGCAAAGCGTCGCTCCCGGAGCGCGCATCACGCCGGGCGCGACGGTCGCCATAACGCTGAACTAAGATGAAAGAACTGACGATATTCACCCCGGCGCCGCGCCGCAGGGAGACTTTCCCGGCTTCCGGACGCGTTCGCGGAAGCGCCTGCGATCCGAATTCCGCGGACCGCGGCGACAAAGACGCCCAAGGGGCGAATACGACAAAAGACAACGGTTTATGAAAACACTGAAAGAACTTCTCCGAAATACCCCCGTCACGGCACTGCACGGCGACGATTCGGCCGCCGTCGCCGGGTTGGTTTACGACTCGCGTGCCATCGGGCCGGGCGACTGCTTCTTCGCCGTGCGCGGCACGCAGAACGACGGGCACGACTTCATTCCCGCCGCCGTCGCAAAAGGCGCCGCCGCCGTCGTCTGCGAACGCCTGCCCGAACAGACCGCCGCAGACGTCACCTACGTCGCGGTGCCCGACGCCGCAGGCGCGCTGGCCGACATGGCCGCGGCGTTCTACGACCACCCCAGCCGCGCGCTGAAACTCGTCGGCATCACCGGCACCAACGGCAAGACCACGACCGTGACGCTGCTGTATGACCTCGTACGGGCGTTGGGTCATAAGGCGGGACTGATTTCGACCGTGGTCTACAAGGTCGGCGAACGCACCGTCGAGGCGACGCACACCACGCCCGACCCCGTGCGGCTCAACGCCATGATGCGCGAAATGGCCGACGAGGGGTGCGAGTACTGCTTCATGGAGTGTTCGTCGCACGCCATCGTGCAGGAGCGCACGCGCGGGCTGCACTTCGCGGGCGGCATCTTCTCGAACATCACCCACGACCACCTCGACTACCACAAGACCTTCGCCGAATACATCCGCGCCAAGAAACTCTTCTTCGACTCACTCTCAAAAGAGGCCTTCGCGCTGACCAACGCCGATGACAAAAACGGCCGCGTGATGGTGCAGAACACCGCCGCAGCCATACACACCTACTCGCTGCGCTCGATGGCCGACTTCCGCTGCAAGATCGTCGAAATGCACCCGGACGGCATGCTGCTGCGCATCGACGGACAGGAGGTATGGGTCGGGCTGGTGGGCCGCTTCAACGCCTACAACCTGCTGGCCGTATACGGCGCGGCGGTTCTGCTGGGCTTCGACCGCGGCGAAACGCTGCGCGCGGCGAGCATGCTGCACCCGGTCAGCGGCCGCTTCGAACTGGTCCGGAGCGCAAACGGCGTCACGGCCGTCGTCGATTACGCCCACACGCCCGACGCGCTCGAAAACGTGATCCGCACCATCGAGGAGATCCGCACCCCGGCGCAGAAGCTGATCGTCGTCTGCGGCTGCGGCGGCGACCGCGACCGCACCAAGCGGCCCGAAATGGCGCAGATCGCCGTGCGGTACGCCGACACGGCCGTCTTCACGTCGGACAATCCGCGCCACGAGTCGCCCGAAGCGATTCTCGACCAGATGGCGGCGGGACTCGAACCCGGCGCGCGCTTCCTGCGCATCGCCGACCGCGCCGAAGCCATCCGCACGGCGGTGATGCTCTCGCAGCCGGGCGACATCCTGCTCGTGGCGGGCAAGGGCCACGAAACCTATCAGATCGTCGGCGACGTGAAACACCCCTTCGACGACCGGGAGGAGGTCCGCAAAGCCTTTGATTCATTCGGTAAATAAAACCCAACGAACAATATGCTCTATTACATCTTCAAGTATCTGGACGAAGCCTACAACCTGCCCGGTTCGGGCATGTTCCAGTACATTTCGTTCCGCGCCGCGGCGTCGATCATCCTCGCGCTGCTGATCGTCATCATTTTCGGCCGCAAGATCATCGACTTCCTGCGCCGCAAGCAGATCGGCGAAGAGGTCCGCGACCTCGGTCTGGAGGGACAGCTCCAGAAGCGCGGCACCCCCACCATGGGCGGCGTGATCATCCTGCTTGCGATTCTGGTTCCGATCCTTCTGCTCGGACGGCTCGACAACATCTACATCCAGCTGATGATCGTCTCGACCGTATGGCTGGGGCTGATCGGCGGACTGGACGACTACATCAAGGTTTTCCGCCACAACAAGGAGGGGCTCAAGGGCCGTTTCAAGATCGTGGGACAGGTCGGGCTGGGCATCATCGTCGGCACGACGATGTGCGTGTCGCAGGAGATCGTCGTCCGCGACAAAGTCGTACAGCCCGTACAGACCGTCTACATGAACGAGGACGGCTCCGTGCTCGAAACCGTACACCGCAACGTGGTCCTCAGCTCCGAAAGCCTCAAGACCACCCAGACGACCATTCCCTTCATCAAAGACAACGAATTCGATTACGGCTGGCTCACGGGCGGCAATACGACGATGACGTGGCTGCTCTACGTGCTGGTCGCCATCTTCGTGGTGACGGCCGTCTCCAACGGCGCCAACCTCACCGACGGACTCGACGGACTGGCCACGGGAGTCTCGGTGCCGATCGTGGCGGTGCTGGGCGTACTGGCTTATCTCTCAGGACATATCGTATACGCCGACTACCTCAATATCATGTACATCCCTGACAGCGGCGAACTGGTCGTCTTCGCCGCGGCGCTGGTCGGCGCGCTGGTCGGCTTCCTTTGGTACAACTCCTTCCCGGCGCAGATCTTCATGGGCGACACCGGCTCGCTGTCGATCGGCGGCATCATCGCCGTCTTCGCCCTCTGCATCCGCAAGGAGCTGCTGCTGCCGCTGTTGTGCGGCGTCTTTCTGGTCGAAAGCTTCTCGGTGATGATGCAGGTCGGCTACTTCAAATACACCAAGCGCAAATACGGCGAAGGCCACCGCCTGCTGCTGATGGCTCCCGTACACCACCATTTCCAGAAGAAGGGACAGTTCGAGACCAAGATCGTCCTGCGTTTCTGGATCATCTCGCTGCTGCTGGCGGCCATCACCCTCGTAACGTTAAAGATCCGGTAATCATGAAAAAGATAGCAGTGCTGGGCGGCGGCATCAGCGGATACGGCTCCGCGATCCTCGCCAAGAAGAAAGGGTTCGACGTCTTCCTCTCCGATGCGGGGCGGATCGCCGACCGCTACAAGGCCAAGCTCGACGAGTGGCAGGTGCCCTACGAGGAGGGCGGCCATACCGAAGAGCGCATCCTCGACGCCGCGGAGGTCGTCAAGTCGCCCGGCATCCCCGAAACGGCGCCGCTGGTGCGAAAACTCCGCGCCGCAGGCATTCCCGTGATCTCCGAAATAGAGTTCGCGGGCCGCTACACGGGCCGGGCGAAGTGCATCTGCATCACCGGCTCGAACGGCAAAACTACCACCACGTCGCTCATATACAAGATCATGCGCGACGCCGGGATGCGGGTCGCTCTGGGCGGCAACATCGGCGAGAGCTTCGCCTACTCGGTCGCCACGGGCGATTACGACTGGTACGTGCTGGAGCTGAGCTCGTTCCAGCTCGACGGCATGTACAAGTTCCGGGCGCATATCGGCGTGCTGATGAACATCACGCCCGACCACCTCGACCGCTACGACCACTGTTTCCAGAACTACGCCGATTCGAAAATGCGCATCACGCAGAACCAGACTTCGCGCGACTATTTCGTCTATTCGGGCGACGACGAAGTGATCTGGCAGCAGCTTCCGAAATACGACCTGCGCATGAAGCAGCTCCCTTTCGCGGCGAAAAATGCTGTGGCCAGCGGCGCGGGGGACGCTTTCCTCTGCGACGGCAAATTCACGGCGGCCGTCGGAAAGGCCTCGGTCGAGATCGACACCGCGAAACTGCAGATCAAGGGCCTGCACAACGCCTACAACGCCATGGCGGCGGCGCTCGCAACCCTCGCGGCAGGAATCGCTCCGGCGGCGATCCGCCGTTCGCTCTACGGCTTCGCGCCCGTCGAGCACCGGCTCGAACCGGTCAAGGAGAGCGGCGGCGTGCTGTGGATCAACGACTCGAAGGCCACCAACGTCGATTCGGTCTACTATGCGCTCGAAAGCATGAAACGCCCCGTGGTGTGGATCGCCGGCGGTACGGACAAGGGCAACGATTACGGGCCGCTCAAGGATTTCGCCCGCGAGAAGGTGCACACGCTCGTCTGCATGGGCATAGACAACGCCAAACTGCTCCGGGAGTTCACGGGCGTCGTGCCCGAAGTGATCTCCACCGATTCGCTCGACGCCGCGATGACGGCGGCCAAAGCCGCCGCACGGCCCGGCGACGCGGTGCTGTTGTCCCCGGCCTGCGCAAGCTTCGACCTTTTCAAAAATTACGAGAACCGCGGCGAGCTGTTCAAGGCGTGGGTAAACGAAAAGGCATAAGGCGATGAAATTCGGCGAACGGAAACAGACACAGGGCGCGCAGCAGGCGCAGGAACCTTGGTCGGAAACGGCCGGGAACGCTCCGCGCACGGCCGGAGCGGCGGCCGCAGAGACTGCTCCGCACGGTAGCGAGGGGCGGGGCGGCCGGGGCAAGAGCCGATCCGGAGCCGAGTACGGGACCGCTGCGGACGAGGAAAACCCGCAGGCGGCGAACGCGTGCGGCGAAACGGCCGAAAAGCCCAAATTCAGGCTTTTCACGGGCGACCGCGTGTTGTGGATCATCATCGCGGTGCTGGCGGTGGTTTCGGTGCTGGTGGTCTACTCCTCGACGGCCAAAATGGCTTACGACGCCCACACGGCCCGCACCACGGCGCATTTCCTGCGCCAGCAGCTGATGATCCTGATCGTCAGTCTCGTCGTGATGGTCGCCGTGCAGAAGATCAACTGCCGCATCTACAACCTCTTTTCGCGCCCCGTCTACATCCTTTCGGTCCTGCTGACCGTCGCCGTCTACTTCATCGGCGCCACGACCAACGGCGCCGCCCGCTGGATTCCGCTGGGACCCTTCCAGTTCCAGCCCTCCGAAGCGCTGAAGGTCGCCACAGTGCTCTTCCTCGCCAGCCAGCTGGCGGGACGCCAGTCGAAGATCGACAAAATCCGCATCGTGCCGTCGCTCAGGTTCTGGACATGGCGTTCGTCGCGCGAACAGCGCCGCATCTGGCGCGAAGGGACATGGCCGATCCTGATGCCCGTGGTCGTCTCGTGCACCGTGATCTTCCCGGCCCACACCTCGTCGGCCGTGCTGGTGTTCCTCGCCTCGTGGGTGATGATGCTCATCGGGCGCGTCCGTTTCGGCGAACTGATGAAGCTCGTCGGGCTGGCCTGCGTGGGCATCGTCCTCATTATGACGCTCAACCTCGGCCGCAGCGAAACCGCCGAAGGGCGCGTCTCGACATGGATACACCTCTGGACCCGTTCGCAGACCGACAAGCCGATCGAACACCTCACCGACACCGAGCGTTCGATGATCGCCATCTACAACGGCGGCATCTTCGGTGAGGGAGCCGGACAGAGCGCCATGCGCGTGGAGATGATCCACCCCGAAAGCGACTACGCCTACGCCTTCTTCGTCGAGGAGTACGGCATCGTGCTGGCCATCGCGCTGCTGATGCTCTATCTGTGGATCTTCTTCCGCGGAATCGAAATCTTCCGGCGGTGCGGCACGGCCTTTCCGGGACTGCTGGTGCTGGGACTGGCGCTGCTGATAACCTGTCAGGCGCTGCTGCACATCATGGTGACGGTAAACCTGATCCCCGAAACGGGGCAGACGCTGCCCCTGATTTCGCGCGGCGGCTCCTCGACGCTCTTCACCACCATCGCTCTGGGCATGATCCTCAGCGTCAGCCGTCAGAACGACGAACAGTCGCACGACACGCCCCGCAGCGAATCCATTTATGAAAAGTAACGACCTATGGACGACATCAGACTGGACAAATACCTCTGGGCCGTGCGGGTGTTCAAGACCCGCAGCGACGCCGCAGACGCCGTCCGCAACAACAAGGTGACCGTGAACGGCGCCTACGCCAAACCTTCACGCGAAGTCAAGATCGGCGACGTGATCGCCGTACGCCGGATGCAGGTGACCTATTCCTACAAGGTCCTCGACCTCGTGTCGAGCCGCCAGCCGGCCAAGAACGTTTCCCTGTACTGCCTCAACGTCACGCCGCAGGAGGAGCTGGACAAACTCAACGTTCCGCGCGAGACCGTCTTCGTATTCCGCGACCGCGGCACGGGCCGCCCCACCAAGAAGGAGCGCCGCGAGCTGGACGGCCTGATGGACGAACTCTATTACGACGAGGAGTAGGCGCACACCCCGCTGCGGGGCCGCGACATGCCGGCAACGGCTATCCGCCGCCCAAGACGCCGCCCGAAGGCGGCAGGCCGGCCATTCCGCCAACCGCCCGACGCTCCGCCCCCGAAATCACGCCGCATTCGCCGTGTCCACACCGCACGGCGCGATTTCCACGGCGAAACTGCCGAAAACGACAAGATTCCTGCGGAATACACAAAAACGAAAAACCGGGCCTTTCCGTGCAAGCACGAAAGCCCGGTTTCCCGTTTCATATGCCGGCAGGCATCTATTCTTGTTTTCGGCTACTTCTTGTTGAAGAAGTTCATCGTCCGTTCCATGCCGATCGTGGCGAACGACAGAATCGCGTCGCAGAAGACTTTGAGCCGTTCAGGCATCGCCTTCCGGTCCTCTTCGCTCCACTCGCCCAGCACGTAATCGACCTGATGCCCCTTCGGGAAGTCGCCGCCCACGCCGAAGCGCATCCGGGCGAAATTCTCCGTTCCCAAGAGTTCGGCGATATTCTTCAAGCCGTTATGCCCTCCGGCGCTCCCCTTCGGGCGCAGCCGCAGCGTACCGAACGGCAGTGCGATATCGTCCGAAACGACCAGCAGATTCTCCGGGGCGACCTTTTCGGCCTCCATCCAATAGCGGACGGCCTTGCCCGAAAGATTCATATAGGTCGAGGGTTTGAGCAGAATCAGCGTGCGGCCCTTGTGTTTCACTTGGGCCACATCGCCGTAACGCGCCGTGGTAAAAACAGCGTTGGACGCCTCTGCGAGGGCGTCCAACACATTGAATCCGATGTTGTGTCGGGTCCCGGCATATTCGGCGCCGATATTTCCCAGCCCAACAATAAGATATTTCATACGCTACCGACTAATCCTGAGCCGCAGCGCCGCGCGAAGCACGGGTTACGCGAACGGCGCAGACAGCGGTGGTTGCGGGAGTAACGAATTTCAGGTTCTCGAACTTGAGGTCGCCCACGAAGATCGTCTTGCCGACGCCCAGCGTGGTCACGTCTACGACCAGTTCGTCGGGCAGGTTCTCGACCAGCGCGCTGACGACCAGCTTGCGGGCCGACAGAGCCAGCTTACCGCCGACCTTCACACCCTCGGCGTTACCCGTCAGGCGTACCGGAATCGCGATCGAAACGGGCTTGCCGTCGGCGATACGGTAGAAGTCGAGGTGCAGGATCTGCTCGCGGACGGGGTGGAACTGAGCCTCACGCAGCACGGCCTGCTCCTTCTTGCCGTCGAAATCGAACTCGACGATGTAGGAGTTGGGGGTGTAGATCAGGGGTTTGATCTCGCGGGGGTCCACCGAGAAGGCGACCGACTCGCCGTGGCCCGACAGTACGCAGGGAACCATGCCCTCGCGGCGTACGGCCTTGGCTGCTTTCTTGCCGTACTCTTCACGCTTTACGGCCTTTACAGAAATGGTTTTCATTGCAATTTGTTTTTAATGTGTTACCTTGGGCGGTTCTCAGCGAGACCTCGCGGGCCGCGCCCCAATTCCGCCTGTTTCGGAGCGCAAAGATAAGCCAAATTATCAAGAATCAAAAACCGGACGCGGAAAATTCGCCCTCGGAGCAGAAAAATTTCGGATTCGGATTTAACTTTCGCACCTTTGATGCGTCTTATTGACAAACCCTCATGGAGACGACCCGCGACATATCGGCAGAAGAGCTTGCGGCGCTGCGCGACCCCGGCGTCCGGCACGGGGCCTTCGACCGGCTGGTCGGGGCGTACCTCCGTCCACTTTACTGGCATGCGCGGCGGCTGGTGGTGGTCCACGAAGACGCCGAGGACGTGGTGCAGGAGACCTTCGTCCGGGCATACGACAGGATCGGCACCTTCCGGGGCGGGAGCGACGAGATGGGGGCATGGCTCTACCGCATCGCCACGAACACGGCCCTGACGCTGCTCCGACGGCGCAAAACGGGACTGTTCGCCTCGCTCGACGAAGTGAGCCGGACACTGGCGGGCCGCGTGGCGGAAGAGTGCGGCGAGGACGCCGACCAAATGCAGGTGCGTTTCCAGCAGGCCGTGCTGGAACTGCCGCTCAAGCAGCGTCTGGTCTTCAACCTCCGCTATTACGACGGGATGTCCTACGGACAGATAGCCCGCGTGCTGGGACAGCGCGAACAGACGCTCAAGGTCAATTACCACTATGCAGTACAGAAACTGAAAGAAAAACTAACGCAGGAAATATGAACCGTGAATTTGAAAACAGCGGCCGGGAAATGCCTTACCGCATCCCGCCGCAGAGTCTCGAAGCGCTGCACGAGCGCATCCTCAGCCGGACCTCCCGCCGCCCGGCATCACCTCCCCGGACCGTCCGCAGATACTGCCTGACGGCCGCCGCGGCGGCTGCCGTGCTCGTCATGGGCCTGCTCGTTACCGAATACCGCACCCGCAGGGCCGACACACCGGCCCCGGACCTCGAACAGATGCTCGCCACGACCCCGGCCGAGACGCTGCGTCAGGCCGCCGCGGAGAATTACGACGACATCCTTTACAACCAGCAACTCTAAAAACATTTCAGCTATGAAACATATCCTGCTTTTCCTCTGCACCCTGCTGTTCGCCCTGACGGGAAACACCGCACCGGCCTGCAACGAATCGGAACAACTGCTGGCCGAGGCCCGCACAGCGACGAACGCCGCGGGGAGCGTCTCCTCCGGCGAACTGGAACGCGCCATGGCCGAAGCCCGGCGGACCATGGAGGCGACCGGCCGGGAGATCGAACGCGCCGTGGCCGAAGCGCGCCGTGCGACGGAGCTCTCCGACCGTGAAATCGCGCGCGCCGCGGCCGAAGCCCGGCAGGCCATCGATGCGGCGGAACGCATCGACTTGGCCAACCAGTCGCTCGAAGAGCTGAACAAGGCGGCCCGCGAACAGATCGTCCGCGAGCTGGGGCTGAGCACCCGCCAGCGCAGGGAGTTCGAGCCGATCTACAAGGCCTACCGCGAAGCGCTCGACAAAGCCGTCGACGCCCGTGCCGGCGCTTCCGGCGCCGACGAAGCCACGCAGAAAAACAGCCTGAAGGCCAAACTCTCGAACATCGCCGCCACGGCGCAGGTCAAGCGCGACTATGTGGACAAATTCGCCGCCGTGCTCACCGCCGAGCAGATCCGCCGGCTCTACAACACCGAAGGCGAGATCGGCACCAACATCAAGCGGGCCGCCTTCGACCGGAGCAGCCGCACCCGCAGCGGACGGCTCAAAGGCAGCGGACGCATGGTGACGCAGGACTGGGGCAAGGCGGGCGACTACACGGGCATCTCGGCCGCGGCGTTCTTCGACATCACCGTCAGCCCCGCGGCCAAAACCATCAGCGTGACGGCCGACGACAACGTCATCGACTATCTGGTGCTGGAGCGCGACGGCGGGAAGCTGAAATTCCGCGTCAACGCCAACAGCACGGAAAACATCTCGGTCTCGGTCACCGTTCCCGCATCGGCCTCGCTGCGCGAAATATCGGCAGGCTCCTACGGCAAGGTGAACTGCAAAATGCCGCTGAAAGGTCCGTCGGTTTCGGTCTCCGTATCGAGCTACGGATCGGTGAGCGCCGACATCGACACGCCCGGCGCCGCGAAACTCGACGTGTCGAGCTACGGCAAATTCGCAGGCTCGGTGCGCTGCAGCGACGGCGAGCTGCGGATTTCGAGCTACGGATCGGCGCAGGCTCCCGTGGAGTGCCGCAACAGCTGCAAACTGACAGTGGGCAGTTACGCCAAATTCTCGAACGACATCAAAGCCTCCGACCTCACGGTCGAGGTCAGCAGCGGCGCCAGCGTCGGCAGTACGCTGACCGCCGACGCGCTGACGATGCGCATCGACAGCTACGCCAAATTCTCCGGCACGGTGACGGTAAACGCCCGGCAGGCGAAGCTGACCGTCAGCAGCGGCGGCTCGTTCAACGGGACATTCAGCGGCAGTTCGCTCGAAGCGAGCGTCGGAAGCTACGGCAAAATCTACCTGAAAGGCGCGGCGCAGGTCGCCGACGCCACGGTCCGGGTCTCGTCGGGCGCGAATTTCTCGGCCCCCGAACTGCGGGTCTCGGATTACGACCTGACGGTGTCGAACTACGCCAAAGCCGACGTCTGGTGTTCGGGCCGTCTGAAAATCAACGCTTCGACAGCCGCCAAAGTGACGTACGGCGGTCCCTGCACGGTCGAAACCGTCTCCGACAACATCCAGCGCAGAAAGTAAATGCCAACAACCATAAGCGTATTTACGGAAACGGGCCGCTCTTCGGGGAGCGGCCCGTCGTTTTTCCCCGCTTCCGGCTCGAATCCGGCCTTCGGAAGAGATTTCCCGCAACAAATCGGCGGCCGTGCGACAAATTCCGAAAGGTTATAATCCGTAAGCGCTCCCGGCCCAAAGCCGCCGGACTTTCGCCGGATGCTCTCCCCCGGCGCCGAATCTGTAATGAAAACCCCGCCCGAACGCACTCCGGCGCGGGCGGCGCGGCAAACGAAACTTGCGCAGAATGAAGGGATTCGGAAATATTTTTAATATATTTGTTGCCAAGGTTAGTTAGATCAAGTCCTATTATGTGCGAAAAACTTTTTATTTTCGACACCACGCTCCGCGACGGCGAGCAGGTGCCGGGCTGTCAGTTGAACACCACCGAGAAGATCGAAGTCGCCAAGCTCCTCGAAAGTCTCGGCGTGGACATCATCGAAGCGGGATTCCCGATTTCCAGCCCCGGAGACTTCAACTCCGTACTTGAAATTTCGAAGGCCATTTCGGCCCCGACGATCTGCGCGCTCACCCGCGCCGTGAAAAAAGACATCGACGTCGCCGCCGACGCCCTGCGACTGGCCAAGCACAAGCGCATACACACCGGAATCGGCGTATCGCCCCAGCATATCTACGACAAACTGCGCTCGACACCCGAAAAGATCATCGAATCGGCCGTCGAGGCGGTGAAATACGCCAAGCGCTACGTCGAGGACGTCGAGTTCTACGCCGAAGACGCCGGGCGCGCCGATCCGGAATACCTCGCCCGCGTGATCGAAGCGGTCATCGCGGCCGGCGCCACGGTGGTCAACATTCCCGACACCACGGGCTACTGCCTGCCCGGCGAGTACGGCGCGAAGATCAAATACCTCGTCGATCACGTCTCCAACATCGACCGGGCGATCATCTCGACCCACTGCCACAACGATCTGGGCATGGCCACGGCCAACACCCTGAGCGGCATCCTCAACGGCGCGCGGCAGGCCGAGGTGACGATCAACGGCATCGGCGAACGCGCGGGCAACACCTCGCTCGAAGAGGTGGTGATGACCCTGCGCTGCCACAAGGAGCTGAACGTCGATACGAACATCGACGCACAGCTCATCACCAAGGCTTCGCACCTCGTGTCGAGCCTGATGAACATGCCCGTACAGCCCAACAAGGCGATCGTCGGCCGCAACGCCTTCGCCCACTCGTCGGGCATCCATCAGGACGGCGTGCTGAAAGACCGCCAGACCTACGAGATCATCGACCCGCAGGACGTCGGGCTCAACCAGTCGGTCATCGCCCTGACGGCCCGCAGCGGCCGCGCGGCGCTCGTGCACCGGCTCGAACTGCTCGGCTACAACCTCACGCAGGAAGAGCTGGACGACACCTACGCCAAGTTCCTCGAACTGGCCGACAGGAAGAAGGAGATCCACGATTACGACCTGCTGTATCTGGTGGGCGACATCGACCGCATGAAACAACAGTCCCTGTCTCTCAAATTCCTGCAGGTGACCACCGGAACGCTCGTTCCGACGGCGACCGTGGTGCTGAAGTTCGGCGACCACGAGCGCATGGCCATCGCCACGGGCAACGGTCCGGTGGATGCGGCCGTTTCGGCCATCAAGACCCTCATCAACGAGAAGGTCGTGCTCACGGAGTTCCTCATGCAGGCCATCACCAAGGGGTCGAACGACGTGGGCCGCGTACACGTGCAGGTGCAGTGCGGCAGCCGCACGGTCCACGGATTCGCCGCACATACCGACACCACACGGGCGTCGATCGAAGCGTTCCTCGACGCGCTGCGCATACTGAACGTAACCGAACGCAAGGAAAAGGAGGCGTAAGATGGGAAAGACTCTTCTGGACAAAATATGGGATGCGCACACCGTGCGCACCGAAGACGGGGGACGCTGCGTGCTCTACATCGACCGGCAGTACATCCACGAGGTGACGTCGCCCGTGGCTTTCGCCGGACTCGAACGGCGCGGCATCGGCGTGGCGCGTCCGGCGCAGATCACGGCGACGGCCGACCACAACATCCCCACCGTCGACCAGCACCTGCCGATCGCCGAGCCGGAATCGCGGCGGCAGGTCGAAGCGCTGGCGGCCAACTGCGCCCGGTTCGGCATCGAGCATTTCGGCGTGGGCGACCCCCGGCAGGGCATCGTGCACATCATCGGTCCCGAACTGGGCTTCACCCAGCCGGGCATGACCATCGTCTGCGGCGACAGCCACACCTCGACGCACGGGGCGCTGGGCGCCGTGGCGTTCGGCGTGGGGACGTCGGAGGTCGAAATGGTCTTCGCCAGCCAGTGCATCATCCAGTCCAAGCCGCGGAGCATGCGCATCACCGTGGACGGGACGCTTCGGCCGGGCGTCGAAGCCAAGGACATCATCCTCTACATCATCTCCCGGCTGACCGCTTCGGGCGGCACGGGCTATTTCATCGAATTCGCCGGCGAAGCGATCCGCTCCCTCTCGATGGAGGGGCGCATGACCGTCTGCAACATGAGCATCGAATGCGGGGCGCGGGGCGGCATGATCGCCCCCGACCAGACCACGTTCGACTACCTCCGTGGCCGCGAACGCGCGCCGCAGGGCGCCGCTTTCGACCGGGCCGCGGCCCGCTGGCGCGAACTTTACAGCGACGCCGACGCGGTTTTCGACAAGGAATACCGCTTCGACGCCGCCGACATCGCCCCGATGATCACCTACGGCACCAACCCCGGCATGGGGATGGCCGTCGATGCGGCGATTCCCGCCGACGCCGACGACAAGGCGTTGAAATACATGGGATTCGAATCCGGCGAAACACTGCAGGGCAAACCCGTCGATTACGTCTTCGTCGGCAGCTGCACCAACGGCCGCATCGAGGACCTGCGCCTTTTCGCACGGCTGGTCGAAGGCCGCCGCAAGGCCGACAACATAACGGCGTGGATCGTCCCCGGCTCGAAAGGCGTCGAAGCCGCCGCAAGGGCCGAGGGGCTGGACCGGATTCTGGCCGACGCGGGATTCGAACTCCGCCAGCCGGGCTGTTCGGCCTGTCTGGCGATGAACGCCGACAAGATTCCGGCGGGCAAATACTGCGTTTCGACCTCGAACCGCAATTTCGAAGGGCGTCAGGGTCCGGGCGCACGGACGATGCTTTCGGGCATCGCGGCGGCCGCCGCCGCTGCCGTCTGCGGGCGCATCGAAGACCCGCGCAAGGTGTTTGAAATGTAAAAGTCAAGAAAAATGTCCATACCCAAATTCGAAACTTTCACGTCGGGGGCGATGCCCGTCCGCACGGAAAACATAGATACCGACCAGATCATCCCGGCGCGCTTTCTCAAAGCCACCGAGCGCAAAGGCTTCGGCGACAACCTCTTCCGCGACTGGCGTTACGACGCCGAGGGTCGGAAGGTCGCTTCGTTCCCGCTCAACGACAGCCGCTACGGGGGCCGCATACTGGTCGCAGGCCGCAACTTCGGGTGCGGCAGTTCGCGCGAACACGCCGCATGGGCCATCGCCGACTACGGCTTCCGCGTCGTGGTGTCGAGTTTCTTCGCCGACATCTTCCGCAACAACGCCCTCAACAACGGTCTGCTGCCGATCACGGTGAGCGACGACTTCCTCGCAGCGATCTTCGCCGCCATAGACGACGATCCCGCGGCCCGTTTCACGGTCGATCTGGAGGGGCAGACGCTGACCGCCGAAGCCACGGGCCGCAGCGAGCGGTTCGAGATCGACGCCTACAAGAAACGCTGCCTGCAGAACGGCTACGACGACGTGGATTACCTGTGCAGCATCTCCGACCAGATCCGACGGTTCGAAGAGGCCCGAAAATAGCCCCGCGACGATGCTTCCCCCGGTCGAAATAATGGATACCACGCTGCGCGACGGCGAGCAGACGTCGGGCGTTTCGTTCAACGCCCGCGAAAAGCTCTCCATCGCCCGGCTGCTGCTGGAGGAACTGCGCGTCAGCCGCATCGAGATCGCTTCGGCGCGGGTCTCGCAGGGCGAGCAGGAGGCCGTGCGGCGCATCGCCGAGTGGGCCGCCTCCAAAGGCTATTCGGACCGCATCGAGGCGCTGGGATTCATCGACGGCGGCATATCCCTCGACTGGCTCGGCGACGCCGGATGCCGCGTTGTGAACCTGCTGACCAAAGGGTCGCTCAAGCACTGCCGCGAGCAGCTCCGCCGCACGCCCGAAGAGCACCTCGGCGACATCCGCGCTACGATCGACAAGGCCGTCGCGCGGGGCATGCGGGTAAACATCTATCTGGAAGACTGGTCCAACGGCATGCAGCATTCGCCGGAGTACGTCTACGCCATGCTCGACGCACTGGCCGACGCCCCCGTGCAGCGTTTCATGTGCCCCGACACGCTGGGCGTGCTCGATCCCTACGCCACCGAACGGTTCTGCGGCGATCTGGTGCGGCGCTATCCCCGCCTGCGCTTCGACTTCCACGCCCACAACGACTACGATCTGGCCGTCGCCAATACCGCCGCGGCCGTGAAAGCCGGATTCCACGGGGTCCACGTCACGGTAAACGGGCTGGGCGAGCGGGCCGGGAACGCACCGCTGTCGAGTACGGTCGCCGTCCTGCACGACCGCCTGCACCGCGCCACCGGCATCGACGAGACGAAGATCAACCACGTCAGCCGCATGGTCGAGACCTACACCGGCATCCGCATTCCCGCCAACCGCCCGATCGTCGGCGAAAGCGTCTTCACGCAGTGCGCCGGCATCCACGCCGACGGCGACAACAAGAACAACCTCTACTTCAACGAACTGCTTCCCGAACGGTTCGGCCGCGTCCGCGAATACGCCCTCGGCAAGACTTCGGGCAAGGCCAACATCATGAAGAACCTCGAAACGCTGGGCATCGACCTCGACGAAGCCTCGATGCGCAAGGTGACCGAACGGGTCGTGGAGCTGAGCGACAAGAAGGAGCTGGTGACCGCCGAGGACCTGCCCTACATCATTGCCGACGTACTGCGTTACGATCTGGCCGAAAATCCGGTCCGCATCCTCAACTACAGCCTTTCGCTGGCGCAGGGGCTGCATCCCGCGGCTTCGCTCAAGATCGAGATCAACGGACGGGAGTACGAGCAGACCTCGGCCGGCGACGGCCAGTACGACGCCTTCATGCGGGCGCTGCGGCAAATCTACGAGCACCAGCTCCGGCGCGAGTTCCCGATGCTGCGCAACTACACCGTCTCGATCCCGCCCGGCGGCCGCACCGACGCCTTCGTGCAGACCATCATCACGTGGGAAATGGGCGGCAAGGTATTCAAAACGCGCGGTCTGGATGCCGACCAGACCGAAGCCGCTATCAAGGCGACGATCAAAATGCTGAACATAATCGAAACAAACTATAACGACCATGAATGTTAACATAGCCCTTTTAGCCGGCGACGGCATCGGTCCTGAGATCATCGCGCAAGCCGTCAAGGCGCTGGACCACGTCGCCCGGAAGTATGCGCACAACTTCACCTACCGCGAAGCGCTGGTGGGCGCCTGCGCCATCGACGCCACGGGGGATCCCTACCCGGAGGAGACGCACAAAATCTGCCGCGAAGCCGACGCCGTGCTGTTCGGCGCCATCGGCGACCCCAAATACGACAACGACCCCAAAGCGCCGGTACGCCCCGAACAGGGGCTGCTGCGCATGCGCAAGTCGCTGGGACTGTTCGCCAACCTGCGCCCCATCGCGCTCTTCGACACGCTGGCCGACCGCTCGCCGCTCAAGGCCGAGGTGGTGCGGGGCACCGACTTCGTCTGCGTCCGCGAACTGACGGGCGGCATCTATTTCGGACGGCCGCAGGGCCGCGACGAAGGGGGCGACCGGGCCGTGGACACCTGCACCTACTCGCGGCAGGAGATCGAGCGCGTGCTGCACGTGGCGTTCCGGCTGGCCATGAGCCGCCGCCGTCACCTGACGGTAGTCGACAAGGCCAACGTCCTCGAAACCTCGCGCTTCTGGCGCGAGATCGCCCAGCAGCTCGCACCCCAATACCCCGAAGTGGAGCTGGACTTCATGTTCGTGGACAACGCCGCGATGCAGATCATCCGCCAGCCGACCCATTTCGACGTGATCGTCACCGAAAACATGTTCGGCGACATCCTCACCGACGAAGCCAGCGTCATCAGCGGGTCGCTGGGCATGCTTCCGTCGGCCAGCGTGGGGTCCGAAGTCGCGCTTTTCGAGCCGATCCACGGCTCCTATCCGCAGGCCGCAGGCAAAAACATCGCCAACCCGATGGCTGCGATCCTCTCGGCCGCCATGCTGCTCGAACATCTGGGGCTGACCGCCGAAGGGAGCGCCGTCCGCGACGCCGTAAACCGGGCGCTCACCGAAGGGATCGTCACCGAAGACCTCGCCGCACAGGGCGAACGGCGCTATTCGACCTCCGAGGTCGGGGATTTCATCGCTGCGCATATTTAGCCGGGAACCCCGCACGCAAAAGGAGAGTCACGCACACAAAAAGGGAATTCCGCACGCAACCCGGAAATCCCGCACAAAAAAAGGGCTGCAACCGCCGCGTTGCAACCCTTTTTCAATTCCATTCTTCCCGCCGTTTCGGGGCCGGGAGTCGGCTCGGCTCCAAACCGGCCCGGCCGTAACCGGACATCGCCAGTCCCTGCCGCGCAGTTCCGGAACACGGTCTCGCTGCAGCGGACAGTTCCGGAAAGGGACGGATTCCGCCATCGCGCCGCCCGCTATCCGCCTGCCGTAGAACCGTCACCGGCAAATCACCGGCATGTCATTCGCCCGTCATCGGCACCGAAACACCAGCGGGGACCGCCGCGAATCTCACACTCCGGCGACGTACTCCTCCAGCGCCCCAAGATCCACCGCCATCGGCTCCGAAACCCGCGGACGCTTCACCAGCTCCGCAAGGCGCGGAGGCAACGGCACCTTCGCCCCGGTCACGGGCGAAATGACCTCGCCGAACTTGGCCGGATGGGCCGTCGAAAGGTAAAACCCCGGCCTGCCGCAGGCCACGGAAGCCGCATAGCCCACGGCGCTGTGCGGATCGGACAGATAACCGTAATTCCGGTACAGCCCGTCGATCGTACGGCGGATCATGGCGTCGTCGCACCGGAACCCCAGCAATTCGCCGCGCAGGGCGTCCGCATCGCCGCCGCACAGCCACATCATCCGCTCGAAGTTGCTCGGCGCTCCGACGTCCATCGCATTGGCCAGCGTCCGCACCGACGGCCGCGGACGGTAATCGCCCGTCCGCAGGAATTCAGGCACCACGTCGTTGGCGTTCGACGCCGCGACGAATCCGCCGAGGGGCAGCCCCATGCGGCGCGCCAGCATGCCGGCCGAGAGGTTGCCGTAGTTGCCGCTCGGCACCACGACCACCGGACTTTCGCCGCCCGCCGCCTGCCGCCACCGGAAATACCCGTAGAAGTAATAGAACGCCTGCGGAATCCACCGCAGCAGGTTGATCGAATTGGCCGACGATACGCGGTGTGCGGCCCTGAAAGAGCTGTCGGCGAACAGCTCCTTGACCAGCCGCTGGCAGTCGTCGAAGGTTCCGCCCACGCGCAGCGGATGGATATTGCCTCCGAGCGCGGTCATCTGACACTCCTGCAGGCGGCTGATCTTCCCTTCGGGATAGAGCAGCACCACCTCGACGCCCGGCACGTTGTAGAAACCGTGCGCCACGGCGCTGCCCGTATCGCCCGACGTCGCCGTCAGGATCACCAGCTTTTCATCCGCGCCGCCCAGCAGGCCGACCATGCGGCCCATGAATCCGGCGCCGAAGTCCTTGAACGCGAACGTCGGGCCGTGGAACAGCTCCAGCGTATAGCGGCTGCCGACCGGACGCAGGGGAACCTGAAAATCGTAGATGCGGCCGATCTCGCGCTGCAAAATCCCGGCGTCGATATCCTCGCCGAAGAACAGTGCGGCCAGATACCCCGCCAATGCGGCATAGGATTCCCCGGCCAGCCGCTCCGCGACCGCCATATCAGCCTGCGGAATACGTTCGGGGACGAACAGTCCCCCGTCGGGCGCCAGCCCCGCCTCGACGGCTTCGCGCAGAGAACAGGGCCGTGCATGTGCTTTGTCTCTCGTGCTGTAGTATTTCATGGTTTTCGTCTTTTCTTAGTCTTCGATTCGCGCCCCGCAGTTCGACACGCGGCCCGCATAGATGTTGCAGCCGATTCCCAGCCCGGCGAAGTGGCTCTTCATCCGCTCGGCGACCCGTTCCGACACCGACCCTTCGGCGGCCAGCGCAAAGACCGAAGGTCCCGATCCGGCGATGTTCATGGCCAGAGCACCTTCGGAGAGCACCCCCTCCTTCAAACGGTCGTAACCGGGAATGAACCCCTTGCGGTAAGGCTCCGCGACGACGTCGTGCATCGAGCGGCCGATCAGCGCCACGTCGCCCAGCGCCAGTCCGGCGACAAGTCCGCCGACGTTGCCCCACTGCGTGACGGCATGCGCCATCGGAATCTCGCGGGGCAGCACCTCACGCGCCTCTTTGGTGCCGACCACAATGTCGGGATGCGCCACGGCGTAGAAAAAGTCGTCGGGCACCGGCAGGCGGATGATGTCCAGCGGCCCGTATCCGCGGATCAGCACCACGCCGCCCAGCAAGGCCGGCCCGACGTTGTCGGCATGGGGCGTGCCGCCGATCAGCGCTTCGCCCATCATGGCGAACTCCACCAGCCGTTCCGCCGCAAAGGGGCGGCCCAGCAGTTCGTTCAGCCCGTAGACGGCGGCGGCCGACGAGGCGGCGCTCGATCCGATGCCGCTTCCGGGAGCTATCTTTTCGAGAATCGTAACCTCGACCCGCACGGGCTTCCCGTACGCTTCGAGCATGGCTGCGACGGCCGGGGTTATGACGTTGTCTTCGGGATTTTCGGGGAGTCTCTTCCCGCTCTCGTTGCGGATCGCAAGCCCGCTCGCACCCGCTTCGGCGGCGACCTCGATCCGGTCGCCCACGCCGTCGAGCGCCAGGCCCATGATGTCGAAACCGCAGCCCAGATTCGCCACCGTTCCGGGGGCGAAAACCTTGATATGTTTCATGGTAAATGTTCTTTGAGTTAAACTGCCTTTGACTGAAAATCCGGGTTTCCGCCCCGGCAGCCTCGGCCGGGTGTGCATACGGAGATGCTTCTGACGGAAAAAACAAACTAAACCCCCCCAGGGGTTGTAGTAGCGGCAGTCGTGAAGATAACGGAGAGGGCGGCATACGTCGTCGGAGCGCAGGCGTTCCCGCACTCTCCGAACATCGTATGATTCCGTTTCATATCCATCAGGGACAAATATAAGACAAAAAAATTTAACATCCAAATCAGGTAACGATTTGTAAGATGCTTTCCAAATAATCCGCAAGGGTTTTACAGCGAAATGAATAGCACAAAAAGGCCGCATACACCTATAATAATATAAAAACCGTAATATATTACAAAGACACAGGACCACAAATCCCGCACAAATCGGCCTAAAACAGGTTTTAAGGCCAAAAACCGCGGTTTCAAATTGTAAGCAAATGAGGAATACGACCTGAAAACAGCAACCACAGAGAACGATCTGCTTCCGGAATATCACATTATTAAATTTCTTTAGGAATTTATTTGTACGTCTGATTTTATATACTTATCTTTGAAACGGAACAAACACAGAAATCCGGCCATGACCGCTCTGAATCATTCGAACAATAACGTCATTAATCTGCTGCTCGTCGTCACTACAGGATAACGGGAGAAAGGTGATGCGTATATTCGAAAGATTATAAAAAAGCCTTTCTCCGACGGAGAAAGGCTTTTTTGACATCCGGCCCCGCCGCCGGAAGCGGACATGCCGAAAAACGAGAGAAGATGAAACACACACTCAGAAGCGCCGTCACGACGACGGGCCGCCGCATGGCCGGCGCCAGAAGCCTCTGGCGCGCCAACGGCATGCGCGAAGAACAGTTCGGGCGGCCGGTCGTCGGCATCGCCAATTCGTTCACCCAGCTGGTGCCGGGACACGTCCACCTGCACGAAATCGGGCAGTATGTCAAGCAGCGCATCGAAGCCTGCGGATGTTTCGCCGCGGAATTCAACACCATCGCCGTAGACGACGGCATCGCCATGGGCCACGACGGCATGCTCTACTCGCTGCCCTCGCGCGAGATCATCGCCGACAGCGTCGAATACATGGCCAACGCCCACAAGGTCGATGCGCTGGTCTGCATCTCGAACTGCGACAAAATCACCCCCGGAATGCTGATGGCCGCCATGCGGCTCAACATCCCGACGGTCTTCGTGTCGGGAGGGCCGATGGAGGCGGGCAAATTCGACGGGAGGGACATCGACCTGATCGACGCGATGGTCATGGCGGCCGACGAAGCCTGCAGCGACGAGCAGATCGCGCGCGTCGAACGCTGCGCCTGCCCCGGCTGCGGCTCGTGTTCGGGCATGTTCACGGCCAATTCGATGAACTGCCTGACCGAAGCGCTGGGACTCTCGCTGCCGGGCAACGGCACGATCGTCGCCACGCACGCCAACCGACGCCGGCTGTTCGAAGACGCCGCGGCGCTGATCGTCCGCAACGCCGAACGCTACTATTTTCTGGGCGACGAATCGGTGCTCCCGCGTTCGGTCGCGACCAAAGCCTCCTTCGAGAACGCCATGTCGCTCGACATCGCCATGGGCGGCTCGACCAACACGGTGCTCCACCTGCTGGCCGTGGCCCGCGAAGCCGGCGTGGATTTCACGATGCAGGACATCGACCGCCTTTCGCGTCGGGTTCCGGTGCTCTGCAAGGTGGCTCCCAACTCGCAGTATCACATACAGGACGTCAACCGCGCAGGCGGCATCCTCTCCATTCTGGGCGAACTGGCGCGCGCCGGCCTGCTCGACACCTCGGTCCCGCGCATCGACGGGCGGACGCTCCGCGAAGCGATCGACGCCTGCGACCTGCGCAGCGAGACGCTGACCGACGCGGCCCTGCGCCGCTGGCTGAGCGCCCCTGCGGGGCTTTACAGCCGCGAACTGGGGGCGCAGCACTCCTATTACGACGCCCCCGACGCAAACCGCACGACGGGCTGTATCCGCGACGTCGAACACGCCTACTCCCGCGACGGGGGACTGGCCGTGCTGACGGGCAACATCGCCCGCAACGGCTGCATCGTCAAGACGGCGGGCGTCGATGAGTCGCTGCACGTTTTCCGCGGCCGCGCACGGGTCTACGAATCGCAGGAACAGGCTATCGAGGGCATTCTCGGCGACGAAGTGCAGGCGGGCGAGGCGGTCGTCATCCGCTACGAAGGCCCCAAGGGAGGTCCCGGCATGCAGGAGATGCTCTACCCCACGTCGTACCTCAAATCCAAGCACCTCGACAAAGCCTGCGCGCTGATTACCGACGGCCGCTTTTCGGGCGGCACGTCGGGGCTGTCGATCGGCCACGTCTCGCCCGAAGCCGCGTCCGGGGGCGAAATCGCCGTCGTCCGGACGGGCGATGAAATCGAGATCGACATCCCGCAGCGCTCGATACGCCTGCTGGCAGACGACGCCGAAATCGCCGCGCGGATGGCCGCTCAGGAGTATTTTCGCCCCGCCGCACGCGACCGCAAAGTCCCCGCGTCGCTGCGCGCCTACGCCAAGCTGGTCAGCTCGGCCGACAAGGGCGCCGTACGCATCGTCGATGAAGAATAAGTAAAACAGCAGCAATCATGGATACGACGCAAACAAACATGTCCGAACCGCAGCCCGGTCCCTCCGTCACGGGAGCGCAGGCCCTGATCGAATCGTTCCTGCGCGAGGGCGTCGATACGATTTTCGGCTACCCCGGCGGGGCGATCATCCCCGTCTACGACGCACTCTACGACTACCGCGACCGCCTGCGCCACATCCTCGTGCGGCACGAACAGGGCGCCGTACACGCCGCGCAGGGCTACGCCCGCGTCAGCGGCCGCGTGGGGGTCTGTCTGGTCACCTCCGGCCCCGGCGCCACCAATACCGTGACGGGACTCGCCGACGCGCTGATGGACTCCACGCCGCTGGTGCTCGTAACCGGACAGGTCGGTTCGTCGCTGCTGGGCACCGACGCCTTTCAGGAGACCAATTTCGTGGGCATCACGCAGGCCGTCACCAAATGGAACTGTCAGGTCAAGCGCACCGAAGAGATTCCGGGCGCCATCGCCAAGGCGTTCTACATCGCCCGTTCGGGCCGCCCCGGCCCCGTGGTCGTGGACATCACCAAGGACGCCCAGTGCGGAACGGCCCCGTTCAGCTACGAGAAAGTGGCTTCGATCCGCAGCTATGTCCCCGCATCGGTTCCCTCCGAAGAGCGCATCGCCGAAGCGGCAAGGCTGATCGACGCCACACAGCGGCCGCTGGTCATGGTCGGGCAGGGCGTGATCCTGAGCGGCGGCGAAGCGGAGCTGCGCGCCTTCCTCGACAAGAGCGGCATGCCCGCCGCATCGACCCTGCTGGGGCTTTCGGCCCTGCCGACCGACTCGCCGCAGTACGTCGGCATGCTGGGCATGCACGGCAACTACGGTCCCAACATCAAAAACCGGGACTGCGACCTGCTCCTCGCCGTGGGCATGCGCTTCGACGACCGCGTGACGGGCAATCCGGGCTGTTTCGGGGCGAACGCCAAGATCATCCACCTCGAAATCGATCCCGCCGAGATCGGCAAGATCGTCCCGGCCGACGTTGCGCTGGTCGGCGACGTGAAACAGACCCTTCCGCTGCTCACCGGGCGCATACAAGCCCGCAGCCACCGGGCATGGATCGACGAATTCCGCGCCTGCGACAAGATCGAATACGAGAAGGTGATCCGCCGGGCGGTCCATCCCGCCGAAGGCCGTATCCGCATGGGCGAAGCGGTCGCCGCCGTGGCCCGCGCCTACGACAACGACGCGGTGCTGGTGACCGACGTGGGTCAGCAGCAGATGTTCGCGGCCCGTTATTTCGGGTTCCGCCGCAGCCGGAGCATGGTGACTTCGGGCGGGCTGGGAACGATGGGTTTCGGGCTTCCCGCGGCCATCGGGGCCAAGCTGGGCGCCCCCGACCGCGAAGTGTGCCTTTTCGTGGGCGACGGCGGTCTGCAGATGACCATTCAGGAGCTGGGCACGATCTTCCAGTCGCAGGTGGCCGTGAAGATCGTCCTGCTGAACAACTCGTTTCTGGGCATGGTCCGCCAGTGGCAGGAGCTTTTCTACGACCGCCGCTATTCGTTCACCGAGCTGAAAAACCCCGATTTCGGGCTGATCGCCCGCGGCAACGGCATCGCCTACCGCTGCGTCGAGCGGCGCGGGGAGCTTTCCGACGCCATCGCCGAGATGCAGGCCTGCCGGGGCGCATACCTGCTCGAAGTGCGCGTCGAGGGCGAAGACAACGTATTTCCCATGGTGCCGGCCGGCGCGCCCGTCGCAGCGATCCGGCTGGAGTAAAACCCGAACGAGAATGGAAGAACAAGAGTATATCATCACCGTATTTTCGGAAAACAAGGTGGGTCTGCTGAACCAGATCACCACGGTTTTCACCAGCCGCGACGTCAATATCGAGAGCCTCACGACCTCCGAGTCGGCGCTGGCGGGCATCCATAAGTTCACGATCGTCGTCCGCACCGGACCGGACCGGGTCGAAAAGCTGGTGCGGCAGATCGAAAAGAAGATCGACGTGCTGAAGACTTTCGTCTACACCTCCGACGAAGTGGTGCAGCAGGAGATCGCCCTCTACAAGGTGACGCGCAGCCGCAGCGTCGAGCGCCTCGTGCGCCAGCACAACGTCCGTATCCTCGAAATCGACGACGACTACATCGTGGTCGAGAAGACGGGCCACAAGGCCGAGACCAAGGAGCTGTTCTGCCTGCTGCAGCCCTACGGCGTGCAGCAGTTCGTGCGCAGCGGCATCGTAGCCATCATCAAATCGCGGCGCGAACTGCTCAACGAGTACCTCGAAGAGCTGGAACGCAGCCGACGGCAGACGAATTCAAATCACTTTTAAATCATACTAATTATGGCAAAGATCAATTTCGGCGGAGTCGAAGAAAATGTTGTTACGCGCGAGGAGTTCCCCTTGGAGAAGGCCCGCGAAGTCCTGAAAAACGAAACCATCGCCGTCATCGGCTACGGCGTGCAGGGTCCGGGGCAGTCGCTCAACCTCAGGGACAACGGCCTGAACGTCATCGTCGGCCAGCGCGAGGGCAGCAAGAGCTGGGAGAAGGCCGTCGCCGACGGCTGGGAGCCGGGCAAGACGCTCTTCGGCATCGAAGAGGCCGCCGAGCGCGCGACGATCATCCAGTACCTGCTGTCCGACGCGGGTCAGATCGCCGTATGGCCCACCATCGAAAAACACCTCACGCCGGGCAAGGCGCTCTACTTCTCGCACGGCTTCGGCATCACCTACAAGGAACGCACGGGTATCGTGCCCCCGGCCGACGTGGACGTGATCCTGATCGCCCCCAAAGGTTCGGGCACCTCGCTGCGGCGCATGTTCCTGCAGGGCCGGGGACTCAATTCGAGCTATGCGGTCTTCCAAGACGCCACGGGCCGCGCCTTCGAGCGCGTGGTGGCGCTGGGCATCGGCGTAGGTTCGGGCTACCTGTTCGAAACCGACTTCAAACGCGAGGTCTACTCCGACCTGACGGGCGAGCGCGGCACGCTGATGGGCGCCATTCAGGGCATTTTCGCCGCCCAGTACGAGACGCTTCGCGCCAACGGCCACACCCCCTCGGAAGCCTTCAACGAGACGGTCGAGGAGCTGACGCAGTCGCTCATGCCGCTGGTCGCCGAGAACGGCATGGACTGGATGTACGCCAACTGCTCGACCACGGCCCAGCGCGGCGCGCTGGATTGGTGGAAACGTTTCCGCGACGCCACGAAACCCGTCTTCGAGGAGCTTTACCGCGAAGTCGCCGCCGGCAACGAGGCCCAGCGTTCGATCGACCTCAACAGCAAGCCCGACTACCGCGAGAAGCTCGACGAAGAGCTGCGCCAGATGCGTGAGAGCGAGATGTGGCAGACCGGCGCCGTGGTGCGCAAGCTGCGCCCCGAAAACAACTGACGCAATGCGGGCGACGCCGGGGAGGTGCGGCACAAAGTACGTCCCCGGCATCGGCCCGCCCGCCGGCGGCGCACGCCCGGCTTATCCTATTGACAAACCCCGGAACCGCCTATTCCAAGGGAGGGTTCCATGACAACAAACGAACAGAAAATGTGTGGATTCGTAGGACTGTTTGACATCCGGCAGAAATCGGATGCGCTGCGCACGCAGGTGCTGAAAATGTCGAAAAATATCCGCCACCGGGGACCCGACTGGTCGGGCGTCTACTGCGGCGAACGGGCGATTCTCTCCCACGAGCGGCTTTCGATCGTCGATCCCCAGTCGGGCGGACAGCCCCTTTTCAGCCGCGACGGGAAACTGGTGCTGGCTGTCAACGGCGAGATATACAACCATCGGGAAATCCGCGACGAGCTGGCCGGGGAGTACGATTTCCGGACAGGCTCGGACTGCGAGGTGATCCTGCCACTTTACCAAAAAATGGGCGTCGGACTGCTCGAAAAGATCAGCGGCATCTTCGCTTTCGCGCTGTACGACATCGAAAACGACGAATACCTGATCGCCCGCGATCCGATCGGCGTCATCCCGCTCTACATCGGCTGGGACCGCGACGGGCAGTTCTACGTGGCCTCGGAGCTGAAAGCCCTCGAAGGGGTCTGCACCACGATCCAGCCCTTCCTGCCGGGCCACTACTGGTCGAGCAAAGAGGGAAAAATGGTCCGCTGGTACGACCGCGACTGGTTCGAATACGACGCCGTGAAAGAGACCGGCGCCGACATTCCGGCCCTGCGCGCCGCCCTCGAAGCGGCCGTCAAGCGGCAGCTGATGTCCGACGTGCCCTACGGCGTGCTGCTGTCGGGAGGTCTCGACTCGTCGATCATCTCGGCCGTGGCGCGGAAATTCGCCGACCGGCGCGTCGAATCGCACGACCGCGACCGGGCGTGGTGGCCCCGGCTCCACTCCTTCGCCATCGGACTCGAAGGCTCCCCCGACCTCGCGGCGGCCCGCAAGGTGGCCGACCGGATCGGCACTGTGCACCACGAAATCCACTATACTATTCAGGAGGGTCTGGACGCCTTGCGCGACGTGATCTACTTCATCGAGACGTACGACGTGACCACCGTGCGGGCGTCTACGCCGATGTACCTGCTGGCGCGCGTCATCAAATCCATGGGCATCAAGATGGTGCTTTCGGGCGAGGGCGCCGACGAAGTCTTCGGCGGCTATCTCTATTTCCACAAGGCCCCGAACGCCCGCGCATTCCACGAGGAGACCGTGCGCAAGGTCGGCAAGCTCCACCTCTACGACTGCCTGCGGGCCAACAAATCGCTCTCCGCATGGGGCGTCGAGGGACGCGTGCCGTTCCTCGACAAGGAGTTTCTGGACGTGGCCATGCGCATCGATCCCGAAGCGAAAATGGCTAAGGACGGGCGTATCGAGAAGTGGATTCTGCGCAAGGCTTTCGAGGATCTGCTTCCCGAAGAGATCGTCTGGCGGCAGAAGGAGCAGTTCTCCGACGGCGTGGGCTACGGCTGGATCGACACCCTGAAACGAATCACCTCCGAAGCGGTCTCCGACCGCGAAATGGAACACGCCGCCGAGCGGTTCCCGATCAATCCGCCCCGCAACAAGGAGGAGTACTATTACCGCACGATCTTCGAAGAGCACTTCCCGTCGCAGACCGCGGCCCAGTGCGTTCCTTCGGTGCCCTCCGTGGCGTGCAGCACCGCCGAGGCGCTGGCTTGGGACGCGGCGTTCCGCGACAGGAACGACCCGTCGGGCCGCGCCGTGCTGGGCGTCCACAACACCGACCTGACGCACGGTTAGCACCGCATACGCTTAAAACACTTCACCGACCGAACCTTCCGAAAACTTCAGCATGTTTTAAGCAGAGGGAGGCCCCGGAATCCGGGGCCTCCCTAAATTTATCCGAAAGCACGCTTGCGAAGCACTCCCGGCAGCTTTCGCCGCCGAAACGCAGCGCCGCGGTCCGGCATGCCGGAGGCGGTTATTCGATGCCGCGGATATGCTTCTCCCATTTCCACGCCGCAGCCAGCGTCTGGTCGAGCGAACGTTCGGCCTTCCAACCCAGTTCGTCGTTGGCATACGACGGATCGGCCCAGATCGCCACGATGTCGCCCGCACGGCGGCCCACGATCTTGTAGTTGAGTTTCAGGTTGTTCACCTCTTCGAACTTACGCACCAGTTCGAGCACCGAAACGCCGCGTCCCGTGCCGATGTTGAAGATTTCGTACTTCTCCCTGTTCTTGCCCTCGATCATGCGCGCGATCGCCGTCACATGGGCTTTGGCGAGGTCCACCACGTCGATATAGTCGCGGATGTTCGAGCCGTCGGGCGTCGGATAGTCGTCGCCGAAGACCGAAAGGCATTCGCGGAGTCCGGCGGCCGTCTGCGTGATGTAGGGGACCAGATTCTGCGGCACGCCGCGCGGCAGTTCGCCGATCAGGGCCGAAGGATGCGCGCCGATGGGGTTGAAATAGCGCAGGGCGATGCCCTTCATGCCCTCGTAGGCCGCCAGCGAATCGCGCAGGATGTCCTCGCACATCTGCTTGGTGTTGCCGTAGGGCGAGGTCGCAGGCTTGCGGGGCGTCTGCTCCGTCACGGGCAGCTTGTCGGCCTCGCCGTAAACCGTACACGACGACGAGAAGACGATGTTGTGACGTCCGAACTCACGCATGAGGTCGATGACGTTCATAAACGAAACGAGGTTGTTGCGGTAGTATTCCAGCGGCTTGCCGACCGACTCGCCCACGGCCTTCGACGCCGCGAAATGAATCACCGAGTCGAAGTCGTACTTTTCGAACACTTTGCGAAAAGCGTCGCGGTCGCAGCAGTCCGCCTTTTCGAACGGCACTTCGACGCCCGTGATCCTGCGGACTCCCTCGACGGCGTCCATGTCGCTGTTCGAGAGATTATCGACGATCACCACGTCGTAACCGGCGCCTATCAGTTCCACGGCGGTATGCGAACCGATATAACCGGCGCCGCCGCTGACTAAAACACACGATTTTTTCATAAGTTGAGGTTTTTATTTGAGTCACAAATATAACAAGAAAAAGCGGTTATCCCTCAAAACCGCCCGAAATCCTGAACCTCCGGCGCGAAAAAACCCGCTCCGGGACTTCTCGCCGAAGTCCGGAGCGGGCCGTATAAATCCGGAAGGGGTCCCGAAAGCCGCCGGAAAAATTTGCCGGACGCCGCCCAAATGTGTGCCGGACACCGCCCCAATGCGCGCCGACCGCCGGAAAAATTTGCCGGGTCAGAATTTTTCGCCCAGCTCGCGCGGCAGGTAGAACGTGTCGTTGCGGTCGATATAGACCACTGCCGAGCGCAGTTTCAGGGGCTTGCCGTCGAGGTAGGCGACCGAACCGTAGGCCGGTACGCGTAGCGTACGGCGCCCCTTGCGAACCGTCAGGCAGGGCATCTGCCCTTCGGCCGCCGAAATCGAGCACTTCGCGCCGCGGAACACCTCGGTATGCGGTGCGAACAGTTCGCCGGTCAATTCAGCCAACGGACGCTCCAAACCGAGCAGGTCGGCCATGTAGGCATGAATCTCCGTATTGGTATTGCGCCCCACGGGCAGGTCGCCCTCCGGGTGGTAAGCCGCCAGAAAGACGTCTTCGGCGGTATGGCTGCCGCTGAGGAACCCGAAATGGGTGCGGGAGGTCACGATGCGGGCAATGCTCGATACCATGTTCACGCTGTTGGCGACCTTCATGTAGTCGGCCTCGGTATAGTTGCGCGAACTCCGGAGCAGGGCCACTTCATCGTCCGTAAGCTCGATGCCCGTGTATTCGCGGAACAGGGGCCGGATCTGTTCCGGCCGCGCCTTGAGCAGTATTTTTTCGAGTCCCGAAGCCGTGCGGCGCACCTTCGAGATATTCATATAGGCCGAATCGAGTCCCTTGGAGGCGTAATCCTTATAGGCCCCGTCGCCGAAACTCAGCCCCGAAGTGCCGTGGTCGGGCATGATGACAACGGCCGTCCGCCCGTCGCGGCGGGCGAAATCGAGCGCCACGCCCACGGCCTTGTCGAAGGCCAGCATCTCGGTAATCACCCCCACGGGGTCCTTGGCATGCGCCGCCATATCGACGCGGCTGCCCTCAACCATCAGGAAAAAGCCGTTTTCATGCCTGTCCAGCACCTCCAGCGCCTTGGCCGTCATCTCGGCCAGCGACGGCTGTTCGGCATCGTTCCGGTCGAGGTCGTAACTCATGTTCCCCTGCGCGAAGAGCGACCACACGGGGCCTTTGCCGTCGTAGGCGCGGAACGCCGCGGCATCCTGCTCGATAAGCGTCGCGCCGCTGCCGCGCAAATACGCCCGCATGGCGTCCGAGACCTGCTTCCGGCCGCCGCCGAACATCACGTCCAAGTCGTTGCCCGCCATCTGCGCCGCCAGCGCGGAATAGGCGTGGCGGGAGTAGTGGTGCGAAGCGCAGGCGGCGGGCGTCGCATGGCAGAAATCGACCGTCACGACGAGTCCCGCAGCCTTTCCCCGGTCGTGCTTGGCCGCTTCGAGCAGCGTCGCCAGCGGCTGACAGGCCCGTCCGGATTCGACCTCGACGATATCCTGCGCGGGATTGGCCGCCGGATAGACCGAAACGTTGCCCGCCTGCTGGGGCATGCCCGTCATGTAGGCCGACATGGCCGGGGCCGAGCAGGGAATCGGCGAATCGGACGAGAAGCTCCCGACCAGCCCGCAAAGGCAGGAATCGAGGTTGAGCGTCCGCTGCGAAGGGTCGTTGTAGAATTTATACCAGCGCGCCGCGGCGAGGACGCTCGTGGAGGTCCCGTCGGGAATCATCACGATGACGTTGCGCACCGGGGCGACGGGTTTGCGGTAGAAGGGCTGCGCCCCGGCCGCCGGCGCGGCGAAGAGCAGAAGCAGCAGAATTGCACTTTTTTTCATCATTGTATATTTGTAATTAGTTAATTAAATTTGAATAGTTAAGACATCAGAGTATGGAATAAGTCCGATCTCTCATTGGTTTTCTAAACCGGGAATTATGTTCTGACCCCATACTCTTTACATCAGAATCCGGATAGTTCGTAAGGTGTCTGAGCCCGTATTCGCAATGAAGGACCAAGATGTAAGCGATGTCGTTAAAACCAAAAAATGAACGGCCATGAGGTACATTGGAATCGACGTGAGCAAGGCTACATTCGTGGTAGCTTACTCCTCCGACAAAGGCGGGGAGATCCGTACTTTTAACAACACGACCGCTGGTATCAGACAGTTTATCGGGACTCTCCCCAAAGACGGCAGTATCCACTGTGTTATGGAGGCGACAGGGAATTACAGCGCCTTGCTGCTGTATATGCTCAATGTCGCCGGAATTACTGTCAGCATGGAGAATCCGCTGAAGGTAAAGAACTTCGCCAAAGCCTTGCTCTCTACGGTCAAGACCGATAAGAGCGATGCACGACTCATTACCTTGTACGGAGAGAAGATGAACCCGCGTCCTTTCAAGGTACAGGGAGAGGCCATCCTGCGGCTCCGACAGAAAAGAACCGTCATTCGCCAACTTACTAAGCAGATTACCGCCATGTCGAACCTTCGTGGCTCTCTTGCATGTCTGCCTGTCCCGGACAAAGGTGCAACTCATACCGTAGACGAAACTATCAAGTTCCTTGAAAAGAAGCGTGACAGGCTCCAGGCGGAACTCACGGATCTTGTCGAAGTGGAGTTCAGCCGACAACTCGCGCTGCTGACGACCATCAAAGGGATAGGCATAACGCTTGCCACGGCGCTCATCATCACTACTGGAGGCTTTACCTACTTCCAAAATGCCAAGCAGGTGTCCCGGTATCTCGGAATTTGTCCCACTTACGAACAGTCCGGAACTTCGGTAAACATCAAAGGGCATATCAACCGAAACGGAGACGCATACACTAGAGGACTTCTCTATATCGCCGCTTGGCCTGCCAGTAGGTTCAATGCCCAATGCAAAGAGACCTATACGAGGCTCAGGCAAAACGGAAAATCGGGAAAACTCGCTATGATCGCTGTCGCAAACAAGCTCATCAGGCAGGCTTTTGCTGTTGTCGCGCACGATAAAGAGTATATCGACGGATTCGTCTCCAACAGACCTTAGTAGGAACCATTCTCCGATATTATTACTCTTTTTCCGCATTTTTTAATATAGTTCGTAATTCATTGCGGTTTTACGGGCGTTGACCGGACGGCGAACGACGGCGAAGGTGTCTCGCATCATTGGAATCGGCCTGTCGGGCAAAAACGGTAGTAAAGGTACGAAAAAACAAGAGAACGGGAAAGAATACGAAAAAAATAAGCAAATCCGGACCCGAAAATCGCCGGGAGTACGGGAGATCCGCCGCACAAAAAAACCTCGGCCCCGCCGCACGGAAGGAGTGAACTGAGGGGCTGCGCAGGCCCGGCGGAGGCCGCAAGACGAAGCGGACTAACAATTCGTAACCCCAATCGTGAAAAAGAGCGCGGAAGAATGTCTGTTTTCAGAAATTAATCGTATATTTGCTAACAGATTGACACCTCCCGCACCGGAAATTCATCAAACCATAAACGGATATGTACGGAAAAATCAAAGAACATCTGCAGCAGGAACTTGCCGAAATCAAGGCTGCAGGGCTCTACAAGAGCGAACGGGTCATCGAATCGCCGCAGCGCGCGGAGATCGAAGTTGCAGGTCGTAAGGTACTTAATTTCTGCGCCAACAACTACCTCGGACTTTCGGACAACCCGCGGCTGATCGAAGCCGCGAAACGGGCCATGGACAACCGCGGCTACGGCATGTCGTCGGTGCGTTTCATCTGCGGCTGTCAGGACATCCACAAACAGCTCGAAAAAGCCATAGCCGACTACTTCGGCACCGAGGACACGATCCTCTACGCCGCCTGCTTCGACGCCAACGGAGGCGTCTTCGAACCGATTTTCGGTCAGGAGGACGCCATTATCTCCGACTCGCTGAACCATGCGTCGATCATCGACGGCGTGCGTTTGTGCAAGGCCGTGCGCTACCGCTACGCCAACGCCGACATGGCCGAGCTGGAGGAGTGTCTCAAGCAAGCGCAGGCGCAGCGTTTCCGCATCATCTGCACAGATGGGGTCTTCTCGATGGACGGCAATGCCGCGCCGCTGGACAAGATCTGCGCGCTGGCCGAGAAATACGACGCGCTGGTGATGGTGGACGAGTGCCACTCGGCGGGCGTGCTGGGCAAAACCGGCCGCGGCATCACCGAACTCTACGACCTGCGCGGTCAGGTGGACATCCTCACCGGCACGCTCGGCAAAGCCTTCGGCGGCGCCGTAGGCGGCTTCACGACGGGCCGCAGGGAGATTATCGAGATGCTCCGCCAGCGTTCGCGCCCCTACCTCTTCTCCAACTCGCTGCCCCCTGCCGTCGTCGGCGCCGGAATCGAAATGTTCCGCATGCTGGGCGAAAGCAACGAACTGCACGACCGTCTGGTGGCCAACGTGGAGCACTTCCGCGAAGGCATGATGGCCGCAGGTTTCGACATCAAACCCACGCAGTCGGCCATCTGCGCCGTGATGCTCTACGACGCCAAGCTGTCGCAGGACTTCGCCGCCCGGTTGCAGGACGAAGGGGTTTTCGTGACGGGCTTCTACTATCCGGTCGTGCCGAAGGGTCAGGCCCGCATCCGCGTGCAGGTCTCCGCAGGCCACACGACCGAACAGCTCGACCGCTGCATCGCCGCCTTCATCAAGGTCGGCAAAGAATTGAATGTCATCAAATAAAACCCTCAAGCCTATGCCGAAAACATCCTTAGACGCGATTGACCGCAAAATCCTCAAATACCTGATCAAGAACGCCCGCATGCCCTTTCTTGAGATCGCCCGCGAATGCGGCATCTCAGGCGCCGCGATCCATCAGCGCATCCGCAAACTCGACGATTCGGGCGTGATTCTGGGCAGCCGGCTGATCGTCGATCCCAAAATGATGGGCTTCGACGTCTGCGCCCACATCAGCATCACGCTCAAGGACCCGCAGCTGCTCAAGCAAACCGTGGAACAGCTCAAGGAGATTCCCGAAATCGTGGAGGCGCACTTCATCACCGGTTCGGGCAATATCCTCGTGAAGCTCTACTGCGTGGACAACGAGCACCTCATGCGCACGATTTTCGACGGCATCCTGCGCATTCAGGGCGTCTCCTCGACCGAGACCCAGATCTCGCTGCAGGAAGCGTTCCAGCGGCAGGTGAACATCGATTTTATCGAGGAATAGCATCCGGCGGAGAATCATCCGCTCTCCCCGCACGACGGAGACCCGATCGGGTCTCCGTTTTTTCGTGCCTGCGAGGGAAAGGGTGCAACCCGATTCGTTATCATATCCCGGAAAAACCCGCCGGGCCCTGATTTTCCGTACCTGCCGGGCGCCAGAACCGACATCCTGCAATATACCCCGAAAACCGCCCGCCCCCGGCCAAACGCCGAACCTGCCGGCACAAAAGGAAAGCGCCCCGCCTGAAAACAGGCGGGGCACCCCGGCAAACAATTGTTTAACTGATGATTATCCCGGAAGCCTATTCGGCGGACGAAGCCGGTGCTTCCGATGCGGAGGAGGAGTTACCCTCACTTGACCCTTCACTCTCAACCTTACTCTCCTCCTTTGCGGATTCTCCGGCAGTCGAATCCGTCTTTTCCGCATCGTCAGCCGCCGATTTCTCCTGCGTGTCGGCAGCCGGAGCCGCAGCTTCGGTCGCCTCTCTCTTTTCGGGCTGCTGGGCGCAAGCCATCGCTCCGCCAGCCATCAGCAGCAAAGCTGCCATCGTTACAATTGTCTTTTTCATCGCTTTTAAAATTAAAAGGTTCCTTTTCACTTCTTCGGTTCGGATATGTCTCGCCAACCGTTCTGATAAAATGGAGTTCAAGCGGCGTGCCATCCGGATAAAAAACGGCAAACCGCTGATAGACAGCGGTCGGCAAGGCACGCCGGAATCGTCCGGAGTGTGGAAAGGTGTGGAATCGCGCTACAAAGTGTGGAAATAATCCACACCCGGCGGCTATTCGATGCCGTAAAGATGCAACTTGTTGTAGAGGGTCTTGCGGTCGATGCCGAGCAGTTTGGCTGCCTGCGACTTGTTGCCCCCGGCCATCGCCAGCGCGCGCCGGATCTGCTCCTCCTCGCCGGCCGGATTGCGCAGCGGCACCGCAGGAGTTTCGGGGGCCTCGGACAACTCGGCGGGCAGTTCGCGGCAGGTGATGTAATCCCCTGTGCAGAGCAGCGTCGCGGACATCACCGCGTTCTTCATCTGCCGCAGGTTTCCGGGCCAGTCGTAGCGGGTCATGGCCGCGGCGGCCTGCGGGTCGAAGCCCACGATCCGCTTGTCCAGCTCCCGGTTCGCCGCATCGAGAAAGAAGTCGGCGAAAAGCATGATGTCCCCGCGCATCTGCCGCAGTTCGGGCATGCGGAGCGTGAATTCGTTGATGCGGTGATAGAGATCGGCGCGGAACGCACCGCGCGCGATGGCGGCTTCGAGGTCCTCGTTCGTCGCGGCGATCAGCCGGATATCGACCGGAATTTCGCGGCTGCCGCCCACGGGACGAATGCGCCGCTCCTGCAGGGCGCGGAGCAGCTGCACCTGCGTTTCATAGCTCAGGTTGCCGACCTCGTCCAGAAAGAGCGTGCCGCCGTTCGCGGCTTCGAAGGCGCCCGTCTTGTCGCCCACGGCTCCCGTAAACGAACCCTTGACGTGGCCGAAAAACTCCGAGGCGGCCAGTTCGCGCGGAACGGCGCCGCAGTCCACGGCCACGAAAGGCTTCCCGGCACGCCTGCTTTCGCGGTGAATCAGCTGGGCCACATGCTCCTTGCCCGTGCCGCTGGCGCCGGTCACCAGCACCGACATGTTGGTCGGCGCAACGAGCCGGACATATTCGTAAAGCCGCTGCGCGGCATCGCTGCGGCCCTCGATGTAATTGGGACGCTCCTCCCGCGGTTTCTTCGCCGAAGCGGCGGGAACGGGAGGCTTCTCACTGCCGGCAGCCGGGACGTCGAGCGCTTCGCGGATCTTTTTCAGCAGTTCGTCGGGATTGACCGGCTTGGCCACGTAATCCCGCGCGCCCAGCTTCATGCAGCGCACGGCGTTCTGTATCTCGGCGTAGCTCGTCATCACGATCACCGGAATCTCCATATGCTGCCCGGACATCCACTGCAGCAGGGCGATGCCGTCCTCGTCGGGCAGGCGCATATCGCTCAGCACGAGCGAGAATCCGCCCTCCGCGAGCGCCGTACGGGCCGCCGCGACGCTCGCCGCCGTCTCGGTTTGGAAGCCCTTTTTCGAGAGCCACGTCTTGAGCATCAGGGCGAAGGTGATATCGTCGTCTATGATTAAAATCCGTTCCATACTCAGGGCAAAGATACCTTTTTTTGCGCTTCCGCGACAATCGCGCGGATATTTTCCGCCGCCGCGCCGATCTCGCCGCGCAGGGCGTCGGTCAGCGGACCTTCCCAGCTTTCGGCCGTGCGCAGCGTCGCGGCAATGCCGGCCGCCCCCAGCATCGTGAAGATCGGCAGCATCTTGTGCGCCACGGCTTTCAGCGCGGCAATGTCGCCGCTGCCGAGCGCCTCTTCGAGCAACCGGCAATTCGCGGCGCTCTGTTCGGCGAAGGATTCCAGAATCCCGCGCGCCGCTTCCGCATCGTCGCCCGCATAGGCCGTCAGGGGGCCGAAATTCACACCGCCCTCCGAAACCTCCGGCGCATTGTCCGCCGCACCGTCCGCTCCCCTCTTGCCGACATGCCTCCCCGCACTGACGGGTTCTCCCGCGCCGACGACAATTCCCGCAGCGCCGCTCTTCTCCGCGCCTTCCGCATCCTCTGCGCTTCGGGCCTTTCCCGCGCCGCAAACGGCGTCCAGCACGGCAATCAGCTCGTTAGCCGTAAAGGGCTTGCGCAGGCATCCCGCAAAGCCGCGGTCCGAGAAATCCCCGGCTTCCAACTCCCCGCGTGCCGAAACCGCCACCACGGGAAGCGCGGAATTCACGCCGCGCACCGCCGCAAGGACGCTGAAACCGTCGGCCGACGGCATCTGTATATCGGTCAGCACCACGTCGAAGCCGCCGTCCGCGACCAGTTTCGCGGCATATTCGGGGTACTGACAGCACTCGGCTCCGACACCCGCCTGACGGCACATCGCGGCGGTCATTTCGAGCTGCAGAGGATCGTCGTCGATCAGCAGCGCCTTCACGCCGCCACGCACCGCCGGCACGCACGCTTCCGCAGGCCGCAGTTTGCGGCCCTCTCCGCCCGAAACGGGTCCCACCGGGATCGAAACGATGAATTTGCTCCCTTCGCCCAAACGGCTTTCGAGCGATATGGTCCCCTTCAGCAGTTTCACGAGCCGATCGACGATCGACAGCCCCAGTCCGAATCCATCGACGCCCTGCGCCGAGCGCAGACGCACGAATTCCTGAAAAATCCGCTCCTTCTCTTCGCGTCCGATGCCGCGTCCCGTATCGCGGACCGAGAAGACGAGCCGGCCCTGCACCACATCGACACGGATCGTCACCGAGCCTTCGTCAGTAAATTTCAGCGCGTTGGAGATCAGGTTGTCGGCGATCTGCCGGATACGGAACGGATCGCCCGCCACCTCGCGCCCGGCCGCCGGTTCGACGTCGAGCGTCAGCCCGATGCCCTTCGCCCCGGCCTGCGCCGCAAATCCGGCGCGGATCGTTTCGAACAGCTGCGCCGGGCAGAACGCGACCTTATCGACGTCCACCTTGTTGATATCGAGGCGGTAGAAGTCCAGCAGGCTGTTCACCAGCGCCAGCAGATGTTCCGACGACTCCTTCATGTTATGCAGGTACAGCTCCTCGCGCTTGTCGCCGGTCAGGCGCGAAAGCAGGTCGATATAGCCCATCACCGAACCCAGCGGCGCCTTGATGTCGTGCGTGATGGCCAGCATCAGCTTCTCGCGCGCCGCCAGCAGCGCTTCGTTGTCGCGGTTGGCCCGCTCCAGCGCCCGCCGGTAGCGGTTGCTGCGGTTGATGTCGCGCCACAGGATGCCGACGAACAGCAGCATGAGCACCACGGCCGCGACGGCGATCACGCCCAGCGTCAGCGACGAACGGCGGCGGATGGCCTCCGTCTGCTCGAAGCGGTTCATCAGAAAAGCCGTATCCTCGGCTTCGAAATCCATGATAAGGCGGTATATCTTCGTGTTCACCAGCTCGTTGCTGTACCGCAGGCGCATCCCTTCGTTCCACGCCCGGTCGTAGATGCCGATGCGGTCGCTGGTCACCCGGTCCTGCAGCGTCCGCAGCACCACCGCGATCGTATCCTTCACCTCCGGCGCAGGCAGCGAATCCACGACCCGTTCGTGACGGGAAATGATCATCCCGGCCTCCTCCTTCGGCGGGCTGAACAGGTCGGCGAAGCGGCGGAAGAACTTGCGCTTGCGCCGCGGGACGGTCACCGTATCCTGCACGACCACGCGCGAAGCGACGGTGTCCGCCGCCCGTACGACGACGCTGTCCCCGCGCGCCGCGCTGTCCGCCGGACCGATCAGCTCGCGGATATTCTTGTCCAGCAGGCTGGACGTGGCGGCCGAACGGATCGTCCGCCGCAGGCTCATCGTCCGCCGCTCCTTGTCGGCCAGAAGACGCACGATGCTGTCCAGACGCATCGTCTGCAGCGAATCCTCCGCAGCGGTCAGCCCCCGCAGCGAGTCGATCAGGCCGCGCACGGTGCGCAGCTCGCGTTTGTAACGGGACTCGTAGGACTGGTATCCGGCGATCATCAGCTGACCGTAACTCTCGGCCTGATAAAGATGGTAGAGCGTCTGTCCCGCGACGCTGCGTTTGGTATGGAGCAGGGAATAGCTGCCGTCGGGAGTCGAAAAACGCACCACCGTCCGGTAGACATAGCCTACCGAAAGGACGCAGACCGCGATCAGGATCGCATATCCCGCGAAAATCTTGGTTTTGACGAATTTCGACTCTTTCATGCCTTCAAAGACAAAGGATGCGGAGCGACATTCGGCGGAAATCTACGTTTGCACACTCCCCGATCGCCGGACCCTTTCGGACAAAGATACGAAAAACCCGCGAATCCGGAATCTCTTTCGTTCCCGGATCGCAAATCCGTCCCGCCCCGAAAACAAGCCGGGCCGTACGACGTCGTACGGCCCGGTATTTTCAGCGATCGCGGTACGGACTAGTACTTGTACCGAATCCACTTGTAAAGCTCCTTGAACGTCGGCTTTTTGCCGTACATGAAGATTCCCACGCGGTAGATCTTGGCCGCCAGCCACACCATCGCGGTAAACGAGGCGTAAAGGATCGCCAGCGAAAGGATCACCTCCCAGAGGGGAATGCCGTACGGAATACGCGCCATCATCACCACGGGCGAGGTGAAGGGGATCATCGAGAACCAGAAAGCCATCTGCGAATTGGGGTCGTTGATGACGGTTATCATCACCAGCAGGGCGAGGATGATCGGAATGGTGATCGGCGTCTGCAACTGCTGGGCGTCCTGAATGCTGTCCACGGCCGAACCCACGGCGGCGAACATCGCCGAGTAGAAGAGGTATCCGCCGAAGACGAACAGCAGCAGGTAGGCGAAGATGCGGAGGATATAGCCGAAATCGGTCACGGCGGCCATCACCTGCAGCATCTCCGGATTCATGTCTATCGACGCCGCGGCGTCGGGAACCCCTTGCTGCATGGCCTGCACCCCGGCCAGCACGTCGGCCGGCATCATGTGTACCGCCACGGCCGCGCCGACGGCGCAGAGCACGCCCCAGATCAGCACCTGCACCACGGCCACCGAAGCCACGCCGAGTATCTTGCCCAGCATCAGGTCGAAGGGCCGCACCGACGACACCATCACCTCCAGCACGCGGCTGTTCTTCTCCTCGATGACCGACTGCATGACCATCGACCCGTAAATGAGCAGGAACATGTAGAGGATCATGCCCAGCACGAACCCGACGCCGGTGGCGATGACCGACGACTTGGCCTGCGACTCCTCCTCCTGCGACTCGTCGTTGCGGAAGGTCTGCATGCCGACCGTGGTCTTCACCTCCTGCAGAATCTGCGAGAGGTTCTCGATATTGTACGACTTGAGTTTTTCGGCCTCGATGATCTCTTCGAGCTGCCCCGTGATATTGCTCTCGACCGTCAGCGACGACGACGAATTGACGTAAAGCTTCACGTTGTTGGGGTTGGTGAGGATGTCCGAGCCGATATAGAGCACGCCGAACTTGTCGGTCAGCTCCTTACGGGCCGCTTCGGTCGAGAGGTCCGTAGTCTGGAAGACCAGCTCTTCGCCGCTCTGCAGCTTCGGAGCGACCAGCCCGCTTTCGTCGATGACGGCGATCTGCTTCTCGTCGCCGCGCGAATACTTCATGATGAGCATCGGGGCGAACATCAGGCCGATCATCAGCAGGGGCATGAGCAGCGTGGTGATGATGAAGGATTTTTTGCGGACGCGCTCGTTGAATTCGCGCCCTATGATAATGCTGACTTGTGACATGATCGTATCGTTTTAAAGGTTTCCGTTTACGGCGCGGATGAAAATATCGTTCATCGAGGGAATGATCTCCTGAAACGAGCGCAGTTCGACGGCGTCGTTCACCGCGGCGATCACTCCGCGCACCTCTTCGTCGCGCTCGACGTGCAGTTTGAGCGAGGTGTAGACCGCCTGCGCCTGCGAGCCTTCCAGAATCTCGCAACGGCCGTCGACGGCATTGCGCAGCGCCTGTTCGTCGCCGCGGTAGAACACTTCGAAGATGTTGCTTCCATGACGGCGGCGAATGTCGTCCACACGGCCCGAAAGAATATTGCGAGACTTGTTTATCAGCGTGATATGGTCGCAGATCTCCTCGACGGACGACATGTTGTGCGTCGAGAAGATGATCGTCGCCCCCTTGTCGCGCAGCGCCAGTATCTCGTCCTTCAGCAGGTTGGCGTTGATCGGGTCGAAACCCGAAAAAGGCTCGTCGAAGATCAGCAGTTCGGGTTCGTGCAGCACCGTGACGATGAACTGCACTTTCTGGGCCATGCCCTTCGACAACTCCTCGATCTTCTTGTCCCACCAGTCCTGAATGCCGAACTTCACGAACCACTGCTTGAGCCGTACGACGGCCTCGCGGCGCGAAAGGCCCTTCAGCCGGGCGAAGAAGACGGCCTGTTCGCCGACCTTCATCTTCTTGTAAAGTCCGCGCTCCTCAGGCAGGTAGCCGATGCGGTAAACATCCTCAGGCGAAATTTCGCGGCCGCCGAACATCACACGACCGCTGTCGGGCGCCGTAATGCGGTTGATGATGCGGATCAGGGTCGTCTTTCCGGCGCCGTTGGGACCGAGCAGGCCGTATACCGAACCCTTGGGGATGGCAAGCGATACGTCGTCGAGGGCCTTGTGCCCGGCGTACTGCTTGGTGACATGTTCTACTGTAAGTAAATCCATAGTCGCTGCGAGTTATTTTTGGGGTTTGTTCAGCGACAAATATAACAACAATTTTTGAATATCAAAAAATATTTATCGTTTTTCGATAATTCACATCCGCCGCATACCCGCCCGCCACAAGGCGGCGGACCGGAGAGACCGGCCAGCCCCTCTGTAAAAGAAATCCCTAAAATCCCTATAAAAAAGGCGGCCGGGAGTCCCGGCCGCCTTCGATCGCAGGATGTTTCATCCCGCCGGACGATACCCTACCAGACGATCACACGCTCCTGTTCGGGCATGAACATGGCCCCGTCGGTAATGTCGAACGCATCGTAGAACGTCTGCAGGTTGCGCAGCGTGGCGTTCACGCGCCACTTGCCCAGCGAGTGCACGTCGATCTTGGTGAGACGGGCGATCTCCTCGTCGCGGATGTTCTGTGCCCACAAGGCCGCATAGGCCAGATAGAAACGCTGGTCGGCCGTGAAGTTGTCGATCGGCGCAGGCTCCGCGCCGTTCAGCGAGTTGTGGAACGCCGTGTACGCCACGCGCAGGCCGCCCTGATCGGCGATGTTCTCGCCCAGACTGAGCGAACCGTTGGCCATGACGGCAGGCTGGCCCTCCTTGGCGGGCAGCACCTCGATCGCATCGAACTGTTTCACGAGAATATCGGTCTTGGCCTTGAACGCCTCGGCATCCGCCTCGGTCCACCAGTTGTTCATGTTGCCGTCCTTGTCGAAGTTGCGGCCCTGATCGTCGAATCCGTGGGTCATCTCGTGGCCGATCACCACGCCGATGGCACCGTAATTCACCGCGTCGTCGGCGTCGGGGTTGTAGAACGGCGGCTGGAGAATGGCGGCCGGGAAGCAGATCTCGTTGGTCGTGGGGTTGTAGTAGGCGTTCACCGTCTGGGGCGACATGTGCCACTTCTCCTTATCCACGGGCTTGCCGAGTTCCGAGATATTGTCGGCCGTATACCAGCGGTTGGCATTGACGATGTTCTCCCAATAGCTCTTCGAGGGGTCGATCTCCAGCGTCGAATAGTCCTTCCACTTGTCGGGATAGCCGATCTTCACCGTAAAGGCGGCCAGCTTCTCCTGCGCCTTGGCCTTGGTGGCGTCCGACATCCAGTCGAGCGCCGCGATGTGCTGGCCGAGCGCCGTCTGCAGGTTCTTCACCAGCGTCAGCATGCGCTCCTTGTCCTTGGCGGGGAAGTATTTGGCGACGTACATCTCGCCGACAGCCTCCGACAACGTGCCGTTGGGCACCGACATCGCGCGCTTCCAGCGGGGTTTCATCTCCTGCTGGCCCGACATCACCTTGCCGTAGAAGTCGAACGACGCCTGCTGGAAGTCGTCGCTCAGGTAGGGTGCCGCAGCGTCGATATACTGCGCCGCGAGGTAGTAGCGGATATCCTCCAGCGGGGCGTTTTTCAGCAGGTCGTTGGCGTTGGCGACGGCCGACGGCGTGGTGACGATGATCGTCTCGAAGTCGCCGATGCCCATAGCCTTATAGTAGGCCTCCCAGTCTACGGCGTCGTAAATCTTCTCGAAATCGGCCTTCGCCGTGGGGTTGTACTGCGCGGGAATGTTGCGCAGCTCGACGTTCGACCACGACTTCTCGGCCAGCTTCATCTCGACGTTCATCACGCCGGCGACCGCCTTTTCGACGTCGGCTTCGGGAATGCCCGCAAAACGGAATATCCTGCCCAGATACTCCTTGTAGCCCTTGCGGATATGCTCGTTCTCAGGATCGAGGTAGTAGTCGCGGTTGCCCATCGTCAGCCCCGACTGCGAGATATAGAGGGCGTTGATGTCGCTGTTCATCAGATCGGCCTGCACGCCCACGCCGAAGAACGGATTGGCTACCGTCGTGTGGAGTTTGGCCACGATGCCGGTCAGCTGTCCGCGGTCCTCGACGGAGAGGATCTCCCCGACGGCGCTCTTCAGCGGCGCGGCGCCCTCGGCGTTCAGGCGCGTAGAATCGAGACCCATCTTGTAGAGGTCCGAAATCTTCTGCTCGACGCTTCCCGGTGCGGCGCTGATCTTGGTCATCTCCGAGAAAAGCTCGTTGATGCGCTTCTCGTTGTTGTCGCGCAGCACGTCGAACGAGCCGTAACGCGAATATTCGGGCTTCAGCGGGTTGTTCTTCTGCCATCCGCCCGTGGCGTACTGGTAAAAATCGGCGTCGGGAGCGACCGAAAGGTCGAAATTGGCCATGTCGATAGCCGGCGTCTTGGATGTATTCTGACAACTTGCCATACAAGCTACTGTTGCTGCAAAAATGAAAATCTTTTTCATAGGTTCGGGTTTTTAGTGACGACAGGGGTGTCCGTACTTGCCGGAGCACCCCTGTCTGTTCGTATCTCGTTCGGAAGCCCGGCTTATTTGCGGATGGCCGCAACGCCCGGAAGCTCCTTGCCCTCCATGTACTCCAGCAGGGCGCCGCCGCCCGTCGAGACATAGGAAACCTTGTCGGCCAGTCCGAACTTGTTGATGCAGGCTACCGAGTCGCCGCCGCCGATGAGCGAGTAGGCGCCCTTCGAAGTGGCTTCGGCGATCGCTTCGGCCACGGCGCGCGAACCGGTCGCGAATTTGTCGATCTCGAACACGCCCACAGGACCGTTCCAGAGGATCGTCTTGCACTTGAGAATCTCCTCGCGGAAGACCTTCTTGCCCTCGTCGGCGATGTCCACGCCTTCCCAGCCGTCGGGAATGTTGTTGGCCGGAGCGACGTTCGTATTGGCGTCGGCCGAGAATGCGTCGGCGATCAGCGCGTCGGGCGACATCACGACCTTCACGCCCTTCTCCTTGGCCTTGGCCAGAATGTCGAGCGCCGTCTGGAACTGATCCGGCTCGCAGATCGAGTTGCCGACCTTGCCGCCCTCCGCAGCCGCGAAGGTATAGGTCATACCGCCGCCCAGCACCAGCACGTCGACCTTTTCGAGCAGATTCTCGATGATGGTGATCTTGGTCGAAACCTTCGAACCGCCCAGAATGGCGCAGAACGGACGCTCCGGATTGAGCATGATGCCGTCGATGGCCTTCAGCTCGTTCTCCATCACGTAGCCGAACATCTTGTCGTTGGGGAAATAGTCGGCGATCAGGGCCGTCGAGGCGTGTGCGCGGTGCGCCGTGCCGAACGCGTCGTTGATGTAGCAGTCGGCATACGATGCGAGCTTCTTGACGAACTCCTTCTGCGGACCCTCCTTCAGCGCCTTCTTGGCGGCCTTCTTCTCCTCGTCGGTGGCGTCTTCGGCCAGACCGCGGGGCTTGCCCTCCTCCTCGGCGTAGAAACGCAGGTTCTCCAGCAGCATCACCTCGCCGGGCTTGAGGTTCTTGGCCATCTCGGCGGCCTTCTCGCCCATGCAGTCGCCGGCGAACATCACCTTCACGCCCAGACGCTTCTCGATGGCGGGAACGATCTGCTCCAGCGAGAACTTGGGATCGGGATTCTTCTTGGGACGTCCCAGATGCGACATCAGGATCACCGAACCGCCCTTTTCGAGCACTTTCTTGATCGTGGGGATCGCCGCACGGATACGGGTGTCGTCCGTCACCTCGCCCTTTTCGTTGAGGGGCACATTGAAATCCACGCGGATGATTGCGCGCTTGCCTTTGAAATCGTAATTGTCGATTGCGAACATAGCTCTTTGATTTTGAATTATTTTGATGAATTGATCTTTCAGTTCCTTATTCCGGGGCAAATTTATGAAAAATCTCTGGAATAACCTCGAAAAACGGGAGAAATGACGCTAAACGACTTAATATCAGAGTTGCTACGGTGTCAAATGATGACAAGCCGAAAAATCGGAAAACGCAAAGAAAAGCGGATTTAAGAAGAAGAATGGTTTGCAAATCATTACCCGTGAAAGAGTAAGATTTAACATATGAGAGATGCTATTGCACCGTTTGTCACCGATTTGCGTATCAAGGTCTAACTCGTTGATATTTAACTTTGCAAACAAAAAAACGAGTATGGCAAGAAGTACATTCAAAGTGCTGTTCTACGTGAACGGCAGCAAGGAGAAAGACGGTATTGTCCCCATCATGGGACGAGTGACAATCAACGGTACTGTGGCGCAGTTCAGTTGCAAGCAGACCATCCCGAAAACCCTTTGGGATGCGAAAGGCAACCGAGCCAAAGGCAAGAGCGCCGAAGCACGGAACATCAATCTGGCATTGGACAACATCAAGGCGCAAATCATCAAGCACTATCAGCGCATATCCGACCGAGAGGCATACGTAACGGCTGAAATGGTGCGCAATGCCTACCAAGGGGTAGGAAGCGAGTATGAGACACTGATAAAGGCTTTTGACAAGGATTGCGCCAACTTCCTGAAACGTGTCGGCAAAGACCGCAGCATCGGCACATACAAGGTCATGGTAAGGGCAAGGAACTATGTCGCAGCCTTTATCAAGTCATTCTACAGACGGACGGATATGTCCATGCTGGAACTTACACCCGACTTCATCAAGGAGTTTGCGGCTTATCTTACGGCTGAACGGGGACTGAAAAACGCCACCATCTGGCTGAACTGCATGTGGCTGAAAGGCGTGGTCATGCGTGCGCACTATAACGGACTGATACCGAGAAATCCGTTTGCGCAGTTCCATATCAGCCCGAATGTTAAGGAACGGGAATATCTGACAGAGGACGAAATCAAAAGAATCATGGCGCACGAGTTTGACAACCCCACCCTCGCATTGGTGCGAGACCTGTTCATTTTCGCCTGCTTCACCGCCTTGTCTTTCGTGGATATGAAAGAACTCACAACGGATGAAATAGTGGAGGTGAACGGTGAGAAATGGATATTGTCGAAACGGCACAAGACAAATGTCCCGTTCCAAGTGAAGCTGCTGGATATTCCCTTGCAGATAATCGAACGGTACAAGTATCTGTCGGAAGACAAGCTGGTTTTCGGAAAAATCAACTATTGGACGATGTGCAAACAGCTGAAAAAGGTAATGGCGGAATGCGGAATAGAGAAGCAAATCTCCTACCATTGTGCACGTCATACGTTTGGGACACTGGCTCTTAGCAAGGGGATGCCCATTGAAAGCGTGAGCCGTGTTTTGGGACACACGAACATTGTCACGACTCAAATCTATGCGAAGATAACCACACAGAAACTTGACAATGACCTGACGATGTTCGGCAACAAGCTGAACGCATCGTTCGGAAGTGTAACCCCATAACCAAGCATAGCCATGAAACGAAGCATCATCACAACGGACGGCAACGGCAACATCACCTTGCCGACCGATATAGGCGCAACCGCCATGAACGAATGGGAACTTTGCGACCTGTTCGGAGTAACCGCCCCGACATTCCGTGCTGGGGTAAAGGCTCTTTGCAAGAACGGAGTTTTAAGGGAATACGGAACAAGGCGAAACATACGGGTATCCGATAATTGCTGTATGGAGGTTTACAACCTTGAAGCGATAGTTGCCCTCGCTTTCCATATCGGCACATTCGGAGCGGAAAGGGTACGCAATGCCGTTCTTGAAAGACTGTACCTGCGAAAAGAGAAAACAAGCATCTTCTTCTCGCTGAATACCAACAGTATATCCAAATCCGAATACTTCTCGTAGCTGAATGCCTGACATAATTCACTCGGTAAGTCAGTAATTCATTAAGTCAGTACGACAGAACGACAGACGCTCTGGTTTTTTCTCCCGAAAAGCGTAATCCGACATTCGCTTTTCGGGAGTTTTTCCGTTTGCACAACCCGTTTCCTGTCCCAAACCATTGAAAGTTTTTGTTTCGGGGGCTATTTGTCACCATTCTGCCGTGTTTTGCATAACAACCTATCCGATAATTGATTATATTTTTGCAGCTGGTAATTTTCAAACTTAAAACCATTTGATTATGTCAGCTATCGAACAACAGGACAGCCACAGACCGCCATCGGATGGCGGCATGGCAAAGGAAGAATTTATCCGTGTCGGGACAACGCTCTACAAGATTGTGGAGCAACCGAGACTGAACGGAGGGTATGTGAAGAAACGCATCGCATGGAACAACGAGACCCTGCGACAGGATTACGGCAAGGATTACATCGGCAGCGTTCCCAAGTATGACGGCTTCTGCACCGTACCCGAACACATCGGCTACCGTTCCGTGGTCGGCAAGTTCCTTAACCTTTACGAACCGATAGACCACCGACCGCAGGAGGGCGATTTATCGCATATCCAATCTTTGGTACGGCACATCTTCGGGGAACAATACGAGTTGGGGATGGACTATCCGCAACTGCTCTACCTGCAACCGATTCAGAAGTTGCCTATCCTGCTGTTGGTGTCGGAAGAACGCAACACGGGCAAAAGCACCTTCCTGAACTTTCTGAAAGCCCTTTTTCAGAACAATGTGACTTTCAACACCAACGAGGATTTCCGCAGCCAGTTCAATTCCGACTGGGCTGGCAAGTTGCTTATCGTGGTGGATGAGGTGCTTCTCAACCGCAGGGAGGACAGCGAGCGGTTGAAGAACCTCAGCACCACACTTTCCTATAAGGTGGAAGCCAAAGGCAAAGACCGTGACGAGATTGCGTTCTTCGCCAAATTCGTGCTGTGTTCCAACAACGAGTACCTGCCCGTAATCATAGACGCAGGGGAAACACGCTATTGGGTGCGCAAGATAGACCGCTTGCAGTCCGATGATACCGACTTCCTGCAAAAGCTGAAAGCGGAGATACCCGCCTTTCTCCATTTCCTGCAACACAGAAAACTGTTCACCGAAAAGGAAAGCCGGATGTGGTTCAACCCCACATTGCTGCATACAGAAGCCTTGCAGAAGATTATCCGCAGCAACCGTAACCGGTTGGAGATAGAGATGCACGAACTTGTCCTTGACATCATGGACAGTGTCGGCACGGATACATTCTCTTTCTGTTACAGCGACATTCTTCTTTTGCTGGTACACTCACAGGTAAAGGTGGAGAAACACCAAGTCCGAAAAGTGTTGCAGGAATGTTGGAAACTGACCCCTGCGCCAAACGGACTGACTTATACCACCTACCAGTTCAACTGCAATCGGGAGTGTCGGTATGAGCCGATAAGGAGAGTGGGACGCTTCTACACCGTCACAAGGGAGCAACTTGAATCCCTGTAATATTATCATTTTTCTGTTGAATTGTTGAATATGGGTATAAATACACTGACAATAAACGATATACATTCTCAACAAAATCTCAACAAGCCAAAAGAGAAGTTGAGAGACCACCGACACCCGTTTGTTGATTTCTCTTTTGGCGAGTGGTTTGTTGAGAAGATGTTGAGAGGTTACGAGGCTGTATATAAATATATTACATTGACAATTCATCAAATCAACAAATTTTCATCAACTTCAAAACCGTATGTAATATGACAATCCAAGATGTAAAGCAAATCAAACTGGCAGACTATCTGCAAAGTCTGGGCTATACGCCTGTAAAGCAACAAGGCAAGAACCTGTGGTATAAATCACCGCTACGGGAAGAAACGGACGCATCGTTCAAGGTAAACACCGAGCTTGAAAAATGGTACGACTTCGGCATCGGCAAAGGCGGAAACATCCTCGCATTGGCAGCGGAACTCTACCGTTCGGAAGATGTAGCCTATCTGCTGAAACGCATAGGGGAGCGGACAGCATACATCCGCCCTGCATCGTTCTCTTTTGGCAGACAGCATTCCGACAATCAGCCTTATCAGGGATTAAGGGTTGGTGAGTTGTCCTCTCCTGCTCTTATAGCCTATCTGCAAGAAAGGGGAATAAACATCGGACTTGCCAAAAGAGAATGCAGGGAGCTTCGGTTTATGAATGCCGACAAACCCTATTTTGCCATCGGCTTTCCGAACATGGCAGGAGGATATGAAGTGCGCAACAGATACTTCAAGGGATGTGTCGCCCCGAAAGACATCACCCATATCCGACAGCAGGACGGACAACGATGTATGTGTTACCTGTTCGAGGGGTTCATGGATTACCTCTCATTCCTTACCATCCGAGTAAGAAACAATCCGCAATACCCACGATTGGACACGCAGGACTATGTCATACTGAACTCCGTTTCCAATCTTGCGAAAGCGGAAAGCATATTGGAGACCTACACCCGAATCGGCTGTTTCCTTGATAACGACACGGCTGGACGGAGCACCTGCAAGAAGCTGAAAGAGAAGTTCGGGGAACGGCTGCTTGATAAGTCGCTGTACTATCGTGATTATAAGGACTTGAACGACTACCTGTGCGGTAAGCCCTTGTCCCAATCGGCAGAGCCGATAAAGGAGAAAAAGCAAGTCCAATCCGAAAGACGGATGATGCAGCCACCGAAAAAGAAAGGGGGATTTCATCTGTAATATGCACGTCCGCTCTCCCAAGGTATTTAGACAGAAATACCATAGCTTAATAGAGCGTTTTCTTCACGCATTACTCCGTAACGCTAAAAACACCCTATCGAGCCAAAGGGAAATCCCTTTGGAAACCCTGTGCAAACGAGAGCAGAAGCCAAACTCGTTTGGATTATGCCGAGTGCAGCAATGGTTCATTTGCATAATAAACCCTGTGAGCCGATGTCACAGGCAGAGAGAAGAGACATAACGATAACCGCAAAAATAGAAATAATATGGGATATTTTTCATTGGACATAAAGAAAGCAAAGGGTACATCGGACACCACGCAGTCCGACCATATAGAGAGAAAGATAATACCTAAAAACGCCGACCCGACAAGAACGCATCTGAACAGGGTGCTTGTCGAATACCCCAATGGCGTTCACGGCAGGGATGAAGCGATTGCCCACAGGCTGAACACGGCAGGCATCAGACGGAAAATCACACACGACCAAGTCCGTGTCGTTCGGGTGGTTTTGTCGGGTACGCACGAGGACATGATGAACATACAGGAAAAAGGAGAACTCGATGAATGGTGCAGCGACAGCATCCAATGGCTGCAAGCCACATTCGGCAAAGACAATGTGGTTGCCGCACATCTACACATGGACGAGAAGACTCCGCACATCCACGCAGCCGTTGTTCCCATCGTGACGGGTGAAAGGCGCAAAGCCAAGAAAGAACAGGCTGATGGCAAGCGCAAGTACCGCAAGAAAACAAATTCCGTCCGTTTGTGTGCCGATGACCTGTTCAACCGCCAGACCCTGGTCGCCTACCACGACAATTACGCAAGGGTGATGGCGAAATACGGATTGCAGCGTGGGGTACGGGGTTCGGAAGCACGGCACACCACCACCATGCAGTATTATAGGGACTTGAAAAAGAAGAATGAAGTCCTCGAAACTGAAACCAGACTGTTGCAGGAGAAGAAAGCCAAGGCGCAGGAGGAACTGAAGCAGGTGAAAGCGGAAATCCGTACCGACAAGCTCAAAAGCGCAGCCACCGATACGGCAACCGCCCTTGCAAGCAGTGTGGGCTCTCTTTTCGGAAGTGGAAAGATGAAATCGTTGGAACGCAGGAACGAGGACTTGCAAGACCGCATCCTTGAACTTGAAGACGAAGCCCGACAACGGGAACGGCAACAAGCCAAGCAGATACAGGAGATAAGAAACGCTTACGAGCAACAGCACCGCAAGCTGTCGGAGTTTGCGGATTTTGTCAGACGCTACTTTCCGTATGTGGAGAAGCTGATGCCCGTGATAAGTTTCCTGCGTGAACGTTTGGGCTTTAATGACGGGATAATCAGAAGACTGTGCGAGTTCAAGGAGGTCGGGATAAAAGGCGAACTCTATTCTTCCGAATTTAACCGAAGTTTTGATACCCGACATTCCGTCTGCTCCATCAAACAGGATGAAAACGGTAAATTCGATTTCAAGATAGACGGGGTTTCACACGTGAGCTGGTTCAGAAAGAAGATGAATGAGTTCAGAGAAGCTATCGGAATACCGAAGCCAAGACAGAATAGAAGTATGAAACTGTAAATCAAAAAAATCCGTGATAGTAGAATGGTATATCACGGATTTTTCATACTTTTGTATTGGATTGAGGCAACTCTTTCCAAGACATACGAAAAAAAGAAGAAGCGTTATGCTTATCTTGTACTTGAAAACGTAGGAAATTTTCAATTAGATGCAAGGATAGCATAGTGGTTCTCACGCATATAGCGTGGGCTGCTATTGTTACATCTGCATCTATGGTTTCCTACGACCTTCAAGTAAAGAATGTGGCATACAGTTCCACGCTTCTTTAATAGGTTAAATTCCTTTGGGAACTGGAGATTAAAAAAATGTAGTGTATGAGCGTAATAAAAAAATGGTTATTAGCTATTTGTGCCATTATATTAATGAATGGATGTGCACCACTTCGAATGCCTGTAATAGTGAGGAATGCTCCTATTGAAATGTATAAATACGCATACATTTCCCCAACAAAGGAATTGACATCAAGCACAGGAGGTACATATGGTGGGCAATACGGTATCTATGGTTCTTCAACCACCAAAAGTGTTAATCCAAGTGATGTAATAGCAGGAATACTAATAAAAGAAGGATATATCATATTACCCGAACTTAAACCCGAATTATCTAATGAAACTCTAATCGTCAATTATGGTGAGAGTGGCAGGCGTAATAGAGGTTTAGGTTACACAATAGAAGTAACTATACAGTTTAGCTCTGCAAAAACTAATGAAATGATATGTTCTTGTACAGCAGAAGGACAAGGCGAAACAGAAGCTGATGATATCCGTCAAGCCATTAGAAGAGCCTTAACAAGTTTATTCCCTGAGAAATAACCCAATAATACGACAGATTATGAAAAAGTTTTTAGTATTATCCGCTTTAGTTATAACTTCTTGTACACTCTCTAACGAGGAAAAAGCTGAGAAATTGGTTAAAGAGACGCTTAAAGACTATCTCTATCACCCTGATTCTTATGAGCCAATATCAACAAGAGTTGATAGTATGTTTATTGATGTAACTACTATCGAGCCTATTATGAAAATTAGCGATGAAATCAAGAATTTGATATCTAAAATAAATCGCTGTGAGAGAAAAATTGAATCAGCAGAATCTTCTATGGATATTTTTGCCCCCAATGGTTATTCTTCTCAATACTCTCGTGGAGAGTATTCACGAGCAAAAAAAGAAAAGGAAGAAGCCAAATCTGATTTGAACAAATACACCAAGAAACTTTCAGAACAACTTGCTTTTCTAAAAGAAAATGTCGCTAAATATCACAAAGGAGAATTTACAGGTTGGGCAGTAAGCCATAGATTTAGGAGTCTTAATGGAGCAGGCTCAATGACCATTCCGGGAGAAATGATTTTCTTTTGCGATGAAGAATTTACAACTTGTGGGGGTTATGAAACAGATAAGTTTGAGGACTTCGTAAAAATTTTAAACGCAGTAGATGAAGCAACTTCGGATGAAGATGTAATAGATTATTTTAAAGAAAATAATTTTTTGCTATAAATTCCGTATTTCCGTAGTACGCTAATTTTTATGCAAAGCAAATATTATCAACTGCTTTTTTTTAATATGCAATGGGCGTTTATTTTGGTTATTTGTATAATTGCTATTTCGGTTATTGTAATAGCGATGGTACGAACACGCCTAAAAAACAAATCCAAAGAGCTTGCAGAAAAGCTAAACCATATATCTGCATATAGCGAGAAATCAAATTATGAGCAAGCAAGAGAGAGATTATCGGCTCTTAATGAGAGGGCGTTTATAGATATTCCCTCAGACTTGAATAATGGCTTTTCTGGCAGGGTAATCTCCGCAACGCAAGAAAAAAATTTCATCAATCATTATAAGGTACATTTCCAAGAGGCATATTCACTTCTGAAGAAACTTGAAGCCTTTAACATCACTCCATCAGAAACCATATCCAAATTCATTAACGACTTTGGAAGAATCAACAAACTTGTAAAACAACATAATGATGGTGTTATAACCTTTCTACTTGACACGCACAGGGACTTTTTCGACCATTGCCTAAAATACCCATTAGACAAGCAACAAAGACGCTCAATAGTTTCAGAAGAGGATAATTGTTTAGTAGTCAGCAGTGCAGGTAGTGGTAAAACCTCTTCAATTGTCGGTAAGGTTAAATATCTCACCGAAATCAAGGGTATCGCACCTGAAAGAATTTTACTTATCAGTTATACCAACAAAGCAGCAGCCGAACTAACCGAAAGAATGGCGACCAATGGATTGAAAGGTTACACATTCCATAAGTTAGCCATTGATATTATAGGCAAAACAACAGGCACAAAACCATCGATTTGCGACAATACAGATTCATTGTTTGTTAATATATATCACAAATTGTTAGATAAATCGTCTTTCAAAAAAAGTATAGTGGAATACTTTGTTGATTACCAAACGAATGAAGCCGATTGGGAACAACGCAAGAATGAAAGACGAGAGCAATTATCAGAGCAAAAGAATGTGCAGCTAAAGGCGATGTTCCCCGATATGGACGGCAGAGCCATATATGTGAGAAGTGAACAAGAACAAAAAATATGCTTTGCTTTGTCCTCGCTGGGAGTGAAATTCAGATATGAAGAACCATACGAACATCAATTAGCAGATGAGATGCACTCACAATATCGTCCCGACTTCTCAATATATTTTAAGCAAGGAGGAGTAACCAAACGCATCTATCTTGAACATTTCGGAGTTGATGAACACGGGCTTGTTCCTGCTTGGTTCGCAAAAGACAAGGGTATAACCTACGAAGAAGCCAATCAGAAATACAATGATGGTATAACTTGGAAAAAAGCGGCTCACGAGAAATTTGGTACACAACTTTTAGTGACATCAAGTGCAGATTTCCATTATTCTGATATTAGGGATAAACTCCGTAAACTATTAGCTGAAGCAGGTGTACCAATTCAAGAAAAGACCGATGAGGAGTTATACGATTTAGTACTACCCAAAGGTAGCAAGCAGGAAAAGGCGTTTATACGACTTGTTGTTACTTTCGTTACATTGGTAAAATCAAGTTGTAAATCAGTTAAAGAGGTTTTGAAACAAGCCAAAAATGCAGATGATGAACGAAGTGTGTTTATCATCAAGAATATATTTCAACCTGTATATGAACACTACATAAATGCGTTAAGCGATAGTGACCAAATTGATTTTACCGATGCTATTCTTCAAGCCACTGAGATATGTCGTACTTCACACCCTGTTGAATATGATTATATCATAGTGGATGAGTTTCAAGATATTTCTGTTGACCGTTACAACTTCTTGAAAGTATTGCGAGAGGGTAATCCTCCTGCAAAGTTGTATTGTGTGGGTGATGATTGGCAGTCTATTTATCGTTTTTCGGGAAGTGATATGGCTCTATTCAATCAATTCCCCGAATATTTTGGAGCAACGGAGATAAACAAGATTGAAACTACATACAGGTTTGGAGAGCCTTTGGTTTCTTTATCGTCGAACTTTATACAACGCAATAAAGCCCAAATACAAAAGAATATCCATTCGTTCAGCTCAGAAATGAGAACCGAGTTGGAATTCTATGCTTATGATAGACGAGATTACTGCAATACGATAGGGCAACTTGTGGCTTCTATTCCATCGGATAAATCAATATTCCTATTGGGGCGTTACTCTTTTGATGATTACTACCTCTCTTTTATGTACCAATCAATTAAAGAGGGTAATAGATTCTACTATGTGATAGGAGGACGAAAAATAGAGTTTTTAACCGTACATAAGTCAAAAGGTCTTGAAGCGAATTATGTAATACTCTTACAATGCAATAAAGATACATACGGTTTCCCATCACAGGTGAGTGACGACCCTGTGCTTAACTATGTGCTCACTAAGAGCGACCAATTCCCATACGGAGAAGAAAGAAGATTATTCTATGTTGCAATAACAAGGGCTAAGATAAAAACGCTTGTATTATACGATAAGCGTTTCCCGTCTGTATTTGTGGATGAATTCTTGCACCCCGAAAAGGTGTCAGAAGAAAGCTATGTAAAGCACCCTAACGCCAATAAAAGATGGACAAGAAGAGCAGACCAATTTTTATTGAAACTGCACAATGAAGGTAAGAGTGTCAAATATATTGCAAACAAAATGGGTAGAAGTCAAACTTCGATTGTAATGCGATTAAACAAACTAAACAAATAGTCGAACTTTTTCTTTGATGTACCTTGTGTGCATCGGACTATTCTATTATTTTTGTACACAGAAACGAGTTACTTGAAAGCAATTCAAGGTAGAACGCAGCAGATTGTACCGTTGCCAAGTCGTTACCTCAAAAACGGGTAATTATCCCAAAGTCCTTTGTATAAGGTACTAACAGAAGTTTTCCAGAATTACATAAATATTTTAGAAATCTGTTATTCCGATAACAGAAAAAATGATGCGGAACCGGGTCCGGAAGGCCGGAAATCCTTCCGCCGGCGCTTCGCCGGCAGGGGCCGCTCCACCCCGCGGGCCGTCAATAGAAGGTTCCCTTCGGGGCGAAGATCGCATAGCCGAAGTTGAACGTCAGGTACATGTTCTTCCAGTTACGCAGGTCGTATTTCGTGAGCGCGAGACTCACCGGACCGATCGGGGTGTGATAGACCAGCGACGCCTCGGCGATATAGTGCCAGCGTTCGTCCGCGGTCGTGCTCAGCGATCCGGGCACATAGTCGCGTTTGGCGCGGAACATCGTATAGAAACCCGTGCGGAAGAAGAAGTTGGGCATCAGGTCGAAGGTCGGCATCACGCCGCCCGCGACGAAACGCTTGCCCCGGAAGTCGGGCATGTAGATCATCTGCGCATGCGAAACCGGCGTATAGGCAGGCATCGACATCAGCGTCGCGCCTCCCGTGGTGAATTCGGGATGGTTGGTAATCACGCCGTCGACGTTGACGCCCAGCGAGAACCACCCCGTGCCGGGCATGTCGAAATACTTGTCCCACGTGAAACGCGCCCCGACCCACCGGCGGGTGGTCCGCGACAGGAACCGGTCGGCATTGAAAGGCTCGTACTTGTCGCGGCCCGTCACGAAAATGCCCGAAAGCCGCATGTCGGAGCCTTTGCGCGGATAGAGGAACTTGTCGAGGGTGTTGCGGGCCAGCTCGGCCTTGAGACCGAAGAACGAATAGCGCGAATGGTCGGTGTCGTCGGCGAAAAGCACGTCGGAATCGTATCTGTAATTGATGTGTCCGCCGTTGGCGCGGAGCAGGAAGACCCCGCGGTGGGCGAGGGGCATGCCGGCGGCCACCGAGAAGAAGCTCTCGCTGTTCTTGACCTGCTGGGTGTTGTCGATCTTGGTGAGGTTGCCGAAGGCGCCGTGCCGGAAGTTGCGCACCGCGAAATTATAGGAGTAGTCGAGGAACACCGGCTTCCACATGTAGAAATCCGTACGTCCGCCGATCGCGCCCCACGTATAGATCGGCCCCAGATAGAGATCGGCGCCCAGCTGCTGGCCCACGCGGCCGATCGTCTCGTAGTTGACGCCGATATAGGCTTGGTTGAAGGCCGTGGAGGAGATGTTGCCGCCGATGGTCAGTTTGAAGTTTGGCTTGGTGTGGAACTGCGCGGCGAACGAATAGCTCCCCCGGAGCGAGTCGTAGCGCACATGCGGGAAATCCATCGTGAAATCGCCGCCGGCGAGCACCGCATACAAGTTGTCGCGCAGCTCTTCGAATCCCATCGGGCGCTGGCGTCCGGGCGTGCGCCGGTCCACCTTCACGAAGTCGCGGATGTAAGACTCCGGCGCTTCGGCCAGCCCCTCCAGCTTATAGTCGCTGAACCACAGCGGCGGCCATTTGGCACGGAACTCCTCGCGTCGCTCGGCGTAACGTTCGGGCGACCAGCGTTCGGAAACGCGTTCCAGTATCTGCGGCATGGCCGCCGTCGCATCGGCATAGCCGGCGTCCATGATCGCCACGGCGCTGTTGAAATCGAGCATGTTGACATCCACGGCGCGGCGCACCGTCACGCTGCGCCCTTTGGGCAGGTCGTAGTCGGTGTCGTGCATCGCCAGCATGAAAGCCTGATCGAGGATGCTGCTGTTTTCGCTCGGCGGGGCGTTTCCCGCGGTGCAGATACTGCCCACGATCAGATCGGGGCGGAATCCCACGTCGAGGGGCCGCCACGGAAAGTTATCGTAGATGCCACCGTCGTAGAGCAGCATCGAATCCTTCTTCATCGGTTTGAAAACCAGCGGAATGGACATCGACGAACGCACCGCTTCGCTCAGGTCGCCGTTGCGCATCACCACGGGTTCGCGGGCGTTCATGTCGCTCGAAACGCACAGGAAAGGCACCATCAGGCGGTCGAAATCGCCCTCGGCGGCTGCCGTCGCCGGCGCGAAAAGCTCCGTCAGCGCCATGTCGATCGGCGTCGAGGAGAGCAGGTTCGTCACCCGGAACCGCTTGCCGGCGCCTCCCACGTTCATACGCACGCTCAGAAACGCCGGATTGTGCCCGATCTGCCGGTAATAGGGAGTATAGCGGGGGTCGATGCGCCCCGAAACCCAGTCCTTGACCACGCCCGACGCAACGATCTCGCGCATCTCGGCGGGCGAATAGCCCGCGGCGTACATCGCGGCGATGATCGAACCCATCGAGGTTCCGGCCACGTAGTCGATCGGCACGCCGTTCTCTTCGAGCGCTTCCAAAACGCCGATATGGTAAAGCCCCTTTGCGCCGCCGCCGCTCATCACGACGCCCACCGTACGGGGCCGCGCAGCCGGAGTCTCCGGATTCTGCGCCCCGGCAGCCCCTGCGCCCAGCAGCAGCACCGAGATAAATGAGAGGGTTTTACGCAACATATCTCAATTTTTTTATAACTTTGCACGTTATACGAGTGGTAAAAGTAGGGAAAAAGCGTAAACAAACAAAATATGACCGACAAAATCAATGAACTCCTCCGACGTGTCGAAGAGTTTAACCCCAAGGCAGCGGCCGAGATCGAGGAATTCCGCATCAAAATCCTCGGCAAGAAAGGCGAACTGAACGCCCTGATGGAAGATTTCAAAACGGTGGCTCCGGAACTCAAACGCGAGCTAGGCCAGCAGCTCAACAAACTCAAAACCACGGCGCTCGACCGCATCAACAGCCTGCGCGAACAGCTGCAGGACGCAGCCTCCGACGACGGCGCCGCAACCGAAGACATGACCCGCCCCGGTTCGGCCGAACAACTCGGTTCGCGCCATCCGATTTCGCTGGTCAAGAACCAGATCGTCGAGGTCTTCTCGCGGCTGGGCTACACCGTCGCCGACGGTCCCGAAATCGAGGACGACTGGCACGTCTTCTCGGCGCTCAACTTCCCGCCCGAACACCCGGCGCGCGACATGCAGGACACCTTCTTCATCGAGAAGAATCCCGACATCCTGCTGCGCACGCACACCTCGTCGATTCAGGTGCGCACCATGGAGCACCAGAAGCCGCCCATCCGCGTCATCTGCCCCGGCCGCGTCTTCCGCAACGAAGCCATCTCCTACCGCGCGCACTGCATCTTCCACCAGATCGAAGGACTCTACATCGACGAAGGAGTCTCGTTCGCCGACATGAAGCAGTCGCTGCTCTACTTCGCCAAGGAGGTCTTCGGCGAACAGACCGTCATCCGCATGCGTCCCTCGTACTTCCCCTTCACCGAGCCTTCGGCCGAGGTGGACGTGTCGTGCAACCTCTGCGGCGGCAAGGGCTGTCCGGTCTGCAAGGGCACGGGCTGGCTCGAAATCATGGGCTGCGGCATGGTCGATCCCAACGTACTGAAAGCAAACAACATAGACCCCGAAAAATATTCGGGATTCGCCTTCGGCATGGGTATTGAGCGCATCGCAATGCTCAAATACGGCGTGAAGGACCTGCGTCTCTATTTCGAAAACGACGTGCGGTTCCTCCACCAGTTCGACACGGCACTCTAAAACCGCGATCCATGAAGCGTCTGACAGCGACAACGGCACTCTGCGTACTCTTCTGCACGGCTTTCGCCGCGGGGAAGGGTCCCGCCGCGACCGTACCCGGCAGTTACCCCGATTCGCTGCGCAGCGTCTGGCTCTATACCGAGGGCATCAAACAGAATACCATTTTTCACGATACGGTCCGGGCGCGGGAATATCTCACCGAGGCGATCCGCGCCGATTCGACCTACGCGCCGGCTTATTACGAAATGGCGACCAACGGCATGTACTCCACGCCCGACGAGGCGGTGGAGCTGGCCCGCCGCGCCTACCGGCTCGACACGACGAACAAATGGTATCACCAGTTCCTCGGACAGGCCCTGATCTTCGCCCAGCGTTACCCCGAAGCCCTCGGCGTCTACAAGCGCCTGCGCGCCGCAGATCCGCAGAACCCCGACAACTACCGGCTTCTGGCGGCGCTCTACGAGCAGGTCCAGCAGCCCTATTCGGCCATCGCCACGCTCGACTCGGCGGAACTCCGCTTCGGGCGCATCCCGATGCTGAGCGCGATGAAACGCCAACTGCTGATCTCCACGCGGCAGCTGGACAAAGCCGTCGACGAAGCCAAGGCCATGGTCGAAGCCGCTCCCTACGAAGCGCAGCACCATGTGGTGCTGGCCGACCTCTATGCGATTCTGAACAAGGACTCGCTGGCCATGGCGGAGTACGACCGTGCCATGCAGATCGACTCGACCGACGTCGCCACGCTGATGTCGCTGGCCGACTACTACAACGGCCGCCGCGATTACCGGTCGGTACTCAACGTCACCCAGCGGCTCTTCGACTCGGACCAGATGCCGCTCGACGCCAAGATCAAACGCTTCGAGCAGCTCACCTCCGACATGCGGTTCTACCGCGAATACTACATCCAGCTCAACGCGCTGGCCTCGACGCTGGCCGTGCGCTATCCGCAGGACCGGCGCGTGGTGGAACTCTACGCCAAGCACCTGATCGCCTCAGGCGAACTGGAGCAGGCGCTGGCGCTCTACAAACTCCACCTCGACGACCAGCCGCCCGTCGAAAGCTACTACCGGTCGGTGATCGACATCGAGAGCTATCTCCAGCATCCCGACTCGGCGGCCCTCTACATCAACCGGGCGCTGGAGCTTTTCCCCGGAGAGATCGACTTCCAGCTCTCGAAAGGCCACGTGCTGAATTACACCAAAGAGTACGACAAAGCGATAAAAGCCTATCAGCAGTCGCTCCGTTACGCCCGCACCGATTCGCTGCGCGGCGCGATCTGGGGGCTGATCGGCGACACATGGCACCAGAAAGCCGCGGCGGGGGAGTCCGGCGACGAAGAGGATTTCGTGCTCATCAGCCGCAAGGGTTCGTTCCGTTCGGCCATGAAGCAGTGCTACAAAGCCTATGACAGGAGCCTGCGCTACGATCCCGACAACGCCATGGTGCTGAACAACTACGCCTATTTCCTCTCGCTTGAGGAGCGCGATCTGGAAAAGGCGCTCGCCATGGCCAGCCGCGCCACGGCCCTCACGGACAACAACCCCACCTACCTCGACACCCACGCTTGGGTGCTCTTCAAACTGGGACGTGTGGACGAAGCCCGGAAAATCATGCAGCAGGCCGTCGCCCTCGACGCACAGGAAAGCGCCGCGCTGCTGGTCCACTACGGCGACATACTGAAGGCGCTGGGCGAGAATTTCATGGCCGAGATATACTGGCGCAAAGCCCTCGAAAAGGGCTACGACGCCGGGCGCATCGAACGCCGGATAACGGAAAGCAAAGCGAAAAAAGAGTAACCCTGCAAATGCGATGAAGCCGACGAAAAGCTGCATACTGACCCTTTTCCTGCTGTTCGCCGCCCTTGCGCCCTCCGCTCAGGCCGACCGCAAGATCGAACAGCAGAAGCGGGTTATCGCGGCACTGGAGCAGAAAATCGCCGCCGAGGAGCGGGAGATTTCGAAGCTCAAGGAGGGCCGCGCCGCCACCGAGGAGCGCATACGGCGTCTGGCACGCCAGATAGATTCGCGGAACCAGCTGCTCGAAGAGACCGAGAAGCAGGCCCGCCTGCTGCGCGGGGAGATCGACCGCACGGACAGCGTCGCCGGAGACCTCGGCAGATCGCTGGACCGCAACCGTACCCAATACGCCGAAATGGTGCGCGAAGCCTATCGCAACTACCGGCACAACAATTATCTGACCTATATCTTCTCGTCGCGCGACTTCGCCGACATGGCCCGCAAGCTCACCAACCTGCGGGAAGTGGCGTCGATGCGCGAACGCAAACTGCAGGACATCGCGGCGCTCTCGAAGCAGGTCGCCGAGGAGAAGGAGCTGCTCGACCGCCGCAAACGGTCGCTCGACTCGGTAACGCTCAAACTGAAAGCCCAGAAACAGAAGCTCGAACGCGACGCCCGCAACGCCCGCACCAGCATCCGGCAGCTCTCCCAGAAGGAGAAAACGGCCCTCCAGCGCAAAATATCGCAGGAGCAGCAGCTCGACGTGGCCATCGGCGAACTGCGCAAACTGACCAAGGGCAACAAGGAGGGCGATTCGTTCTCGACCAAGACCACGGGCCTGCGGCTCCCCGTCACGGCGGGCCGCGTGAAGCGCTACAAGGAGAACATGGCCGAAATCACGGGTCCCAAGGGGGCGCACGTCATTTCGATCTATGACGGCAAGGTCGTGGACGTCAAGCGCAACCGCATAACCAACAAATACGACGTTTACGTGGCTCACGGCGAATATATAACCTCCTATGCCAACATGGGGTCGATCTGCGTCGAGAAGGGCCAGAAAGTAGCCAGAAACGCACAGTTGGGCACCATAGGTTCGGCGGTGAACATCATGACCATGGAAACGGAGTACAAACTCGTCTTCGGCATCTATCCGCCGAATCCGGGCCAGAAGCTCCGTGCCGAGAACTGTTTCAAAAAATAACATGAGGACGACATGCGACGGTGCGGTTTCCCGAAACCTGCTGCCGGCATCCGCAGGCAGACACCCGATTCCGGCAGTGGCCGGATCTCCGTCCAGCACCGGAAATCCGTGTCCCCAACGCCGAAAATCTCCGTCCAGCGCCGGAAATCCGCGTCCTCAGCAGCGAAACACCCCGGACGAAGGAGGAAGGACGTAAAATCTGAAAAATACGAAAAAATGGCTGTCAAATATTATACGGACGATTGCAGCTACCGGCTGCCCCAAAAACGGCTGACCGCGGAGTGGCTCCGCCGGGTCGCCGAAGCGGAAGGGTATGAACTGGGCGATGTGAGTTATATCTTCTGTTCGGCGCAGCGGCTGCTGGAGATGAACCGCCAGTACTTGGGGCACGACTATTTCACCGACGTCATCACGTTCGACTACAGCGACCGCAAAGGCGCCCGCGTGATTTCGGGCGACATCTTCATCGACGTCGAAACCGTCGCCGACAACGCCCGGCTGTACGGATTCTCGACGCTTCAGGAGATGCGCAGGGTAGTGGTCCACGGCGTACTGCACCTCTGCGGTCAGGGCGACAAAACCCCCCGCACCAACGCGCAGATGCACCGCAAAGAGGACAAATACCTGAAGTTCTGGGAGGAGCAATAACAGCCGTCTTTTGCGTGCGATTCCGGCAGGGCAGGGCCGAAAAAACGCCCCCAGCCGGAGAACCAAACAAGAATTGAGAACAGAGCAATGATTTTAGAATACGATATTATCGTCATCGGCGGCGGACACGCCGGATGCGAAGCGGCCTCGGCCGCCGCGCGTCTCGGCTCGCGCACGCTGCTGCTTACGATGGATATGACCAAAATGGCCTCGATGTCCTGCAACCCGGCAGTCGGCGGAGTCGCCAAAGGTCAGATTGTCAGAGAGATAGACGCTTTGGGCGGACAAATGGGCCGCATCACGGACCTCACGACCATCCAGTTCCGGATGCTCAACCGTTCGAAGGGCGCCGCCATGTGGAGTCCGCGCGCCCAGTGCGACAAATCGCGCTTCTCGGCCCAATGGCGGCACACGCTCGAAAACACCGTGAACCTCTACATCTGGCAGGATGCGGCGACGGAGCTCCTCTTCGACACCGCCGGGGTCAAACCCCGCATAAAGGGAGTAAGGACCCAAATGGGCATCGAGTTCGCCTGCCGCGCCGTCGTGCTGACTTCGGGAACCTTTCTCGGAGGAATGATGCACTGCGGCACTTCGCACGCCGAAGGGGGCAGGGCGGGGGATGCCGCTTCGCACGGAATCACGGAATCCCTGCGCGCCATAGGATTCGAAACGGGACGCATGAAAACAGGCACTCCGGCGCGTCTCGACGCACGCACGATCGACTTCGAATCGCTCGAACCGCAATACGGCGACGAAAATCCGGACAAGTTCTCTTTTTCACCTGATACACAACCTGTTAAGCATCAACTGCCTTGTTTTCTGGTCTACACTTCGGCCGAGGTGCACGACCTGCTGCGCACCGGTTTCGACCGTTCGCCTCTGTTCAACGGAACGATCAAAGGAATAGGTCCCCGCTACTGTCCCAGCATCGAAGACAAGCTCCGGACCTTTGCCGACAAGGATCAGCACCAGCTCTTTCTGGAGCCCGAAGGCGAGTCGACCAACGAATATTATCTCAACGGATTTTCATCGTCGCTGCCTTGGGACATACAGTGGGAAGCGCTGCACAAAATCCGGGGATTCGAAGATTTGCACATATTCCGCCCCGGTTACGCCATCGAATACGACTATTTTCCGCCTACGCAACTGCACCATTCGCTCGAAACGAAACTCGTTTCCGGCTTGTATTTCGCAGGTCAGGTCAACGGAACGACCGGATACGAAGAGGCCGCGGCGCAGGGACTCATAGCCGGAATCAACGCACACCGGGCGCTGAAAGGGGAAGAAGCCGTGGTATTGCAGCGCGACGAAGCCTACATCGGAGTACTGATCGACGATCTCGTTACCAAAGGCGTGGACGAACCCTACCGCATGTTTACCTCGCGTGCCGAATACCGCATTTTGCTCCGGCAGGACAATGCGGATCTCAGACTTACTCCGATCGGATATAAAATAGGGCTGATTTCACAAAAAAGATACGCCCATTTCACCGAAAAAAAAGCATCCGTAGAATCGCTTATTTCCTTCGCCCGCCGGCAGAGCATCAAAGCAGCCGAAATTAACGACTATTTAGAATCGGTAAATTCGGAACCTTTAACTCAGGGAAGGAAGCTATACGACATACTGATGCGCAATAATGTTACGTTCGAATCCCTCTCGGAAGCACTTCTAAAACTCCGAAAATTCATCTCGGACAACAACATTTCAGCCGAAGCAATCGAAGAAGCCGAAATTCAAATAAAATACAAAGGCTATATAGAACGTGAAAAATTCATCGCAGAAAAGCTTCACAGACTCGAAAACATTCGCATTCCCGAAGATTTCGACTTTCATTCGATGAACTCGCTGACGATAGAAGCCCGTCAGAAACTGACCCGGATACGCCCGGCAACAATAGGGCAGGCGTCCCGGATTCCGGGAGTTTCCCCGGCTGACGTCAATGTATTGTTGGTGAAATTCGGAAGATAAAACCAAAAGTGCTCAACACAGTTCCACGTGGAGCAATTTAGTGAACACAAACCCCTATATGATCACAAACCACAACACATAGTTCCACGTGGAACAAACTTAAAAGGCCGCTCGAATGAGCGGCCTTTTTGATTCAAATAAAGAGAATATCACTCTACAATTGTACACCAATTATACTTATCCTCGGCACGACCGTATTGAATATCCTGAAGACGTGTGTAAAGTTCCATACAAACCTTACCTACTTCAGTGCCATATTCATAAATATCATTCGTCTGCATATCGAAAATCTTCCCGATAGGGGAGATAACAGCCGCCGTTCCGCAGCCGCCGCACTCCTCGAAGGTAGGAAGCTCCTCTACAGGAATCAGACGGTCTTCGACCTCAAGCCCCATATCTCGCGCCAACTGCCGCAGACTCTTGTTGGTGATGGAAGGCAATACAGAAGAGGATTTTGGCGTAATATATTTACCCTCCTTAATACCGAAGAAATTGCAGGCTCCGCACTCTTCGATGTACTTATGCTCTGCGGCATCGAGATACATGATATTCGAATAGCCCAATTTATGGCCGTTTTCACCCGACAGCAGGCTGGAAGCATAGTTGCCGCCGACCTTCACGTCGCCTGTTCCACGTGGAGCAGCGCGGTCCTGTTCACGGTCTATGGCAACGGAGATAGGCTTGATGCCGTCTTTGAAATAAGCACCCACGGGAGAGCAATAAACGATCAGCAAAGCATCCTTGGCAGGTTTGACCCCCAATCCGGCAGTCGTACCGAACATAACGGGACGCAGATAGAGTGATGCGCCGGTACCATAGGGAGGAATATATTTTTCGTTACGTTTAACCACTTCGACGCAGGCCTTGACGATCATTTCGATCGTCGGGACGGGAAGGCAAAGACGTTCCGCCGAAGACTGCAACCGCTTGGCGTTCTCCTCTACACGGAAAAGACGGACTTTCCCATCGACGCCCCGAAAGGCTTTCAGCCCTTCGAACAGCTCGATACCGTAATGCAGACACGACGCCGACATGTGTATCTTGATATACTCGTCGCCCGTGACCTCCATCTCACTCCATTTGCCGTCCGTATAATAATAGCGAACGTTTGCGTCGGTCTTGCGATAATCGAATCCCAAGGCACCCCAATCCATATTTTCCATTATAATAAGTTTTAAAGGTTTTACAACATTATCCCACGACGGCGCCGCTGTTCGTCGCCTCATTCGGGCTCAGCAGACGCAGTTTTCCGGAGGCATCCTCGGCCATCAGAATCATACCGCGCGACAAAATCCCCTTCAATTCGCGGGGTTGCAGATTGACCAACACGAGCACCTGACGTCCGACCAACTCCTCAGGCGTGAAGTATTCGGCGATTCCTGATACTATTTCACGCTGATCTATACCCGTATCGACCGTCAATTTCAACAGTTTCTTCGTTTTCGCCACCTTTTCGGCCGCAAGAATCGTCGAAACTCGGATATCCATTTTCTGAAAATCGTCGAAACTTATCGCATCTTTCTGAGGTTCAACCTGTTGCGCTGCCTCAGCCGCTGCGTTGGCCTCTTTGGTCGCCGCAAGTTTGTCCAGCTGGCGCTGAATCACGTCGTCTTCGATTTTCTCGAACAGCAAAACCGGTTCCCCGATCTTATGCCCGGCGGCAATCAGATCCATCGTCCCCAACTGTTCCCATCCGAATTTCTCGACAGAGAGCATCTTCAGTATCTTCGCGGCGGAGAAGGGCATGAAAGGTTCGATCGCAATGGCCGTATTGGCCGTGATCTGCAACGCGATGTTGAGAATCGTCCCGACACGTTGGGGATCGGTCTTGACGACTTTCCACGGCTCGGTATCCGCAAGGTACTTGTTACCGATGCGGGCGATATTCATGGCGTCTTTCAGCGCTTCGCGGAAATGGTAATGTTCGATATTGGACTCCAGCGACGCCTTCACCGCAGCCACCTCGCCGACAGTCTGGCGGTCATAGTCATTCAGTTCGCCGCAGGCCGGAACTTCCCCGTCGTAATATTTCCGGGTCAGCACCAGCGCGCGATTCACGAAATTGCCCAGAACGGCAACCAGCTCGTTGTTGTTGCGGGCCTGAAAATCCTTCCACGTAAAGTCGTTGTCCTTGGTTTCAGGCGCATTGGCGCAGAGTACGTAACGAAGCACATCCTCCTTGCCCGGAAACTCTTCGAGGTATTCGTGCAACCACACGGCCCAGTTGCGCGAGGTCGAAATCTTGTCGCCTTCGAGATTCAGGAACTCATTCGCCGGCACGTTTTCGGGCAGGATATAGCCGCCGTGCGCCTTGAGCATCGACGGGAAGACGATGCAGTGGAAAACGATATTGTCTTTGCCGATAAAATGAACCATCTTGGTGTCCTCCGACTTCCAATAGGTCTCCCAATCGGGTGTAAGGTCCTTTGTAGCAGATATATAACCGATCGGAGCGTCGAACCAGACATAAAGCACCTTCCCTTCGGCGCCCTCCACCGGTACGGGAATGCCCCAATCGAGGTCGCGGCTTACGGCACGGGGCTGCAAACCTCCGTCCAGCCAGCTCTTGCACTGTCCGTAAACATTGCTTTTCCACTCTTTGTGCCCTTCGAGAATCCACTCGCGCAGGAATCCTTCGTACTGATCCAGCGGCAGATACCAGTGTTTCGTCTCACGCTTCACGGGCACGGAACCCGACACGGCGCTGTGCGGATCGATCAACTCGTCGGGCGAGAGGGTAGAGCCGCACTTCTCGCACTGGTCGCCGTAAGCGCGGTCGTTGCCGCATTTGGGACAGGTGCCGACGATATAACGGTCTGCGAGGAACGTCTGCGTCTCCTCGTCGTAATACTGCATCGAAGTCTGCTCGATGAACTTCCCCTCGTCGTACAACTTGCGGAAAAATTCCGAAGCGGTCTTGGCATGCGTCGCCGACGAAGTCCGCGAATAGATGTCGAACGACATTCCCAGCCCCTCGAACGACTTTTTGATCATATTGTGGTAACGGTCCACGATCTGCTGCGGCGTCACCCCCTCCTTGCGGGCCTTGATGGTGATTGGCACGCCGTGTTCATCGCTTCCGCAGACCGAAATCACGTCGCGGCCCCTGAGCCGCAGGTAACGGGTATAAATGTCCGAAGGTATGTAAACTCCCGCCAGATGGCCGATATGCACCGGACCGTTGGCATAGGGAAGAGCCGAGGTAACGAGATAACGCTTGAATTCTTTTGCCATAAAAACAGATACAGTATTACTAATTTCTGTCAAAATTAGTAATTTTTAGGCTAAAAAAAAGCAAAGCGCCATTATTTGTTTACAGATGGTAATAAACAAAAACCGGAACCTGAAATCAGGCCCCGGTTCAACGGTCGATTCCGCTTCGGTCAGTCGATCTCCAACTCGTCGATCAGCCATTTCGCGCCGGCGAACTTGTCGATGACGAAGAGCACGTAGCGGACATCCACGGCGATCGTGCGCTGCAGCTGCGGCTCGAAAGCCACGTCGCCCGACATCGCTTCCCAGTTGCCGTCGAACGCCAGACCGATCAGCTCGCCCTTGGCGTTCATCACCGGCGAACCCGAATTGCCGCCCGTAATATCGCAGTCGGCCAAAAAGGCCACCGGAAGTTCGCCCTCGGCGTTGGCATAACGTCCGAAATCCTTCGCGGCGTACAGCTCCTTGAGCTTGTCGGGAACCGTAAACTCCGTAGGATTCTTGGGATCTTCCTTCTCCATCACGCCCTTGAGCGTCGTATAATAGTTGTAGCGAATACCGTCCGCCGGATCGTAGGGCAGAACGCGGCCGTAAGTCAGGCGGATCGTAAAGTTCGCATCCGAAGCCCACGCCTTGTCGGGCTGCATGCGCATCAGACCGGCGATGTAGAGACGGTGCCCGTCCTTGAACCTGCGGTTATTCTCCCGCTGGGCATCCGCCAGTTCGAGCAGTTTCGCATCGAGCGAACGCACGAATACGACCGCCGGATCGGCATCGCGTTTTCCCACCGAAAAATCATCCACGAAGGCCAGCGTGCCTTCCTCGGTGGCGAAAACCGAGTTATCGTACAGATAATCGACATAAGCATCCGTATCGCCGCCGAACCGCTTGTCGATCACTTCGGCGAACACCGTCGGAAGGTCTCCGCATTTCTCCTTGACGATCTGCATCATGCGCTTGGCTACACGTCGGTCCGTCGCCGGGTTGTAATCCTTGTAGAAAGCCCTCATGGCCTCCTTCGAACGCGCCTGATCGGTGATCTTCTCCACGGCGAGGAACGAACGCGCCGGCGTCAGGATCTCCACGGCCCGGTAAAGCGCCTCCCTGAGCACCTGCTCGGCCGCAAAAGCGGAAGCGTTGCCTTCCACCGCTTCGCGGATGCGGTCCAGCGCATCCATATAGCCTTCGGTCGGCAGCGTATTGGCTTCGGCCCATTTCCGGAAAGCCGCCTCCTGCGCCTCTTTCTGCGCCTTGACGTTCAGTTTGCGGATACCGCGCGACATGCCGATCGAATTCTTCCAGTAATTCGACGACTGGGCGTATTTCGAAGCGTACTGAATCCGCACCTTGTCGCTTGCGGCCATATCCTCCTTGAGAATGGCCTGACGCTCGCCGCGGATGAAGATGCGCTGCGGATTCTCGATATCCAGCATGCGGTCGATCTCGAACGAAGTCATGTAACGCGACGTCGAACCGGGGAAACCCATGATCATCGCGAAGTCTCCCTCCTTGTATCCGTCCACCGAAACCTTCAGAAACTTGTCGGCCTTGTAAGGGCGGTTTTCGGGCGCGTAATCGGCCGGCTTGTTGTCGGGTCCGGCATAGACGCGAAAGACCGAGAAATCGCCCGTATGACGCGGCCACATCCAGTTGTCGGTGTCTCCGCCGAACTTGCCGATCGAAGTGGGGGGAGTTCCCACCAGACGCACGTCGCTGAAAACCTCGATCACGAAGGCGAAAAACTGGTTTCCGCCGAAGAAATCCTTCACCAGCACCTCCATGCCGGGATAGTCCTGCGCAATGCGGCTGCGCACGGCCGCCGCATGTTCGGCCACGATGCGCGCCCGCTCTTCGCCCGAAGCCACGTCGGGCACATATCCCAGAATGTCGGAAGTGACGTCCGAAATCTTGCGGATAAAACGCACCTTGAGTCCCGGAGCCGGGATCTCCTCTTCGCGCGACATGGCCCAGAAACCGTTTTTCAGGTAGTCGTGTTCGACGGACGACAGCGCCTGAATCGAACCGTAGCCGCAGTGGTGGTTGGTAAACAGCAGGCCGTCGGCCGAAACGATCTCGCCCGTACATCCGGGACCGAAGATCACGATGGCGTCCTTGAGCGAGGATTTGTTGACGCTGTAAATCTCCTCGGCCGAAAGCTTGCACCCGCGGGCCTTCATCTCCTTGATATTCATTTTCTGAAGGTAGGGCAGCAGCCACATTCCCTCGTCGGCCGCAGCGGTCAAAGAGGCGCACGCCGCGGCGATCAGTAAAAAGAGTTTCTTCATACAGGATTGTTATTTGATATTTATCATGTTCAGGATCGAACGCTCGGCCCTGCGCCGCACCTCTTCGTCGAGCACGATTTCGGGCGATTCGTTTTCGAGACACGCGCAGATGTTTTCGAGCGTCACCATCTTCATGTACTTGCAGTCGTTGCATCCGCAGGTCTCGTCGTCGGGGGGTGCCGGAATAAACGTCTTGCCGGGGTAACGCTTCTTCATCTCGGCGAGGATGCCCGATTCGGTTACCACGATGAACTCGTCGGCGCCGCTGCGGCCGCAGTAGTCGAGGATCGCCGCCGTAGACCCCACGAAGTCGGCCACTTCGACGATATAGGCCCGGCATTCGGGATGCACGACGACCTTGGCGGCCGGATGCTCCTTTTTGAGCTGCAGCAGCTTCTCCAGCGAAAATTCCTCGTGTACATGACATGCGCCGTCCCACAACACGATATTCTCGCGTCCCGTCAGCTTTTTGATATACCCTCCCAGATTGCGGTCGGGCGCGAAGATGATCGGTCGGTCGGCCGGGATCGACTGCACGACCTTCAGCGCATTGGACGAAGTGCAGCAGATATCGGTCAGGGCCTTGACGCCGACCGTGGTATTGACGTACGAAACGACCGTATGGCCGGGATATTTCGCCTTGAAGGCCGCAAAATCCTTCTCATCGCACGACTCGGCCAGCGAACATCCCGCTTCGGGGCAGGGAATCAGCACTTTCTTGTCGGGGCAGAGCACCTTGGCGGTCTCGGCCATGAAGTGCACGCCGGCGAACAGGATGATGTCGGCGTCTACCGACTGCGCCTTGACCGAGAGGGCCAGCGAGTCGCCCAGAAAGTCGGCCGCCTCCTGCACTTCGGGCGTGGTGTAGTAATGGGCCAGTATGACGGCGCGCTTGCGGCGCTTGAGTTCGTCGATCCGGCGGCGGATCTCCGCGGAGTTATTGATCTTCATTTTTTATTTTTACTATTTATTAATTTTAAATAAAGATATAAGAATAGAAATAATAGCTGTTGATACTGTTCACAAGTTCCCCCGCGATTTTTCTCTCAACATTTTCTCCTCTTCTTTTTCTTCCGTTTTTATTTCAATAATTTGATTGTCAATCCATAAAAATAATAATCGACAATTGTTCACAACTGTTTTCAACATTTCGACAGTCCTTTTTTGTGAACATTTCGTTGCTCTTTTGGGAGTCGGCCGCTGACTATAATTCGGCAAAACTTTTTTTGGTTTCGGCGAAAACTTGTATATACCCTCCCTGTTTCGGGATTTGCAACTCTTCGGGGCCGGAAGTTTTCATTATTTATCGTCGGTTATCAACAGGGTTTCTAACACGATTTCATCACCTTTTCGACAGTCTTTTCGGCGATTTCGCGGTACCATTTTTCGACCCTCGGATCGATGCCCGCCGCAGGGCGTCCCTCGTCGGAACCCTCCATGATGGACTGTACGATGGGTATTTCGCCCAGAAAATCCACGCCGTTCTCTTCGGCGTAACGGCGCGCGCCGCCTTTCCCGAAGATATAGTACCGGTTTTCGGGCAGTTCTTCGGGCGTGAACCACGCCATGTTTTCTATCACGCCCGCTACCGGGATGTTTACGTTTTCATTGCGGAACATCTCCACACCGCGTACCACGTCGGCGACCGCCACCTGCTGGGGCGTCGAGACGATCACCGCGGCGTCGATTTTCAGTTCGCCTATAATAGAGAGGTGTACGTCGCCCGTTCCGGGGGGCAGGTCCGCGAGCAGGAAATCGAGCGTTCCCCACTTGGTCTGGTGGATCATCTGCTTGAGGGCGCTGACCGCCATGGCGCCGCGCCACAAAAGGGCGTCGGTCGGTTTGATGAAGAATCCGATCGACATCAGCCGTATGTCCATCGACTCGGCCGGAACGATGCGGTCCGTTCCCTCCTCCTGCACCGCATCGGGCAGGTACCCCTCCACGCCGAACATCTTGGGCTGCGAGGGACCGTAAATATCGGCGTCGAGAATTCCGACGCGGTAACCCATGTTGCGCAGTGCGACGGCGAGGTTGGCTGTCACGGTGGACTTGCCTACCCCGCCTTTGCCCGACGCCACGGCGATCACTTTGGCGATGCCGCCGGTGGTCGTCTTGAGCTTGGGTTCGGGGCGCGGCGCGGCGCCGCCCTCCTTGATGACGACCATGACGTTTTGCTGCGGGAATTCACGCCGGAGAATCTCCTCGGCTTGGTTTTTGATTTTCACCGCGAACGGGTCGCGGGCCTTGGCGAAACGGAGTACGACGGTGATCTTGCCGGCTCCGGAGGCGATATGCTCGATAAAGCCGCTGCCGACGATGTCCTGTCCCGTTTCGGGATGGACGACGGACGTCAGCAGATGTCTGATTTTTTCTTCCATGATTCGTGTTGTGACTACAATCGCAAAGATAACGTATATTTTGCAGAATAAATATAGCAGGGCCTATTATTTTATCGAAAAACGATAAATTTTATTTGTTTTTCGTAAAATTTCCTTATATTTGCAAAGTAAATCCGGACGCGGAACGAAACAGGACAAACAATAAACGATACGTTATGAATTTTATCAAGACTTTTCTGGCTGCGATCCTCGCCTTCGTCGTGGGGTCGTTTCTGGTATTTTTTCTCTGGATATTCATTCTGCTGGGCATAGCCGGCTCGATGGAGAAGACGGTGGCCGTGCATGCGGAGTCGATCCTCAAGATCGACTTTTCGGATGTGCTGACCGACGCTCCGTCGAGCGATCCCTTCGCCGGGATCGACTTCGCCACGCTGCGCTCCACGCGCCAGCTTCCGCTGATGAAGGCTCTGCGCGCGCTCGAAGCCGCCAAGGACGACAGCCGCATCAAGGGCATTTACCTGCGCATGAACGGCAACGGCGGCGTGATGGGCGCGGCCCTGCTGGAAGAGCTGCGCGAAGCGGTCGTCGATTTTAAGCAGAGCGGCAAATTCGTCGTCGCTTACGACGAGACCTATTCGCAGGGGAAATATTACCTCGCTTCGGCGGCCGACAAAATCTACATGCAGCCCGAAGGCGCCATGGACTGGTCGGGTCTCGCGTTCAACCTGATGTTCTACAAGGGCCTGCTCGACAAACTCGACATCAAGGCCGAAGTCTTCCGCCCCACGGCCTGCAAATACAAGAGCGCCGTCGAGCCGTATATCCTTCCCAAAATGTCGGACGCCAACCGCGAGCAGATGCAGGCGCTCGTGAATTCGATGTGGAACACCATCGCCGGCTCGGTCGCCGAAGCCCGCGGCATCGACCTGAAGGAGCTGAACCGCATTACCGACAAACTGGAGGTTTCGCTGCCTGAGGATGCCCTCGAACACGGCTTCGTGGACAGCCTGATCTACGAGGATCAGATGAAGGACGTATTCGCCGAACTGGGCGTAGCGTCCGATTCCGACGGAGAGTATAATTTCATCACGCTGGGCGAATACGCTTCGCAGGTAGGCGCCGACCTCAAAAACATCTCGGCCGATCAGGTGGCCGTCGTCTATGCCGACGGCGCGATCGTCGACGGCGAAGGCTTCGGAAAGGAGATTTACGGCAATACGCTGGCTGCGACGCTGGCCGGCGTGCGCGACGACGAGAAGGTCAAGGCCGTGGTGCTGCGCGTGAACTCCCCCGGCGGCAGTGCACTGGCTTCGGACGTCATCTGGCGCGAAATGGAGCTGCTGAAAGCCGAGAAACCGGTGGTCGTTTCGATGGGCTCCTATGCCGCCAGCGGAGGTTATTACATTTCGTGTCCCGCCGACGTCATCGTGGCCGACAAACTGACCCTTACGGGTTCGATCGGTGTCTTCGGCATGTACCTCAACACCATCGACGCCTTTAAAAACAAGCTGGGAATCACGTTCGACGCCGTGAAGAGCAACACCTCGGCCGGTATGGGGGCGACCTCGCCGCTGACCGCCGCCGAACGGGCTTCGATCATGCGCGGCGTGGACAAGGTCTATGAGACCTTCACGACCCATGTAGCCGAAGGGCGCAACCTGCCGGTCGAGAAGGTGCTCGACATCGCCGGGGGCCGCGTCTGGTCGGGCGAAGATGCGCTCGGCATCGGTCTGATCGACACCTACGGAGGTCTGAAAACGGCCATCGCCATCGCCGTGGACAAGGCCGGTCTGGGCGACAGCTACCGGGTGACCGAGGTGATCGAGGAGCCGACGGGATTCGCCGCCTTCATCGCGTCGCTCAACATCAGCGTCCGCGAGGCCATGACCCGTTCGGAACTGGGACTGCTGATGAAGGAGTACAAGCAGGTGCAGGAGGCTACCAAACAGCAGGGAGTCGTCATGTACTACCCCTATAAGCTGGAGCTGCGTTGAGACCGCACCGCAAACCGATGGACTGAACCTGCGCGGACGCTGTCCCGCAAGCCGATACGAAAAGCGGCCCCCGTGCGGGGCCCGCTTTCTATTTTGACCGGGAAAGCGGGTTCAGATTACCTCTCCCCGTTTTCCGAAGAGGTCCCGGAGGGCGGATTTCCCCCCCCCTCGGACAAACTCCCGCCGTTGCGTAAATCGTCGAGTTTGCGGCCTATCTCCTCGACCTGCTTCCGGTCGGGTGAAATCACCGTCGAGCCGAATTTGCGCCGGTATTCGCCCGGCGCTGAGCCGATGCGCTCGCGGAAGGCGTGGTTGAAATTCGAGATGTTGTGGAATCCGCACCGGGTGCTGATTTCCGAAATCGGAGCGTCGGTCTCCACGATCATCTGCGCGGCGCGCACGATGCGAAACCCGTTGATATAGGTCCAGAGATTCTGGCAGGTGTTCTTCTTGAAATAGCGGCATACCGACGAAGGGGACATGCCCACTTCGGCGCCGATGTCTTCGAGCGTGATTTTGTTGTGGTAGTTGTTTTCCACGAACTGCAGGATTTTCTTGATGCGTTCGTTGCCGTCGGCCTGCGTCTTGTAATCCGTCGTTCCGATAATGTGCATTTCGTCCGGTCCCGCCGTGGCGAGGTCGTTGAGTATGTCCAGAAAGAGCGCCACCGACTCGAATCCCCGCAGTCCGGGCAGCTGCAGCAGCCGTTCGCGGACCCGGTCCACCACCATTTCGGAGAAATGAAGACCTGCGACGGGCAGGCTCAGCATCTTCTGAATGGGTTGCAGGTACTCGGTTTCGAAAAGCTGCCAGTTGGGCATGTCGCGGCTGAACTGCACAGCCACGGCTTCGCAGTCGATGTCGGCATAGGCTTCGTCGCGCGTGTAGCAGTGCGGAACGCCCGGAAAAATGATGATCAGGTCCTTTTCGGTGAAATCGTCAGCCGTACGGCCCGTGATGCGCGTGCCCCTGACGTTCAGGGTCAGGCTCAGCATGTAGTCCTCGTGAAAATGCAGCGGCGGATCCGACTGTTTGTCGGACCAGTACTGCGTGATGAACAAGTCTTTTTCAGGCCGTGGCGCAAGGTCTTTTAAAACATATTTCATATGTCGGGACTTTTAACAAATATACGAATTAATCGGATATAAAACGCAAACCCCGTGTGATTTAATCTGCCGGAAGGCGAAAATAAAATACGACGAACCCGTCTCCATGTTCGGAGACGGGTTCGTTGCGGATCATCTGGAAATCGTTCGTCGGTACGCGCGGCGGCTGTTTTCTAAGACATGGGAACAGCGCTCCGGCGTGCTGACGCCGCCCCTGCTCAGGGGATGTAGGAGGCGATGGATTTCCAAGTGAGGTTTTTCCATTGCTGCCCGGCGGCGGTCGGGTATTCCACGCCCGCCGCGTTGAGGAACAGGTTGCAGGCGGCGGGAACGTCGGCCGAGGTGAATGTGTCGTTGGCCAGCGTGATGGCCGTCGTCGCACCCAGCTTCAGGGTCGTCAGGGCGGTGCATTTGTCGAAAGCCTTGGTTCCGAGCGAGGTGGCTTTGGGAAGATCGACCTCCTTGAGCTTCGGGTTTTCGGCGAAACAGAAGTTTCCGACCTTCTCGACATTGGGAAGCGAGATGCTCTCCAGAGCGTCGCACCCGCGAATGGCATTCATACCCAGCTCTTTTGCGGCGGGCAGGTCGATTGCCGTCAGGCTCTTGCAGTTCTGGAACAGCGACGAGGGGACCGTTTCGAGCGTGGCCAAAAGAGGAACGTCATAACTCGTCAGGCCGGTCATTCCGCTGAATGCTCCGCCGTTATTGATAAAGGTCTCCAATGCGGGGAGTGAAATGGTGGTAACGAGGGCGCAGCCGTTGAAGACGGTTCCGCCGATACTTTTGACGTTCGGAAGGTTTATGGTTTTGATATTCACACAACCGCTGAATCCTCCGGCAATTATGGTCTCGACCGTGGGCATATCCACTTTCGTCAAACCTTCGCATTTGTTGAAAGAGAAGTTTTCCACCTTCTTGAGTACGGGCATATCTATGTCCGCAAGAGCGGTACATTCGGCGAACATATATAAGGACATGTTCTCCAATACCGGAGCGCTCACCTTGGTGATATTCTTGCATTCGCGGAAGAGGTATTTGCCGGGTGCGGTCAGCTTCGGCATGTTCAGCTCGCCCGTGAAACCCCAGCACCTGAAGAAGGCGTAATCGCCCGTTGTCGTGACATTGGAGAGATCCACGTTCTTGAGCGTGATACATTCGCGGAAGGCACGTTCGCCCACAGTCGTGACTTTGGAAAAGTCCACCACGTCTTCGAGCGCCTTGCACCCTTCGAATGCGCTCGTACCGATGGTCGTGATATTGGACAGGTCGATCGTCTTGAGCGTCGAGGTGCAGACGGAGGCCTGCGCGATGAAGAACATCTTGTCGCTGATGGCGGTGCACAGGGGGAAATTGACCTTTGTCAGCGATTCGCAGTCGATGAAGCAGCCGCTTCCGAAAGCCGTGGCCGCGGGGAACGAAACCTCCTTGAGGGCGTAACATCTTTCGAAGCACTGGGCGCCGACGGACTCGACTTTTTCTCCGCTGAAGCTCAGCAGGCCGTTGCAGGCGTACATGGCCATCTTCTCCAGCTTTTCCACATTGGGTATGTCGATTTGCGTCAGTTTGGTCGAATAGGCGAAACACGACTCTCCGGCCGTCTTGAGTTTGGGCAGCGAGATGCTCGTCAGAGCGCCGCAATAGAAGAAGGCGCTGCCCGCCTCTTCGAGATTGGGCATCGAGATCTCCGTGAGAGCGGTGCAGCTGTAGAATAACGAGTTGGGAGCATAGGTGAGTTTGGGCATCTCCGCCTTGGCCAGCGCTTTGTTCTGCGAGAAGGCCGATTCGCCCACTTCGGTCAGTTCGGGGAAGACAGCCTCTTCAAGCGTCCACAGGTCGCTGAACGCTCGTTCGCCGATGGTCTGCACCTTGGGAAGGTGAACGGTGCGGAGCGATGAATTGTTGACGGCGGTGAGGACGCTGTTGCGAAACGCATTCACGCCTACCGACGTTACCTCCGGCGCATTCAGCTCTTCGAGTTTGGTCTGTTTCGGTGCGCGTGAGCCGGCATCGTACATGAAATTGTCGGGAATGGCTTTGGCGTCGGTGAGTTCGAGGAAGAGAAGATTCTGGAATTTGTCGAAGATCGCGGCGGTTACCTCGTCCGTCAGGTCGCCGCCGACGGACAGTCTGGTTACCGTGGCCGCTTTCTCTGCGTCATACGCGATGATTTCGGAGGCTGCAAGTGAAAGCAGGTCGGTGAATTCGGCTCTGATTTCGATATTTCCCCCCCCCTCCGGCAGGGTGAACGTCGTCGGGTTTTCCGTCGGATTTTCCAGCTCGATACCGCCGCTGAGGACCGTCCATTTCAGGAAGAAGAAGTTCTCGGCAGGCGTTGCCGTCAGGGTTACCGTTTCGCCGGGAATGGCCGACGCGGGGTTGGCTTCGGCCGTGCCGTTGCCGTCGTCGGTTACGGTGATCTGGCTCGGAACGGCGGCGAACTCGGCTTTGATCTCGACGTTTGCGGCGGGCATCGCGAATGTCGTCGGGTTGGCCGTCGCACTTTTCAGTTCGGCGTCGCCGCTGACGACCGTCCATTTCGCGAACGAGAAATTTTCCTTGGGCGTCGCAGTCAGGGTTATCGTTTCGCCCGCGGCAGCCGACGCAGGAGTGGCTTCGGCCGTGCCGTTGCCGTCGTCGGTTACGGCAGTCGTGTACAGTTTCGGCTCTTTCGTCTCATCGGAACAAGAGGTGGCCGTCAATGTGCAAACCGTCGCTGCGTAGAGAAGCGCGGATTTCCAAAATTTCATAGCATAAGGGGTTTTTAGTTAAAAAATAGGGATAAAATATTGTTGATGGTGTTCGAGATGACATGGTGCCCGAATGATAATGTACTTTCGATTTGTTATTAAAAAACCGTATTTGGTAAAAATATCGTACTTTTTATGGAGAAATAGCGCGTGATTGTTCGTTCGGGCTGTGGTGTATCTTTCTCGTTATTAGTATTTTATTGTTGCAATGTAATAATAATTTCTGAAAGTGCAAATTTGTTACCGCATGTTTCGGCCGAAAATCGGTCCGGCACGGCGCGACCCGATACGGCGTTCCGGCGAACGCCGGAAACACCCTTCTGCCGTTGCGATTTCCTCCGTCCGGGGGCGGAGAAGCGGACGCGGGACGCTGAAAAATCAGAAATCCTTTCCGCCTTTCGCATTTAATGAATATCTTTGCACATATGACAGTGATCAGATTGACAAAAGAGTTCTCCTTCGAGGCGGCGCACGCTCTGGACGGATACGACGGGCCCTGCCGTGAGATTCACGGCCACTCCTACCGGCTTTTCGTGACCGTCAAGGGACGCCCTATGGCCGGCGAAGGAGACCCTAAATGCGGGATGGTGATGGATTTCGGGGTGTTGAAGCGCATCGTCAACGAAGAGATCGTGTCGCACTTCGACCACTCCCTCGTCCTGCGTCAGACGCCGTGCAACGCGTCGCTGCGGGCCATGCTCGCCGAACGTTTCGGCAATATCGTCACGGTGGACTACCAGCCGACCTGCGAGAATATGCTCGGCGATTTCGCCCGCCGCATTTCGCGCCGACTGCCGGAGGGCGTGGAGCTGCATTCGCTCCGCCTGCATGAAACCGCGACTTCGTTCGCCGAGTGGTTTGCCGAAGATAACCGGTAAGGTGTCTCATTCGGAACACATGCCGTATGCGCTTCGCTCCGTCCGGGCCGTGCGGCGTCATCCATGCGAAACTATTATTGACGCGACTTCTTATATATGAAAAAACTTTTTCTCGTTGACGCCTATGCGTTGATCTTCAAGTATTACTATGCTTTTCTGGGCCGTCCGATGCGCAACCGCGCGGGCATGAACACCTCGGTGGTGTTCGGCTTCGTCAAGTTCCTGCGCGACATTCAGAAGCGCGAACGGCCCGACCTGCTGGGCGTGGCGTTCGACCCCAAGGGCGGCAGTTTCCGCCGCGAGGTTTTTCCGGAGTACAAGGCCAACCGCGCCGAGACTCCCGAAGACATCCTGCTTTCGGTTCCTTATGTGAAACGGGTGCTGGAGGCGATGTGCATTCCGATTCTGGAGGTCGAAGGCTACGAGGCCGACGACGTGATCGGCACCCTGTCGCAGAAGGGCGTCGAAGCCGGTTACGAGGTCTTCATGGTGACCCCCGACAAGGACTACGGCCAGCTGGTGCGCGACAACTGTAAGATTTACAAGCAGAAAGGCGCGGACGGAAGCATCGAGATCGTGGACCGCGATTCGATCCGCGAGAAGTACGGCATCGACGATCCGGTCCTTGTGCGCGACATCCTCGCGTTGTGGGGCGACGCTTCGGACAACATTCCCGGCGTGCCGGGCATCGGCGAGAAGAGCGCCTGCAAACTGGTGCAGGAGTGGGGAACGGTGGAGAACATCCTCGACAACGTGTCGAAGATCAAGGGCAAGCAGGGCGAGAAAATCGCCGCGTGGGGCGATAAACTGCGTCTCGCCAAGCACCTGACCACGATCTGTCTCGACGTGCCGATTCCCTTCCGGCCTGAGGACCTTACGGTCTGCGATCCCCATATCGACGAACTCAAGGCCGTTTTCGCAGAACTGGATTTCAAGGCGTTTATGAACGACCTGACGAACCTCGCCCCTCCCGAAGCCCTGCCCGAAGGTCCCCGGCAGGAGGCGCAGACGCAGCTGGCCGAGATGGCCCGCGCCAAGTCGGCGGCCGCGAAACGGGCCGCGCTGGTCGGTCAGGGCAACCTCTTCGGCGACCCGGTCGTGGAGATGCCTGCGGCGTCGGACGTTCCCGCCGCCGAATTGCAGGCCGAAGCGATGCAGTTCAAGACGGCGCAGACCACGCCTCACGACTACAGACTCGTGGAGGACGCCGCGCAGCTGCGCGACGTGGTGGACGAAGTCGGGAAATACGAAGAGTTCTGCTTCGACACCGAGACGACGGGATTCGACATCTTCAACGACCGCATCGTCGGCATGTCGCTGGCTGTGAAGCCTTTCGAAGCGTGGTACATTCCTTTCAAGGAGGAGAATACGGCGGAATACGCCGAAATCGTGCGGCCGCTTTTCGAAAACGACCGGATCGCCAAGATCGGCCAGAATATCAAGTTCGACCTGATGGTCCTGCGGCAGCTGGGACTCGAAATCCGGGGCCGCAAGTACGATACGATGATCCTGCACTACCTGCTCGATCCCGAATCGCGCCACAACATGAACGCCCTTGCGGAGAAATACCTCAACTACAAGCCGATCGAGATCGAAACCCTGATCGGCAAAGGCTCCAAGCAGCTGACGATGGATCTGGTGAACGTCGAGCGCGTCAAGGAGTACGCCGCCGAGGACGCCGACGTCACGCTGCGGCTCAAGCATGCGCTCTATCCGCAGATCGAAGAGCTTGGCCTGCAACACCTCTATTTCGAAATCGAGGAGCCGATGATCGCCGTGCTGGCCGACATCGAGATGGCGGGCGTGCGGATCGACTCCGAGGCGCTGGCCGTCTATTCCGTGGAGCTGAGCCGCAGGCTGGCCGAGCTGGAGGCCGCGATTCGCGAGGAGGCCGGCGAATCGCAGCTCAACATCAACTCGGCGCGTCAGCTGGGCGAGGTGCTGTTCGGCAAAATGCGCATCGCCGAGAAGCCCAAGATGACCAAAACCAAGCAGTTCTGCACCGATGAGGATTACCTGCAGTCTTTTGCGCACAAACACCGCATCGTCGATCTGATCCTCGAATACCGGGGTGTCAAGAAACTCCTTTCGACCTATGTCGAGGCGCTGCCCCAGCTGGTCAACCGCCGTACGGGACGCATACACACCTCTTTCAATCAGGCTGTTACCGCTACGGGGCGCCTTTCGTCCACGAATCCCAACCTGCAGAATATCCCCGTGCGCGAAGAGATGGGCCGCCGCATCCGCAGGGCGTTCATCCCCTCCGACGAGGAGCATCTGCTGCTCTCGGCCGACTACAGTCAGGTCGAACTGCGGCTGATGGCGCATCTTTCGGGCGACGAATCGCTGATCGCGGCCTTTGCGCACGGCGAGGACATCCACGCCGCGACGGCCGCCAAACTGTTCAACAAAACCCTCGGCGAAGTGACCTCCGAGGAGCGCCGCCGCGCCAAGACCGCTAATTTCGGCATCATCTACGGCATTTCGGCCTTCGGCCTGAGCCAGCGGCTGGAGATTCCCCGCAAGGAGGCCAAAGAGATTATCGACGGCTACTTCGCATCCTATCCCAAGGTGCAGGAGTATATGGACAACGTGGTTGCCAAGGCCAAGGAAGAGGGCTTCGTCTCGACGATTTTCGGCCGGCGCCGCTACCTCAACGACATCGCTTCGCACAACGCCATCGCCCGCGGCCTTGCCGAGCGAAACGCCGTGAACGCTCCGATTCAAGGCTCTGCGGCCGACATCATGAAGATCGCCATGATCAACGTACACCGCCGTTTCGCCGCTGAAGGCATCCGCTCGAAGGTGATCCTGCAGGTGCATGACGAACTGGTCGTCGATATGCTCCGCTCCGAGCAGGAGCGCGTCGTGGCCATCGTCACCGAAGCCATGGAGTCCGCCGCCGCGCTCAAAGTCCGTCTGGTGGTGGATTACGGCGTGGGCGGCAACTGGCTCGAAGCGCATTGATCGGAATATCTGATTCCAAGCGTTTTGCGCATTTATATCGAATCCCCCTTTCCAAAGGGGGATTTTTATTGTGGCATCTCTTTATGTGTTTCTCTGCAAAACGACAGGCCGGACCCGTCGGGTCCGGCCTGCTCGCGTCGTGTTCCGGAGGCGTCAGAACGATATACCGACGCGTATGCCGAAGTTGTTGAGGTTGTTTACCGAGTAGGTCAGGATATCGCCGCTGTTGGTGGCGTAGCTGTAGTAGAGCGCCACGTGGAAACCGAAGCGGTAGTCCGGACGCGGGAAGATGCTAACGCCGATTTCGGGCGAGAGGTAGAATCCCCACGTGTCGGTGTACTGCTTGATTACGTAGTAATAGGACGAGAATTCTGCATAGTTGGCGCCCAGCTTCAGACCCGCATAGGGCTGGAATACGCTGTCCGGAAGCCATGTGTAGCGTCCCGTGACGCCGAACGGCAGCTGGAACGAGCCGTGTTTCTGATTGACGGTCAGGGCCGAGCCGTCGCCCAGATCGAGCGTCTGGCGCGGAATGCTCGAAAGGTTGGTCTGGTAGGAGATGAAGGGACCTACGGAGACCGACGGCGTGATGAAGTAGCCGCCTTCGAAGTTCATGCCCCATCCCGACGCCTTGTCGGCATAGGCGCTGCCCAGCGGCACGCCTACCTGCCAGTCGACGTTGATGTAGGAGTTGGGGAAAATCTGCGCCTTGCCCGTACGCGCGGCTGCGAGCAGCACGACACAGAGTGCGATGGTTTTGAGAACCTGATATTTCGATGTTTTCATAATCGGACGTGTTTTGCGGTTAAATTATTTTTTCAGATAAGGCGACTGATCGAAAGCCTGTTGCACGGCGTCCACCGTGCGCTGCTGGTTCAGCTCCTCCGACGAGGTCAGCAGCCCGCCGATGAAGCTGTCCCAGATCACGGGCAGCTTCTTGCCGCTCTCTTGATCGGCTTCGAGATTCATCATCTCCACGAGCAGCGAACCGGCCGTATATCCGTAGTAAACGCTGTAGGGATAGTGCCAGCCGGCCCAGTCGCCCCAGTAACCGGGCGTCCAGTAATAGGGATAGTACCACCACCAGTAGGGATAGTCGTAACCCACGAAATAGGTCACTTTCTGCACATAGCTGAGCTGCAGGCCGAGATTGGCCGCATCTTTGTCGTCGGTACGGGTGTAGCCTGCGGCGTTCATGCGTCCTACGACGGTATTGACGATCTCCAGCGCATTGGCGTCTTTCCAGTATTCCGTCTTGTCGGCGGAGCCGATCAGCAGGATGCTGTCGGGAATGTAGTAGGTGTCGAAGGCGGCGAAATCGGCGTCGGTGTCGTGAGCGGTGTAGACCAGATAATCTTTGTGGAGACTCGATGTCGAGGGCTCTTTCTGGCACGCGCAAAACGCAACTGCTGTGAGTGCGAATGCAAGGTAGCGTAATTTTTTCACGGTCATGATTTTGAATTTTTAGTTTGCTGTCAGATACCGTGTTCAAAATTCGTTCCGCAACCTCCGTTTTGCGCCGTGTTGTCCGATCTGGCTATAAAGAAGCGGATTTGCGGTATGAAAATCGGACGTTCCCTGCTTTTGAAGTGCACCCCAAATATTGGACGGATTAGTATTTGTTTAGATGGCATGAGTTCGGTATTGTACCGGGCTCATGTTGTTTAAGTATTTCTTTATCCGCTTGTTATTGTAGTAGTCGATATATTCTTCCAATTCTTTTCGGAAATGGTCTATGGATGAGAATTTTTGCAAATATAATAATTCGGACTTCAATAATCCAAAGAAACTTTCCATAGCAGCGTTATCCAGACAGTTACCCTTGCGCGACATGCTCTGTGTAATACCTTTCTGTCTTAAACGGAGCTGATACTGCTTCATCTGATACTGCCAGCCCTGGTCGGAATGCAAGACAATACCCGGAGAATCCGGTATTCTGGCAAACGCATCGTCCAGCATCTTCATGATCTGCATAAAGTTAGGGCGTTCAGCTATTTTATAGCTAATAATCTCCCGGTTATATAAGTCCATAATCGGCGATAGATATAACTTTACGCCGCAAACCGAAAATTCCGTAAGGTCAGTAACCCACTTCTGATTCGGTTTTTCGGCTGCAAAGTCGCGTTGCAGAAGATTGGGCGCTATCCGTCCGATCTGTCCTTTGTATGAACAGTATTTACGGAGCCTGACCTGACTTTTTATCCCGCAAATATTCATCAGCTTAAGTACGGTTTTGTGATTTATCGCATATCCGATCTTATTCATTTCAACGGTAATGCGCCGATAACCATAACGCCCCTTATGTTCGTGATATAACCTTATAATACTCTCTTTTTCGCGAGCATATTTATCGGGTTGTTTTGATTTTCTGAAGTGATAATAAAATGTGCTTCGCGCCATCCCTGCGGCTTTGAGCAATACTGAAAGCCGGCACTGCGGCCTTAGTCCTTCGATGGCTTGGGCTCTTTCCCGCTCTCGCGGACAATGCGCTCCTCGACTAAGGCCTGCAATTTTTTTAAGTAAGCATTCTCGGCACGAAGATACTCCAGTTCCTTAAGCAACTCTTCGTGCGGAGTCGTTTTGAGTTTGACTTTTTTAGTCTTCGATTTACTCATGGCCGGCCTCCTTCTTTGCGGTTTACGCCGCAGGCCTTCAGCACCTTGGTTTTGATAGAGCCGCTCCCATTGACGAATAACAAAAGGGCCCGGAATGCCGAAATGCACTGCTGTCTCCAGCAAAGATAGATGATTTTGGTGCATATGCTTCAAAACTGACAACTTAAATTCTGCACTGTAGCTACCGTGGCGCAGCTTAAGGCCGGCAAGGCCATGGCGCTCGAATAATGTTACCCACAAGTGAACTTGCGAGCGGCCACAGCCCAAGTGACATCCGGCTTCCCTAACCGAAAGTCCGCCTTCGAGTACCAGTTTTACGGCCTTTAAACGAATCTCATAATTATATTTCATAAAAAACACCCCAAAAGTGTCCAACTTTTGGGGTGCAGTACACTTTCCCGTCCGATTTTCACCCTTGAAGGGACTGGCAGTCAGCGGAACAGCCCCTGCCGCCGCGGATGCCGCCTTACACCCGCAAGTGCGCCTTCGTGCAAAATCCCCGCAGGCGTTTCATAATGCCTTCGGTTGATTTCAACACTGATCGCCGTATCGGCAATGCCTTTGATCTGTCGCTGTTAGCCGGCGAATTTCTCCGCAAATGGCTGTTCCGGCGCTGTTTTGGACTTTGATATTCCCGATAAACGAATGAATTCGAGTCCCGCCTCGGTATTCCATCGCCGAGTGAGGAGCGGATTGTACGGCCGACTGCGGGGATGTGCAATGACAAGCAAATGAATGTCTTATGCAATATGCAGCAAACAGTAGAGGTTACGGTTGGAGAACCGTAACCTCTACTGTCGTTGCTTTTTTCGTTAGTGCCGCCCGATGCCGCGGGGATTTTTATTCCATCCGGTGCTGAATCCTACCGGTATTTGTGCGATATGAGGGTCATGAACTCCTCGCGCGTGCGGTGGTCCGAGAGGAAAATGCCCGTGAACGCCGACGTGGTCGTCGCCGACTGCTGTTTTTCGATGCCGCGCATCTGCATGCACATGTGGCTGGCCTCGATCACCACGGCCACGCCCATCGGGTTGAGCGCCTCCTGTATGCAGTCGCGGATCTGCACCGTCAGCCGCTCCTGCACCTGCAGGCGGCGGGCGTAGCACTCCACGACGCGGGCGATTTTGGAAAGTCCCGTGATGTGTCCGTTGGGGATGTAGGCGACGTGCGCCTTGCCGTAAAACGGCAGCATATGGTGTTCGCAGAGCGAGTACAGCTCGATGTCCTTCACGAGCACCATCTGTTTGTACTCTTCGCGGAACGTCGCGGAGCGGATGATTTCGAGCGGATTCTCTTCGTATCCCTTCGTCAGGAACGCCATCGCCTTGGCGACGCGTTCGGGGGTTTTCAGAAGTCCTTCGCGCGAAGGGTCCTCCCCCAGCAGCCGCAGGATTTCGGCGTAATGGAGCTTCAGCGCCTCGATGGTCCGGGCGTCGAAACGTTCCTCTTTGTTGTAAGTTCTCTCTTCCATTGGAGGGCAAAGATAGATAAAGTAGCGTGCAAAAGCAAGCGTGCATTTTTTCGGACCGCGTCCGTGTGCCGTAAAGAGGCCCTATTTCCCGGCGGAATGCAAATAGGCCGCGAGTTTGCGTACGGCGCGGGCGCGGTGCGAAACCTCGTTTTTCTCTTCGGTGGACATCTGGGCGAAGGTCTTGTCGTATCCGTCGGGTATGAACAGCGGATCGTACCCGAAGCCTTCGTGCCCCTCTTCGCGGTCGATGATGCGCCCTTCGACCACACCTTCGAAAAGGTGTTCTTCGCCGTTGAGGATCAGCGAAATGACCGTTCTGAACTGCGCCCGGCGGTCGGTCGCTCCTTCGAGGTTTTTCAGCAGCAGGCGGTTGTTGGCCGCGAAATCGTGTCCGTCGGTGGCGTAACGGGCCGAATGCACGCCCGGAGCGCCGCCCAGCGCCTTCACTTCGAGTCCGGTATCGTCGGCGAAGCAGTCGAGTCCCGTGCGGTCGTTGAGGTAATGCGCCTTCTGCGAAGCGTTGCCTTCGAGGGTCTGCTGCTCTTCGGGAATCTCCTCCGTGACGCCGCATTCGCGGGGCGTCACCAGCCGGAAGCCGGGACCCAGCACGGCCTGCACCTCCATGAGTTTATGCGCGTTATTCGTAGCGAAGAGGATATTCACTGCGTCTGTTTCGGATTGTGACATATTTGTTGTGTCGGATGGTTGTATCTGCGTTCGCTTCCCGGTCATTTTACGACCTCCAGCTTTTCGAGTTTGTCGTCGAGGTCGATCTTGTCGATGATGGTTTTGACCAGCACGTCCATGTCCGACCCTTCGGAGTAGTCGGCCGGGCAGACGTGGCTCACGCGGTTGTCGTGAATCAGCGAGGCCATCTCGCGCCGCGCCCCCTTCTGGTCGGGGTTGTAGACGGCGATGGAGTGGCCGCCGGAGTTCTTCACCAGCCGCATGCAGGGAATGTCGGTCGTTCCGTCGCCTACGTAAATCATGTGTTTGAACGGTATGGGGCGCTCGTTTTCGGGGATGTAGCGGTTCACCAGCTTGCTGTCGAAAACCGACTCGACGCCTTTGTTTATCTTGAAGATGAACTGCGTCTTGTTGGTGTAGTTGACCGCCACGGCGGGCCAGTAGGCGATGCCGTCCACGTCGTAGAGAAACGAGCAGGCGTATATTTTCCGGAATTCGTGGGCGATCTCCGTGCCTTCGATGATCTCCTTCATGCCCGACGAATTGATGTAGTGCAGAATCCGGATGCCGCGTGCGGCCCCGTAGGCGTTTATCCGCTCGAACCACTCCCTGACGCCTTTGTAAAGCGTCACGCGGCGGCCCGACTCCTGAAAGGCTTCGCGCCGCAGTGACAGTCCTTTCGATTTGGCCTCCTGAAGCATGCGCGCCATGTAGGTCAGGACCATGTCGGCGTCCTGCTCCTCGGCCAGCGTGTTGGCTTCGGTCCAGAACTCCTTGTTGCTTTTGCCTACGGCGGGGATGAAGTCGTACTCCTGCATGTTGCCGGGGGCGAGCGTGCCGTCGAAATCGTAAATCAGGGCGATGTTGAATCGGTAATCCATTCTTCGGGGTGTTTTGAATTTCAAATATACCTATTTTTCACTACTTTTGCAAAAGCGAGACCGAAAAGACAAAACAAATGGAATTCAAAGAGTTGATCGAAAAACGCCGCAGCATCCGAAAATTCTCGGACCGGGCGGTGCCGCGCGAGACGGTGGACCGCATCCTGCGCGAGACCCTTACGGCGCCTTCGGCGCGCAACACCCGGACCACGCGTCTCATGGTGGTGGACGATCCGGCCTTGGTGGCCCGCATGGCCGAAATGCGCGATTACGGGTCGGCGTTCATGAAGGGTGCGCCGCTGGCTTTCGTCGTGCTGGGCGATACTTCGAAAAGCGATCTCTGGCGCGAAAACGCCGCGATTTCGGCCACGCTGCTGCAGCTCGCCTGCGTGGACGAGGGACTCGGCTCCTGCTGGGTGCATATCAACGGCCGGCCGCGCCGCAAGGATGAACCCGACGGGCAGAGCGCGGCCGATTACCTGCGCAGTTTCCTGCCCGTCCCGGCGGACTGCGAACCCCTCTGCGCCATTGCGGCCGGCTACTCCGACTTCACGCCCGCTCCCCTGCCCGACGCGGACGACGCGGCGCGGATCATCCGCCTTTAAACAGTTTTTCCGGCTACAGCAGAACCACGTGTTTGCGCAGCATGTCGACGATCTGCGTCCGCAACTGCAGGGCGTTGATCGGCTTGGCCATGTAGCCGTCGAATCCGCTCTGGAGCACCTTCTGTTCGTCGGAAGCGAATGCGAACGCCGTCACGGCGATGATCGGGACGCTCTCTGACAGTTTGCGTATTTCGGCCGTGGCCTCGTAACCATTCATCACGGGCATGTTGATATCCATCAATACGAGATGCGGACGGCGCTGCCGGTATATTTCGACCGTTTCCAACCCGTTCCATGCGTGCAGAAGCGTGTATTCTTTGCGCAGGATCGATTCGAACAGCCGGTAGTTGCTGTCATTGTCCTCGGCGATCAGAATCACCAGTTTGTCCTTTTCGACCGAGATGACGGGATATTGCTCCTCCGTCCTTTGCGCCGCGGCCTTTCCCGGAACATAGGGCAGGATAAACCAGAATTTTGATCCTTTGCCCTCTTCGGATTCCACGCCGATACGTCCGCCCAGATGTTCGACGATCATCTTGCAGATCGACAGACCGAGTCCCGTGCCCTGCTTGAAGGTGTTGAGTTTGACGAAGCGTTCGAAAACCTGTTCCGTTTTGTCTGCGGGGATTCCGCTACCGGTGTCCGAGACCCAGAAATAGAGTTCTCTGCCGCGCATTTCGTATCCGAACCGGATGCTGCCCGTCTGCGTGAACTTCGCGGCGTTGGTCAGCAGGTTGATGATCACCTGCGAGAGCCGGTTGCGGTCGGTGCAGACGGAGCATTGTTCGTATTTCTGCTCGAAGAGCAGTTCGACGCCCTCCCGGACCTTCATGCGGATGACATTCTCCTTCTCCCGCATCAGTTCGTTCAGGTCGAAGTCCGTGTGGATGAAGTCGAGCGTCCCCGCCTCGATTTTCGAGAGGTCGAGGATGTCGCCGATGAGCTGCAGCAGCAGGGCGTTGTTGTTTTCGATGATCGAGACGTATTCCTGCTTCTCCTGCTCCTCTTCGGTCGAGGCCAGAATGCCCGAAAATCCGACGATGGCGTTGAGCGGCGTGCGTATCTCGTGGCTCATGTTGGCCAGAAACGCCGTTTTCAGGCGGTTCGACTCTTCGGCGCGGTCGCGGGCCGAGAGGAGTTCCTGCTCCATGCGTTTGCGTTCGGTGATGACCTGCGACGTTCCGACGAGCGTCTTGGGCCGTCCCTGCGCGTCGAACGACTCCACGGCGGCCAGCGCTTCGACCCATTCCATGTGCCAGTGTCCGCTTTCGTTGGAGATCACGCGGTACTCTTCGCAGACCTTGTCCGTACGGCCGGCTATCAGGTCGTCGTAGGCCTGCCGTATGCGGTCGCGGTCCTCCTTGTGTATCTTCGAGAAATAGCATTCGTCGCTTACCGAAAGCGAAGCTTCGTTCTGCAGGATCGCCTCTCCGGAGGCGGCTTTGACCGGTTTGTTGATGTCGCAGAGGATGGTGCGGTTGTTCAGGTCGCATTTCCACGGAACGATGTTGGCCACGTCGAGCGCCAGCGAGAGCTTGTGGTTGATCGAGTCCAGTTTCTGCTGCGCCTTGTGCAGCGCGGTGCCGTCCAGACAGAAGATGTCGATGTGGTCGGTCAGGTACGAGCGGCTCAGAATCACTTCGAAAAAGATGTCCAGCGGTTTGTAGTAGAAGGGATAGGTGACGGTCCGGTTTTCCGTCAGGACGATGTTCACGAGCCGCAGGAACTCGGAGAACGAATCGGCGAAAAGTTCGCTCCCCCGTTTGCCGACGACCTGATTCCGGGGCAGGAACGTCCGTTCGAAGTAGGCGTTTATGTCGCTGAATTCCGTATCGGCGGGATAGTGTTTCTCGTCGAATATGACCCGTTCCTGAATGTAGATGATCGGCATCCGGTTGAACAGGTTCGCATATTTTATCTGGCTTTCCGATTCCCGTCGGCGGGCCGCTTCGACCTTTCGCATGACGCGGATGCGCCATTGCTGGAAGAGGATGAACAGCAGGAAGAAACCGCCGCATAGGATGATCGCCGTTCTGTTCCGCTCCGCGAATGTCTCCGGTTTGTCGATGAATACCGAATCCGGGGGACATATTTCGGGTGAAATCTTGTTGCGCAGCATCGCCGGATAGTTGAACGTCGGGTGTGCGTCGGTCGGGGTGTAGAACGGAATGTCGCGCGGCTGGCGTCCCTCCAGAATGGTGTTGAACGTCTTGATGATCTGCCGGTTGTATACGCTCACGTCGTATGTGAATCCGCCTACCACGCCGCTGTTTTTCACCGAAGAGGGCCATAGTGCGAACAGCGGAGCCGTCGAACTTGCGATGATCTTGAAGGGATTGGCCGTTATCTCGGTATTGCCGGCGATATTTCTTGTGTAGTGCCACGAGGAAAAGAGCACGCCGGTATGCCGGGTGTCGGTGACGTTCAGCGAGTCGAGCAGCTGGTCCACGCTCATGTTCGAAGCCTTGTAGGAGGTGAACCGCATTCCCGGATAATCGGTGTCGAGCAGTTTCCTCAGCTCGTCTTCGTATTGCTGGTTGATATAACGGCCGTCGCGGACGAATACGAGGCGGTTCATCTCCGGAATCATGCGGCGCATCAGCTCGATGGTCTGTTCGAGGTAGATCGGGGCGTAGAGCAGTGTCAGATTGTATTCCCCGCTCAGCTCCCGGAGCGGAATGCGCTCGGAGTGCGGGATGGCCCGCTTGCTGACATAGTACTTGTCGGGGCCGATGAAATCCTCCTCGGCGCAGATGATCGACGGGATGCCTTTCCCCCACTCCTTTTCGGCGAAGTCCCGCATGATGAAGGCCGGGGCGCCGATGTATATCAGCATCCGGGGCGGATTCTTGCCGTATTCACGGGAGAGATTCGTCCGGAAATTGTCCAGATCCGACTGCTGGTCCATCAGGAGCGTGTTCATATGCTCGACGTATACTTCGAGGTTTTCGATCTGCTCTATCCGGGCGGTGATGTCGGTGATTATCTCCCATCCCCACGAGGAAGATTCGTTGTAGCTGTTGATTATCAGTACGTAATCACGTTTGTCTCCCGGAGGGCTGCTGGTGGCGTTGGTGAAAGGATGAGCCAGCAGGCATCCGAAAATCATGACCCATAGCAACGCCTGAAGCGTCAGTCCGAACGGTTTTTTCAGTAAGTTCATGGTGTGGGACGGGTTCCGTGTGCCGAGCGCGGGGACCGGATGCGGAGATTAGGGGTGAGACGACGCAGGTTTTTAGTGAAAAGAGACGCAAAAAAAGAGGATCGGAGCCGTAAAGACCCGCCGTGCGGCGGGTCTTTACGGCTCTCCGAATCATCTATTTGTTTAAAACGGGTTTAATGTCCTTGATACGCAACTGGGTGGTTACCGTACCGCGGTAGTGGTTTTCGACGATCTGGTAGCATACGTCGATCGGGCGTCCCGAACGCACCCATTCGTAGTGCGTGGGCTGCTGGAAGGCGATCGACTGGATCTTGGTGTTGGGCTTCTGCCGCTGGATGAGGTCCATGCGCAGGTGCTCGCACTCCACGCCGACCAGTTTGGCGTCGCCGTGGTTGCTGACCCCGTACGTTGCGAAGACCGGCGCCGTATTGCCCGGCCCGAAGGGCTGGAAACGGTTGAGGTCCTTGCGGAATGCGGGCGTGATGTCCGAGAAGAGCAGTTCGCTGTCGATGTCCACTTGTGGCATCAGCATCTGCGGGTCGATATTCTCCTCGACATAGGCGTTGAAGCGCCGGGTGAACTCGTCCACGTTTTCGGGCCGCATCGTCAGTCCTGCGGCGTACATGTGCCCGCCGAAGTTCTCCAGCAGGTCCGAGCACGATTCGACGGCCTGATAGAGGTCGAAGCCCGGCACCGAACGGGCCGATCCGGTCACGAATCCGTTGCTCATCGTCAGCACCACCGTGGGCCGGTAGTAGGTTTCGATCAGACGCGACGCGACGATGCCCACGATGCCCTTCATCCACTTGGGATTGTAGATCACGGTGCTCTTCAGCTGCTTCATTTCGGGGTTGCGCTCGATGAAGTCGTGCGCTTCCTGCGTGACGGAGCGGTCGATCGACTTGCGGTCCTGATTGTAGGCGTCGATGACGTTGCCGAACTCCGCGGCGATGCTTTCGTTACCCTCGATCAGCAGCTCGACGGCGGCGTGGCCGCCCGAAGGCGACGCATTCTCGTCGTTCTCGTCCATGCGCATGCGCCCGGCGGCGTTGATGCGGGGACCGATCTTGAAGACGATGTCGTCGATGGTGATGTTGTGTTTGTCCAGACCGCAGATCTTGATGATCGACAGCAGGCCCTTCGACGGCTCGCGGTTGAGGTCTTTGAGGCCGAAATGCGCCAGAATGCGGTTTTCGTCCACCAGCGGCACGATGTCCGAGGCGATGCTCACTACCAGCAGGTCCAGCAGCGGGCTGATCTGCTCGAAGGGAATCCGGTTTTTCTGGGCGTAGGCCTGCACGAGTTTGAATCCCACGCCGCAGCCCGACAGTTCGTCGAACGGGTAGGAACAATCGACCCGCTTGGGGTCCAGAACGGCTACGGCGCGGGGAATTTCCTCGGCCGGGAGGTGATGGTCGCAGATGATGAAATCCACGCCCTTGCTCTTTGCATAGACAATCTTTTCCGTGGCTTTGATACCGCAGTCCAGAGCGATGATAAGCCCCACGCCCTTGCGGGCCGCGAGGTCGATACCTTTGACCGAAATGCCGTAACCTTCGGTATAACGGTCGGGAATGTAGAACATCAGGTTTTTATGCCCGATCTGGCGCAGGAACTTGTACACCAGCGCAACGGCCGTGCAGCCGTCCACGTCGTAGTCGCCGTAAACCATGATCTTCTCATTGTTACGAACGGCCTGTTCGACCCGCTCGACCGCCTTGTCCATATCCTTCATCAGGAACGGATCGTGGAGGTCGGCGAGGCTCGGTTTAAAGAACTTGTCCGCCTTTTCTACAGTGTCTATGCCTCTCTGTACGAGCAGATTCGCCAGCACGGGGGATATCCTGAGCACGGAGGCGAGCTTCGCCACCGCCTCGGAATCGCCCTGCGGTTTCACTACCCATCGTTTTTCTATAGGCATACGATTTACTATTTATATATTCTAACATTTAATATCTCACTTAAAAATTTCACGACGAGTCTTTTGACATCGTCCATCGGGACTTTGGCGCCCGTTTCCCTTTCGATCGAGGTCGCGCCCCGGTCGGTGAATCCGCAGGGGTTGATGCGCGAAAACCACTCCAGATCGGTCGTTACGTTCAGCGCGAACCCGTGCATGGTAATATAACGCGACGAACGGACTCCTATTGCGCATATCTTGCGCGGAGCGCCCGCCGGCGTGCATTTTCCGCCGCCGTCCGCGGTCCGGTGATCGCCTTCTTGCGCGATTCCCGCTCCCACCCAGACGCCCGAAGCGCCTGCGATGCGTTCCGCCCGGATGCCGTATTCGGCCACGGTGCGAATGACGGACTCTTCCAGCGCGTCGATGTATGCCCTCAGCCCGATGCCTAACCTTTCGAGGTCCAGAATCGGATAGCAGACCAGCTGTCCGGGTCCGTGGAAGGTGATGTCGCCCCCTCGGTCTATGTGAAAGAACTGCGCGCCCATCGCTTCGAGCGCTTCGCGGCCCACGAGCAGGTTCTCGGCGTGGCCGCTTTTGCCGAGCGTGTACACCGGCGGATGCTCCACCAGCAGGATCGTGCCCGCCTCTTCCGAGGACGGCGTTGCGCTCTCCGGCGCTGCCGTCCGGTTCGTTTTTCCGGCTGTCAGGGCGTCGAACAGGGTCTGCTGCAAATCCCAGCAGGCTTTGTAGTCCATCTGTCCGAGGTCCCGGCAGTAAACGTTCATCGCTGCAAACTTTTAACGCTTTTCAGGGCCTCTTCCGCCAAATACGACGAGCGGACCAGCGGCGCGCTCGCGCAGTAGGCGAAGCCCATTTCCAGCGCTTTGAGTCTGTACCATTCGAATTTTTCAGGAGTGATATACGCCGCCACGGGGTAATGCTCCAAAGTTGGACGAAGGTACTGACCGAGCGTTACGATCCCGACGCCCGCTTCGCGCAGGTCGTGCAGGGTTTGTAATACTTCGTCATCGCTCTCGCCAAGTCCGACCATCAGTCCGCTTTTCGTTGCGACGCCCTGCCGGCTCATGTGGCGCAGGGTCTCCAGACTCGTGCGATATTTCGCTCTGGAACGGACCACGGGGGTCAGCCGCTCGACGGTTTCGATGTTGTGCCCGATTATATCGGGCTTCGACGCGATGACCGTGTCCAAGAGGTCGGGCCGTGCGTCGAGATCGGGAATAAGGAGCTCAATTGCGGCGTCGGGATTCTGTTTGCGGATGGCGCGGACGGTTTCGGCCCAATGTGCGGCGCCGCCGTCCGGCAGGTCGTCACGCGTTACAGAAGTTACGACGACATACCTCAGTTTCATCAGCGAGACGCTTTCGGCTACCCGCCGGGGTTCCTCGGCGTCCGGGGCAAGGGGATGTCCTGTTCTGGTGGCACAGAAGCGGCAGCCCCGTGTGCAGATATCGCCCAGAATCATGAAGGTCGCGGTTCTGCGGCTCCAGCATTCGGCCTTGTTGGGACACATGCCGCTGCTGCAAATCGTGTGCAGCGCATGTTTTCGGACTATCTGCTGAACCTCGGCGTATTCCGGGGTTCGGTGGAGCCGGATCTTCAGCCATCCGGGTTTTTTCAGTACGTCTACCTTGTCATAAAACTTCGGCATTTAAGATCATTATTTTCCAATTGATGCAAAAATACGAAAAAATAATTGATATTCCCTAAGAATGGTTCATTTTCTTTGACAGCCCTGCGCCGGACGCTTCTGCGCCGGCATCCGTCCGTTTTCGGGCTTTTCGGGGCGGATCTTCGAAGGGGGAACCGCTTTCCGCCCTCCCGTCGTCGCCGCGGGGAGAAAGCATATTAAAAAATAAAAAAACGCACCTGCCGAAACTGCAATAATTCATTATCGGAGCCTTCTCTCCGCCGCTTCCGGACACGAGAAAGGGGTTCGGTACCTGGCAGTAGCGAACCCCTCTGGTTAGGTTAGTTAGGTTAATGAGAGTGGGAGAATCCCACGTTTTGTTATACAAAGATAAACTGAAATTCACAATTCACCAAATCTTTTATAACATTTTTTCAAACTAACCTGAAGAAATCTGTTAAATTATAATTAAAAAATTTAAAATAATAGCCGATTTATAAGTTTTTGATTAAAGCGCTTCGCGTATTTCCGCGTTCTGCACCGTTTCGGGCTGCTTCTCCGGGGTGAGCGAAGTGATGTGGCGGTTGCGGTAAGCGGCCGGCGTCATCTGGTATTCCTTTTTGAAAAGTTTAATAAAATGCGACGTATTGGGGAACGTGCAGGCGTTGCCGATCTCCGAAATGGATTTCGAGGTCGAGATCAGCAGCAGACGCGAGTGCATCAGCCGCTGGCGGATGTACCACTTGTGGGGCGGCATCTGGAAATGACGGCGGAACTCCTTCTTGAACGAAGTGAGCGAACGGTTCGTCAGTTTCGAAAGCTCCTCGATGGAGATGTCTTTGAAGATATGGTCGTAGACGATCTGTTCGAAATTCTCTTTCGCGGCGTCCACGTTGCTCAGCAGCTTGCTTTTGATGCAGCAGTCCTCGTGCGAGGCGATCAGATAGATCAATTCGGTCATCTTGATGTTCTCGGCCGTCTCGTCGCGGTGGAAATCTTCGTCGCGCAGGTCGTTGTTGGTATTGACGAAAAAGTTGCGGATCGAATTCCATGCGGGCATGGCGACGTGCGTGCGGTTGCGGCAGTTTTCACACGAATGTTCGTTCGAAATGTTCAGGCCGTAGGTGATGTTCAGATGCATCAGGATACGCTGGAGGTCCGCCGGCGTATAATAAAAGAGCACTTGTTCGAAGGGCTGGCCGTTTTCCGGGAAGTTCTCGATATAGTGATGCCCGATGCCGAGGTAGAATACGTCTCCGCGTGTGAGCGTCTGGCGCTTATCGCCTTCGTAGATGTACTTCGTACCACGAAGAATGTAACCGATTGCATAGCGCGAAAGCGCCTGAGACTGGATTCCGTTGTGAAGTGCTTCGACATACTTCACGATCATCGGCTGCTGAGCCGACGAATTCAATGAATTCTTCATACTAAATCGTATTTTAAGTTTCTATGAACAATAAGTTGCGTCACTTTTGTTCAACTCCAAATATACAATTTAATATTTGTTTTATAAAAGAATTAATACGCTAAAAAGGCGCATTAAGGCAAATAGGACTGTTTGTATTACCTTTGTGACTAAATAGATTATTGTAATGTTGCAATGTAGACCGACGCGGCCAGCAGAATCAGGTAAACGGGCAGTGCGATTCTGCGGTCTATCCGCACGAAAAACACCGGGAAAAGCAGGGCGGCGGGAACCGCCGTCAGGGTGAATGCTTCGGGGGTGACCGACGGGGTGCAGAGCAGGGCGAGAGTCATCGCCAGTATACCTGTATTGAAAATAAGGATGAAGCGGGGTTTGGTTCCGGCGGCATAAATGTCCGAGAGAAAGAAAAGGAGCGCCGTCAGGGCAAGCGCCGCGATGACGCACAACATGACGAGCGACGGGAGCGGAAGGCCCTTAAAGATCCACAGCGGAACGCCCGATACGAGCGCATCGGCCAGCGTCATGACCGGAGCCGTAAATTCGTCACCCATGCCCCAGCTGACATAGCAGGCGGTCAGGAGGGGCAGTATCAGCCCTGCGGCGGCGACTACCGCTTCGCGGAAGGTACGCTTGAAAAGCAGTATCGCCAGCGGAAGGATCAGCACCAGCGGCGTCGCGGGAGCATAGACCAGCGGCAGCAATCCCAGATACAGGGACGCGCGGAAAATGGCGTCGAATCCGTAGCCGTTGCAGTACGAACGGCAGTAGTTCTTGGCGGCGAGCGCCAGCAGCATCGAAGCGGCGAATGCCGTCAGGTAGTTCCCGCCGGAGAAGATTCCGCAGGCGACGACGGCGTAGAGCGGAATCGGCAGGCATGTGCTGACGCCATAGAGGTTGTAGCGGATGGCGATCCGCCCCGTGCACATTCCCGTGAAGAGGATCATGAATCCGGCGGCCAGACGTGCCCACACCGGATATGCTGCCTGAAACCGGGTCAGCGCTCCGCCCAGCAGGGGCATTGTCTCCGGCGCATCGGCGGACACGCCGTCTCCCGCCCCGCCCCACATGGCCGTGACTGCGAGTGCGAAGAGAGTGACGAAGGCCGGAACCAGCGGTTGTCGGGCGATATCTATCTTCATGCGGCGATTTCTGCTTTCGGCAAAAATACGGAAAAAAGCTGTACGGGACTAAATAATTGCTAACTTTGTTGTAGCCGGAATCCTGCGGAGGGTGTTTCTTTTCCAGTCTTGCGTATGGTTGCGGCCCGTTCGCAGGAGCAACACGGCATGTTTCGGCTGTCCGGCTGTTCGGTTGTTCGGTTGCTCGGCTGCTCGGCTGTTCAGTTGCTCGGCCGCTGGGCGGAATTGGTGGGGCGGCCGCTGGGCGGATCGACGTCTCCGGAGATGCCGGTTGCATTCCGGCGGTTCTGTCCGGAATTGGGTTCCGACTCGCTTTTCGGACCAGCTTTCCGGGCCTGTTTCGGGATTTGCTTTTCCGGTCGCAGGATTCGTCTGTGCAATTTTTGCCGCAGCAGCTTCCGGCGGCGGGCGTGTAATAGTTTGTTGCCGGTTTTCCTTGATTTGTGTCGGGTGCCGATGATTTAATGTTTTTGGCTATGCTTGAAAATTGCTTTCAATACGATCTTCCCGAAGCGGGATGCGACGAGGCCGGGCGGGGGTGTCTCGCCGGGCCGGTCTTTGCAGCGGCCGTGATGCTGCCGCCCGATTTCCACGACCCCTTGCTCAACGATTCGAAGCAGATGACCGAGCGCAACCGCGAGAAGCTTCGGACGATTATCGAACGCGAAGCCGTGGCATGGGCCGTCGAAGCGGTCTCCGCCGAGCGGATCGACGAGATCAACATTCTGAATGCGTCGTTCGAGGGAATGTCGCTGGCCGCGGCGCGGCTCGATCCCGCTCCCGGCTTTCTGGCCATCGACGGCAACCGCTTCCGGACCCGGCTCGAACTGCCTTACCGCTGCATCGTCAAAGGCGACGGCAAGTATGCCGACATCGCCGCCGCTTCGGTGTTGGCCAAAACGCACCGCGACGAGTACATGCTGCGTCTGGCCGAGGAGTTTCCCCAGTACGGCTGGCGGAAGAACAAAGGTTATCCGACGCGCGAACACCGCCTTGCAATCCGCGAGTACGGTCTCACTCCACACCACCGGCTGACCTTCAACCACGAAATCGGCCAGCTGGAATTGGCGTTCTGATCCGGCGGCGTATCATTCGTATTCGAAACGCCGAAATCCCTCTTCATACGGCAAAACAAAAAGAGCTGAAGTCTTGACTTCAGCTCTTTTTCAAACAATTTTCCTCGGATTTTAGTATCCCAGCGACTTGGAAGCGGCGTAGGAGACTTTCAGTGCGTTGGCACGGCGAAGCTCCTGCTTCACGTCGGTTACGATACCCATTTTCGTGGTCTGGTCTGCCTTGAGACAGATCGTCATCGAAGCACGGTCGGCCTCGCTGAGGTTATCGCGCTCTGCGGCGACGAAATCCAGAATATCCTTGGTCGTTTTGTACGAGTCGTTCAGCTGGATACGGGGTGCAGTGCCGAATTTGGCCTGCATCGCCAGCGAAGGCTGTCCGATGTGGATGTAGCTGACGAGCGATTTCTTCTCCAGCTTCTGCACCTCGGTAGCCTCAGGGAGTTTGTATCTCACGAGCAGTTCCTGATCGCGCATGGTCGTCGATACCATAAAGAAGAAGAGGATCATGAAGATCACGTCAGGAAGCGATGCGGTCGAGATAGGGGGCAAACCTTTGTTGCCCTTCTTTTTCATTACTGCCATAGCTTACTTCTTTATATTACGCGGTTCTGCCTCCGAGATCTTCAGCGGAACGGCTTTTGATACTGCGTTGCGGTTCTCTTCGGGAAGGTCGGCGAATTTCGAGCCGAATTTCCGCATGGCGACCTCGTCGCGTACTTCGTTGAATGCGCGGGTGAGTTCGTTCTGCACCATGATGTACGACTGATAGCCGGTATCACGGGTGGTCTGAAGCGAAACGACGCCCTGACTTTCGGGATATACCCACTTGCTGCCGTCAGCCAATTCGATTTCCTTATCGGCTTTTTCAGGAAGGTTTTCATCATCCATCGGATTGAGGATGAATTCCTTCGTTCTGTCCTTGAGCTGGTGCAGGTCGATGATCTCCTGCTTGCCCGCGGGGCCTGCCATGATGTTGCCGCTGCCCGAAATAAGCACGAGGAAGAGGTTGCGTTCCTTGACCTTGATGTCCTCCTGCTGTTTCTCATCGGGGGGCATAGGCGGGAGCATACGCACCAGACCTGTATCGACATTCATCGTAGTGGCCACAAGGAAGAAAATCAGCAGCAGGAAGGCGATGTCGGCCATCGAGCCGGCATTGATTTCCTGTATTTTCCTTTTATCTGTTGCCATTGTTGTTCACTCCATTATTTGAAAGCGCCCCAGATTTCGGTTACTACGGCCGTCAGGAAAGCGGCGACGAAAGCAACGTACGTCACGAGAATGCTCGTTTCGGTAATTACGGTTTCACCGTGGCCGAAGAAACCATTGGTCTGGAGATCGACGATGTTCACCGTGTGGCCGGCAGCGTAGAAGTACGACACGCCGACGACGATGATTATCAGCGCCAGAGAGAGGATGGTTCCCTTGATGCCTGCCGGGTTCTGAATCATTCCGAAGATGGCGCAGAACAGGGCTGCGGCGACAGCGAACACGAAGAGGAAGTATCCCCATACGAGGTTCAGGCTGATCGCAGCATCCGAGCCGCCCGTAGCGATCGCGTATACCAGAAGTACCACGGTGATCGCCATCAGAATGCCCAGCAATATGTTCAATATCTTTTTCATAATTGCTTTTTAACTCTTTAAATCGTTGGGATTATTTCTTGCTGTATGCCGTCAGGATATCCATCAGCGTGATGGACGAATCCTCCATATCGTTCACGAGCGAATCGATCTTCGAAACGATATAGTTGTAGAACAGCTGAAGAATAACCGCAGCGATAAGACCCATGAGGGTGGTCAGAAGGGCGACCTTGATACCGCCTGCAACGAGGGTCGGGCTGATATCGCCGGCAGCCTGAATGGCGTCGAACGCCGCGATCATGCCGACAACGGTACCCATGAAGCCCAACATCGGCGACAGAGCGATGAACAGACCGATCCACGAAAGACCCGACTCCATCTGGCCGGTCTGAACCGAACCGTAGGAAACGACAGCCTTCTCGACCGAATCCAGACCCTGATCGTAGCGGTCGAGACCCTGATAGTAGATCGAAGCGATAGGACCGCGGGTGTTGCGGCAAACTTCTTTGGCAGCTTCGATGCCGCCGTTCTTCAGTGCGTCCTCAACGGCAGCGATGAGCTTCTTCGAGTTGATCGTTGCCAGCGACAGGTAGAGGATACGCTCGATAGCGACAGCCAGACCGATCACCAAGCAGAGAAGAACCGGGAGCATCCATTCCCAACCGCCTTCGAGGAATTTCTGCATCATGATGTGGTGCATGCTGTCGCCTGCGAGTGCGGTTTCGGCAGCGACTGCAGTCTCTTCGGCAGCGGCAGCGGCTTCCTGCGCGAAAGCGTTAACAGTACCCAGTGCGAACAGGGCCACTGACAGAATCAAAAAAAGTTTTTTCATAGTTGTGTTGGATAAAATTAAATTTGATTAGTTGTTTATTTGTTTGTGTCTTTTTTGGTTTATTCCATATCTCGGTTTCCCGACTTCTTCAATTTCTTATTTTTCCCTAAAAAAATCCTAAAAAAATCTTTTTTTTCACGCTTCCGGAATTTATCCGGCGTTTTTTGGTCGCTGTCCGCATATTTTCCGTACCGGTTTCACGCAGGCAGCCGAATCCCGAATCTTTCATTCTGAACTCATGCAATTTCCTGCCGATCAACTTGTTGCGATGTTCGCATCTTTCCGTCCGCCGTCACCGGGGGCCTTCTAAGGATACATTAGCAGTGCGAAATATAGAAAAAAAAATCGTTCCGTGCAATGGCTTAGGCCGTAAATTCTCCGCGCAGGGGGCGGCGCAGCAGCGCGCGCGTCCGGTCGTCCGGCAGGTCGAGTCCCAGCACGTACATCAGTTTGGTCACGGCGGCTTCGGTGGTCATGTCGTGGCCGCACAGGACGCCGATTTCCTGCAGGCGAAGCCCCGTTTCGTAAAGTTCCATCGAGACTTTGCCGCCGCCGCACTGCGTGATGTTGAGAATGATGATCCCGCGGCCGATCGCCTCCTTCAGTACGCGGATGAACCACTCGTTGGTCGGGGCGTTGCCCGCGCCGAAGGTTTCGAGCACCACGGCTCTCAGTCCGGGCGCCGAGAGCATGGCCCGGAGGATGTTTTCGCCCAGTCCCGGAAAGAGTTTGACCACCTCGATTCCGTCGGCCAGCCGCGTGGCGATGCGCAGCTGGGGCGAAACCTCCGTCGGATGCAGGATGGCCGGGAGGTTGTAGGCGATGTTGACCCCGACCTCCGCCAGCGGCGGATAATTGTAGGAGCGGAAGGCGCTCAGCGCTTCGGCGCTGCGCTTGGTGGTGCGGTTGGCGCGGAACAGCCGGTTCTGGAAATAGAGCGACACTTCGGGCACTTCGGGGCGTCCGCCGATGTGCGCGCCCGCGATTTCGATGGCCGTGATGAGGTTCTCGCGGCCGTCGGTCCGCAGTACGCCGATCGGAATCTGGCTTCCGGTGAAGACGACCGGCTTTGCGAGGTTTTCGAGCATGAAACTCATGGCCGACGCGGTATACGACATGGTGTCGGTGCCGTGCAGCACGACGAATCCGTCGTAGCGCGCGTAGTTGTCGCGGATCAGTTCGGCAAGTGCGGCCCAGTTGGCGGGCGTGACGTTCGACGAGTCGATCACGGGGTCCATCGTCAGTACGTCGATGTCCACGTTGAGCCGCTTGAGCGACGGGAATTCGTCGTATATGGCGCTGAAGTCGAACGGCACCAAGGCTCCGGTTTCGGCGTCGTTCTTCATGCCGATCGTGCCGCCCGTGTAGATAATCAGGATAGAGGATTTCATCGTGTATGCTTGTGTTTTTTTATTTTCCGAAAATGCGTTCGGCGTTGGCCGTCGTCGCTTCGGCCGTCTCGCCGGGCGTCAGTCCTTTCAGCTCCGCGACTTTTTCGCAGACGTACCGCACATAGGCCGATTCGTTGCGTTCGCCGCGGTGGGGTGCGGGCGTCAGGTAGGGACAGTCGGTTTCGAGGACGATGTCGCGCAGCTCCATCTCCCGCACCGCGTCGGCCAGCTTGCTCTTTTTGAACGTCACCACCCCGCCGATGCCGAAGACGAAGTCGCCGTACTCCTTCAGTTCCCGGTAGGTGTCGGCCGTGTCCGAAAAGGCGTGGAAAACGCCCCGGACGCCTCTGCCCTTGTATTCGCGCATCAGCTCCACGGTTTCGGGCCATGCGTCGCGCGTGTGGACCGCGATCGGAAGACCGTACTCCAGCGACAGGTCGATCTGGCGGCGGAAGGCTTCGAGCTGTTCGGCCCTGAAATCACGGCTCCAGTAGAGGTCCAGCCCGATTTCGCCCACGGCGCAGAAGCGGATCCCTGCGGGCGGCGTTTCGAGATAACGCTCTACGAGCGCCAGCTCCTCGCGCCAGCGTGGATTGTCGTTCACCGACGTCGGGTGCAGGCCCATCATCGGGGCGCACCGCTCCGGATGGCTGCGGCACAACCCGAACAGCCGTTCATGGCTTTCGGAGTCGATCGCCGGGAGCAGCGCTCTCTCCACTCCGGCGTCGGCCGCACGTGCGAGGGCCTCCTCGCGGTCCGCGTCGAATTCGGGGGCGTACAGATGCGAATGTGTATCGGTAAGTCTCATATCAGTTTCATGTATCTGTTGCCGGGCAGCTGGCGTACGGCGCCTGCCAGTTCCAGCCCCACGAGCAGCGTCGCCAGCTCGCCGGGATCGAGTCCGCTCAGTTCTGAAAGCGTTTCGTGCGACAGCGGATCGTCCGTGCGGAAACAACCCAGCAGTCCCGTTTCGTCGGGCGTGAGCTGCGGTGTGGCGGGTTTCGGCCGGAGCGTCGCCGGTTCCGCGCCGAGATCCCACATCAATTCGCGGACAATGTCGTCGGCCGTCAGCACCAGCTGCGCTTTACGGTTGCGGATCAGGTGGTTGGTCCCTGCCGACATGCGGTCCGTGGCGCGGCCCGGCACGGCCATCACCGAACGGTCGTAATCGTCGGCGCAGTGCGCCGTGACGAGCGATCCGCCGCTGTCAGGCGATTCGACGACGATACATCCGGCGCTAAGCCCGGCGATGATGCGGTTGCGGGCGATATAAGCCGTGCCGTTCTGCCGGGTCTGCGAATGAAGTTCCGTGACCAGTGCGCCGCCGTGATCGAGGATGTCGCGGGCTACGGCCGTATGCTGCGCCGGCGTCACTTCCGGCAGCGGGTTGGCCAGCACGGCGACGGTCGGCACTCCCGCCGCCAATGCCGCGCGGTGCGCCGCGACGTCGATCCCGAAAGCCAGTCCGCTGACGATGCAGAGTCCCGGCACCTGCGCCGCGAGTCCCTCCACGAGCCGGTTGCACATGGTCTGTCCGTAGGGCGTCGCATTGCGCGTGCCGACCATCGACAGACAGCGTGCCGAAAGGGCTGCCGTATCACCTTTTATGTATAGGACATGGGGATAGTCGGGGATTTCCCGCAGGAGCGGCGGGTATTCCGGATCGGTCGAGGCGATGGCCGCGATTCCGTTGCGGCGGCAATGCTCCAGCTCCTTTTCCGCGGCGGCGAATCCTCTGCGGCGGACGATTTCGCGGGCGATCTCTTCGCGCAGGCCCGCTTCGCCCGCCAGTTCGTCCGGAGCCGCGGCGAAAATGTCCCGTGCGCTGCCGAACACTCCGAGCAGATGCACGGCGCCCTTCACCCCGATACCCGGAGTCATCTGAAGGGCGATATCCTCGATTGTCATAGCCGCAAAAGTCGTTTAACGTGTCGTAAAAGTAAATATTTTTGGGAAATAACGCAAAGTTGAGCCGAAGTTTTGCAGATTTTAGAAATGTTTGTATATTTGCACTCCGATACGCCTGAGCGTAACCCGGAAAACACCTGAGACGGTGGAGCCGGGGGCTGAATGAAATCAGCGGCCGCGGCCCGAACAGCGGTTTGCGCAGGACGGATCGGAAACGAAAAATGGTCTGATGGCCGAGTGGCTAGGCAAAGGTCTGCAAAACCTTGTACAGCGGTTCGAATCCGCTTCAGACCTCACCAAAACACCGTTGTAGATTACTACAACGGTGTTTTATTTTTAGCTTGTCATACATCTTCTGACATTCGCATTATCCGAGTCTTAATTGAAGCCGTCGCGGAGATGCATTCATGTATAAATAACTATCGCAATCTGATTCATTCAATTCTAATTTTGGGCTAGTTCTGATTTTGTATAATTTAATTCATTTATATGCATTTTAACCATTTGGCGCAATAAAGTTGGTTTATCGGCGGAATTCATCCGGGCGTTGGGAAATCATGCACGCGCATTGGTCTTTCGTGTCGCCTGAGTAGTGAACGGGATGCTATGTGAAAATCGGCGTTCGGAATTACCCGGACGCCGATTTTGTCAGCCGTTCTTGCGCATCGACAGTGCAATGCGGTTGCGGACCGTGTCGATGCCCGTCACGCGGACTTCGACGTGCTGTCCCAAATGGACGACATCGGCCGGCGATGCGACGTAGCGGTCGGCCAGCTGCGAGATATGCACCAGCCCGTCCTGCTTGATGCCGATATCGACGAACGCGCCGAAGGCCGTGATGTTGGTGACGATGCCGGGCAGCGTCATGCCTTCGCGCAGGTCGGCGACCGAGTGCACGTCGGGGTCGAACGAGAATGCCTGCAACTGTTCGCGCGGGTCGAGACCCCGCTTGTCGAGCGCTTCGAGAATGTCCGTCACGGTCGGCAGCCCCACCTCGGCGTCCACGTATCTTTCGGGTTTTATGCCTTTGCGCAGCTCCTTGTCCGCCAGCAGTTGCTCGACCGTCACGCCCGCGTCGGCGGCCATCCGCTCCACGATATGATACGACTCCGGGTGCACGGCGCTGTTGTCGAGCGGATTCCTGCCGCCTACCACGCGCAGGAATCCCGCCGCCTGCTCGTAGGCTTTGGCGCCCAGACGCGGCACTTTCAGCAGGCTTTTCCGGTCTTTGAAATCGCCGTTCGCGGCGCGGTATGCGACGATGTTTTCGGCCAGCGCAAGCCCCAGACCGGATATGTAGGTCAGAATATGCTTCGATGCGGTGTTGATGTTCACGCCGACCTTGTTCACGCAGCTCTCGACCACCGTGACCAGTCTGGCCCTGAGCTTGGACTGATCGACGCTGTGCTGGTATTGTCCCACGCCGATCGACTTTGGGTCGATCTTCACCAGCTCCGACAGCGGGTCCATCAGCCTGCGGCCGATGCTGACTGCGCCGCGAACGGTCACGTCGTGATCGGGGAACTCTTCGCGGGCCGCGGCCGACGCCGAGTAGACCGATGCGCCGTCCTCGCTCACCATGAACACCCCGACGCCCTCCAGCCCCAGTCCGCGGACCAGCTGTTCGGTCTCGCGCCCTGCCGTGCCGTCGCCTATGGCGAAGGCTTCGGCCTTGTACCGGGCCGCCAGCGACCGCAGCGTTTCGGCGGCTTCGGCGTAACGGTTCTGCGGCGGATGGGGATAGACGGTGGTGTTGTGCAGCAGGTTGCCCTGCGAATCGAGCGCCACGACTTTGCAGCCCGTGCGGAATCCGGGGTCGACGGCGATGATGCGCTTCTGTCCGAGCGGCGCCGAGAGCAGCAGCTGCCGCAGGTTTTCGGCGAATACCCGGATCGCTTCGTCGTCGGCCTTCTCCTTGGCCGCCGCCAGCAGTTCGGTCTCGATCGAGGGCCGTATCAGACGTTTGAACGAGTCCGCGACGGCAGCTTCCATCCATTCGCGCGTCGCCGAGCCGTGGCGTACGAACTGGCGGCAAAGCCCTTCCGTAATGCGGTCGGCGTCCATCTCCACCGAGATCTTCAGGACTCCTTCGTCCATGCCGCGGCGCATGGCCAGAAAGCGGTGCGATGAAACGGTGCGCAGCGGCGACGTCGCATCGAAGTAGTCCGAATATTTGACCCCTTCCTGCTCCTTGCCTTTCACGAGCCGGGAGTGAACTGCGCCTTCGCGGGCCGCCGTGCGGCGTACGCTGTTGCGGGCGCGCTCGTCCTCCGACACCCGCTCGGCGATGATGTCGCACGCCCCGGCTATCGCCTCCTCCGGAGTCGGTACGTCGGCCGTGACGAAACGCTGCGCCTGCCGTGCGATGTCGTGCGAATTTTGCGCCATGATGCTGTTTGCCAGCGGCTCCAGCCCGCGTTCGCGCGCTACGGTCGCCCGTGTCCGCCGCTTGGGCTTGTAAGGCAGGTAAATATCCTCCAGCTCTACGGCTTCCCAGCACGCTTCGATGCGTTTGCGAAGTTCGTCGGTCAGTTTGCCCTGCTCCCCGATCGTCGAGAGGACGGTCTGTTTGCGTGCTTCGAGTTCGGTGAGTTTGTCCAGCTGCTCCTTGACGGCCCCGACCTGCAGTTCGTCGAGCGAACCGGTCGCCTCCTTGCGGTAGCGGCTGATAAAGGGTATCGTCGCGCCGTCGCGCAGCAGGCGTACCGTGCCCTGCACCTGCCGGAGGGCGATTCCGAGTCTTTGTGCTATGATTTGTTCGGTCATTGTCGGTGTGTGTCGATCGGCAAAGATAGGAAATTGTCGCGATTTCGGAAGCCGGAACCGCCGCCGGATTCGCTTTTTCGCCCGCTCCTCCCCCGGAATGCGGATCAGTACCCGAACTTCGCGGCCGCCAGCTGCATGCGGCCGACGATATCGACTCCGAAGGGACAGTTGCTCTGGCAGCGGCCGCAGGCGATGCACTCCGAAGCGTGGTGCGCCAGCAGGTTGTAATGTTCGCGCACGGTTTCGGGCACTTCGTCCTGCGCCAGCGTCAGATTGTAGTATTTGTTCACGCTTGCGATGTCGATCCCCGCCGTGCAGGGGGCGCAGTGGCCGCAGTACATGCAGTGTCCTTCCCACGAGAACCGGCCGAGTCCTGTCAGCGCCTGCGTGTAGTCGCGCTGGGCGGCTGTCGCCGTACACCATGCGAGCGCCGCCTCGATTTCGGTCCGGCTGCGGCATCCGGCCATCACGGCCGCCACGCCGGGGCGCGTCAGGGCGTATTCGATGCACTGCACCGGTGTCATCGGCTTCCCGAACGGCGAGTTGGTCCCGCTCAGCAGGTCCCCGCCGCCGTACGCCTTCATCACGTCGATCGCCACGCCTTCGCGTTCGCAGAATTCGTAGAGCCGCTGGCGTTCGGGGTCGATGTTGTGCAGCTCCTGCGCATAGCTTTCGTCGGCCCAGAGCGTGTCCACGTCGTCGCTCGGCGGCAGCAGGTCGTAACAGGGGTTGAGCGAGAACATCAGCACGTCGATCAGTCCGGTTCCCGCGGCCTGCCGCGCTACGGCGGGGTTGTGGCTGCTGATGCCGATATGGCGCAGGCGCCCCTCCGACCGGAGCCGCAGTGCCAGTTGCAGGATCGGCCCGTCCAATACCTTCCGCAGGTCGTCCTCGGCATCGACGTAGTGGATCATGCCTATATCGACGTAATCCGTCCCCAGCCGCGCGAGCAGGTCGTCGAATGCGGCCTGCGCCTTCTCCGGATCGCGCGTGCGGAGATACTGCCCCTCTTCCCACACCGAGCAGAGGTGCCCCTGTATGACGAACCCTTCGCGCCGCCCGGCCAGTGCCGCGCCGATGCTGCTGCGCAGTTCGGGGTTCGAAGCGTAGAGGTCGAGGAAGTTGATCCCGTTTTCGATTGCGAAGTCGAAGTCTGCCCGCACCTCTTCCTCCGGCCGGTTCATAAATCCCTCGCAGCCCAGCGCCACGGCGCTGACGCGCAGTCCCGTGCGGCCCAGTGTCCTGTACTCCATGCTATTTCAGTTCCACGAGTCGGTACTGCTGCGAACCCAGCCCTATGGCTTCGGCGTGTTCGAGCGTGTGAATGCCGTGGCGCGACTCCATGCGCTCGATCAGGTGCGATTTCCCCGGATCGGGCGATGCGTATACCATGTCGACGCACGCCTTGTCCAGCGCTACGGGATCGAGCGAGGCGAGGATGCCGATGTCGCCCATCTTCGGCTCTTCGGGATGCGCGTCGCAGTCGCAGTCCACCGAGAGGTTGTTCATCACGCTGATGTAGAGAATCCTGTCGCCGCAGTGGTCGGCGACCGACTTGGCCGACTCGGCCATCGACTCCAGAAAGTCGTCCTGCGCCGGGAGGTCGCTCCACATTTCGGCGGCGTTTTTGGTCTTGCCCGCCGAGTGTATCCACGCTTTCCCGGCCGACGATGCGATGCCGATCGAGATGTTCTTGACCGCACCGCCGAAGCCGCCCATCGCATGCCCCTTGAAGTGCGACAGCACCACCGTGAAGTCGTAGCGGGGGTAGTGCGAGCCGACGAAGTTCTCTTTCAGGTGTCTTCCGCCTTTCACCGGCAGGCTCACCTCTCCGTCGGCGTCCATGATGTCCACCGGGGCGATGGCCGTGAAACCGTGGTCGGCGGCGGCCTTCAGGTGCGCTTCCGTGTGTGCGCGTCCGCCGCCGTAGGCGGTGTTGCACTCGACGATCGTGCCGCCGACTTTGGTCACGATCTCCTTTATCAGCTCCGGTTTGAGGTAATTGTGCCCGTCCGGTTCGCCCGTCGAGAGCTTGACGGCGACCTTTCCCGTCGCGGGACGTTCCTGCGCTTCGTAGATGCGCACCATGTTTCGGGGTGTGATCTCGCGGATGAAGTATACTTCGGGGGCTTCGGTCTTTTCGCCGCCCTGAGCCGATCCGCAAGCCGTCAAAGGCAGGACCGACAGCAGTATGATCACATACATTCTATTGATCATGTCGATTGGATTTATTTGCGTAACAGATAGTTGATAATCAGGTAACCGCCCGCCGCCTGCGCGAGCATGCCGGGAATCCCGATGCGGAAATCCTGCACGGCGGCGGCCGCCGAACCCGTGAAGGCCCATTCTCCCAGCGTACCCGCCGTCTGGTAGAAGAGCACCACGCCCGCCAGCAGCGGCAGCGTCGCGCGGCCGAACCGCCGTGCGGCGAATCCGGCGGCTGCGGCCAGCAGTACGGACTTGAGCAGAATCGCCGGCAATGCCGCCGCGGCGGGCATTCCGAACAGCGCGGAGTTGACCAGCGGCGACAGCACGGCGGTCAGCAGGCCCACGCGCCAGCCGTATTTGTAGGCTCCGACGAGCGTGAAGAAGTAGATCGGCAGCCACCGCAGGCCGCCCTGCGGCACCAAATGACAGATTTGGGGCAGGACGATGTTGCCTGCGACGAAGAGCGCCGCTGCGAGGTAGGTTTTCGCATCGCGGTAATCGAGCGAATAGAGTTTTACAGCCGTTGTTTCCATTTTGTCTTTTGTTTGTTCATATTCAAAAACAGTGCTTTTCGTGCGGTTTTTAAAAATCGAGGTTCACACTCCCGAAGAGCGTCGTCCGGGGCGTCGGGTTCCGGCGTCGATCCCGTCGCTGCGCCAGCGGAAAATCCCTGTGCCGGGCAGTAGCGAACCCTATCTATTCGTTTCGCTCCTGCATTTTGCGGATGAATCCTTCGATCAGCGGCAGACACTCCCCGGCCGTCTGCGCCTCGGCGCAGAGCCGCTCCACGGGACATATCCCGTCGTCCGCACGGTTGATGATATGGGGCACGGCGACCGTGTAGGCGACTGCTTTTCCCGCGGCGGCGAACAGGTCGAGGGCCGCACGGCTCACCACGTCGGCGAAAAGCTCCTCCACGCCGCCCAGAATCATCAGCGCCGCCGCGCCTTTGCCGACCACCTTGTCGGCCACGAAAGCCCCGTCGAGCAGCTGCGGCTCCTCGCGCAGCAGCCTGTAGAGGTCCTTCACGCCCCGTTCGCGGAAAATCCGCACTTCGTCCCCGTTGCGGACGACGCACGAACACTTCTCGGCGAACAGCAGTCCGACCGTCTGCTCCTTCTGTTCCTTCGTCATAGCGTATGCCGTTTTTTCGGGTCCGCACCGCTTTTTGCGGTCCGCCCGTAATTCCACATTGCAAAGATATTCGATTTCGCGTTATTGCCGGCTACCCCGATTACGGTTCGTCATACCATTTTTACGGAATCGTACGCCGGCGGCCGCAGAAGGGGTGTTTTTTCCGCCCGCTTCTGCCGTCCGATCCCGCTTCTGCCGTCCGATCCCGTTTCTGCCGTCCGGTTTCGCTTTCGCCATCCGGTCCCGTCCCCGCCGTTTTTTCCCGCTTGTGCCGTCCGCTTCTCCGGCCCTTTGCCGGGCGACGAAAAAGCCTGCGGCCATAACAGGGCCGCAGGCTTTCCGGAGCAGGCGCTTCTCCCCTTCGGGGAGCGCTATTCGGCTTCGAGCACGAATACGGCGCTGTCGTAAATTTTGTTCAGATTGGGGTTGATGCCCGCATGGTTGAGGTATTCGCCGGTGAAGGTGCCGCCGTCGAACCAGAACCGTTTCTTATCGACGTTCTGCTCCCTGATCTTGTAGCGGGTCTGCGCGTCGAGTCCGTAAAGCCGGTATTTCGGAACCAGCGTGCGGCTCTGGTAGAGGGTGCAGTAGGTGAACAGCACGGCTTTTTTCTTGTCTTTCGATACGTACATCACCCCGTAGTAGCCCGTATCGTCGTAAGGCGTGCCGATGCGGTAGAGGTCGCCCTCCATGACGATGTCGCGGTATCCCTTGTAGCTTTCGATGGCTTTGCGCGCGAAGGCCTTCTCCTCGGCGTTCATCTGCTTGGGCTGCAACTCCATGCCCAGACGGCCCGCGCAGGCCATGTCGAAGCGGAATTTGATCGGCGTGATGTTGCTGGTCTGGTGGTTGGGCGTGGCCGAGACGTGCGAGCCCATGACCGTCGCCGGGTAGAACAGGCTGGTGCCGTACTGGATGCGGGCGCGCGAAAGCGCTTCGGTGTTGTCGCTGGTCCACACCTCGTTGAAGTACTTCATCGCGCCGTACTCCACGCGGCCGCCGCCCGAAGCGCAGGCTTGGATCAGCACGTCGGGATATTTGGCGCGGATGCGCTCCATGACCTTGTAGAATCCCTGCACATAGTCGATCCAGAAGTGCGACTGCCTGTCTTTGGGCAGGAATTCCGATCCGGCGTTCTCCGCATGGCGGTTGGCGTCCCATTTGATGTAGTCGATGTTGGGCGAGAGCTTCATCGTGTTGTCGAATACCGAGAATACGAAGTCCTGCACCTTGGGGTTGGTCAGGTCCAGCAGCCACTGGTTGCGCATCCGGGGCATTTCGCGGTCGCCCGACCTGACGATCCAGTCAGGATGTTTCTCGGCCAGTTCGCTCTTGGGGTTGACCATCTCCGGCTCGATCCAGATGCCGAATTTCAGCCCTTTGCGGTGTGCGTGCGAAGCGATGTAGTCGATGCCTTCGGGGAGTTTTTTTGCGTTGATCTGCCAGTCGCCGAGTCCGGCGTTCGCATCGTTGCGCGGATATTTGTTGCCGAACCATCCGTCGTCCAGCACGAACATTTCCAGTCCCATGTCCGCCGCGTCGTCGATCATGTCCGTCAGGGTCTTGGCGTCGAACGTGAAGTAGGCGCCCTCCCAGCTGTTGAGCAGCGTCGGGGCGTACGTATGGCCGTGCCATACGCCGTAGTTGCGCGCCCAGTCGTGCAGGCTGCGGCTCGCGCCGCCTGCGCCCTCGAAGCTGTAGGTGTAGACCATTTCGGGCGTGGTGAACGATTCGCCCTTGGCGAGCGTGTAATCCGAAGCGTAGGGGTTGACTCCCGCGAGGATGTTGAGCACGTTGAATTCATCGACCTCGAAGTTGAGCCGGAAGTTGCCGCTCCATGCCAGCGCGCCGGCGATCACCTCGCCGTAGTTCTCGTCGAAGGCTTCGCTGTCGAGCGTGACCATGAAGGCCGGGTTCTCGGTGTGCGTCGTGCGCACCAGCTTGCGCGACTCGATGCTCTTCGAGCCGTGGGTGAGCAGCGTGTGGTCGGTCTGGCTCTCGCGCGCCCATGAGCCGTAGAGGTGGGTCAGCAGGTAGCTGCGCGCCTTTACGGGCAGCGACGACGAATAGAAGGCGTGCAGTACGGCGTCGCCCTTTTCGCGGTTGCGGATCACGGTGTGGGTCGTGATGACGTTCTCTTTGGCATAGGCCGTATAGACCAGTTCGACGTCCAGCGCCTGATTGGTGTCGGTGAGTTTGACGACCGTTTCGCTGACGTTCTTGTCGGCCAGCGTGCGCGTGGCGTGCGACACGTAACGCAGTTCGGTGTTCATGTCCCCGTCGGCGTGGGTCACGCGCAGCGCGGGTTCGCGGAAGTTGCGGCCGCCCATCGTCGAGTAGGCGAGGTTGTCGGTGCCGTGGTCCGTGCGGCGGTAGCTTTTGATGCCTGCGGCGGGCGATGCGTCGTCGATGCGTCCTCCGAAGTGGTGGAACAGCACTTCGCCGTTCGGAGCGACGCTCATGACCATCGAAAGGTCGTTGGTCCGGATGTTGATGACCTGCGGTTCGGCGGCCTTGGCGCCGGTGCAGACCATGCCCGCGAACAGGGCCGTGAAGAGCGGTTTCAGCAGTTTTTTCATAGGTTTGAGTCGGTTACGTTTAGGATAATGCGTGCACACGCGTACAGCGCATTTTCGTTGTGTGGGGATAAAGTTACGAAAAAAATTGCGTTGCGGTCAAAAAACCGCCGCATAATCTTTCGTTGTGAAACTTCCGGCCCGACCGGAACTCTTCCGCTGTTTCGTATCGAATTTCAATGGTCCGCCGTGCACGGCCTGCGCGGTTCCGGTTCCGCCGGGCAATGAAAAATCCCTGCACGGAGACGTGCAGGGATCGTTTCAGGACGGGACCTCTCCTACTTGGTCAGGTATTTTCCCTGTTTTTTGAGGGCGTTGTAAACCGAACCTGCCCAGTAGTTGCGCAGGCCGAAGCCGCCGGGCTTGCCGACCATGTCCATCTGGGTGATTATCTCGTGCGTCGCGGGATCGAACAGCACTGCGGTGTAGTAGCCCAGACCGTTGCCCTTGTCGAGCGTCGTGGCGACCAGCACCAGCCCCTTGTTGCCCGAACCGTTGTCGTAGCGGGCGACGATCTGCGGCAGCTGCGTCTGCCAGTCGGTTGCTGCGCTGCGGGGCGTGAACTGCTCTGCGGCCAGTGCGCCGAGCGATTCGTTGGCCTGCTCTACGCCGGTCGAGAGGATGTCGATGCCGGTGAACCCTGCCACGTCGTATTTCTTCGGTTCGCTCAGGAAGAGCCTGTTGATGGCTTCGAACGCCTTGATGAAGGCGCCCGGTTCCTCGTCGGCGCCTTTGACGTTGACGCAGCTGTAATCCACGCCGTAGAAATCGGCTGCGATCTTCTCTTTTCCCTTCTGGGCGTAGCCGCTGACTGCGACGAGGCACAATGCCATGGCCAGTAACTTTTTCATTGTCGGATTTTTTATTTGGTTTGTTCGCGTAAATCTACGAATTTAATTTGTTTCCGGCTAATCTGGGGCATCTGTTTTTTCGCAATGTACTCCACGGGTTCGAAAACCACCTCCGGGGCGACGCGCACTTTCGAGCGGAACGTGTCCTTTATCTCCTTTTCGAAAGCTTCGTCGCGGCGCGCGCTGCCGATGCGCAGCACGATCTGGTCGGTGCCCAGACTGCCCGTGAAGACCTCGATGATGTAGTTGCTCACGCCCGGAATGTTCTCCAGTATGTCGTACAGCGCGGGCGGATAGAGCGTCGTGCCCTTGAACTTGATCATCTGCCCCTTTCGGCCGATGACCGACGAAAGCCGCATCGTGCCGCGTCCGCAGGCGCACCGCTCCGTGTATCCGATGCAGATGTCGCCCGTGCGGAAGCGCAGCAGCGGCATGCCCCGCACGCCGAGCGTCGTAATGACGACCTCTCCCTCCTCGCCTTCGGCGACGGGGTTGTTCTGCTCGTCGAGCAGCTCCACCAGAATCAGGTCGGCCGGCACGTGGCCGCCGCAATGGTGCCCGCACTCGGTGATCGAGGTCTGCATCTCGGTCGAAGCGTAGGTCGAGAAGAGCTCCAGTTCAGGCCACAGCTCGGTAATCTTGGCCCCCAGCGTGTTGTTGCCGAAGGCGGTGTCGCGCAGCGCTTCGCCGATGCAGATCGCACGGCGCAGCGACGAGCGGCGGTAGTCGATGCCGTGCTCCTCGGCATAGGCGACCAGTTTTGTCAGGAACGACGGCACGACGATGCAGCCCGTGGGGCCGATGCGCCGTATGGTGTCCCACTGCAGTTCGGGAATGCCGTTCCCGACGCGGATCACGCCGCACCGGAGCTTCCGCGCGCCCAGAAAATAGGCCAGCCCCGCCATGAAGCGGCGGTCGATGGTGGTCATCAGCTGCAGCACGTCCTCCGGCGTGCATCCCGCCGTGGTGAAGGATTCGGCTTCGTTGTAGGCCAGCCGGTCGAGGTCCTCCTCCGTGAGGGCGAACGTCACCGGGTCGCCGAGCGTTCCCGAAGTGGTCACGTAGTCGATGATGCGGCTGCGGGGTACGCAGATGAAATCCTGCGGGTGGAGCTGCAGGTCGGTCTTGGTGGTCACCGGCAGCCGCCGCAGGTCCTCCTGCGTGCGGATGTCGCCCGGACGCGCGCCGCAGTGGTCGAACATGCGCCGGTAGTAGGGTGAATTTTCGTACAGATAGGCGATCTCTTCGCGCAGGCGTTCCTGCTGGAACGCGGCGATCGCATCCGCCGATGCGAATTGTATTTCCGGATTTCTTATCATGGCTTACATTCCGATTTTAGTCTTTCAACCGCTTCCCGCTCGTCGGTGCGCGGGATTCCGCTCTGCAGCGCCTTGTCGAAGCATTGCGCCGCCCGGAGGTCGTCGCCCTGCGAGCGGTAGTATTCTCCCAGCAGTTTCCATGTGTGGAAATTCTGCGGATTGGTCCGTTCGAAACGGTCGAGCGTCGCGGCGTCGGCGGCGGTCTCTTCCCGCATGGCTTTGCGGATTTCTCCGCCCAGCCGCCTGTATACCACCACGCGCGGATAGTCGTGCGCGAGGTAGGCCGTGTCGGCGGCTATCTCCTGCGCCGCGTCGCAAAGCTCTGCGGCCGGATCGGGATCGCGCATGACGGCTCCCAGATCGTAGCAGATATAGGCGCCGCCCTGCCACGGCGAGGTCGAAACCCACATTTTCAACGCCGAGGGCCGGAATACGACCGAGTGGTGGGCGATCGACTGGTTGACCGAGCAGTCGTTTCCGACGCCGATGTCCGCGCCGCCTTCGCCCCGCTGGTCGCGCAGCATGGCCACGGCCGCCTGAGGTGTGAGCGGCGCGTTTGCCGCCGTCAGCTCCTCCAGCCGTGCGAAGCGGCAGGGGCTGTCCGTCCGGGCGAGGTTTTCGAGGTTGTATTCGTCGCCGGCCAGTTCGGTCGACTGGTAATGGTTCGTGCAGACGAGGTATTCGCCGCCGCTTTCGTACAGGGCGGTCTTGCGGGGCGTCTTCTCGATGATTGCGGCCCTTCCGTCGCGCGCCGATGCGACGAGCAGCGATTCGCTGACGAAGGTGTCGCGGCGGCGGGCGATTTCGAGGGCTTCGCCGATCGTGGCCGCATGCTGCAGGATTTCGCGCGCGAGGATCGAAATCGGGGTCGCCGCCGAGAGCGGAACGGGACCTTTGGCGGCGTTGATCGTCACGGTCAGCCCCTTGTCGTTCATGCCCGACAGTACGCCGATCATCCCGGCCCAGCCGATGCTGACGAAAGGGTGCCCGGCCTGCGGACGGCAGAAGGTGACGATTTTGTGGCGGGCGAAGTCGTCGCCCATGTAGAAGTCGAAATTGCGGCCGACCACCAGCTCCCCGTCGGCGCTCATGCCGCCCCATGCCGCGAACGAACTGCACCCGACGAGCATGTACTGGCTCATGGCGTGCCCGATGTCGTGCGCCGCATGGTAGTTGAGCTGACGCTCGTAAGGGGTGCCTATGGCGTCGAAGTCGTGCGAGCAGTAGAGCGACCGGGCGTATATCTCGCGCCGGTACTCTTCGGGGACGTGCCGTCCCAGATTGCGGTTGAAGATCACGATCAGGCCCCGCAGGAACTTCAGGTAACCGTCCGAAGGGATGAATTCGCGGATCTGGTCCACGAAAACCTGCTCCTGATAGCGCATCAGCCCGGCCGTGAGCGCTCCAGCCGCCGCTCCCGACTCTTCGGGCGACCCGGCCGTGTAAAGCTCCCAGAGACCGTATCTGTTATGGCGCAGGAAACTTCCGCGGCACGAGGTGTAGCCGCCGTGGTCCGCGACGCGGTAGGCCGCCGTGTCTACGGTCATCGCGGGCGGCTCCATGTCGGCCGTGAGGTAGAGTCCCCAGAGGAACGCCGCCGCCAGCAGCGGAAGCGCAAGGAGCGTGATGAGCGTGTATTTGAGAAATCGTTTCATGCGTCGCCTATTTTTTTAGCCAGATATTCCGTGCCCAGCAGCTCGGCGCAGGTCGCCGCCGCCGAGAGCGTTACCCCGATCGCGCCGTGAACCGTCAGGTTCTGCCCCGTGAGCAGCAGGTTTTCGAATTTCGTCCGTACGGGAATGCAGGTCGCCATGACGTTGCGGCAGTCTTTCTGCAGGCCGTAGGCAGCCCCGTGGGGGATTCCGGTGTAATGCCGGTAGGTGAGGGGCGTGGCCGCGTACGTCTGTTCGATCGCCGCCCGCAGGCCGGGCAGCCGCTCGCAGACGAAGTCCGTCAGATGCTCCGCGACGGCCGTTTTCAGGGCCGTATACGCTTCGGGACGGCGGCCCGGCGCCGATCCGCTCCATGCCGACCAGATGTCGGTGGCGATCGGGGCCATCAGCGTCACCACTTCGCTCCATGCCGGATCGGCGCACGGCGGCTGCGCGCTGAACAATACCATTTTCGGACGCATGGCCTCCGTGTCGAAGAGCGTATCCCAGACGTCTCCGCCCTCGGCGTAATAATAGAGGTTGCGGTTGATATAGGGAAAACTTTGCGGCCGGAGCAGCAGATACACCGAGAAAAGGCCGTACGTGCCCGGCATGGCGGCCATCCGGTCGCGGAATGCCGGGCGCAGAACCGGCGTCGGCCCGATCAGGCCGAACGTCGCCGCGGGATGGATGGCCGAAATGACGCTCTTCGCCCGCAGTATCCTGCCGTCGGCGAGTTCCACGCCCGTGATGCGCCTGCCTTCGGTATGGAGCGCGCTTGCCCGGCATCCGGTGAGGATCGTACCGCCGTGCTCGCGGATTCTGGCCGCCAGCGCGTCGGCGATATGCTGCGTCCCGCCGGCGAAACGGCAGGCGCCTTCGATGTTCGAATGGTTTATCATGGCGTGGTGGTAGAGCGGCGAACGCTCCCGAACCCCGCCGTAGAGGGGGTTGGTCCCGGCCAGAACGCTGCGCAGCAGCGGGTCGGCGACGCATTCGCCGATGAACTCCGCCGCCGATGCACCGAGGTATTTCACCCCGCCGGACGACAGCCGTCCCGAACGGTGCACTTCAACGCCTATGCTGTCTCCTATCTCCCTGATTTTGTCGCAGTAGCGGGCGATTCCCGCCGCTTCGCGCGGGAAGAGGGAGGTCAGGTGCCGCCGGAATTCGTCGTAGCCGTGCATGTAGGCGAACTCTCCGGCTCCGCCCGGCGATACGATGTCGAACGCTTCGTCGAGCGGCCGTATTTCGAGCGAATCCCCGATGCCGAAATAGTCGAAATAGCGGCGCATGATGCCGCCCTGCTGCATGCTGCCCACGTAGTGCATCCCCGTGTCGATGGAATGGCCGCGGCGGCGGAACGACTGCAGGCAGCCGCCGGGGACCGCCGCCTGTTCGACTATGCAGACGCCCATCCCTTCGCGGCTCAGCATGACGCCGCATTCCAGTCCGCCCAGCCCGCTGCCGATGACGATTATGTCGAACTCCTCCTGCATCTTATTCCGGTCGGGTCAGTATGTAAACCGTATTCGACGTGTGCGCGTCCGTGTGCGCCGCGTGGATCTCCAGCCCCAGCCTGCGGGCCGTCTGCTGCAGTTCCGGCGTCGAGGTGAAGTGCAGCTCGCCGTCGGTCTTGTTGAATCCGACGATCTTCGTGGACCACACTTCGGTCATGGCCGTCGTCTTGTGCCGTTCGGCCTTCCCCGCGTCGCCGTCGCGGATGATGATCCGCCCGCCCGCCTTGAGCCGCGCCGCACAGCGTTCGATCAGCCCGCGCTGCTCTTCGGGCTGCATGTAGTGCAGTACGTCGAGCAGCAGGAACGCATCGGCTTCGGGCAGCTCCGCCGTGCGCAGGTCGGCGTGGACGAACTCCGTTTCGGGCCGCCGCAGGAAGCTGTGCCGCGCCGTTTCGATCTTCTCCGCGTCGTAATCCACGCCCACGATGCGGCGGCGGTCCGAGAGCATGGCGAGCATGTAGCTCAGCGGTCCGTATCCGCAGCCGAGGTCCACGACGGTCCCTTCGCGCGGCACGATGCGGTCGAAGAGCGTGTAGCACTTCTCCAGCCGTATCTTGACCCGCATGTACCACTCCAGCACGGGGCCTTTGTAGGTGTAGCTTTTGATGAGCATGTCGCGGAAATAGGGGTTGCAGGGCCGGTTGTAGGTCTCGTAGAGTTTGCGGTACTCGCGGCGCATCTGGCGGCATGCGGACTTGGCCTGCGCGGAGTAGTCCGCGGGGTCGCCGCAGGCCGTGCGCGGCAGGATGCGGCTCACGACCAGTCCGTGCTTGATGTAGATGGGCTGGCGTTTGGACGAGATCATGCCGTTGCCGTAGAGACATATCGGCAGGATGTCCAGTCCTAACTCCGCCGCGAGGTAGAAGGCGCCCTTGTGGAAACGCTTGATCCTGCCGTCGGCCGAGCGCGTGCCTTCGGGGAAGACGATGACGCTGTAACCCTCTGCGACCTTCTGCGCGAGCGCGGGAGCGAGGCGTTCGTACCCGTCTGCGGCGTGGTAGAAGCCCAGATAGCGGACGATGCGCCCGAAGACCGGCGAACGCCACACCCAGCCGTTGGTCACCATCACCGCCTTGGGGCAGATGCTCAGCAGTACGAGGATGTCGATGAACGACTGGTGGTTGGCGATCACCACCGCCGGTTCGGCGAACGTTTCGCCCGTGTCGTTCAGGCGTATGGTTTTGGTGGTGACCATCGCCCGCAGGAATCCCCGCGTCATATGGTGGATCGACCACTGCACGATGCGCTGCTTGCGTCGTCGCGCCATCGGCAGCGGCCAGAGCGTGAAGATCAGCGCCTGCAGCAGCTGGCATCCCGTCACGAACAGCCCGAATGCGTAGAGGGTGTTGATGAGGCTGCCCAGCGTGTAGGGCGCGCCGCCTTTTTCGGTCTGCGACGAGACGAGCATCCGGAACAGCACGGGCTGTACGGTGTAGGATACCAGCACCACGGCGACGATGCCGAAGAGCGAGATCAGTGCCAGCGAATGGAGCGCCGGATGCCGCGCGAAGATCAGCGCTCCGAGTCCCACGACGACCGTGAAGGCCGAGAAGAAGATGGCCGTCTTGTGCGTGTCGAGCATCCTGCGCCCGGTTTTGTATTCGCTCAGCAGTCCGTCCATGATGAAGATGCTGAAGTCGTCGCCGATGCCGAATATGAAGGTCGAGAGGATGATCGTCACGATGTTGAACTCGATGCCCAGCATGGCCATCAGTCCGAGGATGATGACCCACCCGACGGCCATCGGCAGCAGCGACATGAGCGTCAGTTCGATCCGGCCGTAGCAGAGGAACAGCGCCGCGGTGACCAGTATCGACGAGATCGAGAGTATCAGGTAGAAGTTGCGGTTCACGCTCCGCGCCATTTTCCCGGCGTAGAACGCCCGGTCGGCGGCTACGATGTCGTCCGTCGCCGAGAACGCCGCGTATACCTCGTGCTTGCAGCTGTCAGCCAGCGTCACATGGCTCAGGAAGATGGGAGACTTCTCCTGTCCGTCGATCCACTCGCGGAATACCTCGCGCGCCGCCGCGGACGCGTAGTCGAGCGGGGCGTACTCCTTTTCGGCCAGCTTCAGTGCGCCGTCGAACGCGCCGTCGGCGAAACCGTAGCGTTTTTCCGCCTCTCGAATCCCCGCGCGCACCGCTTCCCGCCGCTGCGGAGTCCAGAACCGGCGCCACCGCTCCAGCCGCCGCTGCTGTTCGGCGCTGTCCACCACGAACGATGCGATGCCGGCGTGGGAGTCGATTTTCCCGGCCTGTTTGAGCGAGTCGAGCCGCCGGCCCATGCGCAGGTAGCTCGCGACGGCTTCGCCCGGCGTGTCGGCCGTGGTAATGAAGAGCACCTTCGACCGTTCGCCGTCTTCGTCGGTCAGCCTGCTCAGCCGCTGCTGCGCGGCGGCCAGCCGGGGCGGGTCGTAGTTCAGGTGCATCATGTCGCTGTCGAAGCCGATGCGGTTGAAGAAGAAGAGACATATGAACGTGAGCAGCAGGATCGCCGCCACCAGCGGGCGGTTCCGGTCGGGACGCATTCCCGTGAGCCGTTCCACCCGTTCCAGCACGGCGGACCCCCCCCCGCGTTTCTCCTTACGGATCAGGTGGGGAAGCAGCACCAGACTGAAAAGCGTCGTTCCGACCAGCGTCAGCGATGCGAACAGCCCGAAGTCGCGCAGCAGCTGCGAATCGGTGAAGAGCAGTCCCGCGAAGGCGCCGATGGTCGTTATGCTGCCGATGGTCAGCGGATAGGCCAGATCGCGGATGATCTGCCGCGGGTCGTGGCAGTGGTTCGCATGGCAGAGTATGTGGATCGAATAGCTCAGCGCGATGCCCATTACGACGGTCCCCGCACCTACGGCGATCGACGAAATCGTATGGCACGTCAGCGACATGAGCGCCAGCGCGAACAGCGCGCCGCCCGCCACGGGAATCAGGGCCAGCAGGACCGCGAACTTGTTGCGGAACGAGAGGGTGATGAACGCCACGATGATCAGGATGGCGACGTTGAGCGTCAGCATCATGTCGCGCTTGATCTGGCGGGCGTTGTAGGCCGCCACGGCGGGTCCGCCGTAATAGTCCGCCGTGATTCCTGCGGCGGCGTATTCGGCGTTCAGCTCCTCCAGCGCCGACTCGATCCGCTCGATCAGCCGGTCGCCGACGCCCGTGTCGCCGCTCTGGTAGTTCGGTGATATGAAGACCAGCAGCGTGGTCATGTCCTTCGAGAAGAGGTAGTCGTCGCAGAGCGTGTAGTTGCCTCCGATGTTCAGCTCCTGCAGCTTGCCCAGCGCGCCGAACGACAGCCCCAGCGGATCGTCGTAGATATATTCGTCGATAAATCCCCCGACGGGCGACAGCAGGCGGCGGTAGTTGCCCTCCATCGCCTGCGCGATGCCCCGCGGGGTGACGAGCGTGTCCATGCGGGCGTAATCCGCTTCCGAAAGCAGCAGCGGCAGGTTGCCCTGCAGGAACGACCGCATGCCGTCCGCCAGTTCGCTGCCGAAGGTCGCTTCGACTTCGGCATAACGCCTGAAAAGCGTGTCGGCGTTGAGCCGCGCCGCCAGCGAATCGGCGCAGGCCATCATCTCGTCGGTCTTGTCGGCCGCATCCTCGCCGGCATTTATCATCACGGCGATCTTGTCCTTGATCTTCAGGTTCGAGAACGCCGCGGCCGCCTTCCGCTCCCCGTCGGGGAAGAATCCGGTGATGTTCTCGCTGAACCGCAGCCGCAGTGCGGCTGAGGCCATCGCCACGACCAGCACTCCCAGCAGCGCATAGAGCAGCGTGCGGCGGGATTCGAAGAAGTCGTACAGGGCGATGAAGAACTTATTCATGGCGGGGCGTGCGTTTACAGAAGACGAGCAGGGCGTAGCTGACCGCCGCGGCCGCGACCGCGCATACGGCGGCCATGACGAAACTGCCCACGACGTACTGGAACATGTCGGCGGCGGCCCTTTCGAGCGTGATGTCCGACAGCGACAGCGGCATTGCGCGCCGCAGTACCTGCGCGCCGGTCCAGTAGCTGCCGTAGAGGATGAAGGGGATCATCGGCGGGATGCTGATGTTCGAGCTGAGTATCGCCACGGCCTTGTTGAGCCGTGTGAAGTGGGCCGTAACCCCCGCCGCGATCATTTGGTAGCCCCACAGCGGGGCGATGCCGAAGAAGATCCCCAGCCCGATCGAAGCGGCCAGCTGCGGATTCGAATCCCGCGAACGGGTGATGTTGTCCGCCACGAAACGCCGGATATTCTCTTTGGTGAGCGAGCGCAGGAACCGCCACGGATAGTAGAACAGCAGGGCGCCCAGCACGAGGAACGTGTTGAGGATGCTGATGCGCGTGAAATCCTTGCCCGGCCGGAAGTGCGTTACGCGTTCGTCCTTTTCGGGGTAGAAGACGTTGACGGGGATGTTGCGCACGGCGATTCCCCGCCATGCGGCCCGCACCAGCACCTCGACTTCGAATTCGTAGCGGCGCGTCAGGAACCGCATGCCCTCCATCCGCCGTACGGGATAGAGCCGGAATCCCGACTGGGTGTCGTCGAGCCGCATGCCGGTCTCGACGCGGAACCAGAAGTTCGAGAATTTGTTGGCGAAGGTGTTCTTGCCCGGCATGTTGTCCGAGCGGAGGTTCCGGGCGCCTACCAGCAGCGCGTCGGGCGTCTTTTCGATCTCTTCGACGAACTTCGGGATGTCCGACGCGAAGTGCTGTCCGTCCGAGTCGATCGTTATCATGTAGCGGTAGCCGTGTTCTTCGGCATAGCGCAGTGCCCGGCGTATGGCGTACCCTTTGCCGCGGTTCGGGGCGTAGGAGATGGTCCCGACGCCCTCGGCGGCCAGTATCTGCGCCGTCGAATCGGTCGAGCCGTCGTTTACGACCAGCACGTGCGCGCAGTAGCGGCGCACGTCGGCGATCACGCGGGCGACGGTTTTTTCGTTGTTGTAGGTCGGGATCACCGCCAGTATGTCGTTCCGGTCGTTCATGGTTTGGGGGTGGCGGTCGCCTTGAGTTTGAGGACCGTTTTTTCGTTGTTCGTGACGACGCAGGTCACTTTTTTCGCCGCCGTGCCGTCGTCTGCGAGGCGGATGTCTATGTCGAGCAGAGTGTCCGCCTGCGGAACGATCATGCCGAGGAACTTGCATTCGCGGATCGCCGTGAAGCGGTGCCTGCGTCCCGTGCCGCGCTCCAGACACTCCCGGACGATCTGCAGCGTGCAGACGCCCGGCAGCACGGGGTTGCCGGGGAAGTGCCCTGCGTAGACCGGATGCGCCGCATCGAGCCGGACCCGGAACGCGAGCCGGTCCTCTGCCGAGAGGTAGTTGTCTATGTCGCTGAAGAGTTTCTGCATCTGAGTCGGGATCGGAGGTCAGGGGTTGAATTTCGCGGGATCGACCGCGAGGTTGAATCGTTTGTCGCGGAACTCGTAGACCGAATGTCCGCCTTCGGTTTCGTTCAGCTCCATCCGGTCGAGCGTCATGTTCTCCAAGTCGAAGCGGAGCGTGATCGAGTCGATGTATTTGCGGGCGCGGCGCGACAGGGGTACCATCCGTACGGTCCCCGCGCCCTCCGTTTCGTCGTAGCCGATCTGCCACCCCTCGCCGAACTGCGAGAGGTCGCCCGTCATGCTGGCGCGGATCATCAGCGCGACCTGCTGCAGCATGGGATTGGCCGAGGTGGCCGTTTCGGTCACCTGCCCGGCGGTCCTGAGGATGATGCGGTCGTCGCGGATGATGACTTTGTCGCCCGCAGGCACGGTGTATTCGAGCGCCATGGCTTTGGTGTTGTCGTAGTAGAAACGGCCTTTTAGCTCGATTTCGCCCTTCATCCGGCGCACCTGCCGGTGCTGCGTGAAGTCGCACTGAATGGTCTTGTTATCGCGGCTGGCTTGGGCGAGCCGCTCCCGGAACGAGTCGGGCAGCTGTCCTTGGGCCGTCAGCGCCGACAGCAGCGCAAAGGGAATTAGCAGGGAGGCTATTTTCATGGTTTTTCGATTTTAAACAGTTCGCATACGGTCGCCGTGCCGTAGCCGCGCCGCTTCAGGTCGTCGAGAACCAGCCTTAGCAGCCGATCCGCGCCGGGACGGTCGTCGTGCAGCAGGATCACCTTGCCGTCGCCCAGCCGGCGGGCTATGCGCTCCGCCACGGCTTCGCGGCTGCGGCGCAGAAGCGTGTCGAACGAGCGGACGCTCCACCCGATGCAGCGGCTCTGCGTCCGCTTCACGGCCCGCGCCACCATCGGGTTGGTGACCCCGAACGGCGGCCGGAAAAGGTGCGTCTCCACGCCGGCGATCTGCCGGAGCGACTCCCTGCACCGCAGGATGTCGGCCGTCATCGCCCAGCTGCTCCGCATCGGGAACCCGGCTGCGTGCTCCCAAGTGTGTATGCCTGTATCGTGCCCTTCGGCGGCGATGCGGCGCACCAGTTCCGGATGCCGCTCGGCCTTTGCGCCGACGAGGAAGAACGTCGCCCTTACGCCCCTCTCCCGGAGCAGGTCCAGCACGCGGGGCGTCATCTCCGGGTCCGGTCCGTCGTCGAACGTCAGCGCGACGACCCGTCCCGCGGCCCGGTTGCGGCACAGCGTGCGGACGTACGCCCCCAGCCGTATCTGGTAGGAGCAGTAGAACAGGACGAATCCCGCGGCGATTATGACGGCGGCTACATACATGTCAGTTCCATGGCCGATTCGGTGCGGCCCGAAAAGTCGTTGTAAAGCGTGATCTTATGCCCGGCGTTCTCCGCGACCGCCTGCCGGAATACCTCGGCGATCGCTGTAAAGTGCGGCTTGACGCCAGTTTGCGAAGCCCGTATCGCCCGGCCTTCGGACGTTTCCGCGCCGGATTCCCCGACGCAGGCGTTTTCGTTTCCGTATGCCTTTCCGGAGGGGTTTTCGGTATGGTCCTTTTCCCTGCCGCTCTCTCTTTCGTATCTCTTTTCGCAGGTCGCTCTTGCGTATGCTTTTCCGCCGGCTTCGCCTTCGTGTGCTTTTCCGTCGGGGTCTCTTTCGTATGCCTTTCCGGAGGGGGCTTCGGCGCGGGACTTCTCTTCTCCGCCCGTCTCTCCGTTTGTTTCTCCGCCCGCCGGATATCCGCCGTCCGCCGCCGGAGTCCCGGCCGGGATGCGGATTCCCGTGATTTCGGCGACCGAACAGTCGAACCGCTCGGCCGTCAGCACGAAGAATACCGACGATTCGCCCCATCTCCCCTCCTGCGCGACGCGGAGCCGCTGCAGAACCTTTTCGACCGAGGGCGTCGTCTCGTCGAATGCGCCGACCAGCACGGCCTGCGACCAGCCCGCGCCGATGCGCAGTGCGGCGTCCGTAAGCGCGTTCTCGAAACTCGTCCAGCGGTGGACGTAGGTGGTGTTGTAACAGTGCAGTCCGCGCAGCAGGGCGATCTGCGCGCCGACCGTGTTGAAGGTCGACTGGATGAACGGTGTGGGGTTGAGCATCGTCTCATCGCCTGCGATCAGCCCGTCGAGGAATTTCTCGCTGTCAGCGATGCATCCCAGTCCCGTCGCGGTGATTATCGCGTCGATCGGCGCCCGTGCGCCGAATTCCAGCAGCGATTCGATGCCGGCGGCCACGCCCGACTTCACGACGCGGCTCATCCGCCGCCGCAGATTCATTTCGGGAATCAGAACCTTGATGTCGCTGCGCAGCTCCGCGCCCGATGTTATGCAATTGACGTATACCTTCATTTTGCGAATATCAGTGAGGAACAGTTTCCGCCGAACCCGAACGAATTGGACAGCACCGAATTTACGGCTGCGGATTCCGTCTCCGCGACGGGCCGCAGCCCCAGCTCCGGAATCGGCTCCGCGAATCCGGGATTGCCGTAGCGCAGTCCGTGTCCAATGGCCAGCGCCGATAGCACGGCTTCGATGCCGCCGGCCGCGGCCAGCGCGTGCCCGGTGAAGCCCTTCGTCGAACTGAACGGCGGCACCTGCTCGCCGAACAGCCGCCGCAGGGCGATGCCTTCGGTCAGGTCGTTGTTCGGCGTCGCCGTGCCGTGTGCGTTGATGTAGTCCACGCGCTCCAGCCCGCTCCGGGCCAGCGCTTCGGCCATGGCGCGGTACGCCCCCTCGCCCGTCTCGGACGAAGCGGTCTGGTGGTGGGCGTCGTTGGCGTTGGCGTACCCCGCAAGGCGGCAGTAGGAGCGCATGCTCGGTTCTTCGCGCGCAAGGACGACATATCCCGCCCCTTCGCCCAGATTCAGCCCTGCGCGCGTGGCGTCGAACGGGCGGCACCGCTCCGGGTCGAGAATCGAGAGCGAGTTGAATCCGTTGAGCGTGAAGCGGCACAGTGCGTCGGTGCCTCCGGCCACGACATAATCGGCCATGTCGTTTTCGAGCAGCAAGGCTCCGGTGATGACGGCGTTCGCGGCCGACGAACAGGCCGTGCTGACGGTCGCCGTGTAACCCGTGATGCCGCAGTACTCCGCGATCCGGCGGGTGCTGTCGGCGCAGTCGTGCCCCGCCACTGAGCGCAGGCGGCCTCTGCCGTTGTCCGACCTGAAGTCGCGGTAGAAGTTCTCCGTGAGGTCCATGCCGCCGACCGAAGTCCCCGAAACGAGTGCCACGCGCGCCGCGGCGGGAATCGCCGCATCGGCCACGGCCTGCGCCGCGGCGATCATCCCCAGCAGGGCCGTGCGCGAAGGGGTCTCACGCGCCGGGATGCCGAGCAGTTCGCCGAGCGCCCGGTTGTCGCGCAGGACCTCTCCGACGGGCACGTCGACGGCCGAACGGAAAAGCGTCGGCTTCCCGATCCCGCTGCGTCCGGCCCGCAGGGCCGCCAGCGTCTCCCCGGCCCCGTTGCCGAGTGCCGAGATGATCCCTATGCCCCGGACGGCTATGTTCATTTGCGGTTTTTACGGATATAGTCGGCCAGCGTGGCGACCGAGTGGAATATCGGTTTGGCTTCGGCCGGGTTGGCCAGCCGGATGCCATAATGTTTTTCGAGCAGGAGCGTGATTTCGAGGGCGTCGATCGAATCCAGTCCGAGTCCTTCGCCGAACAGCGGCGCGTCGGTGGCGATCTCTTCGGCGTTGATCTCCTCCAGATTCAGCGCTTCGATAATCTGCTGTTTGAGTTGCAGTTCCAGATTTTCCATCGTATCTATTCGAGTTTTTCGGTTAATGTCAGTTCACAGTCGTATTCCCCGCCGCAGAGTTCGCACCAGCCCCACACGACGGCGTCCATGCGTCCTTGGGCGATCAGTCCGGCGGAGTATTCCCGGATAAAGTTACAGCTTTTGTCGGGGAACGCAAAAAAAGTGCTCTCGCCTTTCAGCCCGTGCTTGATCGCGATCTGCCCCAGCATGATGTTCGGGAGCGTGTAGACGAACACCGCCGGAGAGGCCCCGCCCCCGTCGTCGGCGTCGATGACGGCCTGATGGCGCATGTCGCTGTCGAGCGATGCGCTGCGGTTGGCCAGCACCACGCCGATCCGCTCGGCCGGGCAGTCGGGCCGTCGCCCGGCCAGCAGTTCGCACGATGCGACGTAGGCCAGCTTGCAGAGGTCGTCCATCTTCGAAAACTTCATGTTCGGGTCTGCCAGCGCGCGGTATCTCTCGCGGATGAAGACGCCGAACGGCATCTCCGGATGCCGCGTTATGGCGACGTGCGCCGTGTCGCGGGCGGTGCGTATCTCTTCGGTCTCGTCGCCGCCTGCCTGTCCGGCGTTTGTTATGACGTTGTTTCCGTTCGCTGCGGCGCACTCTTTCTGTCCGACGTTCGCTGCGGCGTTACTCTCGTCCGCTCCGGTGAATCCGGGTTGTTCGCCGGCTGTTTCCTGCCTGCGTTTGTTCTGTGCGTCGTCCCGGTCGGTTTCGGCGCCGTTTGTTCCGTCCTGACTGGCGGGATTTTCTCCGTCGCAGTATCGTCCGCCGAAAACGTCGCTTCGCTCCGCCGCGGCATTCTCGTCCGTGCTGCCCGTCTCGTCCGTGCCGTATGCGTTCCGGCCCGTCCCGCGCCGGAATACCGCCGCGGCGTTGCAGCCGCCGAATCCCGATGCTGTTTTCAGCGCGGCGTCCGTCCGGGTCGTGCGGTGTTCCGCACTTATGTTCAGCGGATAGGGCACCCCGCACTCCGCATAGCCTTTGACGCCGAAGACGCTCCCTTCGGCCAGTCCGTGCACCGTGACGATGCTTTCGATGACGCCCGAAGCGCCGAGCGTATGCCCGAAATAGGGTTTGAGCGAGTTGCAGGGCGTGCCGCACAGTCCTGCGAGATGCAGTGCCCGGCTCTCCATCTCGTCGTTGTAGAGCGTCGCCGTGCCGTGGGGATTGACCATGCCGATCGCTGCGGCGCCGAGCGACGCTTCGCGGAGCGCCGCACGGATTGCGAACGCGAGTCCGTCGCCCGTGCGCGACGGAGCCGATATGTGGTTCGCGTCGTTGGAGATGCCGCCTCCCGCCACGGTGACGCCCGTCGCCGAAAGTCCTCTATCGGCCGTGAGCAGCACCGCGCCGCCGGCTTCGCCCAGCGTCAGCCCGTCGCGCGCCGCGTCGTAGGGGCGGCAGAGCACGGGACTTACCGATTTGAAGGCGTTGAATCCGCTGACGATGAAATCGCACAGCAGGTCGAATCCCGCGACGAAGACATGGTCGTACTCGCCGCTGCGGATCAGCCGCGACGCGACGACGATGGCCGACACGCCCGAAATGCAGGCGTTCGAGATCACCAGCGGCCGGTTCGCCGCCCCGAAATGCCTTCCGACGACCTCCGCCGTGTCGTTCAGGTCGCATTTCGCCGGATCACCGTTCAGCAGGCCGATGTTGCCTTTGGTCGTGGAGAGCAGGATGAGCGTCCGTTCGTTCGCGGGCGACACGCCCGATCGGGCGATCACCTCGCCCAGAGTCAGCAGCGCCAGTCGTTCCGCGGGCGTGTATTCCGCCACTGCCCGCTCCGCTGTCAGCTGCGCAAACCGTTCCGGGTCGATCCGGCAGACGGGCGTGCCGTCGTGCCATACCGAGAGATTCGTCCTCCCGGCGCGCACGGCCTCCATGTTCTCCCGCGTGCCGAATCCGAGCGCTGACAGGATGCTGTCGGGTCCCCACCAGACCGCTACTTCACGTCCCATCTCTCCTTCCATTTGCGGTAGAACTCCGGCGCGAGCAGCTGCAGCTCGCCGCGGGCGTCGAGAAACACCTGCGTCGAGCTTCCCTCGGCGACGATTTCTCCGTCGGTGGCGCTGCGGATCGTGTATTCGAAACATATTTTCGCCGCTTCGGTGGCGATATAACGGGTCTCGACCACGGCCGTGTCGTTTACGCGCAGCGGCTTTTTGTATTGCAGCTGCAGTTCGACGATCGGCGCGGTGTATCCGTTGGCATGGATGTCCATGTAGCCTAGCCCCGCGAATTCGCGCCCGAAGGCCTCGCGTCCGTCCTCGAAATAGCGCACGTATTCGCCGTGCCACACGATCTGCATCGAGTCCACCTCGCTGAACCTTACGCGCAGCGACGTCTTGCCGACCAGACTCGCCTCGGCTGTTTTTCTGCGTACCATCACTCTTCCATGTATATTTTCATCCGGCACTCGGCGACGGGCTTTCCGCCGCATTCGGTCCGTGCCGAAAGCAGGGTTACGTTCATTACCGCCTGTTCGACGACGATTGTCGTGACGAGCCGGCTGCCGACCGGGGGCAGTGCGTGGACTTTCAGGTCGTTCACGGCCCCGATATATCCCAGCCGCACCTTTTCGCCGCGGCTGCGGTCCATGTATCCTGCGCGCAGGGCGGCCGACTGGGCGATATGCTCGATCAGGCCGCACTCGCTGAGCGCGCCCTCTTCGACGAAGATGTTGTCTTCGCATACGGTCAGCCCGCTGCGGGCGCATCCGTCTTCGCCGATGCCGTAGAAGGCGTCCGCCATGACGATCGGCGGCCGCTGCGGAATGTATTCCACTATTTCGTCCGCCGCAATCAGGGCTTTCTCAGGTACTCCCATAAAGGTCCTTTTTTATTTCGTTTCAGCCGCAGCGTATCGACCAGCGCGCTCTGCGGGTCGTCGGGGAAAACCCACGCCTTGCCCGTCGCGGCGGCCGCGCTGCGGGCCTCTTCCAAGTCGAAGTCCGGGGCGATGTAATAGGCCGGCGCCAGCAGGTCGTCGTCCGGGGCGACGACGCCTTCGCGTGCGGCCAGCTCCGCCAGCCGGGTGTGCGGATAGATGCGCATGCCCGCATAGGGGAACATGACGGTGTATTCCAGCCGGCGCGAATTTTCGATCGTTTCGCGCACATGCTCCCGCGTGTCGCCGTACCCGCCCAGAATCAGGAAGTGGGCGTAGTAGACCCCGTTGTCCAGCGCCAGCCGGCTGGCCCGCACGACGTCGCCGAAGGTGAAGCGTTTGCCGTAGGCTTCCAGCGTCCGGTCGCAGAACGACTCGGTGCCGAATTCGATGTGGGTCAGGCCCGAAGCCCTGAACAGCCGCATCTGCTCGGCGTCGATGCCCCGCGGCGAGAAGTAGGCGCCCCACGCGACGTTCGTCCCGCGCCGGATGAGCGTTTCGGCCAGCCGGACGTTGTATTCGGGACGGATGTTGAACACCGAGTCGGTGAAGAACAGGTAATTTATGCCGTAATCGCGCTTGGCGCGGAGGATGTTTTCGGCGATGATTTCGGGGTCCATCGTGCGCACGCACCGCCCGTCGATATGAGGATACGAACAGTAGATGCACTCGTAGGGGCACCCCCGCTTGGTCTGGATGTTGAGCATGCCGCTCCGCTTCCAGTAATACCCGGTCAGCTCCGGCTCGAACTCCACTTCGATCGCCGGCAGGTAACTGCGCCGCCCGTTTTCGGTGCGTTCGTTTCCGGTGGGTGTGTTTTCCGTGGGTGTGTTTTCCGAGAGACGGTTTTTCGCAGGGCCGTTTCCCATAGGTCCGTTTCCCGTGCGTCCGTCGCGGGTATAGACCGCCGGAATGTCTGCCCCGGTTTCGCCCCGTTCCAAGGCTCCGATCAGCTCCGCCAGCGGCCCTTCGCCCTCGCCGTGAATGCCGTAATCGGCCCCCAGCTCCCGCATGAACGCCTGCGGATAGATCGAGAATCCCGCCCCGCCGATAATCAGGGGTGCGTCGCTGGCCGCGCGTATGACGTCGATCAGCGCCTTGTACTCCGGCAGGAACCCCCGTCGGTCGAGCGAATTGGCGCCGTCCACGTTGCGCAGCGACACCCCGATATAGCGGGGCGCGAGCGTGCGGATGCGTTCGGCCAGCTCTTCGTCCGTGAGCAGGTTGCAGTCGGCCGTATCGACACGTATCCCGCTTATCGTGCGCTCAAGGTAGGTTTTCAGGTAGGAAATTCCGAGCGGATAAACGGGGTAGGGCGACGTGTGGCGGTTTGCCGAAATGAGTAATATGCTACATGCGCTCACGACCAGAACCGATAGAAATTGAACCATTGCCGCGGATAGCGCTTTACCACGGCTTCGAGCGAGCGGACGTAGCTTTCGAGCACGACGTTCGGGGTTTTGCCGTCCGGCGCCTCCGGAATGTCGAAGATGAAGCGGTAACGCCTGCCGCGTTCGCGCATCGCATAGTAGAATACCGCCGGCGCCCGGAACTTCTCGGCGACGACGAAGGGTCCCGCCGGGAAGAGGGCCTTGCGGCCCATGAAGGTCACCGGCGCCGTGGCGCCGCCTTCGACGAAGCGGTCGCCCTGAAAGCAGACGTACTCCCTGCGGTCGAGCACCTCCTTGATCCGCAGGATCGACTCGATGCCGCCCTCGTTCACGGGGATCACCTTGTAGCCCTCCTGTTTGCAGTGCTTGTCCATGACGTTTTTGATCCGCCGGTATTCGGCGTCGTACATCACGAGGTGCATTTTGCGGGCGTAGTCGCCGAAGAACCCGGCCCCCGTGCCCCAGCAGCCGACGTGCGCGCCGATGATCACCGCGCCGCGCCCGCCGTCGAGCAGACGCAGGAAAGCGTCGTAATTCTCGAACTCGAACTTGTACCGGTCCGCCATGCCGCTGCCGATGGCCACCCGGTCGATGATGGTCTGCCCCAGCGCGTAATAGTGGGCATAGAGTTTGACCGCCGAGCGGAAGACGCCGTAACGGAGTATGCGGCGGTTATAGAACCAGACGGCCCGCGTGGCGCGGGGTGCGAAAGGGATGAAGTAGACGACTACCAGCGAGAGGAAAGCGTACGCGGCGCGTATTCCGAACACGTTCATCAGGAAGATGAAGAAACCGTATCCGAAAGATCCGCCGCGCGAGCGTCCGCTCCACCGTTTGTCGTTATTTGCCATTCGTCCGGCTGATGATCAGGTCGTAGAAGTCCTGAAAAGTCTTCAGCTCCTTGAAGTCGGGACCCGTGAGCGTCACGCCGAAATTCTTGTCGACGAGCACCACGACATCCACCAGATCGAGGCTGTCGAGGTCGAGCGTTTCGAGCAGCGGCGCATCGGGGGTGATGACCTCCTGCTCCACTTCGAATTCGTCGGCCAAAACGGTATTGATTTTTTCGATGAGTTCCTGTTGTGTCATTGTCTGCGTGGGATTTATTTGCATTTCTTGATAATGAGGGTCGAGTTGGTTCCGCCGAATCCGAACGAGTTCGACAGAAAGCGGTCGAAGGCGAGGTCCACCTTGCGGGCGGGGATGTTGAGCTTCGAGGTGGCTTCGTCTCCCTGCGCGAAATTGATGTTCGGGGCGATGAATCCGTGCTCCATCATCAGCATCGAGTAGACGATTTCGCTGGCTCCCGCCATCCACATTTCATGGCCGGTCATCGACTTGGTCGAGGCGACGTAGGGCCTGTTCGCGCCGAACACCTCGTCGATGGCCAGCGCTTCGTTGTAGTCGCCCAGCGGCGTCGAGGTGGCGTGGGCGTTGACGTAGGGAATCTCTCCGGGCTGCATGCCCGCATCCGCCAGACAGCGCAGCAGCGAGCGGCGCGGTCCGTCCACGTTCGGCACGGAGATATGCTCGCCGTTCGACGAGAATCCGTATCCGGCCACTTCGCCCAGTATCGCCGCGCCCCGGCGCACCGCCGAGTCGTAGCTTTCGAGGATCACGGTCGCCGCGCCTCCGCTCGGTACCAGCCCGTCGCGGTCCTTATCGAAGGGGCGCGATGCCGCCGCGGGGTCCGATTCGCGCTTCGAGAAGGCTCCCAGCCCGTCGAAACTGCCGACCGAATAGAGGTTCACCTCCTGCGCTCCGCCGCATACGATGCGCTCCTGCAGTCCCTGCCGGATCATCAGGTATCCCATGCCGATCGCGTGCGAGCCGCTGGCGCAGGCCGCCGAGAGGGTGAGGTTGACGCCCCGCAGGTTGAAGATCACCGAGAGGTTCATCGTGACGGTCGAGTTCATCGACTGGAAGATGTTTCCCGAACCGACCATCGCCGTATTCCGCTTGGCGCGGATGATGTCGATGCCCTCGATCACCGGGGCCGCGCTGCTGTCATTGCCGTAGATGATGCCGACCTCGTTGGCCGCCAGAAACGCTTCGTCCATTCCCGCGTTGCGCATCGCCTCGGCCGTGGCCATGTAGGCGTACTCGCCCTGCTGGGGCAGGCAGAGCCGCTTGCGGCGGTCGAGCGCCCCCTTCAGTTCGGGGCGCTTGACGATACCGGTCAGCGCCGATATGTATCCCAGCTCCCTGCGCTCCGGGTCCAGCCCGATGCCCGAACGCCCTTCGCGCAGCGATTCGGTCACTTCGCCGAGGCTGGTGCCGATCGAGGACCAGATGCCCAGTCCGGTGATGACTACTCTGTTTTCCATGGTGTCAGGTGTATAATCCTCCGTTGATCGATATCACCTCCCCCGTGATGTAGGAGGCCTTGTCCGAGATGAGGAACATCGCCAGATCGGCGACCTCCTCCGCCTCGCAGAAGCGTCCGGCGGGTATCTGTTTTTTGAGTTCCGCTTCGTCGAGGTCGGCGGTCATGTCCGTGCGTACGAATCCCGGCGCGATGGCGTTTACCGTCACGCCCTTCTTGGCCACCTCCTGCGCCAGCGCCTTCGTCGCCGCGATCACGCCGCCTTTGGCCGCCGAATAGTTGGTCTGTCCGGGCAGTCCCTTGATTCCCGACAGCGAGACGATGTTGACGATGCGGCCGAAACGTTTGACCAGCATGTCCTTCAGCAGCGGGCGCGTGACGTTGTAGAATCCTCCGAGGCCGGTATCCACTACCGAGTGCCACTGCTGCGGCTCCATCCACATCATCAGAGTGTCGCTGCGGATGCCCGCGTTGTTCACCACCACCTCGATGACGGCTCCCTTGTGCCGCTCCTGCCACGCCGCGATCGCCGCCGCGGTCTCTTCGCCCGCGGCCACGTCGAACCGCAGGGTCTCCCCGTCGCCGCCCGCGGCGCGGACGCCTTCGAGCGTCCTTTGGGCTTCGTCGGCGTTCGAGCGGTAGTTGATGAGTACGTAGTAGCCGCTCCGGGCCAGCTTGAGACATATCTCGCGGCCTATGCCCCGGCTTCCGCCGGTGACGAGCGCATATTTCGTCGGTTCGGTCATGCTTGCTGTTTGAGGAAGTTTTCGATGGCTGCGATCTCCCGGTATTTGGGCGTGTCGTCGATGAACTTGGGTACGATGCGGCGGATGTCGTCGTACAGCTGCCGGGTCTGGGCCGACAGTTCTGCGGCGCACTCCAGATAATCCGCGGCCTGCACCAGCGCGAGCATCTCGATCGCCAGCACCTGATAGCCGTTTTCGATCACCTGACGGGTCAGCATCGCGGCGTTGGTGCCCATGCTGACGATATCCTGATTGTCGTTGTTGTTGGGTATCGAGTGCACGTACATCGGATTCGAAAGCGTCTGCGATTCGGCCGTGGTCGAGGTCGCCGTGAACTGCGCCGCCTGCAGGCCGTAGTTGAGCCCCAGCTTGCCGAGGTTCACGAACGGCGGCAGCGTTTCGTTGATGCGGTCGTGGAAGAGGTAGTTCAGCTGCCGCTCGGCGAGCATCGTCATCTTCGTGACGGCGATCTTGAGCTTGTCCATCTCCAGCGAAACGTAGTCGCCGTGGAAGTTGCCGCCGTGGTAGATGGTCCCCGTCTTGGAGTCCACCACCGGATTGTCGTCCACCGAATTGAACTCTTCGACGAGTATCTTCTCCGCCTGTTCGAGCGTTTCGAGCACCGGACCCAGTATCTGGGGCGTGCAGCGCAGCGAATAGTAGGGCTGCACCTTGTGCTTGAAGGTCGGAGCCTCTCCCGTGTCGCCGTTGTAAAGTTCCGTTTCGCGCTTGCGCAGGCGGCGGCTCGATGCGCATATTTCGCGCATCCGGCGGGCGATTTCGATCTGCCCGGCGTGGAGCTTGCAGGCGTTGAGCGGCTCGGCCATGAAGTCGTCGTACGATTCGACCACCTCGTTGAGCATCACCGAAGCCTTCACGGCCCAGTCGAGCAGGCGGCGGGCCTGCGCGAGGTTCACCATGCCGATTCCCGTCATCACGGCTGTGCCGTTGGTCAGCGCCAGCCCGTCGCGGATGCGGAGCCTGAGCGGCGTTATGCCGCACGCCTTCATCGCTTCGGCCGCGGAGACGGTTTCGCCGCGGAACGACACTTCCGATTCGCCGATCAGCGCCAGCGCGATATGCGCCAGCTGCACCAAGTCGCCGCTGGCGCCGACGCTGCCGTGGCGCGGCACGAGCGGATATATTTCGTTGTTGAGGAAATCGGCCAGAATCCGCACCACGTCGGGATGTACGCCCGATTTGGCGTTGAGAAAGGTTTGCAAGCGCGCAAGCATGGCCGCACGCACGCAGATGTCGGGCAGCGTCTCGCCCGCACCGCAGCTGTGCGAACGTATGATGTTGTATTGCAGGCTGTTCAGGTCGGCATCGCCGATCCGGTACTGGGCCATGGGGCCGAAACCGGTGTTGATGCCGTATATTACTTTTCCCTGCTCGAAATCTTCGAGAAAACGGTAACATGCCTCGACTTCCCGGAGTTCCGCTTCGCCGAGCGAAACTTCTGTCCGGTTGAAAATCCGGCCGTTAATGGAGTCCAAGTCCGAATAGTGCATTTTTTGAACGGATTTATGGCTCCAAAAATACAAAAACTATCTCAATAAATCCTTTATATGGTCACTTTTTTGTTTCCATTGTCCACTCCGGCCGTGCTCTGCGGGCAGGGTGCCGGACCCGCCGCGCCCTTACGCATTCCGGACGCCGGCCATTCGCGGTGTCGCGGCGGCTTTCCGGATTTGCCGTTTCGGAGACTCTTTTGAACATTCATGGCGGATATTGCCGGGATTTTATTATTTTTGTCCGGACTTTCCTGCTTACCTATGAAATCGAAAGACATCTTCACTTTCCGCGACGCCGAGAAACAGGCCGGCCCCGTTGCCTTCTCGACGATGCTCAAGCCGGCCGGCTCGGCCTGCAACCTCGATTGCCACTACTGCTATTACCTCGACAAGGCGGTGCAGTACGGCGGCCGGCAGGCCGTGATGAGCGACGAACTGCTGGAACTTTACGTCAAACAATATATCTGCGCCAACGAAGTCGATACGGTCCAGTTCTGCTGGCACGGGGGCGAACCGCTGCTGCTGGGCGTCGATTTCTACCGCCGGGCCATGGAGTTCCAGCGGAAATACGCCGACGGCAAACGCATCGAGAACACCCTTCAGACCAACGGCACGCTGGTCGACGAGGCGTGGTGCGATCTGTTCGCGTCGAACAATTTTCTGGTGGGCGTCTCGCTCGACGGTCCCGAAGACATTCACGACGCTTTCCGCCTTACCAAAGGCGGCAAGCCGACCTTCGCGCGCGTCATGGAGACCGTGCGGATGTTCGAACGCAGCGGCGTGGAATTCAATACGCTGAGCGTCGTGAACCGCCGCTGCGAAGGCCGCGGCGCGGAGATCTACCGCTTTTTCCGCGACACGGTCCACAGCAAATACATGCAGTTCCTGCCCGCCGTGGAGCATGTCGTCGACAAGCCGGGCTTCCACCGTCCGCTGATCGTCTCCCCCGACCGCGAAGGCGCGCGGGTGGCCGAGTGGTCCGTCACGGCCGAAGGCTACGGGCGTTTTCTGTGCGACGTTTTCGACCAGTGGGTCGTGGGCGACGTGGGCCGCTATTACGTCCAGATGTTCGACGCCTCGCTGGCCCAGTGGTGCGGCGTGCAGCCGGGCGTCTGCTCGATGGGCGAGACGTGCGGCGACGCGCTGGTCGTCGAGCACAACGGCGACGTCTACTCCTGCGACCACTTCGTCTACCCCGAATACAAACTGGGCAACATCGCCCAGACGCCGCTCGACGAAATCTACCGCACGGCCAAACGCCGCGAATTCGGCCTGAACAAGCGCAACACGCTGCCCACGGAATGTCTGCGCTGCAAATTCTACTTCGCCTGCCGTGGCGAGTGCCCCAAGCACCGCTTCGACCGCGGTGCCGACGGAAGCCCGAAAAACTCGCTCTGCGAAGGTTTGAAAATCTACTTCCGCCACGTGGAGCCGTACATGGAATACATGCGCGACCTGCTGTCTAAACAGCAGGCTCCGGCGTGGGTCATGCCCTTCGCCCGCAAACGCATGGGGCTGGAATAACCCTGCCCGGCATACGAATACGCCTGCATCCTTCTCCGGGTGCAGGCGTTTTATTTGTGTCCGGCGGACGCCGCCCTATTCGGGTTTTGTCCGGTAAATGGTTGTCTTGTCGGTTTTGCCGGAGACGGCCTCTCCCGGCGAAGGGGTTGCCGCACCTTTCACTCCGCTCTTTCCCGGCCGTTTTTTCCGGAAGACCCCCAGCAGCGGAAGCAACGCCGCCAGCGTGATGACCGCCACCACGCGCAGGGCGTCCGTGACCCCTTCGACGTAGGTCTGCGCCGCGGAGACGGTCTCGTGTGCGGCGTGGTAGGAGGTTCGCGCCGAGAAGATCACCGTCAGGAGGGCGATTCCGATGCTTCCGGCCAGCTGTTTGATGCTGTTCGAAATGCCGGCCGCCGCGGCCATGTCCTGCTGGGTGAGGTTCTTGAGCGAGAAGAGGTTGAGCGGCGCGAACGTAAGTCCCATGCCGAAGCCGCGCAGATAGAGTATGAAGAGAATATGTCCGTGCGTGGTGTGGAGCGTGAAACGGCTGGCGAGCCAGAAACTCAGCGCCATGATCAGAATGCCCGCCGCGCTCAGCAGCAGCGGCCTGACGTAGCGGGTCAGATAACCCGAAACGGCCGAGAGCACGCCCTGAATCACACCTACGGGCAGGAACATGCTTCCCGCCGCCAGCGCCGTGTATCCCAGTCCCCGCTGCATGTAGAGCGGCAGCAGATAGGTGCCGCCGAGCATGCCTATGGCGAAGAGCGTCAGCACGGCCATCGAAATTCCGAAGTTGCGTTCCGCGAGCAGCCGGATCTGCAGCAGCGGCGCGGGATTGCGCAGCTCCGCGACGATGAACCACGCCAGCGCCGCCCCCGCGACGATGAAACAGCCGATCACTTCGGGCGCGCTCCACCCGCCGGGATTCGACGGCGAATTGCCCCGCGCCAGCGCATAGATCGCCAGCGGCATGAAGAGCACGATGGCCGCGAACCCCTGCCAGTCGAACGGGCTGCGCGTCTGGTTCTTCCACTCCTTCTGGACGAATGCCGCGAGCAGGACGGCCAGCACTCCGACCGGCACGTTCACGTCGAATATCTTGTGCCAGCTGTACGCATCGACCAGATAGCCGCCCAGCAGCGGCCCGAACGAGATCGAAGCCGCCGCGGCCATCGACCACAGACCCAGCGCCAGACCGCGCTCCGCGGGCTTGAACTCGCGCGTCACGATCGCCAGTCCCAGCGCTTGTATGATGCCGCTTCCTACGCCCTGCAAGGCCCGCGCCCCGATCAGGAACGGGTCGCTCGAAGCCTTGCCGCAGAGCCACGAGCCGAGCGTGAACAGCACCAGTCCGAGGATATAGACGCGTTTGTTGCCGAACCGGTCCGCAAACCACCCTGCCGAAGGAAGCATGATCGTCATCGTAATCATGTAGGCCGTGATGACCCATTCGGCCGACGAGATGCCGATGCCGAAGGCCGACATGATCGCCGGCAGTCCGACGTTCACCACCGTTACGTCCAGCACGGCCATGAACGTTCCGAGCATGATCATGCCCAGAATCCACCATTTGTAGCCGCTGCTTTGCCGTATGTGTTCGCGCAGATTCGCCATTGCGCGGCAGTGCGTCAAAAAAAATGCCACCACAGCGGCGGCGGACCGAAGGGCGGGGAAAACCGGCGGCCTGAACAGCCGCCGCAGAGCAATCGGTACGCCCCGCGTTCGGGGAATCGAAACGCGAGGCGGCAGGGCGGCAAAACCCGCGGATGCGGATAAGGCTGCGCCTGAAAAAGAAGGAACGTTCTCGAAAAGAGAACGTTCCGTACGTGCAGGTCCTGTAAGCCGGGTTCTGTTTCCGGGGCGAACCCCGGACCTCTGTCATTTATCTAGGGCGGCAGTCTCCTGCCGTCTCAAGCAACCTACCCCCCGGCATCGGGCGAGCAACCCTTAATTGCCGGTATACACGGTCTTGCAACCCGCGAGACGTACTGCCGGGCGACATCGCTGCCCCCGCGGTGGGCTCTTACCCCGCCTTTTCACCCTTACCCGCCGGGAAATCCCTTGTGGGCGGTTCTTTTCTGTTACGCTCCTATACCCTCACGGATATCAAGTCATTAGCTTGCGCGGCGCTCTGCGTTGCCCGGACTTTCCTCTCCCGGCCACGGCCGGCAGCGACAGAGCGGACCTGCACCGCAAAGGTAATAAAATTCGGCGGTATTCCCGCTTCGGGGGGGGCGCGATATTCGGAAAATGCGTTTCCCTCCTCCGTACGGGCCGTAACGATGCGGTGCATGCGAAGTTTTTTGGAAATATCGGATTAAATAGTACTTTTGCTAAAGGCTGATTCCGTCTCCGGCGGCAGCCGAATCGTGCGAATAACCCGGCCTATGACAGATAACGCGCAAACAATCAACATGCAAGACAACCGTACGGTTGTGGGTTTGCTCCGCGCCGGAGACGAAAAATGTTTCGACGCGCTCTTCCGCCGTTATTATAAACCCCTCTGTACCTACGCCACCCGTTTCGTCACCCCGGCCCGCGCCGAGGAGCTGGTGCAGGATACGCTGATGTGGGTCTGGGAAAACCGCACGTCGCTGCTGCCCGAAATGCCCCTCAAGTCGCTGTTGTTCACCATCGTCAAGAACAAGGCGATCAACCATATGTCGCGCGATACGATCAAAAACCGCGTGATCCGCCAGCTCGCCGAATACTACGAAGAGGAGTTCGACGATCCCGATTTTTACCTCGAAGGCGAACTGGTGGAGCGTCTCACGGCCGCGCTGCGCAAGATGCCGCCCGAATTCCAGCAGACTTTCCGCATGCACCGGCTCGAAGGCAGGACCCACAAGGAGATCGCCGCCGCGCTCGGCGTGTCGCCGCAGACGGTCAATTACCGGATCGGGCAGACCGTGCGCCTGCTGCGCGAAGAGCTGAAAGAGTACTGGCCGCTCGTCGTTTTGCTGTTGTGGCCGGACCTGCACTGAAAAAATACCGAAAATTCCCTATTTTTTTTGAATTCCGTTTAGCATCCTCTGCCGACGGATTGTATTACTATATAGATTAGCGAACAGATGACGAATTTACAGATCAGCGAAGAAGTATTGGCAGCCTACCTGAGAGGCGAACTGAATGCTGCGGAGGCCGCGGCCGTCGAAGCGTGGTACGACGCGTCGGCCGCCAACCGCAAACTGCTTGGGGAGGTTTATTACATATTATATGTCAACGACCGTATCAACGATACGGCCGGTATCGACGTCGAGCGTTCGCTCCGTCAGTTCAAGCGCCGCATGCACGCCGGACGCCGTATCTCCTTGCGGCGCATCGCGGTCCGCGCCGCCGCCGCTGCCGCCGTGGCGGTGATTCTGCTGGCCGGGGGCGTTACCACCGTGTCGCTTTCCAAACGCCTTGCGCAGCCCCTGACCGTCATCACCCATCTGGGCGAACGTTCGCAGGTGGTGCTGCCCGACGGCACCAAGGTCTGACTCAACTCCGCCAGCAGCGTCGAGTACGTCGCTCCGTTCTTTTCGCGCGAACGCCGCGTGAAGATGGACGGCGAAGCCTATTTCGAGGTGCAGCACGACGCTCAGGCGCCCTTTGTCGTCTCGACCAACGGACTCGACATCAAGGTGCTCGGCACCCGCTTCAACATCCGCAACGACGACAGCGACCACCGCATCACCACCGTCCTGCTCGAAGGAGCGGTCAAGGCCTACGCTTCGGGCGACGAGAAGGCCGCCGTGCGCCTGCGCCCCTCGCAGCAGTTGGTGTTCGATACCCGGACCGGCGCCATGCGCCTGACCGACGAACCTTCGGCCGACCGGTCGATCAACTGGATCGACGGCCGCTTCTGCTTCGAGCACGACACCTTCGGGGAGATCGTCGCCGAACTCAAACGCTACTACAACGTCGATATCCGCTTTATGGACGAAGCCCTGCGCAGCGAACGCTTCTCCGGCGACTTCCGCGTCGAGGACGGCATCTACCACATCATGTCGGTGCTGCAGCTCACCTATAAGTTCACCTACAAGGTCGTCGGCAACGACATCGAAATCTACCCGAATCCTAAACGATAACCTAATACCAACCTGAAAACCACCGAACCGCCTATGGGAGAATAATACGTCAGTTTTCGCAGGCCGCTGTACGCAGCGGCGGTTTTTGACAATCTACTTTTCAAAATCTAACCTAAATTCAGATCCATGAAAAAAACTTACCTTGCAGCAGGCAGGGGAGTGCATGCCGTCTCCGCATGTTTCCGTTGTCTGTTTCTTATCCCGATTTTCGTATTGGGATGCTTCGGCGCTCATGCCGCAGCACAGACGCAGCAGTCCGTTTCCCGCGTCAGCCTCGACGTCCGGGACGCCGCTATCGTCAACGTTTTCCAAACCGTTCAGCAGCAGACCGGCTGCTCGTTCGTCTACAACACGTCGGACATCGACACCGACCGCAAAGTGACCGTTTCCGCGCAGGACGAGCCGCTGACGGCTCTGCTCGACAAACTTTTCGCAGGTTCCGACATCGCCTACACGCTTCGCGACAAGCACATCGTCCTTTCGAAGAAAACTAAAAATTCCCCCCCCCACAACGCTCAGGGCGGAGTCAGCGGAACCGTTAAGGACGCTCAGGGCATGCCGCTGATCGGCGCCACGGTGCTGATTCAGGGCACGACGACCGGCGTGGCCGTCGATCTCGACGGCAATTTCATGCTGCCGCAGGCCAAGGTCGGCGACACGCTCGAAATTTCGCTGATCGGCTATGCCAAGCAAACCCTTCCCGTAACGGGCTCCGCGCCCCTTCAGGTGGTAATGCTCGAAGACAACGAGGTGCTCGACGCCGTCGTGGTGACCGCCCTCGGTATCAAGCGCGCCGAGAAATCGCTGACCTACAACGTGCAGGAGGTAGCCGGCGACATCGTCACCTCGGTCAAGGACGCCAACTTCATGAACTCCCTTTCGGGTAAGGTCGCCGGCCTTCAGATCAATGCCAGTGCATCGGGCGCCGGCGGTTCGACCCGCGTGGTGATGCGAGGCGTCAAGTCGATCAACGGCGAGAACAACGCCCTCTACGTGATCGACGGTATTCCGCTTCCGAGCCTGCGTTCGAGCCAGACCTCAGGCACGTATGAAACGCCCGACGGCGGCGACTTCGAAGGTATCGCCAACTTCAACCCCGACGACATCGAGTCCATGTCGATCCTTTCGGGTGCCACGGCTTCGGCCCTCTACGGTGCTCAGGGCGCCAACGGTGTGATCCTCATCACCACCAAGAAGGGCAAGGAGGGCCGCGTGCGGGTCAACTATTCGAACTCGACGACCTTCTCCCATCCCTTCGTGATGCCCAAATTCCAGAACACCTACGGCACGAGCGAAATCGAGCCGATGATGAGCTGGGGCAGCAAACTCGCCACGCCGACTTCGTACGATCCCGCGGATTTCTTCCAGACCGGATTCAACGAGACCAACTCGGTGGGCCTTTCCGCCGGTACCGAACGCAACCAGACCTATGCGTCGGCTTCCGCCGTCAATTCGCGCGGTATCGTACCCAACAATGTCTACAACCGCTACAATTTCTCGATCCGCAATACGACGATGCTTATCAAGGACCGCCTGACGCTCGACGTGGGCGCGACCTACATGAAGCAGTACACCCGCAACCAGACTATTCAGGGCCAGTACCGCAACCCGCTGGTGGGCATCTACCTCTTCCCGCGCGGCAACGACATCCGCAAATACGAGATTTACGAGCGTCCGGGTTCCGACTCGCGCTATATGGAGCAGTTCTGGGACCTCGAATTCCTCAAGGGCGTCGAGAACCCGTGGTGGATCACCAACCGCGAGCTGAACGAAAACCGTCAGCACCGCTACAGCTTCAACGCTACGATGAAGCTCGACATCACCGACTGGATGAGCCTGACGGGCCGTATCCGTACCGATAATGCGACGATCAACTACACCCGCAAACTCAGCGCTTCGACCAACACGCTCTTCGCTTCGAAGTACGGCAGCTACCTGAACCGCACGATGACGCACAACAACCTCTACGGCGACGTGCTGCTGAGCATCGACAAGAGCTTCTTCGACAATGCCTTCTCCCTGCAGTTCAACCTCGGCGCCAGCATCATGGACGACAAGAACCAGCTGACGGGTTACGAAGGTTATCTGGCGGGCATTCCCAACAAGTTCACCTACAACAACATCATCTCCGACAACTCGCAGAGTTTCCCGACGCAGGAGAACTACCACGACCAGATTCAGGCCGTGTATGCGACCATGCAGCTGGGCTGGCGGGGTATGCTCTACGTTGACGTTTCGGTCCGCAACGACTGGGCCTCGATGCTGGCCTTCACGCCCAAACAGAACATCTTCTATCCTTCGGTGGGCCTTTCGGCCGTGATTTCGTCGATGGCCGACCTCTCGAAGGCGGGCATCTCGTTCCTCAAGGTGCGCGGATCCTATGCCGAGGTGGGCAACGCTCCCGAACGTTACATCACCGGTCCCAACTACACGCTGACCAACGGCGTGGTGAGCACGGCGACGATCGCTCCGGCCAAGCACCTCGAAGCCGAGCGTACCAAGTCGTTCGAGGCCGGTCTCGACGTCAAGTTCTTGGGCAACAAGATCTCGGCTACGGCTACCTACTACAATACCAACACCTACAACCAGCTCTTCCTTTACGACGCACCTCCCAGCTCCGGCTACAAACAGAAATACATCAACGCCGGCAAGGTCAATAACTGGGGTATCGAGGCTTCGGCCGGATACAAGAACACATGGCGCGATTTCTCGTGGGCCACGACCCTCAACTTCTCGATGAACCGCAACAAGATCAAGGAGCTGGTTCCCGAAGGCACCCGCGATCCGGATACGGGCTCGCTGGTCGATATCAAGGAGGTCAATAAGGACTACGGCGGTTACCGTGTCAAGCTCGTCGAGGGCGGTTCGATCGGCGACTTCTATGTCAAAGGCCTGCTGACCGACGACAAGGGTCATATCTATGTCGATCCCAACTCCAACACCGTGCTGCTCGATCCCGATCCCGAAGCCTACATCTTCGCCGGCAACACCGAAGCCCGCTTCCGCTGGGGCTGGAACAACCAGTTCTCCTACAAGGGCGTTTCGCTCGGCGTGCTGATCGACGCACGTATCGGTGGCCGCGGCGTATCGGCTACGCAGGCCCTCATGGACCGCTTCGGCGTTTCGCAGGATTCGGCCGACGCCCGCGAGAACGGCGGCGTATGGATTTCCGACGACCAGCAGGTTCCCGACGCCAAGACCTTCTATGCCAACAGCGGCGACGGCATGGCGATGCTTTCGCACTACGTCTACAGCATGACCAACGTCCGCCTGCGCGAGCTTACACTGGGTTACGACCTGCCCTCCAAATGGTTCCGCAACAAGGTCAATATGAGCGTATCGTTCGTCGGCCGCAACCTGTTCATGTTCTACAACAAGGCTCCGTTCGACCCCGAAGTGACCGCTTCGACGAGTACCTACTATCAGGGTGTCGACTTCTTCATGCAGCCGAGCGTCCGCACCCTCGGATTCAGTGTAAAACTCCAATTCTAAAGCTCAACCGACTATGAAACGAAACAATATCAAACAAGGATTCCTTTCGCTGGCGGCCGCCTGTCTGGCGTTCACCGCCTGCACCGGGGACTTCGAGCGCTTCAATACCGACCCCAATGCTGCGCAGGATGTGGATCTGAAGATGTTCATCACCACCATGCAGATGGACGCCGTCTACTCGTGCAGCGGCTCGGATACCGATCCCAACAACCGTTATCAAAAAGCTTATAACCTGATCGGCGACGTATACGCCGGCTATATGTCCGGTACGAACAACTGGGACGGCGGCACCAACCCCCAGATTTATGCGCTGAACGGCAGCGATTGGTGCAACGTACCTTTCAGCGAGTCGTTCACCAATGTCATGCCCGCTTGGCTGCAGCTGAAGTACGCCCACGCCAACGGTTTGCTCAGCGACGACATCTTCGCTGTGGCTAATATCCTGAAAGTCATGTCGCTTCATCGCGTGAGCGATATCTACGGCCCGCTGCCCGTGCTGCATTTCGGCGAGACGGAGAACCCTTACAATTCGCAGGAAGAGTGCTATATGCACTTCTTCGAGACGCTCGACAGCGCGATCGCGGTGCTGAAGGACGTCGTGGAGAACAATCCCGACGCCAAACCGCTCGAAGAGGTCGATGCCCTCTACCACGGCGATTATTCGAAATGGCTCAAGCTCGCCAACTCGGTGAAGCTGCGTCTGGCCATGCGCATCTGTTACGTGAAGCCCGACCTTGCGAAGCAGTACGCCATGGAAGCCGTCCGCGACGGCGTGATGGAGACGGCCGACGACAGCGCGCTTTTCCAGAGCTGGGGATCCATTACGATCATCAACCCGCTCGAAAAGATCTGGAACGGCTATAGCGACACCCGCATGGGCGCTTCGATGGACTCCTACCTCAACGGTTACAACGACCCGCGTCTTCCGGTTTATTTCCAGCCTGTCACCGAAGGCGACAACAAGGGCGAATACCGCGGTGTAGCCAACGGAATGCCCAATCCCCAGCAGGATGATTACAAGGCCATGTCCGCGCCCAACGTACAGGAGAAATCCACCGATTCGCCCCTGCGCTGGATGATGGCCTCGGAAGTCGCGTTCCTGCGCGCCGAAGGTGCCATGCGCGGCTGGACGGCCGAGATGGGCGGTACCGCCGAGGAGTTCTATAACAAGGGTATCGAGCTGTCGTTCCTCGAAAACGGCCTGAGCGCCGATGCCGCCGCAAGGTATGCCGCCGACGAAACGAGCAAACCGACCGACTTCACCGACGTTTCGGCCGCCAATACCAAGTATAATATTTCGGCCTTGGGCAAGATTACGATCAAATGGAACGCCGGCGCTTCCGAAGAGGAGCAGCTTGAGCGCATCATCACCCAGAAATGGATCGCCATGTTCCCCAACGGCACCGAGGCTTGGTCCGAATTCCGTCGTACGGGTTATCCCCTGATTTTCCCCGTACGCTCCAACTATCCGACCAGCGGCGTCGATACCAACAAGCAGATCCGCCGCATGGTCTTCCCGCAGTCGGAATACTCCAACAACGGCGCGGCCGTGCAGGAGGCCGTCAAACTGCTCGGCGGTCCTGACAACGGCGGCACGAAGCTGTGGTGGGACAAAAAGAATTAGTAACCTGAAACTATACCTGAGTAAACTATGAAAAATATATTGAAACATGCAGTAGTTTGTCTCGTGCTGGCGGCCGCGGTGGCCTCCTGTACGAAGGAGACGACGCCTGAGCGGATCAATATCCAGCATCCGGACCAGCAGTCGCCGATCCTGCGCGACAATGCCTATTACCAGAATCTCCGCGCCTACAAGCAGACCAAACACAAACTGGCTTTCGGCTGGTACGGTTCGTGGACGGCCGTCGGCGCGTCCTATCAGTCGCGTCTGATCAGCGCCCCAGACTCGATGGACATCATCTCGATCTGGAGCCAGTGGCACACGCTCACGCCCCAGCAAATGGCCGATAAGGAGTTCGTTCAGAAAACGTTGGGTACGAAAGTGACCTATACGATTTTTTCGGATAAACTGCCCGAACCGTTCCTTGAAATCGGCAACGGTGAATATACCGACGAGGCCATTGAAGCTTATGCAAAAGCCTATTGCAAAGACTCGATGGACAAGTATCAGTACGACGGCATCGATATCGACTATGAGCCGGGCTATGGTGCATCAGGGCCTTTTGTCGGACATGACAATGCTCTGTTTACCAAGTTGATCAATGCCATGAGCAAGTATGTCGGTCCGAAATCTGGTACCGGACGCCTGCTGATAATCGATGGCGTGCCTTATGCGGTGGATCGTTCGGTTGTGGATTGTTTCGACTATGGTATCGTGCAGGCGTATGCTTCTTCTGGTTATACCGATCTGCAAAATCGCTTCAATAATGCCGATGCAAAAGGCTGGAAGCCTGAACAGTATATCTTTGCCGAGAATTTTGAGTCTTATTGGAAAACTGGCGGTGTGGATTTTACGGACCGCGAAGGTAATAGGATGCCGTCTCTTTACGGTATGGCGACCTTTAATCCCACGCAGGGTGCCGGCGCCGGATTCGGTGCATACCATATGGAGTACGAATACGGTAATTCGGCCATGCCGTACCAATTTATGCGCAATGCGATTCAGATGGCCAATCCTGCCGGAGGCTGGAAAACGCCTATCGATGTGGCTTTTTCGAGTAACCAATCTTCCAACTTTTCGTTCGTTGTCGAGGACGATGGTTCGGTGACCGGAACGATGCAGGATAAAGTTTCGTTGTCGTTCTCGCGTCCCGTTGTAAGCGGTATGCAGTTGACGCTGGGTGTGGATAATTCGCTCGTAGCCGTTTATAACGATGAGAACGGTACGGAATATGAGACCGTCGATCCGTCGTTGGTTAAGATGGAGCCGATCCAGTGCGCCGAAAATCAGGTGTTCTCTCCCGATGCGACGATTACGCTTGATCCTAAGTCAATCGAAAAGGGGTATTATTTGATTCCGGTGGTGATCAGTCCTATTTCGGATGCCGGATATGCCGTCAAGGAGGGCTCCGTACATTATATCTTCGTTACGAAGGTCGCGATGGATGTCGAAATCGGCGCGACGACGCTCGACGGCTCGAAGATCGCTCCGACCTCGGCATGGACGATCACCTGCTGTCAGGGTACTGCGACGAGCGGCGCCACCGGTGTTTGGAACTGCGACTCCGCCGCGCAGAAAGCGGCCATGTTCGACGGCAAGCTCGACGCCAACTGCTGGTATGCAAACAGCGCTTCCTATTCGTGGGGCAACGGCGGCAACTTCACCATCGACATGGGCGAAGTCAACGACGTGACCGGCCTGCGCTGGCATATCCACTATCAGGATTCCGAACCGCAGTGCACCGACCTCACCTACAGCGAAGACGGCAATGTCTGGTACAGCCTTTCGGCCGGCGTTCCCTTCACTCCGGTGCTGTCCGACAACTGGAAGTGGGTCAAATTCAAGAGAACGGTCAAAGCCCGCTATATCCGGGTTTACGTGGGTCTTGTAACGGGCTGGACGAGCATGAACGAAGCCGAAATCTACGGCCCGGCCAACTAGCGATTTATTAACCAGAAAAAAATGTATGTTATGAAACTGAAATATTTAATCGCCCCTTTCCTCCTCGCTGCGGCTGCTCTCTGCGGCTGTCAGGAGACGGCGGAAATCCATCCGGTGGCCTACATGACCGATGCGCAGAAGACGGTTTCCAAGTCGGTTACCATCGATACGCCCCCGGCCGGAACGGAGATTTCGGTCTCCTCCTCGGTGCCTGTGAATAAGGATACCAAAATCAAGATTTCGTTGCGCCCCGACCTGCTGGAGGAGTATAATGCCAAATACCAGAAAAATTATGTTATGCCCCCCGCAGACAGTTATACGCTCAGCGGTGACGAAGTGGTGATCTCGGCCGGTTACAGTCGCTCCTCGGAGGTCGATTTTACCGTCACGTCACTCGATGACTTTCAGGAGGGTACGACCTACTGCATGCCCGTGAGCATCGAGCGGATCGAAAACAGCGGTCTTGCCGTTTTGGAACCTTCTCGGACACTTTTCATAGTATTAAAAACACCGGTTATCAGTAAGGCTATCTACCTCGGATCAAGTAACATTTATAAAGTGCCGTCGTTTCAGGAAGACGCCAATCTTGCTGCACTCAAAGCCATAACGCTTGAAGCCCGTGTCTATATGGACGGATTCCAGAATTATGATCCTTATATTAGTTCGATTATGGGTATTGAGGGCGAGTGCGGTGTCCGCTTCGGAGACGTGAAGGTCCCCAAGAACGTTCTTCAGATCTGCCATGGCGATTATCAGCCTGCTGCGACCTCTAAACCTTTTGATACGGGCAAGTGGTATCATGTAGCTGCCGTATGGTCGGGGAAGAGTTGGGATATTTTTATCGACGGCGTGTATGTTACTGGTGTTGCGACACAGGGGGAGACCATCAACTTGTCGAGCGATAATTCGGGCGGTTTTTATCTCGGCGCTTCTTATGGCGGTGGACGTCCGCTCAATGGTTATGTCGCTGAGTGCCGGGTCTGGACGCGTGCGCTGACTGAGGCCGAGATATCGAACAACATGAATTATGTCAATCCGGAATCGGACGGCCTGCTGGCTTACTGGCGTATGAACGCTTGGGAGGCCAAGGACGGCGGCGGCAACATCGTCAAGGACCTTACGGGCCACGGCTACGACGCCGTGGGCGGCAGCTCCAATCCGAGGATGATGGACACCAAGTGGATGTAATCCGCCTTTCGGATATCGTTCCGATCCGCTGAACGGAAGCCGTGCGGCCGGTGCAGGAGACTGCCGCCGGGGCACGGCTTCTTTTTATTCCGCTTTTTATTCCCGGCGGACCGTTTGCTTCCGGCGGAGATGAATCCCGGCTTGGCGATACTCTCTCCGGCGGCGGCAAATTTATTTGACGCGGCGCCGGATTGTGTTATCTTTGTACGAAGAACCGAACTTATCACCATAAAACTTACCGATGAAACCACGACTTTTGCTTTTCACCGCCGCATGCATGCTTTTCGCGGCATGCGGGAACTCTCGCGGCGACCTTTCGACGGGTATTATCCCCGCTCCGCAGCAGGTGGCGTGGGGCGACGGCGCCTTCCGGATGCCCTCGACGCTGCTCTTTGCGACCAACCTCGAAGGGCAGGCCAAGGCCGACCTTGAGGCGTGGATGCGGCGCTCCGGCGACGGCTTTTTCCCCGTCTCTTTCGCCGAAGCCGCCGGGGACGACATCCCCGTTCTCTACCTGCTGCTTGCCGAGGGCGGCGCGCCCGAAAGCTACCGCCTCGACGTCGCCCGCGGAAAAATCACCGTCACGGCGCCCGATGCCGCCGGACTCTTCTACGGACTTCAGTCGCTGGGCCAGCTGGCCGAACGCTGCGGCCGCCGGATTCCGGCCGTTGTGATCGAGGACGCTCCGCGTTTCGGCTACCGGGGCTTCATGCTCGACGTCTCGCGCCACTTCCGCGACAAGGAGTTCGTCAAGCGGCAGCTGGACCTCTTGGCCCGCTACAAATTCAACCGCTTCCACTGGCACCTGACCGACGGCGCCGGCTGGCGCATCGAGATCAAGAAATACCCCGTCCTTACCGACATCGCCGCATGGCGGCCCTATCCCGACTGGGAGGGGTGGAACTTCGGCGGCAAACGCTACTGCCGCCGCGACGATCCGGCGGCCGATGGCGGCTACTATACGCAGGACGAAATCCGCGAGGTGGTCGAATACGCCCGCGCCCTGCATATCGAGGTGATCCCCGAAATCGAGATGCCGGGCCACAGCGAGGAGGTGCTGGCCGTCTTCCCCGAACTTTCGTGCAGCGGGAAACCCTATGTCAATTCCGACTTCTGCATCGGCAACGAACAGACGTTCGAATTCCTCGAAAACGTCCTTTCCGAGGTGATCGGACTCTTCCCCTCGGAGTATATCCACATCGGCGGCGACGAAGCTTCGAAGCAGGGCTGGCGCACCTGCCCCAAATGCGCCGCGCGGATGCGCAAAGAGGGGCTGAAAGACGTCGATGAGCTGCAAAGCTACATGATCCGCCGCATCGAGACCTTCCTCAACGCCAAGGGCCGCCGCCTGCTGGGCTGGGACGAGATTCTCGAAGGGGGGCTTGCGCCCGACGCCACGGTCATGTCGTGGCGCGGCACCGAGGGCGGCATCGCCGCTGCCGCCGCCGGACATCATGCCGTCATGACCCCTTCGAATTACTGCTACCTCGACTTCTGTCAGGACGATCCCACGACCGAACCGGTCGCCGCCGCGGCGTTCCTGACCCTCGAACAGGCCTATTCCTACGATCCGGCTCCCGATTCGCTCGGCGCTCAGGTCGTGCCGATGATCCTCGGCGTGCAGGGCAACCTCTGGTGCGAGCACGTCCCGACCGCCGAGCATGCCGAGCATATGATGTGGCCGCGCCTGCTGGCCGTCGCCGAAGTGGGGTGGAGTGCGCCTGAAAGGAAGGATTACGACGACTTTTATGCCCGTGCGCTCGACGCCGTGGCATGGCTTCAGGAGCGCGGATACCACCCCTTCGATCAGAAGAACGCCGTGGGGCCGCGTCCCGAATCGCTCGAACCCCTCCGCTGCCTTTCGACCGGCAAGACCGTGATTTACCATACGCCCTACAGTCCCAAATACGCCGCTGCGGGCGACGGCTCGCTGACCGACGGACTGCGCGGCGGCTGGAACTACGGCGACCGACGCTGGCTGGGCTGGCTCGACACCGATGTCGATCTGGTCGTCGATCTGGGTGAGCGGCAGCCCGTGCGGCGCATCGCCGCCGATTTCATGCAGGGCTTCTACGCCGATATCTGGATGCCCCGTGCGGTCGAATTTTCGGTCTCGGACGACAACGAGCGCTTCACGCCCCTCGCCACGGTCGGGAACGACATTCCGGTCGAATTCAAGCAGGACTGCTACAGGGAGTTCGGCTGGACGGGCCAGACCGAGGCGCGTTACGTTCGCCTGAAAGCCCGTCACAACGGCCGTCCCGGCGGCTGGATCTTCACCGACGAAATCATCGTCGAGTAACCGTCGCGTTGCGTCCGTTTTGCGAAAAGGGATGCGGCCGTCAGGCCGCATCCCTCTTTTTGACGGGTCCCTGAGGACCTTAGGTGTGTCGTTACTTGCGGATCAGCCGCTGTACGCCCGTCGGGGTTGCGGTTTTCGGCATCTCCGCTCCGGCGAGCGGCGCGATGCCGGTTTCGGCCTTGACTTCGGACTTCGTTACGGACGCCGAATTTTTGGTCATCGTGTAAGGCCCGATCGCATAATCCTGCAGCGTATATCCGGCCTTGAAGAGATCCGGCCAAATGACATACTGACCGCCCGAATAGATGGCGTAGTCGATGCCGCATACGGTGTATTCGGTCCCGTTATAGGTGAACTTCCGGCCTTCGAACAGCACTGAGTTACTGCCTATGTCATAACTGCCCGCGATCAGCTCCTGATCTGTGGTGTAGATCGGGTAGGGCGGCGTTTGCGTGGGATCGTTGAAATGATACCTAAGGTATACGTATGCCGTCAGGCCGTACATGCCCTGCGGGTCGAACGTCGGAATCGTGACGTTGCCGTCCTCGTTGTATTTGAGCAGGAAGGGGTAGTCGTCGCCCAGCGTGGTGATGCCCCAGCCCTTGACCCTGAAGCTTTCGTTGGTGCGGTAGGGCGTGATCTCCACGGTGTATGTCTGGGGCTGTTTGTTGATTTCCGACGAGGTCGAGGTCACGGTCCAAGTGCCTATATAACGCTCGTAGTCGGCCTCGCCCGTCGGTACGGCCGGGATCTTCACCTCGGTCTGTTCGATGGTCGTGCCGTGGGCGTTGGTGCCCGATGCGAGGAAGATGTATTCTGTATCAGCATCGACGTTGAAATAGAACGTGGCTCCGGTTTCCGAATTCGCCTGCGTCACAGCCGCCGAACTGATGGGGTTGCCGTAGCGGTTCATCACTTTTTCAAGCTCGCCCATTTGTTCGATCAGTTCCGGGAGCAGCGCTTTCGTCGTGCAGAGAACCTTTCCCGATTTCATCTCCGTACTCTTGACGGTGCCCGACAGCTGGAAGTACTCCTTGCCTTCGGCGGGCGCAGCCGTCAGCGTGAGCGTCGGCTTGGCCTTCGTGCCGTCGCTGATGCCGCCCCACGGGATCGGAATATCGGCGTAATCGGCCATCTGCGTACAGCCCTTGAAGGTATCCTTGTAACTGCTGGCCGAGGTGAAGATCTTGGCGCCGAAGATGTCGGGGTAATTCGTGCGTTCGTAGAGGTGCACCTTGACCTGCTGCTCGCCGTCCTGCACCATCGTGTAGGGCGATTCGCCGGTGAAGGCGGTGCAGCCGCTGAAGGTTTTGCTCGCCGTCGAGATTTTTTTCATGCTGTCGAAAATGGTTACGGGCAGCGATTCGAGCGACGTGCAGTTGAGGAACATTTCGCTGATGATGGTCGTACCTTCGAAATGGCGGAACATGTCTTCGGGAACGGTCTTGAGCGACGTACAGCCGCTGAACAGGTAAGCGGCGGACGTGCCGTTTTTCACGCTTTCCGGGAAGTAGTCCGCAGGCGCCGTTTCCAGCTGCGTGCAGTCTTTCCAGAGCGCGGGAATCGTTTTCAGCGCGACGCAGTGCTTCAGCGAGGGGAATTCGGTCAGTTTGATACACCCTTCATAGAGATAGCTGGCCGTGGTGATTTTGGTCATGTTCTTGAAAATATCGACGGGAATGGTCTCCAGCGTCTTGCAGCCGCTGAACAGACTGTTCATGTTCGTCGCTTCCGTGAGGGTGTCGAACAGCCCTTCGGGGAGTGATTTGAGGTTTGCACACCCTTTGAACAGCGACGCGACGTTGGTGAGCTTGGTCATGTTCTGGAACAGCTCTGCGGGCAGGGTTTCGAGCGCCGCGCAGCCGAAGAATCCCGACGTGAGGCTGTTCGCTTCCGTCTGGTTGGCGAAGAATGTTTCGGGAACGCTCTTGAGCGATGCGCAGTTGTTGAAGATGCTTCCGAGGTTGGTCAGGGCGGGCATGTCGGCCAGCAGTCCTGCCGGAACGCTTTCCAGCGCCTTGCAGCCGCTGAACAGGCCGGATGCCGAGGTGGCTTTTGTCGTCTTTTCGAAGAGTTTTTCCGGGACGCTCTTTAGCGCCGTGCAGTTGTAGAACATCGAGGCGACCGAGGTGATTTCGGGCGCGCCGGCCAGCAGTCCTTCGGGCACGGTTTCGAGCTTCGTACACCCTGAGAACATGTTTTCGACCGAAGTGACGGCGGCGAAGGCGTCCTCTTCGGGCTGGGGCACGGTTACGAGCGAGGTGTTCGCGAAGGCGTAATCCAGCGTCGTCATGCCGAGTTTGCCCCATTGTCTGACTTCGAGAATGGCGGGAGCCACGGTTTTGTTGGTGAGTCTTCCGGAGAGTTTCTCCGTGGTTCCGCTTATGGTTACGTAATAGATGCCGGATTCGGCGTAGGTGTGGTTCACCATCGCGGCCGCGGTCGAGATCGTGGCTGCGACCGGCTCGCTCTGGCCGTCGCCCCAGTTGACCGTGACGTCCACGGCGCCGTAGAGGGGCAGGTAGACCTTGTTGTTGTAGGCGCTGCTGCTGTATTCCTTCGCTTCGACCTTGAGCACCATCTGGGCCGGGTCGTAATAGGCTTCCTGATAGATCAGGATGGTTTCGATCACCGTCTCTCCCGCCACCAGCTCGATGTTGGCGCTGCGGGACTGGGTTTCCGTGTTGGCCGCGACGTTAAAGGTCAGGGTTTCGGTCCGAATCTCCCCCCCCCTCGTCTCTGCCAGCGTAATCCATGCTTTCGCGGCTTCGGGAATCGCTACCGTGTAATCCAGATCGGTCTCCACCTCGACCGTTACGGGGCCTCCTGCGGCCGTCGCCTCCTTCGAGGAGGTCGAGACGTTCAGCACGCCCGACACGAATGTCAGCGTGCGCATCAGCGTCTTGGCGTCGCCGTCGCTGACCAGCACGATGACCTTGCCGGTCGAGCTGTTGCCGGGAGCCGTCACGGCGATCGTTCCGCCTTCGTTGCCCGTGCGTTTCACTTCGGCCTTCCATGCGCCGTCAGCGAGGGCCTGAATGTCGGTTTTGGCGTCGGCTCCGGTCAGCGTGAAGGGAATTTCCGCCGTTTCGCCCACGCGGATCGTCGCCGAGGCGGTGTCGAACGCGATGCCGAACTGCACGTACAACTCGAACGTCAGCACCGTTCCGTCGGCCAGCGTCAGGTAAACCAGCTTGCCGTCCTCGCTCGTGGCGACAGACTTGAACAGATTCTGGTCCGTCTGGGCCTGTCCGCAGTCGGTCCACGTCGCGCCGTTGTCGTAGGATACCCACCAATGGCTGTTTTCGATCTTGAATTCGGGGGTGACGCCCGATACGGGAAGTTTTTTGCCGTTGTCGAGGATAAAGTCGCCGTTGAGCGTCCAGTAGTAGACACCGTCGGAATCCTGTTTCACCCCGATGACCGACGAAGTCCCGTCTTTTCCGTCGCTGATGGTGATCGTCGAGGTCTCGCCGGCCGCGGTGACCAGCGTGATGACGTAGCCGCCGTCTTCACCGGGCTGTACGTCCGAGATGAACCGTTTCCCGGCGACAAGCTCCTTGAGTGTTGTGACGTCGGAGTTGAGCGCCTTGACGAGCGCCTGCAGTTCGGTGAGCTGACCGTCGAGGTCGTCCAACCGTTTTTGGATGTCCGTATCGTCGTACGAACATCCGATCAGTGCCATTAGCGGCACAATCATCAGAAGAATTTTTTTCATGGCAAGGCTTTTAAAGAAATTGGTTTAAAAGAACTGAGTGATCGCTTCAAATATAGTAAAATTGATGATTTCTGCTGCATTTTCTCCGGATTTTTTGTTTAAAGTTGCCTTGCAAGCTCTTCTGAAGGGGGTGATCCGGGGGTGCAGCGGGTGATGTAAAGTCTCTTGCCTGTTTGTTTTATTGTTAAATATTGACACGGCGAGCCTTCGCACCATACGGGATTTCGTTTGTCTTTTATTGCTCCGAATGCGGCAAACGGCAAAGGGGGAGACGCATCATCGTCTCCCCCTTTACCGTATTTTTTACGGATAAAATTCTTTCCGAAGTAAGTTATTCCCTGAAGATGTTGAGGTGCGCCAGCAGCGGATTGCGGCGGTCGAGCAGCAGGAACTCCGCCAGCAGCAACACGATTGCCGCGAGCAGCAGGTATTGGTACTGTTCGTTGAACTCTTCGAAGCGCATCACCGACAACTCGCTCTGCTCCATTTCGTTGATGCTCTTCACGATCTCGTCGAGACCGATCGACTGCTTGCTCGAACGGACATAGGCGCCGCCCGTGATGTCGGCGATCTGGGCCAGCATCTCCTCGTTGAGCTTCGAAACGACCATGTCGCCCTTCTCGTCCTTGATGAATTCGCCGCCGATCTGAATCGGGGCGCCTTCGGGCGTGCCGATGCCGATGGTGTAAATCCGTATGCCCATCTCCGCGGCGTGCCGTGCGGCCGCCAGTGCGTCGTCCTCGTGGTTCTCGCCGTCGGTGATGAGGATGATGACGCGGCTGTGGTTCTCCTCGGTTTCGCCCGAAAACGACATCAGGGCCTGCGACAGCGCCTTGCCGATGGCCGTGCCCTGCACCGGCACCAGCGACGGGTCGATGCGCTTGGCGAAGGCCTTGGCCATGCGGTAGTCCGAGGTGATCGGCAGCTGCACCTTCGGCTCCCCGGCGAAGACGATCAGCCCGACGCGGTCCTGATGCAGACCGTCGAAGAGCTTGTTGATGGCGTATTTGGTCCTCTCCAGCCGGTTGGGTTCGAAATCTTCGGCCAGCATCGAGTTCGAGACGTCTACGGCCAGCATCATCTCGACGCCCTGCGTCTTCTCCTCGCGGAGTTTCGACCCGAACTGCGGGCGTGCCGCCGCCAGTATGAGCAGCGTGACCGCCGTGCAGAAGAGGATGAATTTGAGCGTCACGCGCCCGGTCGATACTTCGGGCATCAGCTCTTCCAATACCTGCATGCGCCCGAAGCGTTCCAGCCGCCTGCGGCGGTTGCGCGCCGCCAGCCAGAAGAGGAGGATCAGCGCGGGTATGACCGGCAGCAGCCAGAAATATTGCGGATTTGCGAATCTAAACATTGCAAATTACGTTTTACGGTATTCTTTTCAGCACCAGATTCGAGAACAGGAACTCCAGCACGAGCAGCCCCAGACCCGCCAGTGCCCAGAGCAGGAACTGCTCGTGGTAGGTGACGTGTTCCGTAACTTCCACCTTGCTCTTTTCCAGTTGGTTGATCTGGTCGTAAATGGCCTTGAGCTTGGCCTTGTCCGTGGCGCGGAAATATTGTCCGCCGGTCTGCTCGGCGATCGACCTGAGGGTTTTCTCGTCGATCTCGACCTTCGCCATGACGGTTCCTCCGGTCGGCGTGCCGTAGATGTCCACGGCGGGGTAGGGGGCCATGCCCTCGGTGCCGACGCCGATGGTGTAGACGCGGATGCCCTGCGCCTTGGCGATTTCGGCCGCCGTCTGGGGCGCGATCTCGCCGCGGTTGTTCACGCCGTCGGTCAGCAGGATGATGACCTTCGACTTGGCTTCGCTCTCGCGCAGGCGGTTTATCGCCGTGGCCAGTCCGTTGCCGATGGCCGTGCCGTCCTCGATCAGTCCGCTGCGGATGCGTGCCAGCAGCGTCTGGAGCGTTCCCTGATCCGTCGTCAGCGGGCTTTGCGTGAAGGCTTCGCCCGCGAAGGCCACCAGTCCGATGCGGTCGCCGTAACGGTCCGCGATGAACGATCCGGCCACCTCCTTGGCCGCCGTGATGCGGTCGGGGCGGAAGTCCCGTGCCAGCATCGAACCCGAAACGTCGATGGCCAGCATGATGTCGATACCTTCGGTGTTCGTGCGCGAAAGACGCTCGACGTCCTGCGGGCGCGCCAGCGCCACGATCAGCAGGGCCAGCGCCGCCAGCCGCTGTGCGAACGGCAGATGCCGCAGCCAGTAGCGTACGGTCTTCGGCGCGCGCACGACCCCTTCGACGCTCGAAATCTGGATCGACGCGCCGCCCTGCAGCGTACGCCACACGTAGTAGGCGATCATCGGCACGAGCGCCGACAACAGCCACAGATAATATGGTGATGCGAAATGCATAGTTCCTCTTTTTTACCAGTTTTTCGATCCGCGCACCACGACGCCCTGCTTCTCCTTGAGTTTGTCCTGCGTGCGGTCCTCCTGCGCCTGAATGGCGTCGAGCATCTGCTCCTGCTCCTGCGGCGAAATGCCGGCCGGAACGGGCTGCGGCTCTCCCTGCTGATCGCCTTCCTGCTCCTTGTCGGGCTGCGCGGGGTTCTGCTGCGGGTCGCCCTGCTGCTCCTTGTCGTCGCCCTGCCCCTTGTCGTCCTTCTGTTGGTCGTCTTTCTGCTGATCGCCGTTCTGCTGGTCCTGACCGCCCTGTTGCTGCTCCTTGTTCTGGTCTTTGTCCTGATTCTTGTCGTCACCGCCGCCACCGCCGCCGTTCTCGTCGTCGATCAGACGCTTGGTGTAGGCATAGTTGTATTTGGCCTCCTGATCCGAGGGATTCAGCCGCAGCGACTGCTTGTAGCTTTCGAGCGCTTCCTTGTATTTCTGCTGCTTGAACTGCGCGTTTCCGAGGTTGTAGAAGGCTTGGGCGCGCTCGTCGTCCGTGCGCAGCGTATCGGCCGCCGCCTGCCGCATGGTCTGCTCGGCCTTGTCGAACCGTTCGGCCTTGTAGAGCGCGTTTCCGAGGTTGTAACGGGCCTCGAACGATTCGGGTGCGGCCTCCAAAGCCCGCTCGTAACGCTCGATGCTCTTTTCGTAATTGCCCTTGTTGTACTGCCGGTTGCCGCGGCGCACCTCGCTGCGTTCGGGCATGTCCTGCGCCGAAGCGCCGAGGGCGGCAAAGAGAAATACGATATATAGGAGTCTGTACATCTTGTTACGCATTTTGGTTTTGCATCGGGTCCGGCTGCTCCGGCTCCTCCTCTTCGACGACGAGCTTGGTCTCCTCGACGAAATAGAACGCCTTCAGGTAGTCGGCTTCGTTCTGCTCGCCGTCGGGCGTCGCCTTGGCGAACTTCACCAGATCGGCGTCGCGCAGGATCGCCGTAAGGTCCATCCGGGCCTTGTCGGGCAGCTCTTCGCTGCGCATCGCCTCGATGATCTCGTCGGAGGTCATCTCCATGGCGCCCACGCCCCAGCGCGCCGCGATGTAGGTGCGCAGGATGTCCGTCAGTCCCGAATAATACTGCTTGTGCCTGTTGTTCTGCCATAGTTTCTGGTTGTGCAGCGCTTCGAGGGCCTTGATCGCCACCACGTGGGGCGGCTGCGGCGGCGCGGGCTTGAACAGGTCGCCCAGCCCCTTGCCGTAACGGGCCAGAATGCGCTTGAGCGCATAGAGCGCCACCAGTGCCAGCAGCAGGGCCAGCACGCCCCATTTGGCGTATCCGCTGACCTCCGCGAAGCGGAACGGCAGGTTGCGCTGGGGTTTCAGGTCGTAGATCGACTGCGAGGTCGAGTCGATCTGGAACGTGGCCACCTCCAGATAGAGCGAGTCGCGCGCCCGGAGCGTATCGACGATGTTCTTGTCGGCATACAGCACGGCCGGCAGTCCGAGGTTCCACTTACCCTCCTCGAACGCCGCCAGCGTGTAGCGCTTGCGCAGCCTGAGGTGGCGTCCGTCGCGTTCGAGCGTGTCGATCGGGTGGTCCTTGACCAGTTCGAGGGGGCTTCCCTCCTTGTTTTCGAATTCCGGGAACTGCACCACCTGCACCAGATCCTTGTCCACCTCGACCGTCAGGTCGAACCGGTCGCCGATCATGATGCTGTCCGGCTCGATGCGCGCCGTGACCGTCGGTGCGTTCTGCGCCCGGACGGCCGCGCCCGCAAGGAGCAGTGCTATTGCAAAAAGTCGTTTCATCGCTGTTTGAACAGTTTTAACAGTTCGGCCACGTAATCGCCGTCGGTCGAGATCATCGTCGAATCGATGCGGTTGTGCTTGAGCGTCGAGTCGATCTCGGCGCTGCGTCGCTCCCACGTCCGGGCGTAGTGCTCCCGCACGGCCCGCGACGAGGTGTCCACCCATACCTTGCGGCCGCTCTCGGCGTCCTTCAGCTCGACGATGCCCACGTCGGGCAGCTCCGTCTCGCGGGGATCGTATACGCGGATGCCCACCAGATCGTGCTTGCCCCCGGCGATCTTCAGCGCGTCGTCCAGCGCGGCCTTGTCCTTCGACGAATCCATGAAGTCCGAGAGGATGAAGGTCGTGCAGCGTTTCTTGTTGACGTTGGTCAGAAACCGCACCGGCTCCGAAAGCTTCGTGCCGGTCGATTCGGGCCGGAAGCCCACCAGCTCGCGGATGATCATCAGGATGTGGCTGCGCCCCTTCTTCGGGGGGATGAACTTCTCGACCTTGTCCGAGAAGAAGATGCAGCCTACCTTGTCGTTGTTCTGCGCGGCCGAGAAGGCCAGCACGGCGGCGATTTCGGTGATGATGTTCTTCTTCAGGCGGTCCGTCGATCCGAACATGCGCGATGCGGAGACGTCCACCAGAAGCATCATCGTCAGTTCGCGCTCCTCCTCGTAGATTTTGATGTGGGGTTTGCGCGACCGGGCCGTCACGTTCCAGTCGATGTCCCTTACGTCGTCGCCCGCGCGGTACTCCCTGACTTCGGAAAACGACATGCCCCGTCCGCGGAAAGCCGTATGGTACTTTCCGGCGAAGATCTCGTTCGAAAGACCGCGGGTCTTGATCTCGATCTTACGGACGCGTTTCAGAATATCGTTCTCGGTCTGCTGCATCGTTAGGGTACGATTACGTTGTTGAGAATGTCGGTGATGATCTCCTCCGAGGTGATGTTCTCGGCCTCGGCTTCGTACGTCAGGCCGATGCGGTGGCGCAGCACGTCGTGGCATACGGCGCGCACGTCTTCGGGAATGACGTACCCGCGGCGGCGGATGAAGGCGTAGGCGCGTGCGGCCTTGGCCAGCGAGATCGACGCACGGGGCGAACCGCCGTATGCGATCAGGTTCTGGAGCTTCTGGAGGTTGTACTCCGCCGGCTCGCGCGTGGCGAAGATGATGTCGATGATGTATTTCTCGATCTTCTCGTCCATGTAGACGTCCTCCACGACCTTGCGGGCCTTGACGATGTCTTCGGGCGAGATGACCTTGTTGACGGCGGGGAGTCCTCCCCCGGCGAGGTTCATGCGCACGATGTCGCGCTCCTCCTGCTTCTTGGGGTAGGATATTTTGGCTTTGAGCATGAAACGGTCCACCTGCGCTTCGGGCAGCGGGTAGGTTCCCTCCTGCTCCAGCGGGTTCTGCGTGGCCAGCACCAGAAAGGGCTGCGGCAGCGGATAGGTGTTGTCGCCGATGGTCACCTGACGCTCCTGCATGGCCTCCAGCAGTGCCGACTGCACCTTGGCCGGGGAGCGGTTGATTTCGTCCGCCAGCACGAAGTTGGCGAATACGGGGCCTTTCTTGACGACGAACTCCTCGTTCTTCTGCGAGTAGATCAGCGTACCGATCAGGTCGGCCGGCAGTAGGTCGGGGGTGAACTGTATGCGCGAGAAGGCGGCGTCCACGGCCTTCGCCAGCGTAGTGATGGCCAGCGTCTTGGCCAGTCCCGGCACGCCTTCCAGCAGAATATGGCCGTTCGACAGCAGGCCGATCAGCAGCGTGTCTACCAGATGGCTCTGGCCGATGATGACCTTGCCCATTTCCGTACGGAGCGTATCCACGAAGACGCTTTCGCGTTCGATGCGCTCGTTGAGTTCCTTGATGTTGATGACTTCGCTCATTGTTTTATATTGTTGAATTTCATTACCTCTTTTCCGCGCCCTGCATGTCCGGCCCGGCAAATCCGGCCCCGCATACTCTGCCGGCAACCCCGGTTCCGCACATGCTGCCCGACAAACCCGGTCCGCACATTCGGCCTGCATGCTCAGCCCGAAAATCCCGGCCCCGGACTGCGGGCGCAGAGAGCATGTCGCCGTATTGCCGTCGGATTTAGTTTTTTAACGTTTACAATGCAAAGATATTATTTTCTTTGAAAAAAACTTATTCAATTCTTATTAACTTTGCCGTCATGGAATCCAAAGAATCACCTATTTTACAAGGCCTGAACCCCGCTCAGCGCGCCGCCGTCGTGAATTACGACGCCCCGTCGCTCATTATCGCGGGCGCGGGTTCGGGCAAAACGCGGGTGCTGACCTCGCGCATCGCCTATATGATCGAGCAGGGCGTGGCTCCCTTCAACATCCTCGCGCTCACCTTTACCAACAAGGCCGCCGAGCAGATGCGCGAACGCATCGCGCAGATGATCCCCGACAACCGCAGCCGCTATATCCGCATGGGAACCTTCCACTCGGTTTTTTCGCGTATCCTGCGCGAGAACGCCGACCGCATCGGTTTCCCCGATTCGTTCACCATCTACGAACCTTCGGACTGCAAGAACCTGCTGAAGACCATCGTCCGCGAGCTGAACCTTCCGGACGAGAAATACAAGCCCAACCTCTTGGCTTCGCGCATATCCTATGCCAAAAACTGTCTGGTGACCCCCGGCGCCTACCTCGCCAATTCGGTCTACGCCGCCGAGGACCGTCAGGCGCAGATTCCCGAATTCGGCAACATCTACAACATCTACTGCCAGCGCTGCAAGCGCAACGGCGCGATGGATTTCGACGACCTGCTGCTGCAGACCAACATCCTGCTGCGCGACGCCCCCGACGTGCTGGCGCGCTATCAGGAGCAGTTCAAATATATTCTGGTGGACGAGTATCAGGACACCAACTACGCCCAGTACGTCATCATCCGCCGTCTCTCGCAGCTGCATTCGAAGGTCTGCGTCGTGGGCGACGACGCGCAGTCGATCTACTCCTTCCGCGGGGCCAAGATCGAGAATATCCTCTCGTTCCAGAAGGATTTTCCCGACGCCATGGTCTTCAAGCTGGAGCAGAACTACCGCTCGACCCGCACCATCGTCGATGCGGCCAACTCGGTGATCGTCCGCAACTCCAAACGCATGGAGAAACACTGCTTCTCGGAGGGCGACAAGGGCGAGCCGATCCGCATCCTCAAAGCCTATACCGACCGCGAGGAGGCTGAAATGGTCGTCTCCGACCTGCGCGACAAGATCCGCCAGACGGGCGACGAGTGGTCCGAGGCGGTGATTCTCTACCGCACCAACAGCCAGTCGGCCGTGCTGGAGGACAACCTCCGCCGCCGGGGCGTTCCCTACCGCATCTACAAGGGCAGTTCGTTCTACGACCACAAGGAGGTCAAGGACATGCTGGCCTATATCCGGCTGGTTATCAATCCGCGCGACGACGAGGCGTTCAAACGCATCGTCAACTATCCCGCGCGCGGCATCGGCGACACGACCGTCCAGCGCATCGCCGAGCTGGCCGCCGGGCGCGGCGTCTCGATGTGGGAGGCGGTCGATACGCTGGTCGCCGAACCCGCCGCCGATCCCGTGCAGAAGACCATCGCCCGCAAGGTGTCGGATTTCGTCGCCATGATCCGCGGCCTGTCTCTGGCCCGCAACGAAAAGAGCCTTTACGACTTCGGTCTGGAGATCGCCACCCGTTCGGGCATCATCGCCGCCTACCGCACCGAAAATACCCCTGAGGCGACCTCGGCGCTGGACAATATCGAGGAGCTGCTCAACTCGATGCAGCTCTTCAAGGAGCAGCGCGACGCCGAGATCCGCAGCGGCGAACGGCAGGAGGACGAGGAGGCGACCATCGACGAGTGGCTGCAGAACGTCATGCTGATGACCGACATGGACAAGGACGATCCTGAGGATCGCAACAAGGTGACGCTCATGACCGTCCATTCGGCCAAGGGGCTCGAATACAAATACGTCTATATCGTCGGTCTGGAAGAGAACCTTTTCCCCTCGCAGCGGGCCGCCGAGTCGCCCGACGGCATCGAGGAGGAGCGCCGCCTGTTCTATGTGGCCCTGACGCGCGCCAAGGTCGAGGCGACGATCTCCTATGCCGAGATGCGCTTCAAGTGGGGCAATATGGAGTTCTCGCGTCCGAGCTGTTTCCTGCGCGAGATCGACCCCAAATATATCCGCGCCGACTTCGACGCCGGCGAGGAGCGTCCGCGCCGCCCGCAGGACGGCGAAGGCCCCTCGGCCATCGACGAACTGCGCCGCCGCTTCGACTACCGCTTCCAGCAGAAACGGCAGGCCGACCGTGCAGGCGGCAATAACGGCGGTCAGCAGGGCGGCTTCGGCGGCCAGCAGGGCGGCTTCGGCGGCCGGGGCAGCGGCGGCAGTTTCGGCGGGCGTTCCGCCGACGGCCAGTCCGGTCCTGCCCGGCGCTTCGCCCGCGCCGCGGCTCCGCAGGGCGCGCGCCCTGCGGGCAGACCCGATCCGGCCCTCGTCCAGACGCCGCGCCCCTCGACCGACGGCATGCGCCGCGTGGGCGTGCGGCAGGCGGTCGACGGCGGCGTGCCCGTAGGGCCGTCGATGCCCGTCAGCGGCGACTACACCGTGGGCCAGCGCGTCGAACATCCCAAATTCGGCGTCGGCATCGTCCAGCGCATCGAGACCCTCGCCACCGACCACAAACTGGTCGTGGCCTTCGACAGCGTGGGCGAGAAAACCCTGCTGGCCAAATTCGCCAAGCTGACCAAACTGTAGAGATGATGGAAACTTCCCCCCCCCTCATTTCAGTCTGCATGACCACCTATAACCACGCGCCCTACCTGCGTCAGGCCGTCGAGAGCGTGCTCAGCCAGCAGACCTCGTTCGACTTCGAACTGGTGCTGGGCGAGGATTGCAGCACGGACCTGACGGCGGAGATCTGCCGCGAATACGCCGCGAAATACCCCGGCCGCGTGCGGCTGGTGACGGGCGCCCGCAATGTCGGCTGGCGGGCCAACTACCGCCGCACGTTCGATGCCTGCCGCGGGAAATACGTGGCCTACTGCGACGGAGACGACTGGTGGACCGACCCCTGCAAGCTGCAGATGCAGGCCGATCTGATGGAGTCCGATCCCGGTTGCGGCATGTGTTATACGGGCGCCGACGAATACTGGCAGGCGGAAGGGACCTTGAAATCCGATCCCGACCGGCACTATACCGATTTCGAGCAGATGCTGCTCGGCATTTCGGTCCCCAACTGCACGGCGCTGGCCCGCCGTGAGCTGATCGCGGCCTACTATGCCGAGATCTGCCCTGAGGAGCATCCCGAATGGCTGACCGACGACTGGCCCATGTGGCTGTGGTTCGCCTGCCGTTCCCGAATACGCTTCATAGACCGCGTGACGGCCGTGCACCGGCGCATGGTCGGGAGCGTGAGCCACGGAGATTCCTACAGGGGACGCCTTGCGAGCCGCGATTCGGCGATGGAGACCAGCCTCTGGTTCGACGAACGCTTCACGGCTTCGCGCAACCGCTTCCGCATTCTGCGCCGCCGTCATGTGGTGGGACTCTGGCTGCTCTCGTGGAAAGGGGCGGGAGTCGGCGAATACCTCGCGCGCTGGTGGGCCGATCTGCGGCGGACGCCGCGGCTCGTCTTCTGCCCGGAGGGGGCTATTTTTCTGGTGAAGAAAATTCTTTTTCGACGTAAAAAACAGCATTTATGACGACCAAACAACGTTACGACGGCGTAATCGCATGGTTCTCGGAGCATATGCCCGTGGCCGAGAGCGAACTGCACTACACCGACCCCTACCAGCTGCTGGTGGCGGTGATCCTTTCGGCGCAGTGCACCGACAAACGGGTCAACATGACCACTCCCGCGCTGTTCGAGGCGTTTCCTACGCCCTTCGATATGGCCGCGGCCACGGCCGAGGATATTTACCCCTATATCAAGAGCATCTCCTATCCCAACAACAAGGCCCGCAACCTCGCGGGCATGGCCCGCATGCTCTGTTCGGAGTTCGGCGGCGAGGTGCCGAGCGATCTGCAGCAGATGCAGCGCCTGCCGGGCGTGGGCCGCAAGACGGCCAACGTGCTGGGCGCGGTGTTGTGGCAGAAGGAGGTGATGCCGGTCGATACGCACGTCTTCCGCGTCTCGAACCGCATCGGCCTGACAACCAACTCCAAAACGCCCCTTCAGACCGAGCTGACACTCGAAAAGAACATTCCGCCGCACCTGCTGCCGGTGGCCCATCACTGGCTCATTCTCCACGGCCGCTATGTCTGCACGGCCCGCGCCCCGAAGTGCGGCGAGTGCGGCATCGCCGTGTGGTGCCGCAAATACGCCGCCGACCATAAGGCCCCGAAGGGCTGAACCACCGACCGAAAACCCTAAAAACTTCAACGATATGACAAAAAACCTCTTCCGTATTCTGTTGTTCCTGCTGCTGCCCCTCGCCGGGCAGGCCAAAGACGCCGATTCGCTGCGCGTACTCTGGGTCGGCAACAGCTATACCTATTACAACGACATGCCGGCCATCGTGCAGCAGATCGCCGCGACGCAGAAGGTGAAGGTCTCCTGCACGCGCTTCCTCAAAGGCGGCGAACGCTTCTCCGGTCACCTGACGAATCAGAAACTGCTGAAGGCGCTGGCCGCCGGCGGCTGGGACTACGTCGTCCTGCAGGAGCAAAGCTCCGCGCCCGCCATGCCGACGCGGCAGGTCGCCCGCGAGGTCTATCCGCAGGCCCGCACGCTCGACAGTCTCGTGCATGCGGGTTCACCCGACGCCCGTGTGATCTTCTACATGACGTGGGGCCACAAGAACGGCAACCGCTTTCCGATTCCGGAATATCCGCCCATCAACCGCTACGAGACCATGCAGGAGCGGCTGATTACGAGCTACCTCGAAATGGCCTATGACAACGACGCGTGGTGCGCCCCTGTGGGCATGGCGTGGCGCCGCGTGCGGGCCGAACGTCCCGACTGCGTGCTCTATGCGCAGGATTGTTTCCACCCCGCGCTGCCGGGCAGCTACCTCGCGGCCAACGTGATCTTCACGACCATCTACGGCAAACCCTACCAGACCGACTGCACGATGGGTCTTCCGCCCGAACAGGCCGAATACCTCCAGCGCGTAGCCCAGCAAACGGTCCTCGAAAACCGGACGCTGCTCAATCTCGAATAATCCGGCGGCCGGATTCGACGGCCGAACCCGGATAAGACGACAACGGCGGAGCATTCGGCTCCGCCGTTGTCGTTTATAAGTCGTCCGGTCTCTTTCGCTTCGGTTTTCCGTCCTTCCGGCGGCATCCGTCCTTTTGCGCTTTTCTGTTTCCCTCCGGTCCCCGCTTTCCCGGCCGCGGTCGGTTTCCCGCTTTTCTCCCGTCCGGTTTCCGTTCTTCGTTTATCCGGTTCTTCGTTCTGCCGCCTGCGCCCGGTTACCCGTTCTTCCATTCGTGTCCGGTTCTTTGCGCTTTTCTGTTTCCCTCCGGTTCCCCGCTTTCCCGGCTGCGGCTGGTTTCCCGCTTTTCTTCCGTCCGGTTTCCGGTTTCCGTTTATCGGGGTCTTCGTTCTGCCGCCTGCGCCCGGTTACCCGTTCTTCCATTCGTGTCCGGTTCTTTGCGCTTTTCTGTTCCCAGCCGGCTTCCCGCTTTCCCGGCTGCGGCCGGTTTTCCGCTTTTCTCCCGTCTCGGTTCTCCGCTCTTCCGCCTGCCCGTTTTTTCCGCTCTGTTAGCCTGTTCTCTGTTTTCCCGGCTTTTCGTTCTGCGTCCGGCGACTACCGCTCGCTCAGAAGGAGCCAACGCATCGTCTTTTCGTCGATCAGCCCGATCAGCTCCGCGATGCGCTGCGACTGGGCCGTCAGCTCGTCCACTCCGAGCGAACCCGACGAAAGCGACTCCTCCAGTGCCGCTTTTTCGGCTTCCAGCGCCGGAATCTCCCGCTCCAGCGTCTCCAGCTCGCGCTTTTCGTTGTACGAGAGTTTGCGCGGCGCGCCGTCCGCCGCCTGCGTCCGCACCGCCTGCGGTTTGGGCCGCGCCTGCGCCTCCTGCGCGTGGCGTGCGGCTTCGTATTCGCGTTTCCACGCCACGTATTCCGAGTAGGTGCCCGTGAAATCCTTGATCTCGCCCCCGCCGCAGAAGACCAGCAGGTGGTCGGCCACCTTGTCTACGAAATAGCGGTCGTGCGACACTACGATCACACACCCCTTGAATGCGCGCAGATACTCCTCCAGAATGCCGAGCGTCACGATGTCCAGATCGTTCGTCGGCTCGTCCAGAATCAGGAAATTGGGGTTGCGCATCAGCACCGTGCAGAGATACAGCCGCCGCCGTTCGCCGCCGCTGAGCCGCGCCACGAAGCTGTACTGTGTTTCGGGCGTGAAGAGGAAGTGCTGCAGGAACTGCGACGCGCTCATGCGCCGTCCGTCGCCCAAGTCGATCTGTTCGGCGATTTCGGTCACCACGTCGATCACCCGCTTCCCCTCGTCGAACTCCAGCCCCTGCTGGCTGTAATAGCCGAAGCGGACCGTCTCGCCGACCTCGATCGTCCCGCTGTCAGGGCGTTCGATCCCCGTCAGCAGTTTGAGGAACGTCGATTTCCCGCAGCCGTTGTCGCCCACGATCCCCAGTTTCTCGTAGCGGGTGAAGTTGTAGTTGAATTTGTCGAGGAGCACCAGCTCGCCGAACCGTTTGCCGACCTCCTTGGCTTCGAATATCTTGGTCCCGATCCGCGACGCCTTGACGTCGAGCCGCACTTCGCCGCGGCTGCGCGTCGATTGCAGGCGCGCTTCCAGCTCGTGAAAGGCGTCGATGCGCGACCGGGCCTTCGTCGCCCGCGCCTGCGGCTGGCGGCGCATCCACTCCAGCTCGCGGCGGTAGAGATTCGTCTCGCTCTCCCGCCGGGCCGCCTGCGCCGTCTCGCGCTCCTGCTTCTTCTCCAGATAATAGGAGTAGTTGCCCGCGTAGTGGTATAGCTGCCGGTCCTCGATTTCGAGGATGTCGCTGCACACCTTGTCCAGAAAGTAGCGGTCGTGCGTCACCATCAGCAGCCCCGCGCCGCTTGCCGTGAGATACTCTTCGAGCCACTCGGTCATATCGGTGTCGAGGTGGTTGGTCGGCTCGTCGAGGATCAGCAGGTCCGACTCGCTTATCAGCACGTTGGCCAGCGCCACGCGCTTGAGCTGTCCGCCCGAAAGGGTCCCGACCCGCTGTCCGAAGTCGCGGATCTTCAGCCGCGACAGAATCCGCTTGGCCCGCTGTTCATAGTCCCACGCTTCGAGCGCGTCCATGCGGGCCATCGCCTCCTGCAATCCTTCGCCCGACGGCTCTTCGATCGCCCGTTCGTATTCGGCGATGGCCTTCAGCGCCGGATTTTCCGAGTGGAAGCAGGCCTCCAGCACCGTCATCTCCGCCGGATAGACCGGACTCTGTTCGAGGTAGGCGATCCTCAGATCGCGGCGGGGTACGACCTCCCCGCCGTCGTGATCCTCACGCCCCGCTATGATGTTCAGGAGCGTGGTTTTTCCGGTGCCGTTCTTGGCGACGAGGGCCACGCGCCGCCCGTCCTCGATCGCAAACGATATATTTTCGAAGAGTACCAGATCGCCGAACGATTTGGTCAGGTTCTCCACCTGAAGACAACAAGCCATAATGCGTTTTTTTTGTGTATGCAAAGCTACGCAAAAATACCGAACTGACAACCGCCGCCCCGAAACCGGATCGCCGGCCGCCGGCTTTCCGGAGTATGGAAACGTGCTATTTCGGTACGTTCCCGCGGTCGCGGTTGCATATCTCTTCTTTTTTTGTATCTTTGCAAAGATCATTTAGCGAAACAGAGCCGAAATGGAGTTATCGAAAGAGCGTCTCGAACGCCTGCGGGAACTGCTTGCCCCCGCCCATCAGCAGATCGTGATCGTGTCGCACACCAATCCCGACGGCGACGCCGTGGGATCGTCGCTGGCATGGGCCGAGGCGCTGCGGTCGATGGGACATGAGGTGACGTGCGTCGTTCCGAACAAATACCCCTATTTTCTCGACTGGATGCAGGGCATCGAGGAGGTCGTGGTCTTCAAGAACGACACCGAAGGTCGCGCCGCCCGCGCCATCGCCGATGCGGACATCCTCTTCTGTCTCGATTTCAACGCCGTTTCTCGGCTCGAAATCCTCAGCGAGACCATCGGTGCCAATACGACGGCCCGCCGCGTGCTGATCGACCACCACCTTTCGCCCGACGAGGGTTTCGACCTTTCGTTCTCGCATCCCGATTCGTCGAGCACCTGCTTTCTGGTCTACTCCATCGTCGAAGCGCTGTTCGGCGCGCAGGCCGTTACGCGCCGCATGGCCGAAGCGCTCTATGTGGGCATCATGACCGACACGGGCAATTTCGCCTATTCGTTCCTCACGCCTGAGCTGTTCCGCGCCGTGGCCGTGCTGGTCGGGACGGGCATCAGCATTCCCGACATTCACAACAACGTCTACAACGCCTATACCGAGGGCCGCGCCCGGCTGTTCGGCTATGCCATCAACCGCAAGATGGAGATTATTCAGGACGGCACGGTGGCCTACATGTCGCTGCTGGAGAACGAGATGCGCCGCTTCCAGTTCCAGCAGGGGGACAGCGAGGGCTTCGTGAACTACGCCCTGACGGTCAAGAAGATGAAGATGTCGGCCATGTTTCTGGCCCACCGCAAGTTCATCCGCGTCAGCTTGCGTTCGCGCGGAGATGTCGACGTCAATCTCTTCGCCCGCAAGTACTTCAATGGCGGCGGCCATAAGAACGCCGCCGGAGGTAAATCGTTCGTTTCGATGCAGGAGACTATCGCACACTATATCAAGTCGGTAAAGGAATTCGCCGACGAGGGCCATCTCGGCTGATCCGCCGGAGCGGCCGCGCTGCGGCGGTTTCCGGCAGTTCTCTGCGGCCGGATTTCCGGTTGTCAATGGTTTCGGCAGACCGGTTGCCGGCTGTCAATCGTCTTGCGGCGACTTTGCCCGCCCGGTTTCCGGTGGTCTGCCGCCTTGTGGCGGTTTCCGGCGGTCAATCGTTTTGCTGCGGTTTCCGCCTGCTCGATTCTGCCGCCCGGTTTCCGGCTGTCAACTGTCTTGCGGCGGTTTCTGCACCGGATTTTTGGCTGCCGATCGCCTTTGTAGCGACTTTTGCCCGCCCGATTTTGGCTGCATGGCTTCCGGGGCCTGCCGTATCGCTTCTGCCGGACCCCTGTGGCCGCTGCGGTTCCGGTGCGCTCGCGGCAGCCGCCTGCGGTTCCCGGTTTTCGGGCCGTCGTGCACCCGAATTCCGGCCGTGAATTCCGCCGGTTGCCGCAAAAGATGCTGTCTCATTAATTTGGAACGTTATGGACGATTTCCGACTCAAAGTCTTCATTACGGCGGCCCGGACGCTCAGCTTCACCCGGACGGCCGAACGGCTTTTCATCTCGCAGCCCGCCGTCAGCAAACACATCGGCGAGTTGGAATCCCAATATAAGGTACAGCTTTTCATGCGCCGCGGCAGCCGTCTCGAACTGACCGGGGCCGGGGAGACCCTGCTCGCCTGCGCCGAACGGCTGGCCGACGACTACCGCCGCATGCAGTACGAAATGAGTCTCTGCGCCGACGCTCCCGTGGGCGAATTGCGGCTGGGGGCCAGCACGACCATCGCCCAATACCTCCTGCCGCCGATTCTGGCCAGATTTACGACGCGCTTTCCGGGCGTTCGGGTCGCGATGATGTCGGGCAACAGCGATCAGGTCGAGCAGGCGCTCGGCGGGCACGGCATCGACTTGGGAATGGTCGAGAGCCTGAGCCGCCGTCAGGGGCTGCACTATACGGTTTTCGCTCCCGACGAGCTGGTGCTGGTGGCCCGCACGGGCGGTCCCTATTCGCGGACCGAGTCGATAACGGCCGATGAGCTGCGCGAAATTCCGCTCGTGTTGCGCGAGGGCGGATCGGGAACGCTCGAAGTCATCAAGGCGGCGCTGGGACGCGCGGGCATCCGCATTCCGCAGCTCAACGTGGTCATGCGGCTGGGCTCGACCGAGGGGATCAAGGCTTTCGTCCGCAACAGCGACGCCATGGCCATCGTTTCGGTGATCTCGGTCGTGGACGAGCTGCGCAGCGGCGTGCTGCGGATCATCGACCTCGAAGACCTTCCCCTGCGGCGCGATTTCGCGTTCGTGCACGTCGAAGCCGAGCCGTCGGCTCTCGTCCGGCAGTTCATCGAGTTCGCAAGGGCCGACCGTTGACCGGGCGGGCTTTCTGGCGCAGCCTCGACGAGCGTATTTGCCATGATTCCTTCGCCGTTTCTGCTGTCATTTCTGCCGCGTTTCCGCAGCCGCTGTTTCTGCCGCTGTTTCTGCCGCCGTTCCCGCCGTGCTCGCGTTGCGGTTCCGGGCTTCGCTTCCTCCCTTCTTTGTGCCGCCGCTTTCGGGGGACGATCTGTCCGCTTGTTTTTTTCAGTATAACTTTTTGTTATGGCATATAATGATTTCTTGTTTCATATTCCGCTAAAAGATGCGACCTTTGCCGGCGGAATAAAGAAAAAGTTATAGTGACCATTTTAAAAATACAAGCATATGCTGGAAAAAGGTAACAGGGCGAACACCCTGCACGGAATTCTGCTGATCGCGCTGTTTTCGTTCGCGGCCTTCTACATCGCCGGCTTTCCCATCGTAAAAAGATTGTCGTTCAGTCCGCTGATCGTGGGCATCGTGCTGGGTATGCTCTACGCCAACAGCCTTCGCAACAAACTGCCCGAAACGTGGGTCCCCGGCATCAAGTTCTGCACCAAGCAGCTGCTGCGCTGGGGCATCGTCCTGTACGGATTCCGCCTGACGCTGACCGAAGTGGCGGCTGTCGGCATTCCGGCCGTCGCCGTCGATCTGGTCATCGTGACGGTCACCATTTTCGGGGGAGTCCTGCTGGGCCGTCTCTTGAAGATCGACCGCGATACGGCGCTGATGACCTCGACGGGCAGCGCCATCTGCGGCGCGGCCGCCGTGCTGGGCGCCGAACCGGTCGTGAAGTGCGAGGGTTACAAGACCGCCATCGCCGTCTCCACGGTCGTGATTTTCGGAACCCTCTCGATGTTCCTCTATCCGCTGATGTTCCGGATGGGGCTGCTCGATGGACTTACGGACACGGGCGTGGCCGTCTACACGGGCAGTACGCTGCATGAAGTGGCTCATGTGGCCGGAGCCGGCAATGCGATGGACCCGACCGATGCGCTGGGAATCGCGGGGACGGCCACGATTACCAAGATGATCCGCGTGATGATGCTCGCGCCGGTGCTGGTCGTCATGGGCTTCGTGCTGGGCCGCCGGAAGAGTTCCGGAGCCTGCAGGGAGAAGAGCAAGATCGCCGTGCCGTGGTTCGCCTTCGGATTTATCGGGATCATCTGCCTCAATTCGCTGCTGCAATACCTGTTCGGCGTGGAGAGCGTCCGCGAGATTCCGCTCAACGGCGCGATCGAATACGCCGATACCTTCCTGCTGACGATGGCCATGACGGCGCTGGGCACCGAGACGAGTATCGACAAGTTCCGGCAGGCCGGGGCGAAGCCCTTCGTCTTGGCGGGCCTGCTGTATGTCTGGCTGGTGGCGGGCGGTTATTTCGTCACCAAATATCTGGTCGGAATCTTGTAAACAGGGCTGCCCGGAGTCTCCGCTTTACGGTAATTTCGGCAGCGTGGGGGCTTCGTGCTCCGAATAGCCGAGCACCGTCTCCCGTACGAAGTCCGCGAAGCCGCGGGCTTCGTCGTATGTAAGGGGGCCGGGATAGCTCATCAGGATCAGCTGATGGGGCGTGAAGGGTTTGCGGAACGAAGGGTGGATGTACTCGTAGGGGTTGGCGACGAAGCCCAGCCGTTCGTAGAAGTGCCGGCGGCGGATCGAGATGTCGTCCACCGGCGGGTCGATCTCCAGAATGACGCGGCCGACCTTCCGGCAGAATGCCGTGAGCGCCTTCGAACCCATGTTTTGACCGCGCAGGGCGGGCGAAACGGCGAGATGCTCGACGTAGCGGTACGCTCCGGCGTTCCAGTGGAACAGAATGCCGATGAACTCTTCGCCGCGCCAGATGCCGTCGGCTTCGAAGCGCGGATCGCCGAACGCCCGGTCGTACCCTTGCGCGTTCCAGCGTTCGCAGCGGGGGAACGACTCTTCGTAAAGGTCCCACGCTTCGGCCCAGCCTTTGTCCGAACGGGATTCGAAAGGTATGAATTGCAGCTCCTGTGTCATTGTCGTCGTAATTTTGCGCAAGATAGTGCAAATTCCGCGCATTGCCAACTCCTGCGGCTCTCCTGCGGCTCTCCTGCGGCTCTCCTGCGGCTCTCCTGCGGCTCTCCTGCGGCTCTTCGCGGGCGTTCCGGACGGCCGAGACGACGAAAAAGGGATGCCCGGTCCGGACATCCCTTCCGGCGCCTTCCGGCGCGAACTTTTTATTTCCTTTATTCTTCGGTTTTTCCTCCGGTGACTTCGTCCGGAATGCCGTCGCAGCGCACGAAGACCTGCACGTCCGAGCGGTCGTCCTTGGCCGTCCAGACCATCGAGGTCTCGGTGAAGTCGGTCACGATGTAGCGGTGCGCCCAGTCGCCTGCGCCGTAGTCGTAGCTGCCGCGGATGACCGCACCCAGCTCCGCGTCGTTGTCGATGACGAAGCGGCCCGTCAGCTTGCGGGTGCCGAAGCTGTCGAGGTTCTGGTACATGACGTACTTGGCGTCCTTGCGGATGAATTCGATGTAGACGAAGCTGCCTTCGGCGAGCGGCGCGCCGTTCCATTCGGCCAGCTGCCACGTACCCGCGATGTTGTTGTTGGTCACCTCCAGCGGAGTTACGTACATGTCGTCGTCGCAGGCGCCCAGCAGCGCGAGGGCCGACAAAAGGGCCGCAAATCTCAAAAATCTTTTCATATGACTTGTTTTTATCCTGTTTCTTATTCTGTTTCCCCGAACTCGATCCACAGCATGCGCTGACTCGGCGGCACGTCCGGTCCCCCGATCGGCAGGGGAGTCCGCCGGAGCGGCTGCGGGGCTTTGGCCGGGTCGAAGCGGACGACCAGATCGCCTTTTGCGCCGGGTGCGAGCGTCGCCGGTTCGCAGGCGAAGCTCAGGCCGGTGGCCGCGAATCCTTCGTCGCAGACCGGGGTGAGCGGTTTGTCGCCCGCATTCAGGCACTCGATACGCTCGCTCTGCACCTTGTCCGTGCGGCCGAAGCGGACGGTCCGCTGCTTGAGCCGCAGCGCGCCCATCGCATGGGGATAGTCGTCGTCCGTGCGCACCGAGGCCGTGACTGCGCCCCGGAGGCTGAGGATCGCCGTAGGCTCCTTGTCCGAGAGCTGGGTGTAGACGAAAATCCGCCTGTCGAAAACCCCCGGATGTCCCTTGGGGCGGTAGGTCACCGTCACGGCGCCTTCGCCGCCCGGTGCGACGGGCTTTTTGTCCCAGCTCGCCGCGGCGCAGCCGCAGGTGGTCTGCACGCGGGTGACGACCAGCGGCTTGCCGCCCGTATTCCGCCACCGGAAGGTGTAGACCGGGGGGACGTCGTCCTCGCCGATATGCCCGGCGTCGATCAGCGTGCGTTCGAAACGCATCGCTTCGGCTCCTCCCGCGGCCGTGGCCGGATGGGCCAGACTGTCGAGTTTGGCGCGCGGGACGATGCGGATCTGGGCGCGGAGCGGCGCGGCGGCGAGAGCCGCCCATAACGCTCCGCAGCAGAGAAGCATGCGTGTTATCGTCGCTGTGTTGCGCATCGTTGCGGGTTTAGAGCCAGCCGTTGCCGTTCGCGACCTTGCGCACCGTGATGTTGAAGGTGTGCGTCTCGTTGCCGCTCGACGTGATGCTGGCCTTGGTCATGCCGCTCCTGAGTCCCTTGACCGTCAGTTTCCGGCCCTCGACGGAGGCCGTTGCGACCGTCGTGTCGGAGATCGAGACCGTATAGGTCATCGTCTCGCCGCCGAGGAAATAGTTGGCCGGGATGGCCGTCACTTCGCCGCCGAGGTTGATGTAGAGGTTGGGGAACGACACCTGCGTGCCGTTGCCGGCAACGGCGTTGAGCAGTTTGGCGGCGTTCGCCTGACCGACGCCCATCTGTCCGCGGTAGTTGGATTTGTTGAGCTGCATGGGCTGGTTCAGACCCACGTCGGCGACGTAGCGGTAGTAGAATTTCATGCCGCTCATGTAGTCGTCGATCGGCGTGGTGGTCTCATAAAGCAGGGCCTTGAATTCGTCGGCCGTGAAGTGGCGGCGCAGTTTTGCCGCGTACGACAGTCCCAGCGCCGCGACGCCCGAAACGTGGGGGCAGGCCATCGAGGTGCCCTCCATGTATCCGTAGCCGCTTTCGCTGACGTTGTAGGGCAGCGTCGAGAGGACGCAACCGATCTCGCCGCGCTTGTGGTCGTCGTCGAAGTATTCGTAATAGTAGTCCTGATCGCCGCCCGGAGCCGCTATCGTGGTGCCCGGACCGTAATTGGTGTAGACGGCGGGGGTGTAGTCGGCGGCCGTTGCGGAGACGGAGATGCAGAAGTCGGCGGCGCCGGGGAATCCGGCCATGGGGGCGGTTTCGTTGCCGCCGGCGAAGATCGCCAGACCGCCCTCGATCGGACCGTTGGGCGAGCCTGCGTTATGTATGAAGTACTCCAGCGCCTCCTTTTCGAGCGGCATGCTTTTCTCCCACTCTTCCTGTGTCTTGAAGCCCGGCTCGCCCCATTCGTAGCTGTTGGCCAGTCCCGAAACGTAGCCCCAGCTGCACTGCAGGATCACGGCGCCGTTGTCGGCGGCGTATTTGATCGCCTTGACCGTGGCCAGCGCGTTGCTGGCCGTGCTGCCCGAAAAAATCTGGCACGACATGATCTTCGCGCCGGGGATGCTGCCCCGGCCGCCGGCGATCGAGCTGATGCCGATGCCGTTGTCGTTCTGCGCGGCGATTACGCCCGCCACATGCGTGCCGTGGCCGGTGTCGTTGACGTCGTCCCATGAGATGACGCCCGTGTTCTTGACGAAGTTGTAGCCGTAGACGTCGCCCTGATAGCCGTTGCCGTCGTTGTCCTTGTGCGAGCGGTAGATTTCGTTCTCGTTGACCCACATGTTGTTCTTCAGGTCGGGGTGCTCGATCATCACGCCCTCGTCGAGGACGGCCACGACGATCGACTCGTCGCCCGTCGAGAGTTCCCACGCCTGCTCGCACTGCACGTCGGCGTCCACGATGGATTTCCCGCCGAACATGTTGCCGCGGTTCACGAGGTGCCACTGCTGCGGAAGCAGCAGGTCGTCGAAGGGATAGGCCGAGGCTTCGCCCGTCCGGGTCGCGCGCTGGTGCTGGATGGCTTCGAGCGTCTTGCGGGAGAGGGGCATCGCCTTTTTCCCGGCGTTGTAGGCGCGGTGGATGGTGCGGTTGAAGCTGACGTGCTGCACTTCGCCCAGCGCCGAGAGTTTCTCGGCGACCTCGGCGGCGGTGAACTCCTCGCCGAAGCGGACCACGTACCACAGGTGCAGTTCCGATTCGCGGGTGCGCTCCTCGTTGCGCGGGTCCACGGGGAAGACGCGCTCGATCTCATAACCGCCGACGATGTCCAGAATCTCATCGACGGAGAGAATGCCCGAACGGGTCGCGGGGCCGCCGCTGCGGGTGATGCCCGCCCGGTCGAGTATGTCGCTTACGTAAGGTGCGAATTTCACCAGCACCTCCCCCGATTGGTATTCGGCCGGGACGTCCGGGCCCGGAGCCGGCTCCGGGGCGGACAGCTCCTCTTTGGTACATGCGGTAAATGCCAGTAAAGCGGTGGCAAGAATGCCGTATAGATAGTTTTTCATCGTCATAATTATTTGGTCGTCTCCTCCTCTTCTTCTTCCGTGCCGGGATCTTTCTTGTATCCCTCGTAGAATTCGTAGTAGTAGTTCATGTTGGCGGGTTCGTTGGTGAATCCTGCCAGCGTGCCGGTCGCATCCTTGCCCTCCTGCGTGAACACCAGCACGCTGGGCACCCACCAGTCGAGCGCCGGGTGGTAGAGCAGCCAGTCGGGCAGTTCGCCGGTCAGGCGGTTGAGGTTGATGGCGAACCGCTTGGTGTGCGGCATCACCTTCGGGGTGCCGATCAGCGCGCGGGGCAGCGTGTCGGCGTCAATGATGTCCTGTTCGGTGTATTTTTCCCAGTCGTCCATCTTGGGCAGCGGTCCCTGCAGGTAGTTGACCGAAAGCAACAGCGTGTCGAGGTCCCATTCGATCAGGCGGCGCGGGAATCCCTGTTCTTCGACAAGGCCGCCGTAGTTGGTTTCGATGGTGTTGCTCAGGTCATAGATGTTCTTGCGCGTGTTGGCGCCCATGTTCAGCGTCCGGAGCTTTGGGAAGTTCGTCGGATTGATCTCTTCGGGAATCTTCTGGAAGTTGTTGCTGCTCAGGTCGAGGTATTCGAGATTCTTGAGCGCCGTGAAGTTCTTGTCCAGCGATACCAGACCGTAGGCCGAGATGGTGAGCCGGCGCAGCTGCGTGAGCTTGGTGATGTACTCGCCGGTGGTGAGGTCCTTGAGGAAGGCGTTGACGTTGCTGTAGAAGCTCAGCTCGTCGGCGGCCGTCAGGTACTGCACCTCGAAAGGCAGCTCCTCTTTGGTGTTGAACATGAAGAACCGGGCGTATTTCACGCGGCCCTTCTTTTCGGGCGTGTACCCCTCCATGCCCTCTTCCCAGAGGATCACGTTGTCCCAGTTGTCCATGCGTTCGCCGTTTTCCCAGCTTGCGATGGTTTCGAGCGTACGGGCGATGGCCAGCAGGGCGATCGAGTCGCCGCCGCGGGTGTTCTCCTCGATCGGTTCGGCGGCCTGTTGCGTGACCACGAGGTTGTCGTGCCGTGCGAGTTCGACCTCCTTTTTGGAGGTGAAGGTGACGTCGGCGATGCGGGGGTTGGGCTGCGAATTGATGTTCCAGTTGAAGCGCACGGTCACTTCGCGCGGGCGGATGCCGCGGTCGAATTCGACCGCCGGCTTCTCGAACTTGAGCCAGTTTTCGGCCGATTCGGGAACCTTGACGTAGAAATCCACGTTGGTCTTTATCTTGACGTCGAAGTGGCGCGTGCCGTACGCCGCGTAGTTGGCGACGGTGACCTCCTTGTCGTCGATGCCGATGAGGTAGTCGAAGCCTTTCTGCGAGACGGCGATCTCCTTTTTGACCCAAGTGTTCTGCTCCATGATGCGGATTACGCCGCGGCGGGGCTGGTCGGTCAGGGCCGAGTCGATGAGTACGCGGCATTCGGTCGTGCCGCGGCCGTTGGCGGGCGAGACGGTGATCCACGGTTCGTCGGTGGTGGCGACCCACTCTTTCTCCGCCGACACCCTGACGGTGTGGGTTCCTCCCGTGGCGGGGGCTTCGATGGCGTCGCTGTCGGTGCCGAATCCGACGGTCTTGGCGGCGTCGGAGCAGCCGCACAATGCGATCGAGCAGAGGATAACCGGTATGTAATTCGTTATTTTCATTGTCATTTCTCCTTAGTGGTTATTCGAGCATTTTATCGCAGTTCAGGATATTCTGGGTCTTGTCGTAAATCAGGTTGTAGGCGCCCTGCTGCCAGTAGTAGCAGATCGCCGAGGCATCGAACGTGATGTTGGGGTTATCGCTGATGTCGAGGTGGTAGATCAGGTGGGAGATCGTGTCGTCGATCTTGCGCAGGTCGTTCGAGCCGATGTAGAATCCGCGCAGGCCGGTGTGCTGGTAGAGTCCCGTGGGCCATTCGCGCAGGCAGCGGTTGCCCTGAGCGTCGCGCTGGCCGCGGATGGCGTAGACCGTCAGGCCCGCGCAGTTGAGCGGCGACCACGGGAACTTGTCGAAGGCGTTGTACGAGACGTCCAGCCCGTAGAGGTAAGGCAGCTGCTCGGCCGTGAAATCCTTCGGCAGCTTGCTGAGCTTGTTGTAGGTCAGGTCGAGCGAGGTCATCGAAGTCGAGTATTTGCCGGAGAACGACCCTTCGGGGATTTCGTCGATCATGTTGCCGCGCAGGATGATGTATGCGACGAGCGATCCCGTCGTGCCGAGACATTTGGGGAACTTCGTGAACTTGTTCGCCGCGAGCGAGAGCTGTTCGATGTTCAGGCCCTTGAACGTGCCGTCCTCTTCGCCTTCGAAGCCGTCAATCTCGTTGTAGGAGAAATCGACCGATTTGATGGTGAACTTGCTCTTGGCCGAGAAGATGTTGGGGAACTTCGTGAATTTGTTGTAGGTCGCCGAGAAGGTCTCGACGTCGTCCATGGTGCAGAAAAGGCCGTTCCCGTCGGCGGGCAGCGACGTGAGTTTGTTGTTGTCGAGGTAGAGCTGCGCGGGAGCCACTTCTTTTCCGAACGGATGGATGGTCCCGATCTGGTTTTGGGCCAAGTCCAGCAGGCCGATCTTCTTGAGGTTCCGGAACGATTCCGGCACTTCCCGGAGATTGTTGTCGCGGACGTAGAGAATCTGTAGCTTCTCCTTCGCAGGGCCGTTGGCGATGGCGTTCAGACCCTTGTAGACCTCCTCGGCCGACCACTGCGAGTTGTTGGAAATGTTGAGCGAGATCATCTCCGGGAGCTTGGCGAGCACCATCGGGAACTGCGTCATCTTGGGGCAGTTGTACACCTCGACGTCGGTCAGCGACTTGAGGTTTGCCAGCTCGTCGGGCAGCGTCTCCAGCTCGCCGTTGGCGACGAACAGGTATTCGAGGTTTTCGAGCTTGCCGATGGCCGGGTCGATCGACTTGAGGCCGTTGGTCAGCTTGCCGTGCACCACGTCATAGGGGCGGATACGCTTCTGAAGTCCGGTTTTGCGGTCGATGATCTCGTCCTCGGTATAGTTCTCCTCGTAGAGCGAGATGCCCGGAATGGTCAGGTTGTGCTCCTTGAGCGCACGGGCGATCGGCTCGGAGGTCTGCGTCGGCGTGTGGATCAGGCGGAGGAACTCCTTGTTGCGCTCCATGCGGGTGCGCTTCCGCTCGCTCAGGCTCTTGTCGGGCGCGATCGAGGGATCGTATTCGAGCAGGTTGGCGTCTTTGTGCGAACCCAGATAAAGCTCGATCAGCTGCGTGAGCTGGCCGATGGCCGCGGGCAGGTGGCCCCGGAATCCGAAGTCGCTGAGCGTGATCTTCGCCACGCGGCCATTGGAGTGTACCTCCACGCCGGGCTGGATGCCCCACAGGTCGGGGTCCTTGTTGAAGTCCCAGTTGGTGCCTTCGGGGTAGTTTTCGCCGGAGAAATACCAGTTGGGGCCGTCGAGCGCCTTCCAGATTTCATACAGCGCGTAGTAGTCGCGGATATACTCGTCGGCCTCGTAAAGCGTGACGCCGACCTTCGTTTCGGTGGTCTTGTTGTCCTCGATGACGAAGTCGAGGTTCTTGGGCCGCTTGTTGTTCTCCAGCAGCAGCTTGTTCTTGTCGTAGGTCTCGTACCGCATCATTTTGTAGCTGCCGGCCTTGAGCGAAAGCAGCGTGTCGCATTCGAGCGACGAGGTCTGGTAGCCGAACGTGTCGTCGTCCTCGTCGAAATGGATCGAGAACTTCGTGGGCAGCATCTTGAAGGTCGTCTGTTCGTTGGTCTCGCCCTGTTTTACGGTGAGGCTGATGAAAGCGATCTCGTCGAACGTATACTGTCTGTTTGCCGCACGGGTGACGGGCGTCTCGGTGAAGTCCGAAAGGTCCTTGCGGATGGTGAAGCGCACTTTTCCGCGCGGTTCGACATCGACCGTCAGGTCGTGGACCTGCAGGCCGCCGGCTTCGACGACGAGCCGGTCGTCGAGGGGCATGCCGTTGTATATCAGCTCGTCGTTCGCGTTGTAGAGCGAGAAGGTGATGATCTGGTACTGTCCCGTCAGCAGCCGCAGCTTCTCGCTGCGCAAGCCGAACTCGGCGCTCTCCTTGTCGGAGGCCGAGAGCGTCAGCGTCTGGGTGACGGTCGTGCCGTTGCAGCCGAGCGACACCTGCACCTTGGCGGCTTCGTAAAGGTAGTCGAGCTGGGGTTTCTGCGCCCGGCTGACGGCGTCGTAGGACGCCTCCTTGTAGAGTTTGAACTGGACGTATCCGTAGTCGAGATCGCGGTTGTCGATGCCGTCGTCGTCGGAACATCCGCCGGTGAGGGCCGCTGCCAGTGCGAGAATCGCCGCTACGAAAATTTTTAAAAGTTTCATATCTAAAAACCTGTTCTGTATATTCTCCATAAATTGTAGTCGTATAGAACGGGTCCCCGCCCCTTCGAACGGGGACCTGTCGTGTGGGTGGTGTTTAGAACGCGGGCATACAGTAAACGATGCATTTCATGTTCCAGCTGCCGTCCAAGAACTGCAGCATGCCGTAGGGAGCCTGCTCCGCTTCGGGTTTGGCCATGGAGACCTGAATCTGCGTGTCGGAGAGGGGTTCGTAGTCGAGCCACTCGGCGCCCGACATCGGCATGAGCATGATCTGCTGGTAGGGCGAGACTTCCAGTACGGCGTTCGAAGGTTCGGCCGAGGTGTAGGTCAGCATGTACTGCGGAACTCCCATGCCGAGGTTCTCGGCGAACGAGGCGAGCAGGTCCGTGTTGCCGCCTGCGACCGCTTCGTAGTTCTCCTTCGTGATCTCGACCAGCGTCGCGCCGCTCACCAGATCGGGCATGGCGAACTTCACTTCGAAACCCTCGCCGCCACCGCCGATCGGATAATTCTCGTCGTAGATGCACTGGATGAGCGCAAACCGGCCGTCGGCGTCGGTGAAGACGGCGAATCCGATGTGGGCGATACCCTCGTTCGCCATCGAGCTGCCGCCGCACTTGTCCTTGGCGGGGTCCATGTCTACGATGACGCCCTCCGCGGTCTTGCGTACCGAGAGCCAGCTCTCCTCGCCGCTCATGGGCTGCAGGTCGTAGTCGAAGAAGGCGACGCCGGTATATTCGCGGTCCACGGTCAGCGTCGATTCGGGATCGTTCGACCACTCCTTCGTATAGATGAGCTTGTAGCCGTCCCTGACGCCGAATTCGCCGATGTACCAGTCGTCGGCCGGCAGCTTCTCGAAGGCGGCGCCGATTTCGGTCATGCCTGCGGGGTTGTTCGCCGAGATGGAGCCGGGATTGGCCTCCTGATTGATGGTGGTGACGAGATATTGTTTGTATTCGTCGCGGATCTCCGCGTCGATGAGCTGATAGGGGTCGGAGATCGTTTCGGCGACCGCTGCGGGCAGCGCCAGCAGGTATGCCTTGCGAGCTTTGCCGCCGTTCTCGGTCACGCCCACGGTGAACTGGCGCGACTGTACGACGTCGCTGCCGGGCGTGCTGTCCCACGGCTCCTCGGTCAGCAGGATCCATGCGAGGTCTTCGGCTTCGGCGCTCAGGTAGGGGGCGCCCCACTGCTGCGTGACCTCCGCGAAGAGGAAGAACTTCGCGCCGTCGATGCTCTGGACGCTGCCCATCGCGCTGCCCGGAACCCAGTCGCCGTTCATGCTGTTGAAATATTCGGCCTTGGTGTTGAATTTGGTCTCGGCGCTCATGCCGCTGACGGAGAAGATGTCGCGGCAGGCCGGAATCGAGATCGGAATCTCGTAGCTCACTCCGGAGTTGTTCTTGTCGGTGAATACCAGCGTCTCCTCGGCTCCGTCGAGCGGGTAGCGCGAAGCGTCGCCTTGCAGGCGCAGTTCGAGCTGCGCGCCCGGTTCGCCGATGGTCTTGGCCGGGACCTCAAGCCACTCCGGCAGTTTGCCGAGCACCCATTCGAAGTTGGCCTCCACGAGTACCGGCATCGAAAATCCGGTGCGGCCTTCGGGCCACGTCAGGGCGACGTTTTCGGCCGGTTCGGTGCCGTAGAGGTAGGTAAGCCCGGTTTCGGTGCTGTTGGGGTTGTAGATGAAGTCGCCGTAGTCGTCCAGCTGACAGGTGCGGAGCGTGAAGCCGCGGTCGAGCGTGCCGCGCGTGATCGTGGCGATGACCTTGCTCTGGCCGCCCATGGTCAGGGTCACCTCGCAGACGCGGTTGTCGTCGAACTCTTCCAGTTCGGCGGCGGCGATGACGATCCGGGCCGGGCCCGCGCCGCCGCGCAGGGTCCAGACCTTCTGCGTTCCGTCCTCGATCCAGAACCATGCGGCCGTTGCGGTCGGGACGCTTGCCTCCCAATCCTGATTGGGGTCGATTTCGATCGTGAAGGTCTCTCCGGCTCCGATGGTCGGGGAGACCGCTTCGGGGAAGTTGGGGCTGGGAGCCTTGATCTCCTTGTCCGAATCGGAACACGAAGCGGCCGCCAGACATGCTCCCGCGAGCAGTGACATCACCAAGTGTAAATAGTGCCTTTTCATATCTCTTGTCTTTTTCTGCTTTAATGGATTTAGCGCGCGTGCGGCGTGATGACTCCGCCCGGTTTCATGCCCTCTTCACGCTGGAGCCGGTCGGCCTCTTCGTCGCTGACCCACTCGATGATGTTGTAGAAGTGGCCCACCAGACCGACGTTCTCGCCCATGTTCTCGACGTGGACCTTGATCCAGAGCGTGACGTATTTCTGACACGAATTGAAGTAGGAGTCGTAGAGCGGGCTGTTGGTGACCAGAATCTTGTTGTCGCCGAGGATCTGTCCGAAGACCGAGCCTTCGTCTGCGAGTATCTGGTTCTTGTCCATGGTCACCAGCGGTTCGGCCGGATCGGCCGGGTCGAGGCGGATCGTCACGTCGTAGCTCGAAAAGAGCCAGTCGTGAAGGATGATCATGTTCTCCTCGGTGGGGTGCTTCTCGGTGCGGATAAGCCGCTGGAGCGAAGTGTTCTCGATGCCGGGATACTGGTTGAGGAAGAGCGAGGTCACGACGCACCAGCCCGTGAAGTCGTTGACGTCGTAGGGGCAGCTCTTCATCATCACGACCTTGGTCTGGTCGTGGTACAGATTCCAGTTGACCTGTTCGGGCATGACCAGCTTGAGGATGAAGCCCAGCGAGTCGGTCGGCTCGATGTTGTCGTACAGGCCGCGCACCTCTACGTTGGCGGCGCGCTGGCCGGCCTTTATGGTGATGGTGTTCGAACGCAGGGCGTAGTGCAGCCCTTCGATGGCGTTGCTGCCCTTGTCGATGATCTCCACGCCGAACGTACGGTCGTAATCGCACGCGACGGTCGAGGTGACGGGAACCGAGAAGTATTCCTTGTCCTGAAGCACCATGTAGGTCGCCGCAGTGTCGGCGAACATGACGAACTCCCGGTCCGAATAGGTCTTGTACTCCTCCTTGCAGCCGGTGAAGAGGGCGGCGAGGAGTCCCGTTGCAAATAAAACCGTGATAATTTGTTTCATTGTTTATGGTCTGTTCGTTGTTGCTATCGGTTGCTTTCGTTGGGCAGAATCTCCGAGCCGGGAGACTCCAGCTCGTGCTGGGGAATCGGCCATACGAAGAGCGGATTGTCCGGAGTGATCTTGAGCGAGCTGCCTTCGGGCTGCGAGCACGACTGCGGCGTGCGGCGGATGCTGTAGCCGCCGTTCAGGTCGGCGTACTCCCTGCCCCAGCGCTTGAGGTCGTGCAGGCGGAAACCCTCCATGTAGAGTTCGCGCACGCGCTCGTCGGAGATGGTCTGCAGCCAGTTGTTTTTCGAGACGTTCAGCGTGCCGCCCGAAGCGTAGCGCATCTTGCGCAGCGCCGTGAGGTCGTTGCCGGCCTTCGTGAAGTCGTTCTTGCGGCAGTAGGCTTCGGCGCGGATCAGGTACTGCTCGGCCAGCCGGAACGGCTTGGGCATCGAGACGTGGAAGATCAGCTTGCTGGTGAAGTTGCGGTTGCCGTAGTATTTCACCAGCATCGGCCAGTCCAGTCCGTTGGTGTAGCCGATCGTCAGCCCCTGCTCCTTGCCGGCGAAGTAACCCGAATAACGCAGGTCGGCGTCGTCGTACAGGTTCAGCGCCGCGGTGGCCGGCACGTAGTCGGGATAGTAGTAGGTGAGGTCCTTGGTGAAGTTCAGGAACACCGTTCCGAGGGGACTGCCGTAGGAGGTTTCCGTGAAGCCGATGCGCCAGATGATCTCGTAGCTCAGGTCGTAGGCCCACATGTAGTCGAAGAAGGTGTAGTCGGCGTTGTACTTGGTTTTGGCGTCGGCCAGCTTGAAGGTGTTCTTCTTGTCGTCGATCAGGATGCTCGCGTATTCGATGGCGGTATCCCAGTCCTGCATGTAGAGGGCCACGCGGGCGTGCAGCGCCTGAGCGGCCGCCGAGGTGATGTACTCGTTGCTGTAGGCGTCCTCCTCCTTGTCGAGACGCTTCTCGGCCTCCGCCAGATCGTCGAGCACGAACTTATAGGAGTCGTACAGCGACGCGCGGCGGATCGGCTCCGGCGTGGAGTATTTGGTGCGGATGACCACGCCCAGCTCCGATTGCGCGGTGGCGGGGTCGTAGGCCTTGCAGTAATTCTTGAGCAGCTCCGAATAGCAGAGCGCGCGGATGGCGTAGACCTCGCCGGTGTATTCTTCGAGGTCTTCGAGGTTGTCGTCGCTGATTTCGTTCCGCATCACTTCGTCGATGCGTTCGAGGAAGAAGTTGCAGCGGCTGATGACGGTGTAGAGGTCGGCGTAAACGCCTTCGAGGTCGAGGTCGGTCGGGCGGACGTCCCAGCGCCAGAAGTTGCCGAACTGGTTGCTGTTGCCCTCGACGGCATAGACGAGGTCGGCCTGAATGTCGGGCAGCAGCGTGAGCCGTCCGCTGAAAAGCGAGCTGCTCTTGAAGGTGGCGTAGATGCCCGTGAGGGTCTGCTCGGCATCCGCGAAGGTCTTCATGGCATCCTTTTCGGGGATGGCGGATTCGGGGTATTTGTCCAGACACGAAGTGGCGAGGAGAAGCACCGCAAGGGCGGAAAGTCGGAATTTTATATTGCGTAACATGTTCATAGTCCCGTTTTAGAATGTTAAGTCGAGTCCGAAGGTGAATTGCCGGGCCATAGGATACTGCGCTTGGTACATGTTGGAGTTACCTTCAGGATCGAGTCCCGTGAATTTGGTGAACGTAAACAGGTTCTGGGCCTGTGCGTAAATCCGGGCGCCTCCGATGAACCGGGTCTTGCGCAGCCACTCCTGCGGGAAGGTGTAGCTGAGCATGAGGTTCTTCAGACGCAGGAACGAAGCGTCCTCCAGCAGGCGGTCGTCGAACTCGGTGTAGACGCCGTGGCGCGGAATGTCGGTGATGTCGCCCGGTTTCTTCCAGCGGTTGAGCAGGCGTTTCGACTGGTTGAAGGAGACGAAGCGGCCGTTCGACTCGTCGAAATAGCGGTCGTTGTTGATCATCCAGCGGTCGGCCACCCAAGCGAACTGTGCCGAGAGCGAAAGCCCCTTCCATGTCAGCGTCGTGCCGAAGCCGCCCTGCCACGGGGCGAAGAAGCTCTTGCCGGTCAGCACCTTGTCCTCGTCGCGGAGTTCGGTGGTCAGTTCGCCCTGCTTGGTGTACCACAGGGCGTCGCCGTTGGCGGGATTGACGCCGGCGAAGCGGTTGATGTAGAATTCGCCCACGGGGTGTCCCACGACCAGCTTGGTGTTGGTGCTGGACATTTCGTACTCCGTGACGCCGTTATAGAGTTCGGTGATCTTGTTCTTGTTGTAGGATACGTTGGCGTTCACGCTCCACAGGAAGTCCTTGCTTGCGACGACGGCGCCCGACAGGCTCAGCTCGACGCCGCGGTTGACCATGCCGCCCACGTTGCTCCAGTGGTAGCCGTAGCCTTTGTCTGCATAGGATTCGGGAACCTCCATCAGCATGTCGGTCGTCTTCTTGTTGTAGAGTTCGACGTCCAGATTGAGCCGGTTCCAGAAGCCCAGATGCAGGGCCACGTTGGTCGTCCAGAGCTTCTCCCAGCTCAGCTCCTCGTTGCCCGGCTGGGTGGGGGCGATGCCGGCGTTGCCGAAATAGTTCTGGCCGCCGGTCACCAGCGCGAGGTGTTCGTAGTTGGGAATTTCCGAGTTGCCCGACGTACCGGTGCTGACGGCGATCTGCGCCAGTGTCAGCCAGCGGCGGGAGTTCTCCATGAATTTCTCGTTGCGCAGGTTCCACATGAAGCCCACCGACCAGAAGCCGGCCCAGCGGTTCGAGGCGCCGAAGCGCGAGGAGCCGTCGGTACGCAGCGAGAAGTCGGCGTAGTAACGGTCCGAATAGCTGTACTCGGCGCGTCCGAAGAACGACAGATAGGCGTAGTTGTCGTCGGTGGTGTCGCTCCAGCGGGTGGCGCGCGGACTCGACGAGATGTTCACCAGTTTGTCGTTGTTCTGGTCCTTGGTCTGCAGGGCGAAGGCCTCGTACCGGTAGTCGAGTCCCTCCTGCCCCGCGAGGAAGGTGAACATGTGCTTGTTGTCGATGTCGAACCGGTAGGTGATCGTATTGGTGACCGAAAGGCTCATTCCGTCGGAGGAGTTGCGCTGTACGGTACCCGAACCGAGGTTGGGGGCGTAGCTCGGATAGGAGATGCCGCGGCCCGTCGAGTGCGAATAATCGACGCCGAACTGCGAACGGAGCGTAAGCCCTTCGATCGGGGTCGCCTCGGCGAAGACCGTGGATATGATCTTGTACTTCTTGTAGTCTACGGGGTTGTTCTTGAGCCATTCGAGCGGGTTCTGCCCCTCGCCCTTCCACGAACCGTCGTTCACCGACGCCAGCGAACCGCCGGCGCGGTGCGGGTTCCAGTAGGGAAGCATGAAGCGTGCGGCCGAAATCGGTGTGGTCAGGGTGTATTCCCCGTCGTCGGCCTTCTCGATGGTCTGGTAGTTCATCATCGTGTTGGTGCCGAGTTTGAGCCACTTGGCGGCCCGCTGCTCGACGTTGGCGCGGATCGAGTAGCGTTCGAACGACGAACCCACGGCCGTACCGTCCTGACTGTAGTAGCCGCCCGAAACGTAGTAGTTGGTCTTTTCGCTGGCTCCTGAGACGGAAAGCTCGTAGTTCTGGAGCAGCGCGGCGTTGCTGAACACCTCGTCGAGCCAGTTGACGTCGGTCTTGGCCAGCACGTTGTAGTTCTTGCCGTCGGTCAGCCCCAGCTCTTTCTCATACTGGATGCGCTCCGAAGTGTTCATCAGGTCCCAGTTGCCGTAGGCGATCTGCGAAAAACCGAGTTGCATGCGGTAGTTGATCTTCGCGCGGTCGGCCATGCGGCCGCGCTTGGTGGTGATGACGATCACGCCGTTGGCCGCGCGCGCACCGTATATAGAGGTGGACGAAGCGTCTTTGAGGACCGAAAGGCTCTCGATGTCGGAGGGATTGATGGTGTTGAAGTCCCTGCTCGAAATGGCGACGCCGTCCAGAATGTAGAGCGGCGCGGTGCCGGAGTTGATCGAGTTGGTGCCTCGGATGGCCATGGCTGCGGCCTCGCTCGGCTCACCGGAGTCGGAAAGTACCGTCAGACCCGGAACCTGACCCTGAAGGGCCTGATCGAAGGCCGCCGCCGGGGTGTCCTCGATCTTCTCGGCCTTGACGGTCGATACCGAGCCTGCGATGGTGCCCTTTTTGCGGACGCCGTAGGCGATCACCACCACGTCGTCGAGCGTCTGCGAATCGCCTTGCAGCGCGACGTCGCAGGTAACGGAGCTTCGGCCTGCGGGAACCGTGAATTCGAACGGTTTGTAACCGATGTACTGGAAGGTGAGGGTGGTCCCCGCCGAAACGGTTATCCGGTAGGTGCCGTCGGCGAGTGTGCTCACTCCGCTCGTGGCTCCGGAAATCACGTTGACCCCGATCAGGGGTTGCTTGTCATCCGCCGAAGTGACGATGCCACTGACGGTCACGTTTCCCCCCCCCTGAGCCATAGATACGGCCGGTAGGATGCATAGGAAAAGTGCAAGAATGTTGAGTAGAAGTTTCGTTTTTTGCATAAGTGGATGATACTTTCTTACGCGGCAAAGAAAAATAATTAAAATGAATTTGCCAAATATTCAAAATGGATGAAATGTAAGCCGGAGTGCCTGAAAAGGGCTGTTTCGGTGCTCTGTCCGGTGTGTTTATGCGGTCTATTCGATTCTTAATTAATAACTTAAGGTTTTGTTTCGATTTGTTCCGATCGGGTTGGATAATATTCAAAATATTTTTACAAAAATGTAGAAATGAGTTTGCTTATTTTGAAATTTTATCATTATCTGAGCGGTGCGCGGTCGGATTCCGGGGCGGGGATTTAGCGGGCCGGAAGCTTCGGAAGCGGAAAACGGGCGTTTGTTTTTGATATATTTTAAGAAATGGCCTCCTTTTGTTGTCCGGTTTTAGGAAGCCGTAAAAAAATGTCGAAATATTTGCCGAAGGAGGGCTTTTCACCCCCGAAATTGAGAAAAGATAACAATTTCTTTAATTTTGTTAATCCCGCTTTGCAGGGAACGAGACGTCTTGAAAGCGGTCTGAAAGGCCTTTTCGGAGGTTTAATTAGGCTGAAACGGGAAATTTTGTGCCGATGCAGTCGTTTTTACCGGGGCTAAACTTACGGATTGTAAGCATTATTGTCATATTTCATATTAATACATAACTTTTCAAGCAGAAATCTACCCACCTTGCGAGGAAACGTTGCTTTATGCTCCCGATTATCCTGAAAATTGATTAAATTTGATTCGTTATGCGAAAATGGCGCTACCTCGCCGCCGAACACCCCGCCGTGGTCGAACGCCTGCGCGGAGAGCTGCGAAAATTAGGTTTCCGATTTAAAAAATAACTGCCATGACCCTTTCTTACGACAAAATCCTGCGGCGCGCGGCGCTTTGCATGCTGATGCTGCTTATGACGGGCGCCTGCTCCCGGCGCGGCCCCGTGCTCACGTTCCGCGAGGCGGACGATCCTACGGCCGATACGCTCGCCGACTGGTCGGGCGTCGCTTCGGGCCTGCATGCCGCTTGGGGCACGACCGACAAACGTTACGCCCGCTCCGTCGTGCCCTGCGCCGCGGAGTCCGAATGCCGCCTGACGGCATGGCGCGGCGAACGGGTTTCGGCCCAGTTGGTACTGTGGAGCGTCGACAGCGTCGGAGGCGTGGAGTGCCGCATCGGGAAATTCCGCTCGGACGGCGCTTGTCTTCCCGCCGGAATCGCGCAGGCCCGCTTCGTGCGTTACGTGCTCACCGACACGTTCGGTCCGGGCTGCGGCCACCGCAAGGACGGCGATTTCCCTGTTTCGCTCGCGGCCGACATGCTCGACACGCTCGGCCGCTTCGACATGGATGCGCGCACTGCGCGTCCGGTGTGGCTGACCGTCTCCGTGCCGGACGACGCGCCGGCAGGCGTCTACCGCTCCTGCGTCGAAGTGACGGGCTGCGGCGTGAAAAGCCTCGAACTGCCCCTCGAACTCCGCGTGCAGGAGCGGCGTTTGCCCCGCCCTGCGGAGTGGAGTTACCACCTCGACCTCTGGCAGCATCCTGCGGCCGCGGCGCGGGTAATGGGTCTCGCCCTGTGGAGCGACGCGCACTTCGACGCCCTGCGTCCGCTGGTGCGGATGCTCGCCGACGCCGGACAGAAGGTCGTCACGGCGACGCTCAACAAGGACCCGTGGAACCACCAGTGTTTCGACGCCTATGAAGACATGATCCACTGGACCAAGCGCGCTGACGGCACTTGGGTGTACGACTATTCGCTCTTCGACCGCTGGGTCGGACTTTGCGCCGGGGAGGGGATCGACCGGCAGATAAACTGCTATTCGATGCTGCCGTGGAACAACGAACTGCACTATTACGATGCGGCGGCGGACCGCATCGTCGAGGTCCGGGCCAACCCCGGAACGCCCGAATTCGAAGCGATGTGGGGACCGTTCCTCCGGGATTTCGAAGCGCACCTCGACGCGAAAGGATGGCTCGGCAAGTGCTGTGTCGCCATGGACGAGCGCTCGCCCGAAACCATGGATGCGGCGATCGGCCTGCTGCGCAGCGCAGCTCCCGGACTGGGAATCGCCATGGCCGACAACCACGCCAGCTATAAACGCTATGCCGATCTGGACGACGTCTGCGTGCAGATCGACTGCCGCGTGGCTGACGAGGACCTCGCCCGGCGCCGCCGCGACGGACTGCTGACGACCTATTACGTCTGCTGTTCGTCGGCATTCCCCAATACGTTCACCTTCTCCGAGCCGTGGGAAGCGGTCTATATGGCATGGTTTGCCGCGGCGTGCGGCTACGACGGCATGCTGCGCTGGTCGTATAACTCGTGGCCCGCCGACCCCGTGCGCGACTCGCGTTTCACGGCATGGCCTGCGGGCGACACCTACCTCGTCTATCCCGACGCCCGCTCGTCGATCCGCTTCGAGCGGCTGCGGGAGGGGATTCAGGATTACGAGAAGATCCGCATCCTGCGCGGCGAACTGGCCTCGGACAACACTCCCGAAGGCGCCGCAAAACGCGCCGAACTCGAAGCCGCGGTGCGTCCCTTCGAAGCGCACGACCCCGCACGGCCGTGGCCCGACCTGCTCCGCAGGGCCAAGGAGACGCTCGCCCGCCTGAGCGAATAGCTGCGGTGCGTAGACGAATCGGGAGAGGAGCTTGGGGGCCTCTCCCGATTTTTTACCGCTTTGCGGTCTGCGCTGTGCGGCGGAAGAGCCCCTCCCCGTTGTTACTGCCGATATCCGGCCGGATGAGGGCCGTCGTTTCAAATTCAGAAAACGCCTTACGGTTATCCGTAAGGCGTTTTCTGAATTTACATTGTCATGCGGGCGTGCTGGAGTCGTGAATTCGACTTCTCCTCTCCCTCGCGGCGGGGGCATGAAAGAATCCGAATCCGGCATGCTAATTTTTCGGTGCGTCATGATCCGTGAACGGCATCTTTTCGGGATTTGCTCCCCAGTTGCGGTTGGGGCGCGGACCCATTTGCAGGAAGAGCGTTCCGCCCTGCTGCAGCTCTTCGTGTGTGAACCACGGGCGGTCGAGCGGCCTGCCGTTGAGCGTGGCGGACTGGATGTATTTGTTTTGTGCGGATACATCCGGCGCTTTCACCGTAAAGGTTTTACCGCCGCCGAGGTCGATTGTCGATTTTTCGAAGAGCGGGCATCCGATGTCGTAGACCGGGCGTCCGGGCGCTACCGTGTAGAAGCCCATGGCGCTGAGTACGTACCAAGAGGCCATCTCTCCGTAGTCTTCGTCGCCGCAATACCCCAGCGGACCGTCTCCGTACCATACGTCCATAATCTGACGGACCCGGCGCTGGGTCATCCATGGCTGTCCCGCGTAGTTGTAGAGGTAGGGAATGTGTCATGTAATCTCGTTGCCGTGGGAGTACATGCCGATCCACCCCGTCATGTCGGGGTATTGTTTCAGAAAATCGTATTTCTGATAGAGGGGGACGTTGGTTTCGAACATTGTCTGGAGCTTGTCCGTGAATTTCTCCCGGCCGCCCATCAGGCCGATCAGCCCTTCCACGTCATGGGGGACGTACCACGTGTAGTTCCAGCCGTTGTTTTCGGTGTAGAACTCCCGTCTGCCCTGTCCTCCCGACCAGATCGGATCGAAAGGTTCGATCCAGCGGCCGTCAGCCGTCTTGGGGCGCATGAATCCCGTCGCGGTATCGAAGACGTTCTGATAATTGAGCGCCCGTTTCAGGTAGTATTGGTAATCCTCTTCCTTGTTCAGCTCTTTGGCCAAGATGCTCATGCACCAGTCGTCGTAACAGTTTTCGAGGGTGATGGCCACCGATTGCCGCCCGAATCCTACCTCTTTGACCCATTCCGGCTGGTCGGAGGGCTTGGCCGGGAAGAATCCCTTCTCCCAGTACACCTTGTCGAGTTCGGTTCCCCGCCAGTCGTTCGTGCTGGGGCGCGAGAGCATGGTCGCTTCTTTGGAGTTGCGTTTCATCGCTTCGTAGGCGGTTTCGATGTCGAAATCGCGGTATCCCTTCATGTAGGCGTCGGTGATCGTCGCCGTTTCGTGGCGGCCGATCATATTGCGGAACCCTCCGCTGTTGACCAACCAGTCGCCCTCCTGCTGCATCCGGACGTAGGAGCGCATCAGGTCGTTCTGGATTTCAGGCTCAATCAACAGGCATAACGGGAAGAGCGAGTGGTGCGATCCCCAGTTGGAGCCGACCTTGTAGAAGTTATGGCCGCCGGTTTCATGCACCTGTTTGTCGAACCGGCTGTAATAGCGTCCTCCCTGTTCGGTCAGGTCGATGGATTGGCTGCCCAGCATCACGCGGTAGAGCGCCGTATAGAAAATGGTTTTCTGCCGCTGCGTGCCTCCTTCGACTCTGATTCTGCCCAAAGCGTCGTTCCAGATTTTCCGGGCGTCGTTTTTCGTTTTTTCGAAGTCCCAATCCGGAATTTCCGCCGTCAGGTTTTTCTTTGCCTGCTCCATGCTGATGAATGACACTCCGATTTTGACCATGATCTCCTCATCGCGGGATGTCCTGAATGAAACGCAGGCGCCGATGCGCTCGCCCTCCTGAAAGTCCTTTTCGCTTTTCGACGAATCGTTCCAAGTAATGGCCGAGCTGAACGGTTTGCTGAACTCTGCGTAGTAATAGGCCGTCTGGGTGCTGTCCACCGTCTCGGTGGATTCGATGCAGTTCTGCCCGGCGATTCGAATCGTCCGGTTGTTGTTGATCAGGATATTGGCCTGCTCCGACTGCGGGAAGCGGAACTTGTAGAATGAAGCGTGTTGCGAGACGGTCATCGCCGCGTCGATGTCGTAATCTTCGAGCAGCAACCGGGTGTAATAGGGGGTTACGGTCTCGAAGTCGTGATCGAAACCGGATGCGTATTCTTCCGCTTCGACTGCGGGCGTGCCCGTCGTGGCCATGATCTCTGCGAGCGGCTTGGTGGCGTAACGGGGCAGCGCGCGGATCGAGAAGCCGGAGATCCGGTCGGCCAGATATCTGTCAGCCAGCGGCGGATAGGGATTCTGCCCGACCTGCACCATGCCGTGGGGCAGCTGGGTCATCGAGTTGGTGGCAACGAGCAGGTGGCCGATCGTTCCCGTGTTGGGATTGACGTAATCGACAGGCTCTTTTCGGGCCGATTCCACGCACGAGACCAGACCGGCGAGAAGAATTGCAAGACAATATGAAAAGAGTGGTTTCATAAATGGTGGTTTTAGTTGAGTTCAGGTCTTGGGCTTAGGGCCTTTTTTCCCGGATCCGGTCCCGGATAAACTGGCCGTAGGGCTGTTTGACGTTGGTGAACCGGCATGCCGCGCAGCTGCCCGGAACGAGATTGTCCGCCGTGCCTTCGCCGTCCGAGAAGTTCCATGTCGCCCAGCTGACTCTCTGCTTGCCCGGATTGTCGCCGTCCATGATTTGTATCCATCGCTGCGAGGAGTCCAGATCGTATTTTCCCGAACCGTTGTACTCGCAGGTGCCCCATTCGGTCACGAATACGGGCAGACGGTCGAGGTAGTTTTGCAGGTTGTCGTAGTTGTAGTGCGAAGCGGCGTAAAAGTGGTAGGTGTAGAGGATGTTTTTGTACGTGAGCGGGTCTTTTACCACGTCGGTGAAGTCTGCGCTCCACTTGGGCGTGCCGCAGATCACCACGGCATTCGGAGAGTTGGCCCGGATGATCGGAATGACCCGTTCTGCGTAGCGTTTGACCACGGCCCACGTCACCTCGTCGCCGTTGGGTTCGTTGCAGATTTCATACAGCACATGGGGTTTGCCGGCGAATTTTTTGGACGCCCATGCGAAGAAATCGTCCGCAGTGTCGTATTTGGGATCGTTCGGATCGCCCGGATGGAGTACGTGCCAGTCGATGATGCAGTACATGCCGTATTTTTCGCAGTAACCGACCAGCGTCTCGATTTTGTTGCGGAACTTGAGCGGATCGGTGTTGTAGCCGTTCTCCTCGGCGTAGAGCGCGAGCCGGACGACGTCGCACTGCCACTCTTCGGCCAGCGACCGGTAAGCCTCCTCGGTCTGGCATTTGCCGAACCATTGAAGTCCGTGCGTACTCATGCCCCGGAGTTGTAACGCTTTGCCGTTTTGGGCGCATAATTGGATGCCGGAGACTTTCAGGGCGCCGTATTTTTCGACGGGGGTGTTGCCCGACTGCCCGTCTTCATTGTTCGGGGAGCAGGAGAATGCGGCTGTCAACGCTATCAGTGACAGCAGTTTGTAGTTTTTCATGGGAATTATTCGATGTTTAGGTTAATATTGAGTAAATCCTTTTCCAAGGACGATCCGCCGACCATGATTTTGTAGTCTCCCGCTTCGACGACCCAATCCATGTCGTTGTTATAGAAGGCCAGTTTCGAGGCCTGTAATGTAAAATCGACCGTTTTCGTCTCGCCCTTGGCCAGTTTGACCCGGCGGAAATCCTTCAGCTCCATGACCGGCCGCGTCACGCTGCTGTACAGGTCGCGGATGTAGAGTTGTACGATCTCCTCCCCGTCCCGGTCTCCGCAGTTTTTCACGTCTACGCTCACCGTGACCTTGCCGTCGCCGGGAATCTTGTCCTGAGACAGCCTGAGGTTGGAGTAGGCGTAGCGGGTGTAGCTCAACCCGTAGCCGAACGGGAAAAGCGGCGTGCTTTCGCCGATGGCATAGGGGTGGAAGTACATCGACGGTTTGTGGTTGTATACCATTTGTAGTTGTCCTACGTGGCGGGGAATGGTTACGGGGAGCTTGCCGCTGGGATTCGCTTTGCCGTAAATGATCTCCGCTACCGCCCGGCCGCCGAAGCTGCCCGGCTCCCAAGCCTCGATCAGCGCCGCGGCGTGTCGGACGATCCATTCCACGCCCAGTTGGCGGCCGTTGATCAACACCACGATGATGGGAGTTCCCGTTTCGATAATACGCTGGGCGAGTTGCTGGCTGAGTCCCGCCAGCGCGATGTCCGACCGGTCGCAATCCTCGCCGCAGGTCTTGTCGTCCCAGTTGTTGCGCAGCGAATGTTCGCCGATTACGACGATGGCCAGATCCGATTTCCGCGCGGCCGAGACGGCTTCGTCCACTTTGGACCGGCTCATTCTGCGGATGTTCCACCCTTGGTCGATAAAGGTGAATTTCGAGGCCGGCGACTGCTCTTCGAGTCCTTCCAGAATGGTCGTCACGTTCTCTTCGGGCTGGGGCAGGGCCCAGTCGCCCAAGATGGTCTGGTTGTCGGCGTTGGTTCCGGTTACCAAAACCCGCATGGCTTTGGACGCGTCGAGCGGGAGAATCCCGTCGTTGGTCAGCAGTACGACGGATTTGACGGCCGCCTCGTAGGCGGTGGCCCGGTGTTTCTCGGTAAAGACGCTTTTTGAGGTCTGCTCCGTGTCGGTGTAGGGATTCTCGAACAGCCCCAGTTTGAACTTCGCGGTCAGGATTTTCAGGCAGGCGCGGTTGACGGCGCTCTCGGACACTGCGCCCTCTTTGACCAGTTCGATCACCTTTTCGTAGAACTGGGGACCGTGCATGTGCATATCCATGCTCGCATTTACCGACTGCCGGAAGGCGTCCTTGTTGTCGGTCGCCGTGCGGTGCAGGTCGTGAATATGTTCGACGTCCATCCAGTCGCTGACGATGAAACCTTCGAATCCCCACTCTCCGCGCACCACGTCCTCCATCAGCCAGCGGTTCGAGTGGCACGGAATGCCGTTCAGCTCATTGTGTGCCGTCATCATCGAGTAGGCTCCGGCGTCGATGCCCGCTTTGAACGGGGGGAAGAATATTTCCCGTATCGTGCGCTCCGAGAGGTCCGTGGGCGAACCGTTGGTTCCGTTGACGGGCTGGCTGCCTCCCACGAAGTGTTTCACGCAGGAGAGCACGCGCCCCGGTTCGGAAAAGTCCCGGCCCTGATAGCCCCGGACCGATGCTGCGCCCATTACGGATACCAGATAGGGGTCTTCGCCGAAAGTTTCGCCCACGCGGCCCCAGCGCGGGTCTCTGGCGACCTCTACGTTGGGGTTGAAGGTCCATTGCGACCCGGTGGCGCGCATCTCGGCGGCCGTCTCCTCGCAAATCCGCTCTACGAGTTCGGGGTCGAACGTCGATGCTTGTCCGATACTGGTCGGGTAGACGGTGCATCCGGCGACCTGCGCGTTGCCGTGAATGGCGTCGATTCCGATGAGCAGCGGGATTTGCAGCGGGCTTTGGCTTGCGAGTCGCTGGAGATAATTGGCCTCCTCGGCCGTCAGCACATGCAGGAAGGAGCCGATCTTGCCGTCGCGGGTCATCTGCTCGACGTCGGCCGTGGTGATGCCCGGATAGAATCCTCGCGCCGTGTTGTTGTGCAGCTCCTCTTCCGTCAGCTCTTTTTCCGCCGATTTCATATGCTCCAGACCTACCCACTGGCACATCTGGGCCACCTTCTGTTCGAGGGTCATACGGCTCGTCAGGTCTTCGGCCCGCTTCTCCGCCGGCTGGGCGGGGTCCTTGTAAAGCGGGGCGTCTCCGCCCGAACAGCCTGCCAGCGCAAGCAGCGGGATGATAAAAATGATCGGGTTTTTCATAGATCGGTTGTTTTTTCAGGTATTCGATTGATGGGATAGTATTTGCTCCGGACTTCGGTCCCGGAGATGGTGATCACTCTTATGCCGGACGGGGTGTGGCAGAGCGGTTTGCCCGTCGCGGCCGTCGTCGTCATTTCTATGCCGTTGTAATTGCCCTGCGCTTCTCCGTGCAGGTGTCCCGCGTAGACGGCTTTCAGGCCGCCCCGTTCGAACAGCTCGAAATAGCTGTGTCTTTGACTCCTGCCGATTACGGGATAGCCGTCCGTTTCGTCTATTTCGTGCAGGAAAAAGGGGTGGTGGGTGAAAAGGATCTTGACCTTTGCGTCCGATTTTCCGAGCTGCTCTTCGAGCCATGCTTTCTGGGCGGGTTCCTGCTCCGGATCGCAGTGCTTGATGTACGAGGAGTTGATGCCCAGCAGCAGATTCCCTTTCAGCGCGAGCGCAAAGCGGTCGGCGCCGTAATGCTCTTTGAAAACGGTGCAGTCGACCTTGTCGCCGGAGATCTTCTGGTCGTGGTTGCCGGGAAGACAGACGACCTTGATCTGTTTGTCCACCCCGGAGATGACCGAGTCGAACGCCCTCCACTGCTCCGCATCGTCATACCGGTTGACCAGATCGCCGGTCACTACGACCAGATCGGGTTTCAGCCGGTTGATTCGCCGTACGGCTTCGCCGCATGCTTCGATTTCGCGGGTCATCTCCCTGTTGTCGCTCCAGTAACCGAACTGGGGGTCGGATAACTGTACGATCACCGTCTTCCCGCCTTCGGGCTTCACCCCCGATTCGAACGGGTTGGGGACGCTGCTCATGGTGAGAACTATGTGCGCTCCGTCTGCGATTTCGCCGTGACGGAGCCACGCTCTGCCGAGGGAGCGGCCGTTGAGCGTGACGGAGCCGATATAACGGTTCTCCCTGCTCAACCCTTTGGCCTCGATGACGATGCGGGCGCCGCGTTCCGTCGTCAGTACGGAGCGTTCGAATTGCGGACTGACGAGGTAATAGAGATCCTGCCCCGCATTGGGAAAGAGACCCACCGAGGTGAAGACGTACCACGCCCCCATCGCGCCGCTGTCCTCGTTGCCGGGATAGCCGCGCTCCAGCGAGAACTGGGTGTCCCTGATCTGCGCAACGTACTTTGAGGTCAGATCGGCCCGCGAGCAGTGGGTGAAGATATACGGAGCGAGGAATCCGGGCTCGTTGTTCAGGTCGATCAGTTTGCGGCTGAACCCGTGTTCCAGTCTTTCGACCGTCCGGCGCGGTCCTCCGCAAAGCTCGGCGAGCCGGTCGAACTGATGGGGCGCGAAAAGCGAGTAAACCCATGAATTTCCCTCGTAGAAATATTCCACCCACGAGCCGTATGTTTTTTTCGGGTCTATGGAAATCCATTGGCCGTTTTCCTTCCGGGGGGCGACAAACCCTTTGAAGCCGTCGCTTTCCAGCGAGGTGTCGAACAGCTTTTCCCAGCTGCAGGACCTTTGCGAAAGCATCCGGGCCGTTTCATGGTCGCCCATGCCTTCCGCCATGAGCGAAGCGCAATAGTCGTTGTAGGCGTATTCGAGCGCGGCGCTGCAACTCATCGGCGATCCGGTTTCGGGTTGCCATCCCAGTCTGAGGTATTCGTGTGACCGGGTGTTGAGCGCATGGAATCGGACGATGCGGTATGCCCGCGTCCAGTCCACTCCCTCGACGCCTTTGAGCCATGCGTCCACGATGACGTTGTCCACGTCGTCGCCGCCCTGTTTGGCTTCCCATTCCAGCGAACTCGTGTAGGTCGGCTGACATGCCCCGGTGCGTTCGAAGCGTTCGATGAAGGAGTTGATGCTCCGCGCCACGTAACTCTCGTTGAGGAGTGTCATCAGCGGATATTTTGTCCGCCACGTGTCCCATATGCAGTAGTGGTCGTCCATGTGCGGCGTGTCGGAATCGGTATGGGGGTTGTCGCCGGTGCGGTCGCGGGCCATCAGAAAACTGTGGTACAGCGCCGTGTAGAAGATTTTCTTCGCGGTTTCCGATTCCGTGTCGATCTGAATCGAGTTCAGGCGTCTGTTCCACGTTTCGCGCGCCGCGGCTTTTACTTTTTCGAAATCGTGGCCCGGAATCTGCTCGGCGAGGAATTTGCGGGCGTTGGACTCGCTGCGCAGCGATACTGCGATCTTCAGCAGTACTGTGCCCGGCGCATCGAACGGAGGAAGTGCGATTCTGGCGTACAGTTTCCCGTCGCCGTCGTCTGTGACGGCCACCGAGCGCGGCGCCCGGTCCAGCGCCGCGGCGAAATAGACTTTGTAGGGCGCTCCGCTTCCGAATCCTCCGCGGTAGCTTCCCCACCCGCCGATGATTCCGGTTTCGGGGTCGTATGAGATCGCTCCGCCGAGAAATCTGCCGCCGATTTCGGGTTTGATATGCTGGGGAATGTTGTGGGCGATGTCGAGCAGGATGTTGGCGTCTTCCGCAGCGGGAAAGCTGAACCGGTAGATCGCGGCGTTGTGGGTCGGTGCCAGCTCCGTGCGGATGCCGTATCTGTCCAGAGTGACCGCGTAATAGTACGGCAAGGCGGACTCTCCCGATTTGGGAGAGTCGTGGCCTTGTTCGTCCGCTGAAAATCCGACCTGCGGCGAGAGCAGTATCTGTCCGTAACGCCCCCATCCCGTTCCGCTTACATGGAGCTGCCCGAAACCGCGGATCGGTTGCAACGGATCATATCCGTCGTTCCCGCCTCCGGGCGTTTGCGGGGAGGGATTGACCGACCCGTGGGGCAGCTGGGGACCTATCACGCAATTGCTCTCGCCGCGGTTCCCCATAAACATGTCCACGTAATCGACTGGCTGTACCTGCGCCGAAGCCGTATGCACGGCAAGAGCCATGCATACGGGGATCAGCGATCGGATGCGGATTTTCATTTTCATGGGGTCTTATCAGTCTGTCTCGGCGGTTACCTCGATGTTGGCGCTGCGGCTCGTCTTGTGATACGCGGTGCTGACTTCGAGACGGAGTTTGTAGCTGCCCGGTTCGTTGAACGTGCGGGAGAACTGCGTTCCCTCCCCGACTTTGACGTCGTCCAGATACCATACGCCCGTCGTGTATTGCGAGGGTGCGAACTGGAGGGTTATGGTCAGGTCTTCCCCTGCCGTGACATTGTATACGGCGGGATTGCCCGAAGGCCACTGTCCAAGGATCGTGGGGAACGTTTCCTCGGAGATGGTCGGGTCGGAGTGCTCTTTTTCGCAGGAAATTATTATCAGCGGCAGAGCCAGCAGCATCAATAACGCTATTTTTTTCATCGTTCTCTTTTTATTATTTTAATAAGTACTGTTTTTGTCCCACCATACCGGCTTGGTCCAGTCGTCCCTGCCTCCGAGCCGTTCGATGGCTTCCTGATAATTGACCGCATTGTAAAGGCTTTCGGAGATCGGATAACTCAGCCGGCGCGGCATCTTCCCGTCCTTCGCGTCGCGGGTGTAGGCGTTGGACGGCGGGGTGAGTTTGGGGAATCCGGAGCGTCGCCAGTTGGCGAAAGCTTCGAACGGATTGGTCAGGTGAAGGATCCACAGCTGCATGTTGATCTGCTCCACTTCCGTTCCGGCCGTCAGCGGATTGGCGGCCAGATAGCTGTCGATCTCCGACTGGGGAATGGCCAGCGCCTTTTCGTCGTATATTTTCAGGAATCTGATGGCTTCGTTTACGCCTGTATTGTAAAGATCCTCCGGAGTTTCGGCGATTGCGGCGATGTTCCAGCGCACCTTGGCTTCGGCCAGCAGGAAGCAGGTCTCGGCGTAGGTCATGGCGATGCCGGGGGTGTTGGTTTTCAGGAATGCGTTGTTGAGCTGGGGATGGCAGCTTCCTCCCTGCACGGCTACCGATTCATTGTAGGCCTCCTTGATCGTGCTGCTGGACGCCATCAGCCAAGGCCAGCTGTCGTACCATGCGCGCCCTTTGGGAACGGGTACGAAGTAGCGAGTCGTTCCCGAACCCGAAACCTGCTTGTTGTACAATTCGTCGGTCAGGTCGATGCGTTTGAACGGCTGTTTCTGGGCGTGGGGGTCGTCATGGTAGTAGAGCCGGCTGATTACGAAGGTGCGCGGGTCCTTTTTGCTCGATTTGGCGTATTCCGGCTTCCAGTTGCTGCCGAGTTTCTTGCCGTCCTCGAAGTTGATGTTGTCGTTGGATTCGGCGCGGCCGTACCACATGTAGTTGAAAAGGGTCTCGCACAGGAACGGCGAGGGCGAGTTGTCTACCGACTGCCATATCTGGGCCAATGCGTTGCGGCGGTACTCTCCGTGTCCGGTGTCGTAAATGTCCGAAAAAGAGTTGAACATGGCGATGTCGCCGCTGGTCATCACGCCGCCGACGTTGTTTATGGCCGCTTCCGCCTGCGTGCGGGCCGTATTGGCGTCGGCCTGAACCAAGCGCAAGGCCAAACGGAGTCGCAGGGAGTTGCCGAACCGGCGCCATTTCTGATAGTCGCCCTTGAAGATCAGGTCGCCGTCCGCACTGCCGCCGTCGGCGCTGAGGGCTTTGACGGCCTCGTCGAGTTCGTTGAAGAAGTCGTTGTAGATATCCTGCTGCTTGTCGTATTTCGGGTAGTAGTCTTTGCTGAAATAGGCGGTGCCGGCAGCGAAGTAGGGTATGTCGCCGTATACGTCGGTGAGAATCGAGAAAAGGTATACCTTGAAGATACGGGCGATGGCGTTGAGGTTGGCGTAGCCGGCATCACCGTCCGTCCGGCTCACCAGATCGACGATGTTCTTGATCTGGTTCTGGTACATGAAGTTCCACAGACTCATAATCTGGAGGTCCCTGGTTTAAGCCCAGGCTGGTCTACATTGAAAATCAAGCACTTACAGAGTTTCTGTAGGTGCTTTTTCTTTTACAGGTGACCTTCAGGTGACCTTTTTGAAGCGAAACTCTGCAAGAGTGACCTTTTGAAATTGCATGGGATTGCAGAGAATTTTTATAGATTTTTATTCTATGGTGAACTTGACACTGCGGAATGTGATGCACATTTTAGGCTGAAATAGGATTTCCCACTAAGCATATTTGTAAGTCGTTGAAAACATCTTTGGTATGGGAATGGCCAATCTGCAAGCTTTCCAGTCTGTCCGTTTTCATTCGTATATTCCATTTTGGTAGTCGCGCAAATATTGCGTAAAAGTCTTTCCTGTTTCACGTTTAAAGAAACGCATCAGATGACTCGGGTCGGAGAAATGAAACTCTTCGGCCAGCTGGTTCACGTTTCGGTTAGCAAACAGTAACTCATTCTTCAATTCTTCCAACAGACGCTGCTTGAGCAGATGATTGGCAGATACACCGAATTGACTCATCACGGAACTGTTTAACGTAATACGGCTCACACGGAGCATATCCGCATATTCCTGCACCCGCTGTTTCGTACGGATATTCTTTTCCAGCAAGTCCTTAAACTGGAATGCGTAATTGTTTTTAGGTACATCAATCGGTAAATGATAAGTGGCGGCATACGCCCGGTTGATAATAACCAATAAGTAGTAAAGCACAGATACAATGAGATTATAAGTATCGGCAACAGGATGCAGAAGCTCCTGCTTTATGATTCCTAAAAGACGAATATACTCCGCCATGCTTTCTGGCGAAGCAAACAGATAGGGAGGCGTGTCGGTCTGATAATAATATAGCAAGCGATACACAAAAAACTTGTCCGCTATGAATGTACGCATAAAATCCTCGCGGAATATAAGAAAAGAGTAATCTAGTTCTGCTTCATCCACGTGCCATTCCTGCTGCTGATGCGGCGAGAGGAGCAATACCATATTGGCATGCAATTCAAATTTGCGGAAATTCAGCAGCAGATACCCATTGGCCTTACGAAAAAAATAGAAGCTAAAAAAATCTGTTTTAAACACCTGATTTTCCGTCAGTACACCACATACATCGCTACTGTAGCCTGAGTTGATATAAAAGTCCACACCACAGCGTGTCTTGCTAAAAGGAACGCTGACCAGACGTTCGGGGTTGACGATTTTATCCATAGATTTCGTTTTTTGGGGCAAATATACTATTTTTTATTTATCAAAATGGCATATATTCCTGTTTTTAAGGCATAATGCATCCGATTTTTTTTACCGAACTTTGCGGCTATAATCAATACAATAAATTATGATGGAAGAAATAGTAACAATTCGATTGATCCGTAATGCAACATTGCGAATCCATTATGCTGGAAAAGAGATACTTGTTGACCCCATGCTTGCCGGAAAAGGCACTTTACAGTCGGCTCTAGGTGTGTATAAGACCCCAAGAGTACACCTCACGATGCCGATGAATGAAATTGCGGACGGTCTGGATATGGTATTGTTGACACACAACCATATTGACCATTACGACCCGACAGTGAAACAGCATTTAGCGAAGAACATCCTGTTCCTGACACAACCGCAAGATAAAGAGAGTATTACACAGGATGGTTTTACAAATGTAGAAAGCATTGAAAAAGATAAAGCTATTGGAAATTTAACCATTCATCGCATCCAAGGACACCATGGCTTCGGAAAGATTGGAGAAATGATGGGGCCAGTATCAGGCTATGTACTTACTGCACACGGTTTCCCTACTATTTATATAATGAGTGACTGTAAATGGGAAGACTGTATCCGTCAGGCCATTGAACAATTTTCTCCAGATTACATCATAGTGAACAGTGGAGGTGCAATTTTTCCTGAATTTTCTCAAACAGAAGGTTCTATCATTCCAGATGAGCAAGAAGTTATGACAATGCTCGATGAACTTCCCGCCCACATCAAACTAATAGCAGTCCACATGGAAGCTACCGATCATGGGCAGACTACACGCGCAATTCTGCGTAACGAAGCCATGCATCACAAAATAGAAATGAGTCGCCTGATTATTCCAGAAGATGGAGAAACAATAATATTATGAGCGACTTCTCTGATTGGGAAACAGCCTGAAAAGAGGGTTACGAATGGATTGTTATAGGAACGGAAACAGGCAAAAGGAAAGGGAAAGTAGATGCCAATCCTGAATGAGTACGTCATATTGTAGAACAGGCGAAAAGAAATTATATTTTGGTATTTATGAAAGAATACCTTTTGCCTATAATGGGAGAATACCGAATGATTCAAGAACTACCGAAACAATTTATAGAAAAAATATGGAAAAGGAAATAATCAGAGAAATAGATGTACAGAATGTCATGACTAAATCCTCATTACCAGTAGGGGGCTTCTCTGTCAATCCTTATGTAGGTTGTCCTCATGCTTGTAAGTACTGCTATGCTTCATTCATGAAACGTTTTACAGGGCATACAGAGCCTTGGGGTACGTTTCTGGATGTAAAGCATTGGAAACCTATTGATAATCCGCATAAATATGATGGACAACGGATTGTTATCGGTTCTGTAACAGACGGATACCATCCGTATGAAGAAGATTTTTGCAGAACCCGTAAACTGCTGGAAGAGTTAAAAGGCACTAATGCTGAAATCATGATTTGTACTAAGTCAGATTTGGTTTTGCGTGATCTTGATTTACTTAAAGGCTTTCAGAAAGTGACAGTATCTTGGTCAGTTAACACACTCGATGAACAGTTCAGATGTGATATGGATCGTGCCGTAAGCATTGAGCGAAGACTTAAAGCCATGAAACAGATCTATAATGCAGGCATACGCACCGTGTGTTTTATTTCACCGATTTTTCCAGGAATTACAGATGTGAAAGCTATCGTTAATCGGGTAAAAGATTATGCAGATTTGATATGGCTGGAAAATCTAAATCTTCGTGGACAATTTAAGAGAGACATCATGGGGTATATACGGGAAAAGCATCCGGAGCTTGTAGCCTTGTATGATGATACCTACAACAAGAAACGAAAAGATTACTGGCAGGTCTTGGAACAGGAAGTAGCTGCGTTTGCTCAAGCGGAAGGTTATCCTTATCGTATAAACGATTTACCATACGGGCGTTCTCAAAAAGGAAAACCTGTTATAGTAAACTATTTCTATCATGAAAAAATTAGGCTAAAAAAATAGGATCATTTGATTGATTTGATAAATTTACTGATAGCCTGTCTTGTCATTTGTTTGAAAAAACGCATCAGGTGGTTAGGCTCAAAGAAATGCAAACGATAAGCCGTCTCTTTAACTGACAATCTAGAAAACAAGAGATCGCTTTTTCCCTCTTGCAATAGACGCTGTTTCAGCAAAAGAGCGGAAGATAAGTCAAATTCACGCATAACGGTAGTGTAAACTGAACTGTATCACGGCTCTGTTTACACTACCGAATTTCTCCATGATTGAAAGTATTCCTCCAAAAGGAGTGAGTTTCTCTGATTTAATTGCCATGTCATATAGTTCTTATCTACGTATTCCTACCTGATTTTGTTCTATTTTCCAATCATAAGCCCCATTAGCGACATCAGCAACCTCCTTGTAGGTCTGCCGATGTTTTATTTTATCAAAAGACTGTCGGCTGTCCGCATAGTCGCAAAGCCATCTTCCGATTGTTTGCTGCTGCTCTTTGGTCTTGCCATAGCTCTGCATCACGCTCTTGATGTCAGCAGCTTCATCACTGCCAAAGATAGACTTGTATTTGTCCGTGCTGTAGTGAATAATTGCATCAATGGCACGTTTGAATACCTCACTGGCAGCATAGAGCATATCGGCAATAATAGCAAAAACCAGCTTGCGTGAATTCAACTCACCTTGCAATCGGCTGATGGTCTTGTCTTTCTCCGCATTGGCAAGTCTGACCGCATTATTGATGCGCAGTTGCACATTTTCGTTTAGACTGTTAAGTTCTTTAATAGCCTTGTCACGTTCTGAAGCAATAGAACAACTTTGCGCAATGACATTATCACGTTGCGCTTCGGCTTTCTGCTTTTCCAAAGCCAGTTCCTTTGTCTGCTTCTCCACCTCTTTGATGACAGTCGGCCTAAACGCCTTTTTAAGGCGATCATATTCCTGTGCGAGCAGCTTGTACTCCATTTCAAGAGTGGCAGTCTTACCAATACCGACCAGACTGCCGACACTATCCAAGATACCGTCCACCATGTTTCTGCGGATTGCATCACGCTTTTTCTGCTTGTCGGCTATCTCGCTGTCAAGTGCCGCACTCCGTTCAGATTTAGCCTTATTCTCAACCTCTATGGAGTTGCGCTCGGCTTCGGCTTTCGCTTTGGCGGTGACAGCTTTTTCCTTTTCTGCTTTAGCTTGCTCCGCTTCCTGCTTCTGCTTGGCTATGATGAAGTCCGTCCTTTCCAAATGCTTCTTACCTGTAAGATCTTTTGATATACCCCTTTCCATCTCTAAGCACTCAGCCAAAAGCGTCTGCATCTCGCCCATGCATTTCTCGTCCAGTTTGCAGGATTTTCCAGTATCGTGGTTCATCCAATCCCATACGATATGGGCGTGAAGATTGGGCATCCATGTGGCGGTATCTCCGAGATTGCCGTAATGCCCCTCGTCACGGTGGATGAAGATTTGCAAAGCTGTGATACCCCAATGCTCCTTACACTCCTCACAAAAATGCTGCAACTGCTCCAACGTGGTATCATCTTTGATTACCACGACACCCTCTTTGAGTGGGGTGCTGCCACGCACGATAGTCACCTTGCCCGTCTTCTTGTTCATTCGTTCACGGTCTTTGGTCTGCATTTTCCGACCAGTCTTTTCCTTGACCATTTGGGCAATCTGATTGTAGCGGTCAGTTAATGAGCTGTTGCCCAATTCAGGTGCTACCCATACTTCGTTTGAAGCCATAAGGTCAGTACGGACATAAAGCCTCTCTTTGTTGATATGAGCGAGGTATTCTGCTGTTCTTTTGTTATGTGCCTCACTACTACCAATGTTACAGGGTTTGATATTAATGGATGTTTTCTGTGCCATTTTACTTATGCTTTTAGAGATTTATATTAAAAAGGGTTATTAGGGCAAAGCCTTAATCGGAGGGTGCAGGGAGAGGGTCACTTCCTGCTCGGGGTTTTCAGGGGTGAAGCCTCTGAACGGAGTTTCCAAAGAGAGGGTCACTCTTTGGTCGGATTGCATAGGACTGACAGTCCTTGCCGGGTTCTTAGGGCAGCGTCCTAAGTGGGACGGGGCAACGCCCAGCCACTCGGGAGAGCCCACAACTTCGGGAGCAAAGTGGAGAAGTTATAATGGGCTATATCAGGGCAAGCCCTGTCATGTACGCCACACCTCTTTGCCTCCAGCCGCCAAGTCAGAATTTGTTTCTTCCCTTTTGTTGGAATGCCATGCTTTTGTTCATCAGATACTCGTTGAGATCTTTGTATTCTTCATACTCATTTGAGGCATCAGTACACTTGTCTCCCAATGCTTTCATTATCTGCCAGGTAGCCATTCTGCCAGTTTTGTCATTATCCAAGTGGCAGCATATTTGAGAATACTTATTGAGCATGGAGAGAGCACTCGGGATGTTTACAATGGAGTTGAGTACCACCGCATCACATTCGCCATGTAGTATGAGATAGGAGAGATAGTCCACGAATCCCTCGAATATGTGACAAGCTGTTTCGTGGTTCCTTATCGTAGTGATTGCTTTCGGAGCAATACATCCCTTGAAGTATGGATTCCGAAGTTCATAGCCACCAGCATCATTCTTGAAGCCAATAGCAAAATATCGCTTGCCAGCACTTTTGTAGTGTATTTCCACGCACTGCCTTTTGGCTGTAATAGAACCAATTCCCCTTCCCAAGAGGTATTGTAGCAAAGCAGGATGAGCCAGTTCTTTTACCTCAATATCTTCAAACGAAGTGTGCTTTTGTGGGCAAGTAGATTGAATTGGTATTGTGGGTAGAATGATTGAACGCCCCATCATGTGCAATACTTCTGAAATGTTTTGCGTGTGGTATAGTTGCATCGCCAAATCAATGATGTTACCTCCTTTGCCCAGTGCAAAGTCATACCACACGTTTTTGGTTAAATCCACCTTAAATGATGCGGTTTTCTCCGTATGTAGTGGCGATAAGTACCACCACTTATTTCCTTTTCTGTTTATTGGTTCATATCCCTTGCTTGCAAGGAAGTTGGATATTTGGATTGCCTTTATTTCTTGTATAGTCATAATGTGAGTGATTTGTTGAAATGTTGAGTTGTTGAGAGAATGGGCTGGTGAAAAGAAAAATAGCTTTCTCTTTTGCCCAGTTACACCTCTTGTTGAGTGCTTGTTGAATTGTATTTGTTTGAGTACCAAAGATTAGTCTGTTGTTCTCAACAATTCAACAACTCAACAAAGAATTATAAACCTAAAGAGTCTATAAATTCCTTGGTCACCGTGTAGAAACGTCCCACTCTGCTAATTGAGGAAACACGCCCCGGCTTAGTGTAGTCACATTGATAGGCAAGATAGGTCAGTGCATTGTGAGCAGGGGTAAGTCGCCAGACATCTTTCACGACCTTTCGTATCTGCCATTGCTCCACCTTTACACCGTTCATGGTCAGTAACGGTATTAAGTCTTGAGGGATGAACGACAGCTTGTCAACGTGTTGCGTTTCCATAATGTCACGTATCAGCTCTACCATATCCAACTCCGTATGGTTGCGGTTGCACTGGATAATGCGGTCAAGAGCCTCTGTCCTGATAAGGGTAGGATGAAACCACATACGCCCCTCTTTGTTGGTGGAGAGTGTGCGGTGCTGGAGATAATAGAGGAATGCAGGTATCTGTTCCTTTAGCTTTTGCAGGAAATTGGTATCATCGCTTTCAAGTGGTCGGATTTTACGCACCCAATAGCGGTTTTCTCCCGGGTCAATGATAACAGGGTAAAGTTCGTTGTTGGAACATAGTACGAACTTGGCAAAGAAGTTTACCTCCTGTCTGTCTTTACCCTTGGCCTCTACCTTGTAGGTTTGGGCTGTGCTTAGGTTCTTCAATCGCTCTGAATCTTCTCTACGACTCAACAGCACCTCGTCCACAACGATGAGTAGCTTGCCAGCCCAGTCAGCATTGAACTGGCTCCTGAAATCCTCGTTTGTATTAAAGGTGGCATTGTCCTGAAAGATACTTTTCAGAAAGTTCAGGAAAGTGGTCTTTCCTGTGTTTCGTTCCTCTGACACCAATAACAGGATGGGGAGTTTCTGAGTCGGCTGCATATAAAGCAACTGCATATAGTCCAACCCCAGTTCGTATTGCTCCTCAAAGATGTGGTGTAGCAATTTTTCAATATCTGAGAAATTCCCTTCTGCCGGAACATGGTCAATTGGTTCATACAGATTATAGAAACCTGCAACATCCTTTTGATAGTCTGTGTGACTTGGCACTGTGCAAAAACCATTATATTTATCAATAGTAGGGATATTGTGCTTACCATAATCTTGTCGGATAGTGCCAAAGCTCCATTGCAATCTGCGGGTAGTCATCGTTCCATCTGCCAAAGGCTGCTGCACTACCTTATATAGTAGTGCCTACTCGAATGTATTGTTCTTCCATAATGCTTGCTTTTAGATTAAACATTTGGATTAACGCTATTAGCAGTTTGTACTTTAGCTTTCAGAAGTGAGGAGATTTCCTTCTTCGAGTAAAGATTACGTCCTCCCAATTTGTGAACTATAATTCTTCCCTCCTTCTGCATACGCCACAAGGTGGTATAGGTTATGTGGAGTCGTTCACATACCTGATCGCGAGTAAAATACTCGTCACTCTCTTCTGGTGTCAAATCGGCCTGTGGCTTTTTCCCAACTAATTCTTCCACCAATTCAGAAACAACCTGTTTCAGGTCATCCTTCTGTAACATTATAAAATTGCCTTGCATATCATGTTGTTTTAATAATTACGCTGCGAAATTACGATGGAATAAAATGAAAGCACCTCGGTAAAAATCATGACGATTTCTGCCGAGGTGCTTTTAACGGAACAGCGTTTCTTTTTAACAAATCAAGCCTTTATGATGCAATCAATATACATCAGGGGAAAGTAAGGTGCGCAGTCTTATGCTTATCAACTTTGCCTGTTCTTTTCCTGTTTGAACAGTCTTTTCTGATAAACTCAAATTATAGTCGTTGCCACGTTCACTGACAATGGCATTATAAAGGGCTTCTCCCCAATCAAAGCCAGACTTAAATCCAAGGGATGGGAATTTTTCCAAGATGGCTGTATGGAAAGTACGATAGTTATAGGTATCATTAAGCAAGCTTCCATTGGTCAGCGCAGCAAAAATATAAGCAAGAATAGAATCCGTATCATTCGTTTCCATCCATTCGGTGAGTATTTTTTCTATCTCGTTGGTAAGAAATTCTGCATGAGGTTGTATAAGCATTTCTTCAAGCAGGACACAGACTTGCTTACGTCCACGTCTGCCTTTACTCTCTTGTAATGCAGAATTAGCTACATCTTTGACTACACGATTGTTTGCTGCTTTCCATGTTCCTTTAGTGTAAGTCGCTTTATCCATACTGGTAAGCATCAAAGAGCGCATAATTTGTTCGCCAAAGTTTTTCTGCCAAAAAGAAGTCTTCTCTCCCATCATTGTTTTAGTTACTAAATCAGCGGACTTCACGAAACCATTATCAAATATCATCCAATAGAACACACTGAACAAGAAAGGATTATTGTGCTGCAATTTATCTTTTGTTTCCTCTTTGTTAAATGTAGAGGCAAACAATTCAGTCAGTTTTTCGTGTGCCTGCTGACTAACATTAGAAAATTGAGCTTTGTTGTAGCTCTCAGTTCCTGGGCATAGGCTTAACAATAATTCGGAGATACCTTTTATACCATCAAGTGACAGCAGTTCTATCAAGTAGGAAAAACCTTTGAAGGCGAAGCTCATGTCACCCTCGTATGCTTTTGTGAAGAGATTTGTGAACTCTTGATATTCTTTCGGGTGTTCGTAATGCCAACGGCGCAAACGCAATAGATTCAGTTCTCGGTCTGATGCCTCTTGAGTTTCCTGCTCTTTATCCTGCAAGTGGAATTTAACCACATCTTTGATATATTGCGCATCCGTAGATTGCTCAAATTTAGTCATGGCACTCTCTATTTCCTTAAACCCATTATCCAATTCCAAATAGCAATGCATACAACAAGCAGCCATATCACCTTCTTCTGCGGCTTTAGAGAAGGTGTTTATTATGTTCTCAACAGGCATATTCTTTGCTGCCATTGCCTCTAAAAGCATATTTTGAAGCGAGTAAGTTTCATCGCATTCTGCCACATTGGTTCCATCTTGTGATAGAATGTCCAATGTGGAATGAATCTTGCTTTTGAACTCTGCATAGATTTCTTGGTTCGCCTCAAACCATTCCTTCATCTTATTGCCCATAAGTGTTATTTTAGCTAATAGGGTTAATCTTTAAGACAAGCCAACGGAATGACTTTCACGCCATCCTGACGAGTGTATGCCATGCTTCCACCAGTCATCACTATCAGCAAATCTGGTTCCCGAATGGGCATCTGTTTCTCTGTTGTGTTATGTTCCTGTATAAGCCTTTTGAGTTCAAGCAGATGCTTGGCTCCATCGTCAATCTCACGACTGCCAAGTTTGCACTCTATCAAGGCATACCGTCCATCTTCCAGATGCAGCACTATATCCGCTTCCAAATCATATCGGTCATGATAATAAGACACGTGACTGTTTAAGTCTATAGTATATGCCTTTAAGTCACGAATACACATCTGTTCAAAGATAAAACCAAACGTCTTGAGCTGCATGCTCAACGCTTCAGGAGACAACCCCAAAAGAGCAATCGGAATGGAAGGGTCGCAGAAACATCGTTTCACGCCACTTCTAATAGCGGTTTTACTTCTAATTGCAGGACACCATGCACTTATGTTCTGGATAACAAATAGCTTTTCCAAAGCTGCAACATAATCATCAAATGTGTCCACGTGGCAACTTACTTCGCCAGATGAGGTCACATCATCCAAAAGCGACTTCTTCTTGACCAGAGTAGAAACATTTCTGGCATACGCCCGAAGTATCATACTGGTCAGTCTGGCATCTCTTTTCTTGCCATCAATGCTGGAAATGTCGTTAGAGCAAATTGTTTGAACATAGTTCTTTGCTACGAGTAGTTGAGCCTTTGGGGTACGAGCCAACAAAGAAGCTGGCCATCCGCCTCGGGAGGCTGCAAAGATTAATTCCTCAACGGTCATCTTAGACATCTTGCCGTCAATATCATAATCTGGATTGTTGAAAAGTTCTTTCAACGAAACTTCACCTGTAGATTCTTGTGATTCCCACAAACTCATAGGCAGCATACGCAGTCTGGCAATACGACCAACTCCAGAATGGTGTATTTGGGATTTGTCAACGGCATTGGAACCTGTAAGTATAAATTGTCCGGGGATTTGACGATCATCAACAACAGTTCGTACTGCATCCCACAACATTGGAGCATCTTGCCACTCATCAATAAGGCGAGGCGTAGCTCCATTTAACAGAATGGACGGCTTAGTTTTAGCGGTGACCAAATACTCCTCACGCAAACTAGGATCTTGCATTCTCAAAATGCTGTTTGCAAGTTGAGACGCAGTTGTAGTTTTGCCACACCATTTTGGTCCTTCTATCAATACAGCCCCAAATGCATCCAGCAAGTCTTGCAACAGGGCATCGGCAGTTCTTTTATAATAACTCATATAATATGCTTTTTCAATTGCAAAGATACACATTTTCTGCGAAATGCATGGCCAATTCGTGTTTTTTGTGGCATTTCAATCCACTTTTTTGCGGTGTTTTATTCGGTATTTTTGTGGCATTTCAATCCACTTTTTTGCGGTATTTCACTTGGCATTCTTGCGGTGAGCAACTATAATTAGTCTGATAAGTTAGCCATCAACTCCGTCCGTTCCTCCTCGCTCAAGCCTTTCAGCATCTCAAGCAGGGCTTTCTTATCTACCACAGGAGTACTTTCTTTCGACTTCTCATTGAGTAGATAATGGTTATACTCCAGCATCTTTGCAAGCGGATAAGCACCGATATAATTGGAAGTAATGTCACCGCCGCCACTATGCCCCATGCTGTCGCTTATATATTTATAAGGTACGACACCAGAGTTATTGAGGTTGGTAGCGAAGCTGTGCCTTGCCCAAGTGGGTGATGGCACCTGTTCCATATCCAATAGTTTGGCAACTTTTGCCATGTGCTCACGTATATATCTGTTGTAGCGTTGGATAACCCATATCTCTTGTTCTGGTGTGATTAACTCACTCATGATGGGGAATACCCTTCGCCCAAGTTTTGGGACATTGCCATACCGGTTGAGTATCTCTTGAATCTCTGGAGTAACAGGAAATATCACTTCGCTGGCACTCTCGTTCCGTTCACGGGTTTTGTGGCGAAGAAAACGAAGCTGTTTGCCATGAGTGGCATAGTATAGTTCATCATAAGTCAGTCGGAGTGTATCTGCAAGGTTCTGCCCATTGCCCAGATACATAAAAAGGAATAGTCCAAGGTCGCGAAATATGGCATACTTCTCTCTGCCGAGGAACAGTTCGTTTCCATCTTTGTCTTTTGCCTCGTCAGCTTTCCAAAAGTCATAGAGCTTCCGCATGGTAGCCACGTCAAGAAACTCATGTTTACGGCTCTGCGCTTTGTTGTAGCCCGTGTCCTTAAACATTTCTTTGGTATCACCTTTCATCAGTCCGTTAGCGATACACATATTGATAATGGTTCTTAGACTACGGAGTGCGATAGCAATAGTGGTGGTGCTCAATTCATTCTTCTTCATGTTTTTTACCCACTTCAAGATAAAGTCACGGTTAATATCTGCAAACGATACATCCGTTCCCAAATCTTTCACAAAGCGATTGCGTACATCCTTACTACAACGAGCGGAACCCACCTTACCTTCATTGGTCTTAGATTGAATGTACGAATCCCAAACAGTGATGATGGTGCTATCATCGTCTTTCTTGCCTTGGAACCTATCTTGCAACTTGCGAAGAGAGAAATTGTTTTCTGAAATCAGTTGATTAGCCATCTGCTCCACTCTGTCCATCAGATTCTTCATATCGTTACGCTCCGCTAATTGGATGCGCCGACCGCTTTTCTCATAATCGCAAAGAACCAACCATTCTTCCATAGTGTATGATTTTCCTAAGCGCAGGAAAATCTTTTGTCCACCATGACACACACGCACAGCTACTGGAAGCGGTTGCGAATAGTCGCCCGCTTTTCGTATGTCAAGAGTCAGCGAACCATACACATTGCCATTCGCAGCCGTAAATTTCGCAAGGCATTTTTCTCCTCTTGCATTGGATTTTCCGTTCTTCTTTGCCATTTCGGTGACCTTATTCGTTTTTTCAATCTCCATAATGCACTTATTTATAGTTAATATTCTGCTCGTTTTGGTGACCTTCAGGTGACCTTTTCGCACGAAAACCACTGCAAATATACGCATTTCCCTGCAAACAACAAAACGTGTTAGATGCTGATTATCAGTACAATTACACTTTATGCAATCCTATGAAATAATCCACAAAAAGACTCTTGATCTGATTGTCGTCGTTGCGGTATTGGCCGCCGTAATTGGTGGCGTCCCAGTTGCCCTGCATCTGTTGCGTCAGCGGGCTCATGTATCGGTTGCAAATCGAGCCGATGTCCATACTGCCCCATTGCCTGAGTTCGATGCCGGTGAGCTGGAAGTTCGGATTCAGGTTGGCGGATTTGGTAGGATCGTTGTTCAGATCCTTGTCCACGCACGAACCCAGTAGCAGGAGCGATAAGATGAGCAGTATATTGATTGGTTTCATGTTGATTAGAATTTGAGGTTAATGTTGAATCCGAAACTGCGGCGCGAGGGCAGCGAGCCGTACTCGATTCCTTTTCCGTTGCCGTTGTTGTAGTTGGAGTCGGGGTCGATGTTCGGAACGTTCTTGAAGATGATCAGCGGGTTTCGGGCTACGAACGACAGGGTCAGTCCGTCCAGCGCCTTTCCGATCATCCTCCGCGGGAAGCTGTAGCTGAGCGTCATTTCGCGGATCTTGACGTAGGAGTTGTCCAGCACGAAGAACTGGGGAATGTTGTTGGAGATGAAGTTCCAGTAGCTTTCCGGGTTGCAGTAGCGGGTATTGGGCGCCCAGCTGATCGTGCCGTCGTCGTTTTTGACCTGAACTACGCCATCCACCAAATAGCCTCCCGTAGGATTCCATGCTGCCGTTTCGAGTCCGGCGGCAAGGCGTCCTTCTTCGGACTGATACCAGCCGTCCCGTCCTTTGAGCGTCTTTTTGGAGCGTCCGGAGCTGTAGGTGCCCCGCATGGTCGAGGTGTAGAGGTCCGCGCCGACTTTGATGTCGAAGATGGCGCTGAGGTTCCAGTTCTTGAACCGGACGTTGGTGTACATGCCGCCGGTGAATTTCCAGTGGGCGTTTCCCAGCGCGGTGTAGTTGTCGCTGACCGAGGGGATGCCGGTGGTCGGATCGACGATGATGTCGCCGTTTTCGTTGCGTTTGTAATCCTTGCCCATGATCGTGCCCAGCTCTTCGCCCACCACGGCCATGACGCGGACGCCCGCTGCGCCTACCCATTCGGCGTTCTCCACCTCGTACATCTGCGATTCGCCCAGCGAGTGCACCTTGTTGGAGTTGCGCGCGAAGTTGAAGCCCAGATCCCACTGCCAGTTCTTGGTCTTTACGGGAATGGTGTTGAGCTTGATCTCGATGCCTTTGTTGGTGAGCACGCCCGAATTGAGCAGGGCGGTCGAATAGCCGGTGCTGATGGAGGTGTTGACGTGGCGGATCTGGTCGCGGCTGGTCTGGCTGTAGTATGTAAAGTCGAGCACGATGCGCTTGTTCAGGAAGTAGAGCTCGGTGCCGACCTCCCACGAACGGGTCCGGGTCGGTTTGAGATCGCGGTTGGGTACGGTCGAGTTGGAGATCTGACCCGACGATACGCCGCCGACCGGATGCGGATAAAGTGCGTAGTTGAGCGACATCTGATAGGGGCTGGTGTCATTGCCGACCTCGGCCCACGAAGCGCGCACCTTGCCGAACGACAGGATTTTGGATACGCTCGACGGTAACAGTTCGGAGAAGATGAAGCTGCCCGATACCGACGGATACACGTACGTGTTGTTGATCAGCGTGGAGGTGTTGTCGGCCCTGACGGTGACGTCCAGATAGGCGAAATTCTTATACCCCAGATTGACCATGGCGTAGGCCGAGTTGATTTGTCTCTGGTAGGGCGATTCGACGATCGTCTTGTCGGAGAAACTGTTGATTTTCTTGATTTCGGGTTCGGCCATGTCCTTGCCCGTGATCGTGGTCTGGAAGTTGTCCACACGGTAGAGGTTCAATCCGGCCGTTCCGACCAGACTCATGTTTTTGCCCAAGTTGGTGCTGTAGGTGAGCACCGCGTCCGCGTTGATCGTGCGGTTGCTGTTGGTCTGGGTCTTCAGATAGCCCGATTCGTGGCTCGGCGTGGAGATCGGCGCGAAGTCCTCGAAACTGAACTCGGTGATGTCGGCGCCTCCGGAGAGCTTGAATTTCAGCTTGTCGGTGATCTTGTATGAGATGCTGGCCGAGGAGATCAGACGGTTCTTTTTGGAGGTGTTGCTCATCTCGTTGATGATCCAGTAGGGATTGACCCGGTTCACGTCGCCGTTCCAGTTGTAGTATTTTCCCTCCTCGTCCTTATAGTTGTCCCGCAGCAGGTAGAGGTCGTAAGTCGAAGGCAGCGAGGAGAGGTTCTTGCCCTCGTTGTTGCGGTCCCCTGCCAGAGCGGGACGGTTGTTCACTTTCTCGTAGACGTAGTTTACTTTTACGTCCACGTCGATCTTCCGCCCGATTTTGGTGTTGGTGCGGACCGTGAACGTGCTGCGGTTCATGCCTGAGTTCGGCACGATATCCCGGTTACGCAGATCGGAATAGGAGAGTCTGATGCCGGCATCCTTGTAAATCTTGTTGAGCGTGATGCTGTTGTTGGCCGTGACGCCGAGCCGGAAGAAATCCTCGATGCCGTGGTTGGAGATGGTGTAGGGACGCAGTACGTTGTCGAAATACCATATTTTCAGATTCTTGTCGATTTTTGGGCCCCAGCTTTTCGAGGAGTTCGAGCGGTCGTCGATCGTTCCGTAGATGCGGCCGTTGGATCCCTGTCCATATATATATTGTACGTCGTCGAAGCGTGTCAGCTGCTGCTCTACGGTCGTGGTGGAGTTGATCTCCACGCCGAGGGACTGTCCTTTGCGGGACGAGGCCTTCTTCGTGGTGATCATGATGACGCCGTTGCCGGCCTGCGAGCCGTACAGGGCCGATGCGGCGGGGCCTTTCAGTACGGAGATGTTCTCGATGTCGTCGGGGTTGATGCTCGAAATGCCGTCTCCCAAGTCATATCCGCCGTCCTTGTTCGCACTGCCGAAATTGGTGTTGTCGATGGGCATTCCGTCCACTACGTACAGCGGCTGGTTGTTTCCCGTGAGCATCGAGCTGCCTCGGATCTCCACATGGGAGGAGCCGCTGGGGCCTCCGGCGGTCTGGCTGATGATCAGGCCCGGTTCGCGTCCCGCCAGCGAGTTGATGACGTTCAGCTCCCGCACCTTTTCGAACGCTTCGCCTTTGATGTCTCCTACCGAGTATCCCAGCGATTTGCGTTCACGGGTCATGCCCAGCGCGGTGACCACGACGTCTTGGATCGTCTCGCTGGTCGTTTCGAGCTTGATGGTGAGGTTGGTCTGGGTTCCCACCTTAACCTCGGCTGTTTTGTAGCCGAGGAACTTTACTTCGAGGATCGATGCCGGGGTTACCTGAATCGTGAATTTTCCCGCAGTGGTTGTCGTTCCGGTTGTCGTTCCCTGAACGATGACGGTGGCGCCGCTCACCGGATTGTCGTTTTCGTCGGTAACCATACCGGACACAGTTCTCTTTTGGGTGTTACCCCCCCCCTGCCCATAGGCGGGACTCCCGAAAATCATTGCGCAAAATAACGGAAGCGCAGTGTAAATCAATAATAGTCGAATTTTGTTCATCGGGTTAATAATTTAAGTTGGTTTTTATAAAATGGGTTTTTCGCTCGGATTTTTTTGCCGTTAGCTAAATAAGCCTTTTTTTGGTTTAAATAGTGACTGAATATTGTATTTGTATGAAACAAAATTGCGATTTACTTAATTTTGTAAGATATTTATAGGTTTGTATAATTATGTGGCATATGGAGAGACGAAATTCGGCTTATCTTTAAAATATTAAAAATAAAGAAATAGAGAGACGACTTTATCGGTGGAAAAGATGGGCGGACGGATTCATATTTGGATGGCTTGTGTCGTGACGGCGTTCTTTGCGGTCGCAAGGGCGAATGCCGGAGCATATACGTTTAAAAGTTATCAGGTCGAAAACGGCCTTTCGCAAAACAGCGTGCTTTCCATCCTGCAGGACCGGGAGGGATTCATGTGGTTCGGTACCAAGGACGGACTCAATTGTTTCGACGGTTATTCGTTCAAGGTTTATCGCCGTCAGAGCGGCGTGGAGACCTCGCTGGGCAATAATTTCGTGTTTTCGCTCCGTGAGGATTCCCACGGCCGGTTCTGGGTGGGAACGGGCCGGGGCGTCTGGCTGTTCGACAAGGAGCGTGAGACGTTCCGCAAGTTTCGCGTCGAGGTTTCGGGCCGGGATATCCTGACCGCGCAGATCAGTGCGATCATGGAGGACGATGCTGGCGACATATGGCTGGCGACCCACGGGCAGGGGCTGTTCCGGATCGACAGGAATCTGGCGTGTACGCACCATTTCCAGACTCCGCAGATTCCGTCCAATTTCATCGGGTCCGTCGTTCAGGACAAGATGGGCGGCATTTGGGTGGGAACCGTCGGCAAGGGAATCGTGATGCTCGATCCCGCGACTTCGCGGGTCGATTCGCTGCCCGAATATGTTTCGGAGGGAATCCGGGACAAAGTGATTTCGAGCCTTTATTGCGACGACAACAACAATGTCTGGGTCGGCACGTCGAAAGAGGGGCTGCATTGTATCAACAACCGTGCGCTGCGGGTGCAGCACTACCTCGACAAATCGATTCTGAACATCCGGTCGATTACGCAGTATCTCGATGACGTAATCGTTATGGGGTCGGACAACGGGCTGGTCATGCTCGACACCTCCACCGGCGAATATCGCCTGACCAACAAGTCGCTCAACAGCAATCTGTCCGACAATTCGATCTTCTCGATTATCCGTGACCGGGAGAATTCGCTTTGGATAGGCACCTATTTCGGCGGCGTGAACTATTATTCCCCGTTGATCAATCGTTTCGAGCATTATTATTCCAGTAACGGGCATCGCAATTTCAACGGGAACATCGTCAGTCAGATCCGGCAGGACAAGAACGGGAAGATCTGGATAGGAACCGACGACAAGGGACTGAGCCTGTTCGATCCGCAGACCGGACAATTCGAGCCGAGTGCGTTGTGCGGAAAGGTCACCTACCACAACGTGCAGGCGATTCTTTGCAATGACGACTACCTGTGGGTGGGCCTTTACAACAAGGGAATCAACCGGATCGACTTGAAAACGGGCCGCGTGAAAAACTATGTCAGCCGTCCCGGAGACAGCACGGGCATCGACGACAGCAACATATTCGCCATCACACGGCTCTCCACGGGAGAGCTGCTCTTCGCCACGCCGATCGGGGTGAACGTCTATAACGCCGCAGAGGATAATTTTACGCGGATTCCGCAACTGGTCAATGTCTTTGTGAAATCCATTTTGGAGGATTATCTGGGCAATCTCTGGTTCGCCACCAACAACGAGGGAATCTGGTGCCGGACCAAGAGCGGTCAATGGTGCCGCTACGTCAACAATCCCGCGGACTCCAATTCGTTGAGTTATAATGCGGTGAATTATATCTACGAGGACCGGAAGAACCGGCTCTGGTTCTGTACGGACGGCGGCGGGGTGTGCCTGTGGAATCACCGGGACAAGACGTTCCGGACGATCGACGAAAACCGGGGGCTGCCCAACAATGTGGTCTACGCGATCGTCGACGATTTGAACGGGCATCTCTGGGTCAGCACCAACAAGGGACTCGCGGCGATCAGCGAGGAGGACTGGACCGTCAGGACCTACAACTCTTCGCAGCGGATACAGAACGTACTCTATAATTACAATGCCGTGCTCCGGGACCGGGACAATTATCTCTATTTCGGCGGCGTGAACGGCTTCGTCCGTTTCGATCCGCGGGAAATCACGCCCAACGATTTTACTCCGGCGGTCAAGATCACGGCGGTGAGCGTGCTGAACCGGGATATTCCCGTATCGGAGGGCGGGGACAAACGGTTTGTGCTCAAACGCAATCAGTCCACCTTCCGGTTCGACTTCGTGCTGTTGAGCTACGTTTCGCCGCCGGATAATCTCTATGCCTATAAACTGGAGGGCTTTGACCGGGACTGGACTACGGTGCAGGGTTATCCGCACGCCCATTACATGAATATCCCTTCGGGAAAATACAGGTTCCGGGTCCGGGCCGCCAATAGCGACGGGGTATGGAACGACCGAAGCGACGAAATAGAAATCGTTGTCAAACGTCCGTTCTTTTCTTCCGTGGCGATGCTCGTGCTCTATACGGCGTTGCTGCTGGCCGGAATCTGGTTCTGGGTCCGAAGGTTCAGGTCCCGCGTCAAGGCCCGGAGCGAGAAGAAGTTTCTGGAAGACAAGATCAACTTCTTCACCAACATCGCCCATGAGATACGCACTCCGCTGTCGCTGATTACGGCGCCGCTCGAAAATATCATCAAATCCGGTGACGGCACCGTGCAGACGAGAGACAATCTGCACGTGATCGAACGCAATTCCAACCGCCTGCTCGAACTTGTCAATCAACTGCTCGATTTTAGAAAGATCGAGGAGGAGATGTTTATCCTCAACCGGGAGAGGACGGATATCAACGGTATTGTCCGCAAGGTGTACGCGCAGTATGAGTACGAGGCGCGGGCCAAGAACATAGACCTGCGGATCGAGCTTCCCGGAGAGGAGGTCGGGTGTCTTGTCGATGCGGAGGCGATTTTCAAGGTGATCAGCAACCTGATGTCGAACGCCATGAAGTTTACCCGCGACACGATCTGGCTGGAGTTGTGCCGGGACGAGGGTACGGCGGTGGTCCGGGTGCGCGACAACGGGGCCGGACTCGATGACCGGGATGCCGGCAGGATATTCGATCCCTTCGTGCAGGGCAGCAACAATACGCTGAGTGCCGGTTCCGGAATCGGACTCGCGCTTGCGCAGGCGCTGGCAAGGAAAAACAAGGGCGAAATCGAACTTGACCGCAGCTGCGGTCAAGGCGCCGTGTTCGTACTGACGCTTCCGCTGGCCGAAGCCGCTGCGGACGAATCTTTGGCCAAGCATGCGACTCATTCGTTCGGAGGCGCCGCCGAGGACAATCGCCAGCGGATTCTGGTCGTCGAGGACAACGATGAGCTGCGGGAATTCATATGCCGCAGCCTGAGCGATCAGTATACGATTGCCAGCGCCGTTGACGGAATGCAGGCGCTCAAGGTTTTGGATAACGAAGGGGTGGTGGACCTCGTTATCTCGGATGTCATGATGCCCCGGATCGATGGATTGGAATTGTGCAAAAGGATCAAGAACGATCCGGCCTATTCGCACATTCCGGTCATTCTCCTCTCCGCAAAGGTAGACCAGTCGGTTAAGATCAAGGGGTTCGAACAGGGCGCCGACGTGTACATCGAGAAGCCGTTCTCGATGGACCAGCTCAAGGCTCAGATAGGCAGTGCGATCGAGAACCGGATGAGGTTGAGGGACAATTTTGTCCGTTCGCCGCTGCAATACCTCCGGGAGAACCACGGCGGCTGCGACATCCAGTTCCTCAACAAACTGAACGATACGATTCTCTCCAACCTGACCAATACCGAATTCTCGATAAACGGGCTGGCTGAACTTTTTTGCATGAGCCGGTCCAGCCTGCATAAGAAGATCAAGGCGCTGACGGGGCTGACTCCCAACGACTACATCAAGCTGATCCGGTTGAACAAGGCGGCGGAGCTGCTTTCTTCGGGGAGCTACAAGGTGAACGAGGTGTGCTATCTGGTCGGGTTCAACACTCCGTCGTATTTTGCGAAGTGTTTTTATAAACAGTTCAACAAGCTGCCCAGTTCGCAGCTCGACTGATTGTGCGGGCAGTTTGACCGCCGTTCTTTGTATTGTGCAATAACGTTGTATATGTGGCGCAGATATTGGTAGGCGCGGATCGCCGTGCCGGTTATATTTGCACGGCCGTCTGTATGATGGCGAGTGTACTAACCTAAATGATCTGTAGATTTATGAAAAGAATTGCATTAGCGGCGTTTTTGTTTGTGACGCTTGTTCTTTCTGCCGCAGAGCCGGCTCCTACGCTCAGGCGCAATACGGTGGACGAGGTGATCGCCGCCATGACGCCTGAGGAGAAGGTGCTCATGGTGATCGGCAACAAAAACAACGACCGGCGCAGGTATATCGGCGAAGGTTCCACTTGGTATTGCGCAAGGCTCGGTCTGATGCCGACCGTCATGTGCGACGGTCCTGCCGGAGTGCGCATGAAACCCTTCCGGGACGGCGACTCTACCAAAGCCTATTACAGCACCGCTTTCCCCACAGCCACCGCGCTGGCCGCTACGTGGAATACCGAATTGGTGGAGACGGTCGGTGACGCGATGGGTAACGAAACGCTTGAATACGGTGCCGACGTGCTTCTGGCCCCTGCGATGAATATTCAGCGCGATCCGCTGTGCGGACGGAATTTCGAGTACTATTCCGAAGATCCGCTTCTGTCGGGGAAAATGGGCGCCGCGATGGTGCGCGGGATTCAGTCGCAGGGCGTCGGGACTTCGGTCAAGCATTTCGCGGCGAACAATCAGGAGAGCAACCGCAAGGGTGTCAATGCCGTGATCAGTCAGCGGGCGCTTCGGGAGATTTACCTGCGCGGCTTCGAGATCGCGATCAGGGAGGCTGCGCCGTGGACCGTCATGTCGTCCTATAATCGGCTTAACGGGGTGTACGCCTCCCAGAACCGCGACCTGCTGACCACGGTGCTGCGGGACGAATGGGGCTTCGACGGAATGGTGATGACCGACTGGTTCGCCGGCGACGACGGGGTGGCTCAGATGAAGGCGGGCAACGATATCATCATGGGCGGCTTCCCTCACGGTCATTACAAATACCATCAGCCCGAAATTCTCAGCGCGCTTTCCGACAAGACGCTCGATGAGGAGGTTCTTGACCGGAATATCCGCCGGATACTCGGCTTCGTCAAGAAAACGCCCTCTTATAGGGAATACGCCTGCTCCCTGAAGCCCGATCTTGCGCGGCATGCACAGGTCGCTCAGCGTGCTGCGGACGAGGCGATGGTGCTGCTGAAAAACGACCGGAATACGCTCCCGGTCAGAAAACCGAATCGGGTTGCGCTTTTCGGCAAGACGTCCTATGATTTCATAGCCGGAGGCACGGGCAGCGGCGAGGTGCATTACGGTCATGCGGTATCCCTCAAAGAGGGGCTGTCGAACGTCGGGTTCCGGATTTCGTCCGCCGCGGACCGTTTCTACACCCGGTTCGTCGATTCGGTGTTTGCTGCCGGCGGGCACAAGAAATATGCGGTAACCCGCTCTCAGGAACCTCGGATCGACAAGGCTCTCGTCGAAGCGGAGGCGAAGGTTACGGACTTGGGAGTCGTGACTCTCGGCCGGTTGTCCGGAGAGGGCGTGGACCGTAAGGAAGAGGGTTATTTCACCCTGACCGACAATGAAAAGGAACTGCTCGGAGCCGTGTGTTCGGCCTATCATGCACTCGGAAAAAAAGTGGTTGTCGTACTCAATATCGGAGGGGTGATCGAAACGGCTTCGTGGAAAGAGCTGCCCGACGCGATCCTGCTCTCGTGGCAGACGGGTCAGCAGGGCGGCGCTGCCGTTGCCGAGCTGCTTCGGGGAACCGTCAATCCTTCCGGAAAGCTGCCCGTGAGCTATCCCGTTTCATATGCCGACGTTCCGTCGTCGAAATCGTTTCCGGGAATTCCCGCCGACCTGCCGGTCAACTCCTACTATAACGAGGGTGTGTATATCGGCTACCGCTATTACACGACGTATGATGTCCCTGTGTCCTATCCGTTCGGTTACGGGCTTTCTTACACTCGGTTCGAATATTCCGACCTGACGCTGAGCAGCGATTCGTTTCCGGGACGGATCGATGTCTCGGTAAAGATCTCCAACACGGGCAAAGTCGCCGGAAAAGAGGTCGTTCAGCTTTATCTGACGGCACCGGCGGTCTTGCAGGACAAGCCGGAGCGGGAATTGAAAGGTTTTGCCAAAACCCGGCTTCTTGCGCCCGGTGAGAGTCAGGTGCTTACCTTTACGCTCGATCCCCGTTCGCTTTGCTCCTTCCGCAGCGGCATCAGCAGCTGGGTGGCCGAGGCCGGGCGTTACGAGGTGAAGATCGGCGCTTCGTCGCAGGATATCCGTCAGCGAGCCTCCTTTACGCTCGGAAAGGAGCTGGTCGTCGAGAAACTGCACGATGTCCTCGCCCCCAATGTGCCGATTAAGGATATGGGGACGACCTCGGCAAAAGTCCTTGGAACGGATCAGCCTTTCGACCACTACCATGAACTGGATTATAAATTCAACTGGCACTGGTAACTTTCCGTTCCCGTTCGTTCGGGGACGGCTCTGCGCCCGAATTGTTCCGCCCCGTCTCCGCACTTTCTTCCTGAAAAGCAAAACCGCGTTAGAATCGTTTCTAACGCGGTTTTTAGTGCCCAGGACAAGACTCGAACTTGCACGAACTAAACGTTCACTACCCCCTCAAAGTAGCGTGTCTACCAATTTCACCACCTGGGCCTTACCTCCGAATTTCGGATTTCGGGTGTGCAAATATAGGGTATAAATTTTAATCCGCCAAATTTTCAGGACGGTTAATGGCAATTTTTGTGCTTCTTCGGTTCTCTTATTCGGAAACGGGGCCGTTTCTCCGCCCTGCGGCGGCAAGGCGGGCCGGCCGGCCGACCTGCGGTACGACGTGCATCGAATCCTCCGGCGGCGCCCCGGAACTACTCCCCGTGCTGCGGGGAGAGGACGAGCATGCCTGCGGGTCTTCGCGCGTCTTCCGGCAGCGAGACACCCGCTATCGGCGCGATGCCTGCGGCGCTCCGGCCCGGAGCGGGCGTGTAGGTGCGGCCCGTAATCAGGCTCAGGGCCTTGGCGAGCATCGGCTCCTCAGGTCCGAAATCCACCAGTCTGTTGTTCCAGTCGGCGACCGCATAATCGACCGCGAGTCCGGCCGGATTCACCGTCTCCTTTTTGGCGTTGTAGCCTTCGAACGTGATCGGGGCCAGTTCGTACGAATAGTCGCCGTCGTCGAACTTGTCGATCTCCATGCCCACGTTCTTGCCGTTGGTCTTCTCGCCGATCAGCGTCACGCTGATGTCGATTCCCCTCAACCCGTTGATGACCGCTTCGCTCGACGACGCCGTGCTGCCTGTCGTCAGCACATAGATGTTCTGCAGGCCGAGGGCGTACTGCTTGAGGTCCGCCCCGTAGTAGTCGCCGTAGCTGAAATTCTCGTAAAAGAGCGCTTTCTCCCGATCGTACGTATTGCCCGTCTGCTTCTGGGTTTTCGCCGGATCGGCCATGCGGCTGTCGTTGTAGCGGTAATACTGGAAAACCTTGCCGTCGCATTTTTCGCCTGCGATGCACGTCGCCAGCATCTTTGCCGAAATCACGTGTCCGCCGCCGTTGTAGCGCAGGTCGAGTACCAGATCGGTGATTCCCGCGTCGCGGAACTTCCGGAGGGAATCCAGCAGGTCGTCGTCATATGCCGCGTCGAACCCGTTGTAGACCATGTAGCCGATCTTGTGCTCACCCTCCTCGATGACCTCCGCGCGGAGCACCGGGTTCGGGTAGAGCCGTTCCGCCGTGAGGGTGGTCTCTTCACCCGTCTCCCGGACTTTGAAGAGGACCGACGCGGCTCCCGAAGGGCTTGTCAGCCGCTTGTATACGGGGGTGTATTCGCTCTCCGAATCGGCGATCTCGGCGCCGTCTATCTCCGAGAAGATCGTGCCCCGTCTGAATCCCGCCCTGTCTGCCGGGGAGCCGGGATATACCGCCATCACGTAAAACCCGGCCTTCCCCGTGTTGGAGAACCGGACCACCCCCAGCCGGGCGAATCCGAACCCGTATTCCGTCTCCTTGCGGACGCCGTGATTGACGCCGCGCGTTTTCGGCCCCGTGGCCGCGCGGCTCCGGGCTTTGCGGGTGATGTAGGAGTAGAGTTTGTAATAATTCTGTCCCGTGCCGTTCGTATACCTCTTTTTGTCGAGGGTGTTGGAGGTCATCCCCAGCAGGGTCCTCGTCAGGAAGTTGTCATTGTCGGCGGCGTATTCGATCGTCAGGTCGCGGGTCATCTGCCCATACTCGCTGTTCCATAGATAGCGTTCAGCCAGATAGCTGTCTATCTTGTCGTTGTACGACTCCGTGGTTCCCGTGCCGCCGTTCCCGGCCGTATCTTTGGCGCAGGAACCCGCCGCCAGCGCCGAAAGGAGCGCCGCGGCCCATGCGCAGTGAATTATTCTCATCTGTCGAATTTTTTATCCGCTAAAGGTAGCGATATTTTTCTATTTCCTCTTGCCGAAGTCCATTTCGCCGAACAAATAGCCCGCCCCGCCGATGCGGTCGATCACGAACAGCACGTAACGGATATCCACGGCTATGTTGCGGCAGATCGTCTCGTCGAAGGCCACGTCGCTCATCGTCGAACGCCATGTGCGGTCGAAGTTCACGCCGACCAGCTCGCCCCGTGCGTTGAGGATCGGCGATCCGGAGTTGCCGCCCGTGGTGTGGTTCGTGGCGAGGAAGCAGACGGGCACCGTCGTGCGGCCGTCGATTTGCGTGGCCCAGCGTCCGTACTCCTTCGAGGCGTGGATGTCGCGCAGCGCCTGCGGAATGTCGTAGTCGTAGATTTCGGGGTTGTCCTTGGCGATGATGCCGTCGATCGTGGTCCGGGGCTTGTGATACTCGCCGTCGGCGTATTCGTACCCCGCCACGTGTCCGTAAGCCACGCGCAGGGTCAGGTTGGCGTCGGGGAAGAACGCCCGCCCGGCATCCCACTCGCGCAGTCCCTTGATGTAGGCGGTGTAGAGTTCGTTGAGCCGTGCGCTGTTGAGGTTGCGCAGCGAGCGGGTGCCCAGCAGCCATTCGATATGGTCCTGCATCCGCTTGGCGCCTCTGGCCAGCGTATTGACCGCCGTGGTGTCGGAGCCTTCCCATACGCCGCTGAAAATCCGTTCGGCGAAGGCTTCGGGCGATCCTGCGGCTGCTGCGCCCGCGAGGAACTCCGGCGCCTGATACTGGACTGGACAGCGGCGCGCGTACTCGCCGAAGAGGTATCTGTAAAGGGCGCGCTCGGTCGCTTCGCGCTGTGCGAAGACCGCTTCGGCCCGCTCCGCGGCGGTGTAGCGCTTGGGCAGGGCGTCGAGCGTCTCGCGGGTGATCTCGCGTGCGAAGTAGGCGTCCGCGATGCGGGCGTATTCGGCCTTCAGGTCGGCCACGACGCTGCGGTATTCGGGTTTGTCCTGCGCCCACGCCGCGAAGTCCTCTTCGTAGGCGCGCTTCGAAGCCACCGTGCCCAGCCGGTTGATGCCCAGCACTTCGCCCTGCCATTTCTTCCATGCGTTGGCGATCGAGGCGTGCTTGGCGGCGTAGTGGATGCGCAGCGCCGGATCGCTCTGCTGCGCCGCCGAGATGATGTCGAGACGGCCCGTGCGGACGGCGATTTTCGCCGGGTCCGAACGCTCGGCGATGTAGGCCACGGCGTCCGAGAGAATGTACTCCTGCGTGTTGCCGGGGAAGCCGTAAATCATCGTGAAGTCGCCCTCTCCGACCCCCGCGGTCGAGATTTTGAAATGCCGCTTGGGTTTGTAGGGCACGTTGTCGGGCGAATAGGCCGCGGGTTTGTTGTCCCTGCCGGCATAGATGCGGAACAGCGAGAAGTCGCCCGTGTGGCGGGGCCAGATCCAGTTGTCGGTGTCGCCGCCGAACTTGCCGATCGACGAGGGCGGGGCGGCCACCAGACGCACGTCGTCGAACTGCTCGTAGACGAACAGGAACTGCTGGTTGCCGTAATACATCTGCTCCACGGCGGCCTTGTAGCCCTTGCCTTCGGCCTCGGCTCTGCGGACGATCTCCTCCTGCGTCTGGCCTGCGGCCAGCCGGTCGGTCACCTCCTCCATGCGGACGAGGAATTTCACGTTGAGCTTCTCGTTGGGCAGCTCTTGGGCGCGCGACATGGCCCAGAATCCGTGGGTCAGGTAGTCGTGCTCGACGCTCGAATGCGACTGTATGGCGTCGTAACCGCAGTGGTGGTTGGTCAGCAGCAGTCCTTCGGCCGAGATCAGCTCGCCCGTGCAGCCGCCGTCGAACAGCACCACGGCGTCTTTCATCGAAGCCTTGTTGATCGAATAGATGTCTTCGGCCGTGAGCCGGAAACCTTTTGCGCGCATGTCGTCGATGCGCTGCGAAATCAGGCTCGGGAGCCACATGCCCTCGTCGGCCGAGGCCGCGAGTGCGAAAAGCGAACAGATGAGGGTAAGCAGTGTGCGTTTCATTATTGCAGAAATTTTTCCAATTCGACGTAAACTTTCTGGATCGGCAGTCCCATGACGTTGTAGAACGAACCGTTGATCTTCTCGATGGCGGCGTAGCCGATCCACTCCTGAATGCCGTAGGACCCCGCCTTGTCGTAGGGTGCGAAGGTGTCGAGGTAGTAGCCGATCTCCTCCTCCGAGAGGGGCCGGAACCAGACGCCGCTTTCGGCCGAGAAGGTGTGCATGCGGCCGGCGGTGCGCAGCGTCACGCCCGAAACGACCGTGTGTCGGCGTCCCGAAAGGCGGCGGAGCATCTGCGCGGCCTGCCCGCGGTCGCAGGGCTTGCCCAGCACCTCGCCGTCGGAGATCACCACCGTGTCGGCCGTCAGCAGGATGTCGCCGGGGCCGAGCGGCGCGGGGTATGCCTCGCTTTTGAGCCGCGAGAGGAACAGCGGAACCTCTCCGGCGGGCAGGGAGTCGGGGTAAATCTCCTCGCACTCGTATTTCGGGGCCGGTTCGTAGGGCAGGCCGCAGCCCGTCATCAGCTCCCTCCGCCGCGGCGACTGCGATGCCAGCAGCAGGCGGTAAGGTGCGAGTTTGTCTTTCAGCAGCATGGTCTTGTTTTTAGGGTCTTTATTATTTAATGTTATATGCGGTTTTTGCCGTATCGCCTCCCGGCCGCCGCCTTTGGCGGCGTTTGCAAATCCGGTCCGCCCCGGAAGGGCCTCCTGCCGCCGTGCGGCGAAACCGGCGATGCGGAGCGTCGGAGCGAAGGGCGCATAATCGTCTTTTTATCGGTGCGGAGTCTGTCTCCGCGCCGTCAGCGTATGTCGAAATTCAGCAGTTCGCGCCCTTCGAGCACGGCCCGCAGGTTGTCGCCGGGGCTGACCGGTCCCACTCCGGCCGGCGTGCCGGTGTAGATCAAATCGCCCATGCGCAGGGTCATGTACCGCGATACGGCGGCGATGATGCGGTCCACCGTAAAGAGCATCTGCCGCGTGTCGCCCGTCTGGCGGGTCTGGCCGTTCACCTCCAGCGTGAAGTGCAGCTTCTGCACGTCGCCGTCCAGCTCCTGCAAAGATACGAATTCCGGCGAAATCGCCGCTGAGCGGTCGAACGCCTTGCTGCGCTCCCACGGCAGACCTTCGGCGGCGGCCTGCCGCTGCAGGTCGCGGGCCGTGAAGTCGATGCCCAGCCCCACCTCCTTGTAATAACGGTGTGCGAAACGCTCGGCGATGCTCTTTCCCACGCGGTCGATGCGCACCACCAGCTCGCACTCGTAATGCACCTCCTGCGAAAAGGCGGGAATGTAGAACGGGTCGTTGTTGCGCAGCAGCGCCGTGTCGGGTTTCAGGAACCAGATCGGCTCCGGGGAACACTCCCCGCAGCCCGGCCGGTTCCGTTCCGGCAGAGTCTCCGCTCCGCCCCCGGCTTGCCGAGACCGTTCGGCCGGGTCTTCCGCCCCGCCCCTTATCAGGTGGTTCAGCTCCTCGGCGTGCGCGGCGTAATTGCGTCCTATGCAGATGATTTTCATGGTTTTCCGTTACTGTTTGTTGTGATCGTACCGCTGCGCCCGGACCAGCATCCAGACGACGTAGACCGGAAGGTAAATTACATAGACGACCGGCAGGGCATCCTGCTGGCCTGTCAGGTTCAGGACTACTGCAAGTAAAACCCATAACGCCCCGATAATCACCAGATGCCGCCGCATGAACGACGACAGCCCTGCGATATCGACGTTTTTCTTCTTCTCCGCAGGCATGGTGTTGTAGCCCGCAATCAGCATCGGAAACCGCTTGACCAGCAGTCCGACGACGATCAGGAATACGCCGGTGAGGATGTGTATGAAAATTTCGTCCATAACTTCAGGTTATTGTGCTTCGGTCGCATGCAGCTCTGCGACCATCCGGGCGGCGAATCGGTCGCTGGCGCCGGGACCTCCGATAACTTTGCGTAATTCGTCGAAGTCGGAGAGCATCTTTTCGCGCTTGGAGCCGCCTTCGACGACGGCCCGCAGTTCGCGCTCGGCGCGCGTGATGTCGAGCCCCGACTGGATGATCTCCGCAACCGCCTCGCGGCCGAGGTTGAGGTTCACGAGCGACACCCAAGGCACGTTCAATACGTAAGGCTGTAGTTTAACCTGAAACCATAACGTTCTGTAAACCACCACTTCGGGAATGCCGAGCAGCGCCGTTTCGAGCGTCGCCGTACCGGAGGTCACCACGGCGGCTTCGGCCGCGGCGAGCGTTTCGTAGGTCTGGTCGCAGACGTAGCGGATGTCGCTGCCGGCCATGTACTGTTCGTAAAGCGCCCTGTCCAGCCACGACACGCCCGCGACGACGAACTGGTGGCCGGGGAACTTCTTCGAAAGGTCGGCCATCAGCGGCAGGTTGTCGCGGATCTCGCCCCGGCGGCTGCCGGCCAAGAGGGCGACGATCGGCCGCCCGTCCAATCCGTTGCGGCGGCGGAATTCGTCGGGCGAGGGGAGCGCGGCGCGTTTCGCCTCGATGGCGTCCACGAGCGGGTTGCCCTCGAAAATCGGTTCGATGCCGTGCCGGGGGAAGTAGCTGCGTTCGAAGGGGAAGATGATGAAGAGCCGGTCCACGTATTTGCGGATCGCCTTCACCCTCCATTCGCGCCACGCCCAGACCTTGGGGGCGATGTAGTAGAAGGTGCGGATGCCGTGCTCCTTGGCCCAGCGGGCCATCTTCATGTTGAAGCCGGGGTAGTCCACCAGAATCAGCACGTCGGGGGCGAACGCCGCCACGTCGGCCTGACATTCGAGCATCTGCCGTTTGATCGTCCGCAGGTTTTTGAGTACCTGCACGATGCCGAAAAACGAGGTTTCGCGGTAGTGCTTCGCCAGATTCGCCGCGCCGCCCACGGCGGCCATGCGGTCGCCGCCCCAGAAGCGGAACTGCGCTTCGGGATCGGCCTTGCGAAGCCCTTCGATCAGGTTTGCGCCGTGCAGGTCGCCCGAAGGCTCGCCGGCGATGAGGTAGTATTTCATGCCTTTGCGGTTTGTTGCGGTTACTCTTCGTTCAGCAGGTCGGGGCGGAGCTGCCGGGTGCGCTGGTAGGACTGTTCCTCCTGCCAGCGGGCGATCTGGGCGAAGTTGCCCGAAAGCAGGACGTCGGGGACCCGCCAGCCGCGGAATTCGGCGGGGCGGGTGTAGACCGGAGGCGCCAGCAGGTTGTCCTGAAAGCTGTCCGTGAGGGCCGAGGCTTCGTCGCCGATGGCGCCCGGAATGATGCGCACGACCGAATCGGCGATGATGCAGGCCGCCAGCTCGCCGCCCGTCAGCACGTAGTCGCCGATCGAGATTTCGCGCGTGACGAGGTGTTCGCGGATGCGGTGGTCGATGCCCTTGTAGTGGCCGCAGAGGATGATGATGTTGTCGAGCGTCGAAAGCCGGTTGGCTTCGTGCTGGTCGTAGCGGACGCCGTCGGGCGAGGTGTAGATGATCTCGTCGTAATGCCGCTCGGACTGGAGTTTCTCGATCAGTTCGAAGACCGGTTCGCACTTGAGGACCATGCCCGCTTCGCCGCCGAAGGGGTAGTCGTCGGTGGTCTTGCGGCGGTCGTGGGCGTAGTCGTGGAGGTTATGGACGACGATCTGGACCAGACCCTTCTCCTGCGCGCGGTGCAGGATGGATTCGTTGAGCGGGGAGGTCAGCAGTTCGGGGACGACTGTCAGGATGTCGATGCGCATGTTTCTGAATTGAAAAATTGAAATTACTGCGGACGGAAGATGATGTCCTTGGCGCTTGCGGCGGTCAGGGGGATTTCCCGTCCGTGTTCGAGGGTGAAAGCCTTGTAGCCCAGCGCCGTGAAGAGTTCGACGATGCGGGGGCGGTTGCCGCCGCCCGTCTCGACGAGCACCGTGGGGCGGAAGCGTTCGAGCAGCGGGCGCAGCTCGGTCAGCACCACGACTTCGTAGCCTTCGATGTCGCATTTGACGAAGTCGAGGCGTTCGAGTCCGGCGAAGAGTTCGCTGCCCCGGCGCATCTGGGCCGAGAACTGCGCGGCGGCGACCGCGCCGCTGTCGTTGACGAAGTTCTGTCCCGTGCCGAAGTAGCCCGTTTCGCGCGCCGAGTCGTTGGCCATCGTGATCGGTTTGTTCTCGGTGCCCAGCGCGTAGGGGAGTATCTCGACGTTGCGGCAGCGGCGGAGGTTGCGGCGCAGGACGGCGAGGATCGGGGGAACCGGCTCCACGGCGTAGACCCTGCCCGCCGGGCCGGTCAGCCGGGAGAGCGTGCGGGCGTAGTAGCCGAGGTTGGCGCCGATGTCGACGGCCGTGTCGCCCGCGCGGACGAGCTGCGGCAGGTGGTAGACGTATTCGGTGGCGGGGGCGTAACGCCCGATGCCGAGCCGCTGCCAGAAAAAGAACAGGCGGCTCACGGCGCGCAGGTAGCCTTCGAGCGGCAGGGTTCGGTAGAGGATTTTATGGATCAGTGTCTTCACGTTTCCGGAGGTTTGCGGAGCGGATTTTCCCGGACGGCATCCGCTGCGGTGTCGAGGCGGAGCCTCAGTTCTTGTAGTTCACTTCTTGGTTGAGGACCTCGACGACGAAGGGGTTGTAGAGCATTTCGTGGCCGATGGTCGATTCGGGGCCGTGGCCGGGGTAGACGCGGACCTCTTCGCCCAGCGGGATCAGGGAGTCGAGGATCGAGCGCATGATCCACGAATAGTCGCCGCCCGGCAGGTCGGTGCGGCCGATCGACTCGCGGAAGAGCGTGTCGCCCGTGAAGAGCGATTTGGATTCGGGGTCGAACAGCGCCACATGGCCGGGGGTGTGGCCGGGGGTATGGATCACGCGCATGACGGTATGGCCGAAGCGGATTTCGGGCGTCGTGTCGAGGTCGAGGTCCGCCGCGGGCATCTCGCCGACGGGAACGCCGAAGATGCTGCCGCTGGTCGAGGCGTTGTCCAGCAGGAACTGGTCCTTGGACGAGAGCGCGAAGGGGATGCCGTAGCGTTTCTTGAGGTGCGCCACGCCCAGCGTATGGTCGAAATGGCCGTGGGTGTTGACCGCCAGAACGGGTTTGAGTCCGTGCTGGGCGATGAAGTTGTCGAGTGCGGCGTCTTCGCGCGGATTGCTGTTGCCGGCGTCGATGACGACGGCTTCGGAGGTGTCGTCCCAGACGACGTAGGTGTTTTCCTGTATCGGGTTGAATTGCAGGCAGGCTATTTTCATAATTCGGTCGTTTTTCGGAATCGTAATGTATTTGTGCAAAGACTGTGCAGACCGGACGGGCCGGGCCGCATCGTCTCCGGGCGGATGTTTATCATGGGCAAATATAGCGTTTTTTACCGGATTTTACCTATCTTTATGACCCGAATAAACTTACTCGACATGAAACGACTCGTCGCTTTGATTTTCGCGCTGGCCGTGTGCGGCGCGGGAGCCGCGGCCCGGCCGGGTGCCTACAGGACCGTGAAAAACATCGCCTACCGCGACGCCGGGGGCGACCGGAACATCGACACGATGTGCCGGCTGGACCTCTATTATCCGGCGGATAAGGAAGGCTTCTCGACCGTCATATGGTATCACGGCGGCGGCCTGACGGGCGGGCGGCGCGATATCCCCGAAGCGTTGAAGGAGAAGGGATTCGCCGTGGTGGGCGTGGAGTACCGGCTCTCGCCGCACGTGAAGGTGGCCGACTGCGTGGACGATGCGGCCGCGTCGGCGGCGTGGGTGGTGAAGCATATCGCCGAGTACGGCGGCGATCCGCGGCGGATTTTCGTGGCGGGCCACTCGGCGGGCGGTTACCTGACCTCAATGATCGGGCTGGACAAGCGCTGGCTCGAACCCTACGGCATCGACCCCGACACGACCTTCGCGGCGCTGATTCCCTACAGCGGGCAGGTGGTGACCCACTTCGCGCGCCGCCGCGAGATGGGGATTCCCGACACGCAGGTGGTGGTGGACGACATGGCGCCGCTCAATTACGTGCGGCCCGACTGCCGACCGATCCTGATCCTTTCGGGTGACAGGGAGCGGGAGATGCTGGGCCGCTACGAGGAGAACGCCTACTTCTGGCGCATGATGCGCGTGGCGGGGCATCCCGACGTGCGGATTTACGAGTTCGACGGCTTCGACCACGGCAACATGCCGCAGGCCGGGCACTTTGCGGCGGTGCGCTATATCCGCGAGATGGAGCGGAAAATGGAGCGGTAGTTGTGTAGAATCGGAGCTATGAAAATAAACGGATATGCGCTTTTGCAGGCCGCGGCAGCCTTGTGCGCCGCGCTTGCGCTGACGGGGTGTTCGCTGCTGAAGGTCGCCGTGGCTACGGGCGACCCCCTGTCGAAAGAGGAGATGAACGTGCGGACGATGACGCGCGGATTCTATTACGACATGGCCGCAGAGGTGGCGCGCACGGCCGATTCGATCGCCCAAGCGGCGCCGGATGTGGCTACGCGGGTCGCCGCCGTGCGGTGGAAGATACGCGCTACGCGGGCGGGCGTCTCGGCCGCCATGCAGGGAATTCCCGATGTGGCGCTGGCCGACATGTGGATACTCTGCCGGCGGATGAACGAACGCTTTGCGGCGACGCCCGATTCGCTGCTGTTCGGGGCGCAGAGCGGCATGGCGCGCGATGCGGCGGCGCGGCTCGACCGCCGGGCCGCGCGGCTGGCGCGGCAGGTGTTGGCGGAGGAGCGTTACGCGCTGATGGAGCGTTTTGTCGCGCAGTATGTGCGGGACAATCCCTCCGAAGAGGGGATGGAGGCTGCGAACACCACCCTTGCGTGGATCGAGTTCCTGCGCGAGAACGGCGTAGAGCACGCCTATGCGACGGGTTCGATCGCCGAAGTGCTGGCCGACGTGAACGACCGCGTGAGCAGCCAGACGCAGCAACTGGCCAGCAGCGTCGGCTGGTCGAAGGACATTCTCGAAATGCAGCTGCAGCAGGACAGCCTGCGCATGGAGGTCGGGGCGCGCCTCGACTCGCTCGAACGCAGTTTCACGCGCATCGTCGTCGTGGCCGAGCATCTGCCCGAAATATCGGACCGGGTGCTGGACGAGCTGAACAAACAGGTGACGCAGCTGATATATACGATGAATTACAGCGTCGATAACGCCTTTGCCGATTTCGACCGCCAGCGCGACGAGCTGCAGCGGTATGTGACCGGAGAGCGGCAGGCGTTGGTCGAGCAGCTGCGGCAGACGGCCGGCGAGGTGGTGCGGACGACGCTCGACGCGGTGCCGGGGCTGGTGGGCAAGGTGTTGCTGTACGTGGTGTTGGCGCTCGCGGTGCTGATCGGGGGACCCTTTGCGCTGGGGTTCTGGCTGGGCGGCGTGAGGGCGAGGGCCGGAGCGAAGAGAAAGGAGTAGGCGGCGGTCCCGACCGGACTGCGGGTGTCTGAAACGGAACGGGTGCGGCGGCCAGATCGCCGTGTCGGCGGAGGTGAAGGACGAGGGCGGCGCTTCGGCAAAATGCAAGCGAACTTGCTTTTGCCCTCAGTTTGCACTATCTTTACAGAACATAGGCGGCGGCTCGGCAATGTCCAAATAAATTTGGCATTGCTCTCGCCTTGCACTATCTTTGCCGCAAATTGGAAGACGATGGCTCGCAAAAAGGCAAATTATCCCCTCATCGAGGGGCTTGAAATAACGACGCTCGCCGCCGAAGGCAAGGCGATGGGACGCTGGAACGACGTGGTGGTGTTCGTGCCGCTGACCGTTCCGGGCGACGTGGTGGATGTGCAGATACGCTCCAAGCGCCGCAGGTTCATGGAGGGATTCGTGGTCCGCTACGTCAGAAAATCGCCGCTGCGCGCGGAGGCCTTCTGCGCCCATTTCGGGGTTTGCGGGGGCTGCAAGTGGCAGAACCTGCCCTACGAGGAGCAGCTGCGCTTCAAGACCGAGCAGGTGCGCGACCAGCTGACGCGCATCGGCAAGATCGCACTGCCGCAGATCGCGCCCTGTCTGGGTTCGGAGCAGACCCGGTTTTACCGCAACAAACTCGAATTCACCTTCGCCGACCGCCGCTGGCTGACGCGCGAAGAGGTGGAGAGCGGGACGGACTTCGATGCCGCGCCCGCGCTCGGATTCCATATTCCCAACATGTTCGACAAGGTGCTGGACATCGACAAGTGCTGGCTCCAGCCCGATCCGTCGAATGACATCCGCACCGAGACCAGACGCTTCTGCATCGAAAACGGCTACACGTTCCACAACGCCCGCGAACACAGGGGGCTGATGCGCAACATGATCGTCCGCACGGCTTCGACGGGCGAGGTGATGGTGATCGTGGTGTTCGGCGAGGACGACCGGGAGCGGATCGCCGCGCTGCTGGACCATCTGGCGGCGAATTTCCCGCAGATCACGTCGCTGTTCTACATCGTCAACACCAAGTTCAACGATTCGGTCGGGGACCTCGATCCGGTTTGCTACAAGGGCAAGGACCATATCGTCGAAGAGATGGAGGGGCTGCGGTTCAAGGTGGGGCCGAAGTCGTTTTACCAGACCAATTCGGCGCAGGCGTACGAGCTTTACAAGGTGGCGCGGGAGTTCGCGGACCTCAAACCGGAGGACGTGCTTTACGACCTCTACACCGGGACGGGGACCATCGCCAATTTCTGCGCCGCGCGGTGCCGCCGGGTGGTGGGCGTGGAGTATGTGCCCGAAGCGATCGCCGATGCGAAGGTCAATTCGCAGATCAACGGCATCGGGAATACGGTTTTCTATGCGGGCGACATGAAGCAGGTGCTGAGCGACGGGTTCGTCGCCGCCAACGGCCGTCCCGACGTGATCATCCTCGATCCGCCGCGTGCGGGCGTGGACGAGCCGGTGATCGGGGTGATCCTGCGCGCCGCGCCCCGGCGGATCGTCTACGTGAGCTGCAATCCCGCCACGCAGGCCCGCGACTTGGCGCTGCTCGACGCCGATTACCGCGTCGAGGCGGTACAGCCCGTGGACATGTTCCCCCACACGCACCATGTGGAAAACGTCGTGAAACTCGTACGGCGATGAGACTGGACGGTTTCGGGATATTCGTCGAGCGGATGCCGGCCATGGTCCGCTTCTACCGCGACGTGCTGGGATTCGAGATCCGCGAGGATGAAAACGCCTCGAACGTCTATCTGGAAAAGGACGGAACGCTGTTCCTGCTCTACCGCAGGGCGGATTTCGAGAAGATGACCGGCCGCAGGTTCGGCTATGCCGGCCCGGTGAACGGGCATTACGAGATTGCCCTGAGCGTCGAAAACCATGCGGCGGTCGATGCGGCCTTCCGCGAGGTCGTCGCCAAAGGCGCCCGGCCCGTCATGGAACCCACAACCGAACCGTGGGGCCAGCGCACCTGCTACGTGGCCGACCCCGAAGGCAACCTGATCGAAATAGGGTCGTTCAAGGCATGATTCCGGAGAGGGGATGCAGTATTTCGGATTTTTGGCGTTTTATTTGCAAGACAGTTACCTAAAAAACGGAAAATATGAAAAAACTGATTTTAATGGCGGCGGTGGCGCTGATGGCTCTTCCCGCGGCGGCACAGATGCAGGAGGCTTTCCCCAGCTATATTCAGGTGAACGGACGCGCCGAGAAGGAGATCACGCCCGACGAGTTCTACCTCTCGATCGTCATCAACGAGCGCGATTCGAAGGGCAAGATTTCGGTCGAGAGCCAGCAGCGCGACATGATCGCGGCCCTCAAGCGGCTGGGCGTGAACGTCGAGAAGCAGCTGAAGGTGGCCAACCTTTCGAGCGAGTTCTTCAAGAAGAACACTTCGGTGGCGACGGCCAAGTACCAGCTTCAGCTGGGATCCTCGGCCGAGGTGGCCAAGGTGTGGCAGGCGCTCGACGGACTCGGCATCTCGAACGTTTCGATCCTGAAGGTGTCGCACTCGAAGATCGACGAGTATAAGGAGCAGGTGCGCGTCGAAGCGATGCAGAACGCCAAGCAGAGCGCCCAGACGCTGGCCGGGGCGATCGGGCAGAATGTCGGCAAGTGCTTCTATATTTACGACTCGAACAACAACGTGATGCCGGTGCTGTATGACAACATGGCCGTGATGCGCAGTGCGAAGACCGGGTATGGCGAAGAGGCCGCGGCGGACGAACCGCTCGACTTCAAGACCATCAAGCTGCAGTATAACGTGCAGGCGAAATTCGTGCTGGAGTAGCTCTCCGGCGGCATATGCGAAGAGGATGTCCCGCGAAGGGCGTCCTCTTCGTCGTCTCAGGGTGTCGCGGACGGAGGTTGTCGCGCTTCGGGTCCCGGATTCGCGGGCGGAGCGCGGAGGAAGGCCGGGCGTGGTCGCGGACGAAGCCCGCCGGATGCGAAAAACGGTGCCGGATGGTGCGGATTCCGAAAAATTATACTATCTTTGTTTACTTTACCCTTTAAAAAAGGAGGAGTTATGGAAAAACAGTTTTGTTTCAACTACGAGCATTATGCGGCTCTTGCCGAGCTGTCCGATGCGGACCGTGAGCTGGTTCGGGAGGCCGAACGGGCCACGGCCAACGCCAATGCGCCCTATTCGAAGTTCCGGGTGGGAGCGGCTGCGCGGCTGCGCAGCGGGAAAATCCTCTACGGAAGCAATTTCGAGAGCGAGGTCTATCCTGCGGGACTCTGCGCCGAGCGGACGCTGATGTTTTATGCGCAGGCCAATTATGCCGACGATCCGATCGAGACGCTGGCGATCGCTTCCGATCCCTCGGAGCGCGAATGTTATCCCTGCGGCCAGTGCCGTCAGGTGATGGTGGACGTCGAACGCCGTCAGGGCGCGCCCATGCGGGTCATCATGAGCGGCGGCGGCACGGCGACGGCCGTCGATTCGGCGGCGCTGCTGCTGCCCTTCACGTTCGTGCTCTGACCCGCAGCGAGCATGTCCGAGATACCGGCTTCGGCGGCGCGGCCCGCCGACGGCGGAGAAACGTTGCGTTGAAGTACAGGCCGCTTTTAGAAATACCCGAAAAATGTTCACTCCCGAAGATATCCTCTACGAAGACAATCATCTGCTGATCGTCAATAAACGCTGCGGCGATCTGGTGCAGCCCGATCCGTCGGGCGAAAGCGCGCTCGAAGACCAGATAAAGGCCTTTGTCAAACGCCGCGACGCCAAGCCCGGCGACGTGTTCCTCGGCGTGGTGCACCGCATCGACCGTCCGGTGAGCGGCGCGGTGCTGTTCGCCAAGACCTCGAAGGCCCTGACGCGGCTCAACGAGATGATCCGCGAGGGCCGCATCCGCAAGGTCTACTGGGCCTTGACCGAACGGACGCCCGACCCCGAAAGCGGCGAACTGCGCCACTACATCCTGCGCGACGCCCGCACCAACCGCTCGCGGGCCTGCGACGGGCCGAAGCCCGGCGCCAAGGAGGCGCGCCTGCGTTACGAAACGCTGGGGGCGGGGACCAACTATACGCTCGTCGAGGTGGAGCTGCTGACGGGGCGTCACCACCAGATCCGCGCCCAGCTCTCGAAGATCGGGTGTCCGATCCGCGGCGACCTGAAATACGGCGCGCGGCGTTCGCTGCCCGGCGGCGGCATCTCGCTCCATTCGCGGCGGGTCGAGTTCGAACACCCCGTGCGCCGTGAACCCGTGAGCGTCACGGCTCCCGCGCCTGCGGACGACAACCTGTGGGCTTATTTCGAAACCCGTTGATTTCCCGGAAAATATGCGATTGTTGATTCAGCGCGTGAAGAACGCTTCCGTCAGCGTCGGCGGCGATGAGCTGTCCCGGATCGGGCAGGGCCTGCTGGTGCTGGTCGGCGTGGGCGTGGAGGACACGGACGAAGATATGGAGTATCTGGCGGGCAAGCTGGTCCGTCTGCGGATTTTCGACGACGGGCAGGGGGTGATGAACCTCGACGTGCGGCAGGTCGGCGGCGAGGTGCTGGTGGTGAGCCAGTTCACGCTGCAGGCTTCGACCCGCAAGGGCAACCGCCCGTCGTATGTCAGGGCGGCGCCCGAAGCCGTCTCGCGCCCGATGTACGAGCGTTTCACGGCCCGCGTGGCCGAGCTGCTGGGCCGGGAGGTGCCGACGGGGGAGTTCGGCGCCGACATGCAGGTGGCGCTGGTGAACGACGGTCCGGTGACCATCTGGATAGATTCCAAAATGAGGGATTGTTAACCGAAAAATAGAAGATGAAAAGATTATTGACAGTTTTGCTGGCAGGTATTTCCGCAGGTTTCGCCTCCTGCGGAGACGACGGCGCGGAGAAGGGGGACACATGGTTCCTGAAACCCGAAGCGGTGGTTTCGGGAACGACGGCGGAGATCTCCTGCCGCACGAAATTCGCCGACGGCGTGCTGACCGAGAGCGGCGCGGGGTTCGTATACACGCGGATCGGAGCCGCGGACGGCTATTTCGACGCCGAGCCGGTGGAGGTGAGCGGGAATGCGCTTTCGTGCCATTTGAGCGACCTCGAACCCGAAACCGACTACTTGGTGTACGCTTATCTGGAGCTGGGCGGCGCAGGGCGCATGCAGAGCGAATCGGTCTCCTTCCGGACCGGGAAGGGAAGCGATCCGGGGAATGCGCCGGCATTCGGACAGCCCGCCTACTCGGAGGTGACCTCCTCTTCGGCGGTGGTGAGCTGTACGTTCTCCTATCAGGGTGCGGAGCCTGTTTCCGAGGTCTATTTCCTCTACGGGACGGGCGGCGTTTCGAAACGCGAAGCCGTGAGTGCGCAGCCCGGCGCGAAGAGCGTCCGGCTTTCGGGGCTGGACGCTTCGACGGACTATACGTTCCGTTTGTGCGTCGCTGCGGGCGGAAAGACCTATGAGAGCGGAGAGGCGGCCTTTACGACCGATGCGGGCGACGGGCCCGGACCCGGTCCGAATCCGGGGCTGACGAAGTTTTCGGGCTGGCCCGAACTGCCCGTCGAGGTGAAGAACGGCGATTACCATTACGCCTACCATACGATCAGCGACTTCAAGGTCGGAAACTACAACGCCCGCAACTACACGGTATGTTACAGCGCCGAGAATCACGGTCCCGTATGGGTGGCCGCGCCGCTGCACAACTGTTATGTGACCAAGAGCGGGAACCGCAGCTACAGTCAGGATCCGGATGTTCCGGCGGGCATACAGCCGGCGTCGAAGTCCCTCGCCGATCCCTACAACAAGGGCCACATGCTGGGCAACCGCGAACGTTCGAGAACGGCCGTCATGCGCAGGCAGGTCTGCTATTACACCAATATCGCGCCCCAGCACAGCGGGACCTTCAATACGGGCGGCGGCGCGTGGAACAACCTCGAAGACGTGATCGACAAGTATTGGGACGCGACCAAGAATTCCAGTGTCGGCGATACGCTTTATGTGGTCGTCGGGGCTTACTACAAGACGTGGACCGACTCGTACGGCAATACGGCTTCGCCCAAGAAGGCCGCCTTCGGCGGTCAGCAGGCGGGCGTTCCGACCATGTTCTACTACGCCATGCTGCGGACGAAGAACGCCAAGTCCGGCAAATCGGTGCTGCACTGTTCGCGCGAGGAGTTGCAGTGCGCGGCCTTCGTGATGAGCCACGCCATGCAGAAGGGGCACAAACCCTCGCGCAGCGATATGCGCAGCGTCGCGGAGGTCGAGCGGCTGAGCGGGTTCCAGTTCTTTACCAACGTGCCCAATGCGCCCAAGGATACCTATAACCCTTCGGACTGGGGATTGTAGCGATGTATGCGTGGGGCGATAACAGGCGGTTCAACTCCTATTCGGGGTATTTTCGCCGCATGTTCGGCTGCCGCGTGCAGAAACTGTCGGTGGACGCCGGGTTCACGTGTCCCAACCGGGACGGAACGATAAGCGGGGGAGGATGTACGTTCTGCAACAACGGGGCGTTCACTCCCTCGTACTGCGTGCCGGCCAAGGGGGTGCGGCGGCAGATCGAGGAGGGGATCGAGTTCCACCGCAGGCGTTACCGCACGGCGTCGAAGTATCTGGTCTACTTCCAGTCGTTTTCGAACACCTATGCGCCGCTGGAGCGGCTGAAGGAGGTGTACGGCGAGGCGCTGGCGCATCCCGACGTGGCGGGCATCGTCGTCGGCACGCGGCCCGACTGCGTGGACGCCGAAAAGCTGGACTATTTCGCGGAGCTGGCGCGCGGGAGGTACGTGGCCGTCGAGTACGGCATCGAATCGACCCGCGACGAGACGCTGCGGGCGGTGAACCGCGGGCATGACTTCGCCTGCGCGCGCCGCGCCGTGGAGATGACCGCCGCGCGGGGGCTGCACGTCGGGGCGCACTTTATCCTCGGACTGCCGGGCGAGACGGACGCGATGCTGCTGGAGCAGGTCGCGGCGATCAATTCGCTGCCGCTCACGACGCTGAAATTCCATCAGCTGCAGCTCTTCCGCGGCACGGCGATGGCCGCCGAATACGACGCCGACCCCGGCCGCTTCCGCTTCTGGGAGATCGGCGAGTACATCGACCTTTTTGTCGAGGTGCTGCGCCGCCTGCGGCCCGATCTGGTCGTCGAACGGTTCGCGAGCGAGGCGCCGCCCCGCTACCATTACGGCCGCAACTGGGGGCTGGTGCGCAACGAACAGCTGCTGGCGATGCTCGAAAAAAGATTGGAGGAACGAAATGCGTATCAAGGCGAAATTTTTGTACCTTTACAGTCGCTGCGATAGGTTCGAACTTGCTTTTGCCCTCAGTTTGCACTATCTTTGCCTTTGCAATTGCTAATATTTCCGTACCGAAATGAAACCCATCATTAAGGAGCTGATGCTGAAGCCCGTCAAGGAGTATTTCCTGATGACGGTCGGCATGATCATGTACTCTTTCGCGTGGATCGGCTGCATCCTGCCCGCCAAAGGCGTCGGCGGAGGGGCCGCGGGTCTGTCGCTCGTGTTGTGCCATGCCGTCGAGGAGTGGCTCGGCGTCTCGATTCAGATCGGTACGATGGTATTCATCATCAACGGAATACTGCTGCTGATCGCGGGATTCATCATCGGCTGGAACTTCGGCGTGAAGACCGTCTACTGCGTCGTGGTGATCTCGCTGGGGATGAACTTCTGGCAGTCGGTGCTGCCGGAGGGCGACTTCCTCCACCTCGAACGTATTCTGTCGGTGATCCTCGGCGGCATACTGGCCGGCATGGGCGTGGCGATGTGCTTCGCGCAGGGCGGCTCGACGGGCGGCACGGACATCGCCGCGATGATCATCAACAAGTACCGCACGATCAGCTACGGCAAGATCGTCATCTACTCGGATTTCGTCATCATCGGATCGTCGATGCTCGTGGGATTCCATATCGACACGGTGATCTACGGCTATGTGATGACGGCGGTCTTCGGCTATACGGTCGATATGATCATGGCCGGGAACCAGCAGTCGAGTCAGGTCTTCATCGTGACGCACGACTATGAGAAGATGGCGGAGGCCATCGTCGAGAATATCCACCGCGGCGTGACGCTCATCGACTCGCAGGGGTGGTACACCAAGAAGCAGTCGAAAATCGTCATGGTGGTATGCCGCAAGCGCGAGACCGCGATGATCCTGAAATTCGTCAAGACGATAGATCCCGACGCCTTTATGACCGTGGGGTCGGTGATGGGCGTTTACGGCAAGGGATTTCAGGCGCTCAACAAACTCTGATGCCCCTCTATGCCGACATAGTACTGCCGCTGGCGCAGCCCGCCTATACGTTCGCCGTGCCCGAAGGGATGCACGTGGCGGAGGGGACGGCGGTAGCCGTGCAGTTCGGGCCCCGCAAATTCTATACGGGCGTCGTTTGGCGGGTGCATGACCGCCGTCCGCCGTTCAGGACAATCAAATCCATACAGCGCGTGCTGTACGACGCGCCCCTGCTCTCGGCGCAGCAAAAGGCGCTCTGGGAGTGGATCGCCGCGTACTACATGTGTTCGGCGGGCGAGGTGATGCGCGTGGCGCTGCCGTCGCTGATGAAGCCTTCGGGCGATACCGAGGAGGAGTTCGCCGAAGACGAGTTCCGCCCCCGCACGGAGTGCTACGTGGCGCTGGCGCGGGAGCTGCACGACGAAGGGCGCCTGCACGAGGTCTTCGAGAAGCTCGGACGGCGCGCGCCCAAGCAGTACGAAGCCCTGCTGGAGATCGCGTCGGCGGGGGACGAGACCCGGATTTCGACGGGCGAGGTGGCCCGCCGCCTGCTGCGGGCCGACTATGCCGTGCTGCATGCGCTGGAGCGCAAGGGGCATATCGTCTGCACGGAGCGCGAACGCACCGTCGAGCGGGGCGGCTCGGCGTTCCGGCTGCCCGAACTGACCGCGCCGCAGCGCGAAGCGCTCGGTTCGCTGCGGGAGCAGTTCGCCGAAAAGCCTGCGGCGCTGCTGCACGGCGTGACGGGGTCGGGGAAGACCGAAATTTACATACACCTGATCGCCGAAACGCTGGCGCGGGGCGGCGACGTGCTGCTGCTCGTGCCCGAAATCGCCCTGACGGCGCAGCTGATCGGGCGCATGGAGCGCATCTTCGGCAGCCGCGTGACCCCCTATCATTCGAAACTTACGAACCGCCGCCGCACGGAGACCTACCTGCGGCTGAACCGCTCCCAAGGGGGCGAGTTCGTCGTTGGCGTGCGGTCGTCGATATTTCTGCCGCTCAGGCATCTGCAGCTGATAATCGTGGACGAGGAGCACGACGCCAGCTACAAGCAGGCCGATCCCGCGCCCCGCTACAACGCCCGCGACTGCGCCGTGGTGATGGCCCGCCTGTGGGGCGGCCGCACGCTGCTGGGAAGCGCCACGCCGTCGCTCGAAACGTGGCTCAACGCCGAGGGCGGGAAGTACGGCCGCGCCGTGCTGGCGGAGCGTTACGGCGACGCCCGGCCGCCCGAAATATTCGTTTCGGATACGATCCGCGCCGCCAAGCGCGGCGAGCGGCATGCGCATTTCAACAAACTGCTGCTGGACAAGATGGAAGAGACGCTGGGGCGGGGCGAGCAGGTGATGCTGTTCCAGAACCGCCGCGGATTCTCGCCCTACGTCGAGTGTTCTCAGTGCGGGTGGACGGCCCGCTGTCCGCACTGCAACGTGACGCTGACCTACCACAAGGGCGGCGCCAGACTCGTCTGCCACTACTGCGGTTACACGGTCCCGGTGCCGGCGAAGTGCCCTTCGTGCGAGGTGACGGAGGTGCTGCCGCGGGGATTCGGCACGGAGAAGGTCGAGGAGGAGATCGCCCGGCTCTTCCCCGAAGCCCGCGTCGCCCGGCTGGACCGCGACAGCGTGACCTCCGAGCGGGCGTTCAACGCCATAATCTCCGATTTCGAAGCCCGCAAGACCGATATTCTGGTCGGGACGCAGATGATTACGAAGGGATTCGACTTCGGCGGCGTGTCGCTGGTGGGGATTCTCAATGCCGACAACCTGCTGAACAACCCCGATTTCAGGGCTGCGGAGCGGGCCTTTCAGCTCATGCTGCAGGTCGCCGGACGCGCCGGACGCCGCTCGGACGGCGGCGAGGTGGTGATTCAGACCTCCGAGCCGGGGCATCCCGTGATCCGGCAGGTCGTGGCGGGCGATTTCGCCGGGATGGCCCGCATGCAGCTCTCCGAACGCGAAGCGTTCTTCTATCCGCCCTATGCGCGGCTGACCTCGCTGACGCTGCGCCACCGCGACGTCGCGCTGCTGCGCCGCGGCGTCACGGAGCTGGCGGCGCGCCTGCGCGTCAGGTTCGGCCGCCGCGTGCTGGGGCCGATGACGCCCCCGGTGGACCGCATCCGCGGCGAGTATCTCGCGGGTCTGTTGCTCAAGATCGAAAGCGGCGCTTCGTCGGCCAAGGCCCGCGCACTGCTGGCCGCCGAGCTGAAGGCGTTCGCCGAAAATCCCGAATTCAAAACGATCACCTTCATCTGCAATGTCGATCCTCAGTGACCTGCTGCGCGACGTCGCGGCGCTTTTCTTTCCGCCGCGCTGCCCCGTCTGCGGCGTCCCGCTCGCGCAGGGCGAACGCACGGTGTGCACGCTGTGCCGCACGACGGCGCCCCTGACGGGGTTCTGGCTTGAGGCGGACAATCCCCTGCTGGCGAAGTGCCGGGACATGCTGCCCGTCGAGCGGGCTTCGGGTTTTCTCTACTACATTCACGGAAGCGGGTGGCGGGAGCTGATCCGCGGATTCAAATACCGCGGAGCGTGGCGCACGGCCCGCGCGATGGGCGAGTGGTACGGACGCTGTCTGAAGGAGAGCGGGCTGTACGACGGGGTGGAGGTGGTCGTGCCCCTGCCGCTGCACCCCGTCAAGCGGTGCAGGAGGGGGTATAACCAGTCGGAGTACATCGCCGAGGGGATCGCCTCGCAGCTGGGAGCGGAGGTAGACCGCCGGAGCGTCCGCCGCAAGCGCAATACGGAGAGTCAGGCCCTCAAGCCGCGGCGCGAGCGCGCCCGGAACGTGGACGAGGCTTTCGCGGTGCGCCGTCCCGAACGGCTCGAAGGGCGGCATGTACTGCTGGTGGACGACGTCTTCACGACGGGCAGCACGATGCTTTCGTGCGCCGGGGAGATGCTGCGCGCCGCACCCGGATGCCGGATCAGCATCGCGGCGCTCGCCGTCTCGCGGCGGGAGCTGGGGGTGAGGGAGTGATCGGAAATTAAAAATTCTTTTTCAACAGGCGTTATCCCCTGCTGCGGGGACTGTTTGCGGGAGAATCGTGTCATCAACATGATTTTCGATAACAACTTTGCCGCGGCCGTTTTGTTTTCTCCGCCCGAATCGCTATTTTTGGGCTCTGAACGAAAGGATAAATCATGGCTAAAGATTATAACCCCTCCCAGCGCAACAGGGAGGCATTCGAGGCGCTGACCGACACCGCCGGCAACGTGCCCCCGCAGGCGGTCGAACTGGAGGAAGCCGTGCTCGGCGCGCTGATGCTGGAAAAGGACAGCATTATCGCCGTGCAGGAGTACGTCACGCCCGACGCTTTTTACACCGAGGAGCACCGCACGATCTACCGCGCCATCGAGGAGCTTTCGATGGAGCTCAAACCGATCGACCTCTATACCGTCACCGAGCGGCTCAAGGCCAAGAAGGAGCTGAAGAAGGTGGGCGGCGCGTCGTATCTGGCGCAGCTGACGCAGAAGGTCGGCTCGGCCGCAAACGTCGAATTTCACGCCAAGATCATCGCCCAGAAGTACGTGCAGCGCGAGCTGATCCGCTCGGCGACCGAGATTCAGAAGCGGTCGTACGACGAATCGACCGACGTGACGGAGCTGATCGGATATGCCGAGGGCGAGATATTCAAGGTGGCCGAAGGACACGTCAAGCGGTCGGTGCAGGCGTCGAAGGATATTCTGGCCCGCGCGCTGATGCAGATCGAGGAGGCGTCGAAGAATACGAGCGCCTTCAACGGCGTGCCGTCGGGCTTTATGGCCATCGACCGCGTGACGCTGGGCTGGCAGCTCTCGGACCTGATCATCATCGCAGCACGCCCTTCGATGGGCAAGACGGCGTTCGTGCTCTCGATGGCCCGCAACATGGCGGTCGATCACGAGCAGGGCGTGGCGTTCTTCTCGCTCGAAATGTCCGCCGTACAGCTGATGATGCGTTTGATTATCGCTGAGACGGGACTGAGCGGAAACGACGTCAAGTCGGGCCGTCTGACGCCCGAACAGTGGCGGCATCTGGAATCGGCGACCAAGCCGCTGGGCAGTGCGCCGCTCTATATCGACGACACGCCGGCGCTTTCGGTCTTCGAATTCCGCTCGAAGGCCCGCCGTCTGAAGATACATCACGACATCAAGATCATCATCATCGACTACCTGCAGCTGATGACCGGCAATCAGGATTCGAAAGGAAACCGCGAGCAGGAGGTGGCCTTTATTTCGCGTACGCTCAAGGCGATCGCCAAGGAGCTGAACGTGCCGATGATCGCGCTGTCGCAGCTGAGCCGCGCCACCGAAATGCGCGGCGGCTCGAAGCGTCCCCAGCTCTCGGACCTCCGCGAGTCGGGCGCCATCGAGCAGGACGCCGACATCGTGGCCTTCATCCACCGTCCGGAGTATTACGGCATCAATCAGGACGAGAACGGCATGCCGACGGCGGGTATGGCCGAGATCATCCTCGCCAAGCACCGTAACGGCGCCGTGTGCGACGTCAACCTGCGCTTCCTCAAGGAGCAGGCGCGTTTCGCCGACGTGGATGACACGATGCTGCCGCCGTCGCAGGCGGCTGACAGCCAGCAGGCCTACGACGACTATGCCAGCGGTTCGAACGCCGTGCCGGGAGCCGGAATCGGCGGCGGACTGGGCGCGGGAATCGGCGGCGGGGAGTTCGACCCCAATCCGCCCGCGCTGAACGACGAGGCGCCGTTTTAGAAGGGGCGCCGTTTTGGAGGGATGCTGCGGCCGGAGCGGAAGGTGCGGCCGATATGGTCGGAGAAGTCGGTGCGGCTGAGGCGGTCGGTGCAGGCGATGCAGGCAGTGCGGTCAGTGCGGCCGACTGTGGAAGAGGCAGGTAACAGAATGGTTAATTGATAATATTTTTCTGATAGATGTTTGTCCGGACCTATGCAGGAGCGATCGTGGGGATCGATGCCGCGGCGGTGACCGTCGAGGTCAATATCGCCGGCGGCGGACTGGGAATGTACCTCGTGGGGCTGCCGGACAGCGCCGTGAAGGAGAGCGAGCAGCGCATACGTGCGGCGTTCGAGAACTCCGGGGAGCGGATGTCGGGCCGCAAGGTGGTCGTGAGTCTGGCTCCGGCCGACCTGCGCAAGGAGGGCGCGTCGTTCGACCTGCCGATCGCCGTCGGGATTCTCGCGGCGATGTCGCGGGTGAATGCCGAAACGCTTGCCGGGACGATGTTCGCCGGGGAGCTGTCGCTGGACGGGACGCTGAAACCCGTGCGGGGCGTGCTGCCGATGGCGGTGCGCGCGCGGGAAGAGGGATTGCGGCGGCTGGTGCTGCCGGCGGCGAATGCCGCGGAGGCGGCCGTGGTCGAAGGCGTCGAGGTGATCGGGGCCGGAAGCCTGAAGGAGGTGATCGGACTGCTGAACGGCGAACGGGAGATGACGCCGGCGGTGCCTGCGGACGGGGAGCCGTTCGGGGCGGAGGCGGGCCGTTATGAAGAGGATTTTGCCGATGTGAAGGGCCAGACGCATGTGAAGCGTGCGCTGGAGATAGCCGCCGCGGGCGGTCACAACGTGCTGATGATCGGGGCGCCGGGTTCGGGCAAGACGATGCTGGCCCGCAGGATGCCGACCATCCTGCCGCCGCTGTCGCGCGAAGAGGCGCTGGAGACCACCAAGATACACTCCGTGGCCGGGAATATGGCGGCGGGCGGCCTGCTGGCGCGGCGGCCTTTCAGGGCGCCGCACCATACGATTTCGCAGGCGGCGCTGATCGGCGGGGGACAGTCGCCGCGGCCCGGCGAGGTGTCGCTGGCCCACAACGGGGTGCTGTTTCTCGACGAGCTGCCCGAATTCGGGCGCAGCGTGCTGGAGGTGCTGCGGCAGCCGCTGGAGGAGAAGAGGGTGACCGTCTCGCGGGCGAAATACAGTGTGGAATATCCCGCCAACTTTACGCTGGTGGCGGCGATGAACCCCTGTCCGTGCGGCTATTACAACCATCCGGCGAAGGAGTGCGTATGTTCGCCGGGGGCGGTGCACCGCTATATGAGCCGGATTTCGGGACCGCTGATGGACCGGATCGACCTGCATGTGGAGGTGACGCCCGTGCCGGCGGCCGAACTTTCGGCGGCGGCGCCCGGCGAGCCGAGCGCCGCGGTCCGCGAGCGGGTCGTGCGGGCGCGGGAGGTGCAGGCGGCGCGTTTCGCGGGGACGGAGGGCGTGCATACCAACGCCATGATGAACGTGGCGATGCTGCGCGAATACTGTCGGCCGGACGCCGCTTCGGCGGCGCTGCTGGAGCGGGCCATGGAGCGGCTGTCGCTCTCGGCGCGGGCTTACGACCGCATTCTGAAAGTGGCCCGCACGATCGCCGATCTGGCGGGGCGCGAAACCATAGCGGCGGCCGATGTGGCCGAAGCGATCAACTACCGCTCGCTGGACCGGGGAAACTGGGGGCGGTAAAAGGAGGACGAAAGGGCGGCGAACGGAAAGAATTCGTAATTTTGCAGGCGGCTTGCCTTGGAATGTTGTCCGGGGCGGAAGTCTGCACCCCGGTTTTCAGATCGCCGGGTTTCCGGATCGCCGGGTTTCCGGACCGCCGGGTTTCCGGACCGCCGGGGACGGCCCTCGGATTAGCGGGCTGCCGGGTTAGCAGGCTGTCGGGGCTTCGGGCCGGGCCGCCGGGGCGGTGCCGCGGTCGGGCCTTTGAGTTGTCGGGATCTTCGGGCTTTCGGGTTGACGGGCCGTCGGATCTTCGGACAGTCGGAGGCGGGTTGAAAGATATTGATTGTAAGTAAAAAAGATAAAATAGCATGACAAGGAAAATCATCCTTTCGGGCGGCGGAACGGGCGGACATATCTATCCGGCCGTGGCTGTTGCGGAAGCGTTGAAACGGCGGTTCGGCGACGGGGTCGAGATTCTCTTCGTGGGCGCCGAGGGCAAGATGGAGATGGAGAAGGTGCCCGCGCTGGGCTACCGCATCGTGGGACTGCCCATAGCGGGTCTGCAGCGGCGCATGGACTGGCACAACCTCGCGGTGCCGTTCAAGGTGCTGAAGAGCGTCTCGATGGCCAAGAAGACCATTCGTGAATTCGGGGCCGATGCGGTCGTGGGATTCGGCGGCTATGCCAGCGCTCCGGTGCTGTGGGCCGCGCAGCGGCTGGGCGTGCCGACGGTGATTCAGGAGCAGAACTCCTATGCCGGGCTGACCAACAAGATTCTGGCCAAGCGTGCGAAGCGCATCTGCGTCGCCTATGAGGGGATGGAGCGTTTCTTTCCGGCCGGCAGGATCACGATGACGGGCAATCCCCTGCGGGGCCGTTTCTCGAAAGAGGGGGCCGACCGGGGCGAAGCGTTGGAATATTACGGCTTTACGCCCGATCTTCCGGTGGTGCTGGTCGTGGGCGGATCGCTCGGAACGCGGTCGCTGAACGAGATGATGAAGGCGTGGATACTCGCGCTCGAAGGCGCGGACGCTCCCGTGCAGGTGATCTGGCAGACGGGCAAATATTATGAGCGCGAGATGCAGGCGTTCTTGGCGGCGCATCCGGTTGCGAATATCTGGCAGGGGGCCTTCATCGACCGCATGGACTATGCCTATGCGGCGGCCGATCTGGTCCTCTCGCGCAGCGGGGCGGGGACTGTCTCGGAGTTGTGTCTGGTGGCGAAGCCCGTGTTGTTCGTGCCCTCGCCCAATGTGGCCGAGGATCATCAGACCAAGAATGCCAAGGCGCTGGAAGCCAAGGGCGCGGCGGTCGTGGTGCCCGATGCCGAGGCCCGGACGGCGGCCATGAGGCGGGCGATGGAGCTGCTCTCGGACAAGGAGGCTTTGCGGACGATGAGCGAAAACCTCGAAAAGCTGGCGCGCCCCGATGCGGCGGAGCGGATCGTGGATGAAATCGAAAAGGTAATGAAATAGCGCCGCTTCCGGCGTTTCCCCTGCGCCGCGCGGCGGGTGTTTTTGCCGTGCGGGCGATGAATGCGGCGGGGACCGTGCGGAGGGAGGAGCGGTGCGGAGAACGATAAAACTTAATCGGATGGAGTTTCAAAATATCTATTTTCTGGGAATCGGCGGCATCGGCATGAGCGCCTTGGCGCGTTATTTCCTGCATGAAGGCAAGCGGGTGGCCGGTTACGACCGCACCCCCTCGCATCTGACGGACGAACTGGCGGCCGAAGGTGCTGCGATTCATTTCGAGGACGACGTGCGGCGGATTCCCGCGGAGTTTCTCGACCCGGCGGCGACGATGGTGGTGTATACCCCGGCCGTGCCGCAGGAGCACGGGGAGTATCAATATTTCGTGAGTCACGGGTTCTGCGTCGAGAAGCGTTCGCAGATGTTGGGACATCTCGCCGAGGGCAAGTATGTGATGGCCGTGGCGGGGACGCACGGCAAGACCACGACCTCGACGCTCGTGGCGTGGCTCAACCGCGGCGTGACGGGCGGAGGAAGCGCTTTTCTGGGCGGAATATCGAAGAACTTCGGCGGCAATCTGGTGCTGGGCGCGGGGGCGCGGCTGGCGGTCGAGGCCGACGAGTTCGACCGTTCGTTCCTGCGGTTGTATCCCGACGTGGCGGTGATTACCTCGGCGGATGCCGATCACCTCGATATTTACGGCACGCACGAGGCGGTGAAGGAGGCTTTTTCGCAGTTCGTGCGGCAGATCAGGCCGGGCGGGTTCCTCATTATCAAAGAGGGGGTGGATATCGTGCTGGACAATCCGCAGATCACCGTTTACCGCTATTCGTACGACGTGCCGTGCGACTTCTACGCCCGCAACGTGCAGCTGCTCGAAGGCGGGCATTACCGCTATGACATTGTGACGCCCGGCGGCGTGGTCGAGGGGTGCACGCTCGGCATTCCGGGATGGGTCAATATCGAGAATTCGGTGGCGGCCGCGGCGTCGGTATGGTGCGCGGCGCAGGCCGAAGGCACGACGCTCGATGCGGAACGGCTGAGAGAGGCGCTGGCGTCGTTTGCGGGCGTGAAGCGGCGTTTCGAATTCTATGTCAATACGCCGAAGCAGGTTTACATGGACGACTACGCCCACCATCCGCGCGAGCTGGCGGCGACGCTGACGTCGGTGCGCAAAATGTTTCCGGGACGGCGCATCACGGCGCTGTTCCAGCCGCACCTCTACACGCGGACGCGCGACCTTTACAGGGAGTTCGCCGAGGCGCTGTCGCATGCCGACGACGTGGTGCTGCTGCCGATCTACCCGGCGCGCGAGGAGCCGATCGAAGGCGTGACGTCGGAGATCATCGCCCAAGGCGTGACGGTGCCGTGCCGCATCGTGGAGCGGGCGGCGCTGGCCGATACGGTGGCGGCGATGGACACGGACGTGGTGGTGAGCTTCGGTGCGGGCAACATCGACGCCTGCTGCGGGGCGATCGCCGAAAAGCTGAAAGCGAAGAGTTAGCCGGGAGAACGGCGGCCGGGGCGCATGTCCGCCGGGCCGGATGTAAAAACCGCAGAAGACGAAACGACGGATAATTAGAGAATAAAGACGATTTTGAGAAAATACCTCCGATACGCACTGCTCACGCTTTTGTGGGGCGCCGTGGCCGCATATGTCGTTTATGCGGGGACGGCGGCGGGGAGGCTGCGTGCCGGGAAGAAGGTCGGCAGGGTCGAGATCGAGGTGGTGGACAGCTCGTCGATGGGCTATCTGGTGTCGGGCCGCATGGTGCGCGAGTGGATCGCGCACAGCGGAATCAAGACGAACGGCACGGCAGTTGATGCGGTAGAGCTGGCGGCCATCGAGGCCCTGATCGCCAAAAACGGATTCGTGGAGCGCGTGGACGCCTATGTGACTTACGGCGGCGTGCTGCATATCGACATCAGCCAGCGCAGGCCCCTGCTGCGGCTGCTGACCGACGGCGTGGATTCGTACGTCACGCCCGAAGGCTATGTCTTCGCCGCGCCGCGCGCCTCGTCGCTCTACGTGCCGGTGGTGACGGGGGCTTACCGTCCGCCGTTTCCCGCGTCGTTCGTCGGCTCCGTGCGCGGGCATATCGACCTCGAACGGGCGAAGATCGACAAGCGGATCGCGGAGCTGGAGCGTGAGAAGTACCCCTTCTTCCGGCGCGAACTGCAGAACGACCGCAACATATCGGCGCTGCGCCGCATGCGCATCAAGAAGCAGTGGTGGCGGATGGAAAGCTCCGCGGCGTTCGACGCGCGCGTCGAAGAGCTGCGCGCCCGCAAGGCGGAGCTGCGGCGCAAATACCGCTACGAAGCGCGTCTGGTGCAGGAGGGAATAGACCGCATCGCGCAGCGGCAGGAGGCCGAAAGGCTGAAACAAAAAAAGTTGGAGAAAAGCTACGAAGATTTCATGAAACTGCTTACCTTTGTAGAGTTCATCGAAGATGATGACTTCTGGAGGTCGGAGGTGGTGCAGATTGCCGCGCATACGACCCCCAGCGGAGCTTTAGAGGTGGAGCTGGTGCCCCGGAGCGGCCGCCATACCATCGTCTTCGGACGTATCGAGCAGGTGGAGCGCAAATTCGACAAATTGCTGCGTTTCTACCGCAGCGGTCTTATGAACATCGGCTGGGGGGAGTACCGGACGATAGATATCAGATACAACGATCAGGTGGTTTGCAAGAAATAAAAGGATTATACCGTGGAAAGAAAGAATTATACCGTTGCCGTCGATCTGGGTTCGTCGAACGTCGTGGTGGCTGTCGGCGAGAAGAACGCCGAAGAGCGGCTCGATGTGGTGTGCGTCGTGTCGAAACCCGTCGAGGGGGTCAATGCGGGCAAGATTGAGAATATCGAACTGGTGAGCCGCGCCATCCGCGAAGCCGTGTCGGAGGCCGAGGAGCAGTTGGGAATCCGCATCACCGAGGCCTATGCCGGTATTTCGGGCGACTTCGTGCGCTGTGCCCGGCATATGGACCACGTCTTCGTCTACGATCCGCAGAACGGTGTCAATCAGAAGGACGTCGATGCGCTGTTCGACCGCATGCGCAACGTGCAGGCGCCCGACGACGAGACCATCATGGACCGCGTACCCCAGAACTATGTGGTGGACGACAATCAGGAGGTGAAGAATCCCGTGGGGTCGTTCGGCAAGAAGCTCTCTTCCACGTTCAACTTCATCCTCTGTCTCAAGACCCCGATGCAGCGGCTCGACATGGCCCTCAAACGGGTGGGAATCAAGATGCTGAGCGTTACGTCGAACGCCATAGCCACGGCCGAGGCGGTGCTGCTGCCCGACGAGAAGGAGGAAGGCGTGGCCGTGGTGGATATCGGCGGCGGCGTGACCGACGTGGCGGTTTACTACCGCAACGTGGTGCGTTATATCGCCACGATCCCGATGGGGGCGACGGCGATCAACCGCGACATCCGCACGATGAGCGTGCCCGAAAAGCATGTGGAAAGTCTCAAACAGAAATACGGCTCGGCGGTGGCCGAGCTGGCTCCCGAAGACAAACTGATCCGCGTGAACGGCCGCACGGCCCGCGAGGCGAAGGATATTCTGCTGCGCAATCTGGCGACGGTGATCGAAGCCCGCGCCACGGATATCGCGGAGTTCGTATTGCAGGAGATCAAGGATTCGGGATATATCGGCAAGCTGGCTTACGGGATCGTTCTGACGGGCGGTTCGGCCAAGCTGAAGGACCTCGACGAACTGTTCCGCCGGGTGACGGGCATGGATGTGCGCGTCGCGTCGGCCGAGACCGGGATTGCCGAGGAGTCGAAAGAGAAGGCCGCCGATCCGGCTTACGCCACGGCGGTCGGCATTCTGCTGAAAGGCGCCGAGCAGGGCGCCTGCGCATTTGTCGAGCGGCCCGTGGCCCGGCCTGCGGAACAGCAGGGCTTCCGGCCCCCGCAGCCGCAGCCCGCTCCTGAGTTCCGCCACACGCCGCGCTTCCAGCAGCCTGTGCAGGCGCCGCCCGCAGCTCCGGCGGCGGAAGAGGCGGAGGAGGATGCCGCTGCGGAACGTGAGGAGGCCCCGGTGATCGAACCCAAGCGCAAGCGCGACTGGGGCTCGATTTTCCAGAAGACCTTCGACAAGATCAACAAGAGTTTCACGGCGGCCGAGGACGAAGAGATTTAAGGGATAATTTGCCGCGCCCCGGTGTCCGGCCCACGCGGCGGTCTTACGGCGGTGTTTGCGGCATGAATTTCGTGCTTGCGGGGGCGGTCCGGCGATGCGGCCGCGGTTAACGCCGGTTTCGGCCGGGGAGCGGTTTTTGCAGATGTGGCGGACAGCCGGGGGAAATTCGGACGGCGGGATTCAGCGGACGGCGGATGCCGCGGATGCCGGGAGCTGCGGACGGGACGCCGGGCAGCGGTTTTTTGAATTCCGCGGATTGCGGACGGAGAGCCGGATGGCGGAGTCTGTAGATGCCGCGGACTGTGAACGGTCGGCGGGAATGGGTAGATGCCGCGGGGTGCCGACGAAGATTCGGACGGCGGGATTCAGCGGATGTCGGGAACTGCAGACGGGAAGCCGGCTGCGGGAATGATTTATAGTTAAGAATGTGGAGAAAGGAGTTAGAGATATGACAGACGAATTGATGTCGGAGATCAAAGCCCCGAAGACGGACGGTTCGATCATTATGGTGGTGGGCGTCGGCGGTGCCGGCGGCAATGCCGTGAACCATATGTGGAACCTCGGTATACGGGGTGTGACGTTTCTGGTTTGTAACACCGACCAGCAGGCGCTGGACAAGAGTCCCGTGGAGTTGAAGATACGCCTCGGCGCAGAGGGACTGGGGGCCGGAAACGACCCGGAAAACGGCCGCCGCGCGGCCGTGGAGTCGCTGCCGGAGATTCGTCAGCACCTCGAAGAGTCGGGGACGCGCATGCTCTTCATCACGGCGGGCATGGGCGGCGGAACGGGTACGGGCGCGTCGCCCGTCATCGCCAAGCTGGCCAAGGAGATGGGACTGCTGACCGTGGCGATCGTCACTTCGCCGCTGGCCGTCGAAGGCAAGATCCGCTACGAGCAGGCTTTCAGGGGCATCGAGGAGCTGCGGCAGAACGTGGATTCGCTGCTGATCATCAATAACGAGAATATTCTCGAAATATACGGACGCCTGTCGCTCAAGCAGGCGTTCGGCAAGGCCGACGACATTCTGTGTTCGGCGGCCAAGGGCATCGCCGAGATCATCACGGTGGAGAGCGACTTGGTGAACGTCGATTTCGCCGACGTGTCGAAGGTCATGCGAGACAGCGGCCGCGCCCATATGGCCGTGGCGACGGCCGAGGGCGACAACCGCGCCGAAGCGGCGGCCGAAGCGTCGCTGCGTTCGCCGCTCTTGGACCACAACCTGATTTCGGGGGCGAAGAACATCCTGCTCAACATCTCGGTCGCGGATGCCGACGGCCTGATGTACGAGGAGGTGGTGCGGATTCTGGAGTACATTCAGGCGCACGCCAGCGTGCAGGACGACAACGGCGTGATTCACAACGCCAATATCATATGGGGTACGAGCGAGAAGCCCCAGTTGGGCAACGCCATCGAGCTGGTGGTCGTGGCCACGGGATTCGCGGGCGACGTATCGGCGGCGGGGACGATGAAGCAGATCATTCCTCCGGTGCGGAATGTCGAGCCGGTGAAGGACCCGGTGGCTCCCGTGCTGGAGCCGATCAAGCCGGTCGTACCGCCCAAGGCCGCCGTGCAGCGGCCGCCCGAACAGGTGATGCTGGGGGCGAAATCGACGCGTTACAGCAACATCGAACTGTTGCTGAGCAAGCCCGCCTATCAGTCGCGCAACTCGAAATTCGTCGTGCAGATGCCCGGCGGACGCAAGGAGGTGCTGAAGGAGGAGAACGATGCCGGCCAGCAGGCGCAGCAGGATGCGCAGGGCGGATCGCTTTTTGATTAACTAATAGACCGCCGGTTTGGAGGAGACTACAACTTCGTGGATTACGTTTAACGGGTTTTCGGCCCATATCGCCGTGCTGTGTGCGGTGACGCTGGGCCTGCTGTGCGTTTCGGCGCTCGTGTCGGGCGCTGAAACTTCGTTTTTTTCTCTGTCGCACAACGATATACGCCGCCTGCGCAAACGCACGACGGCGTCGGCCGAGGCGGTGCTCCGCCTGCTGACGAACGTGGACCTGCTGCTGGCGACGATTCTCGTGGTGAACAATCTGGTGAATATCTGCATCGTCATCCTCACGTCGAGCATCATAGATTCGGTTTTCACCTTCCTGCGGTTCGAATTCCTCTTCAAGACCGTACTGGTGACCTTCCTGCTGCTGCTCTTCGGCGAGATACTGCCCAAGGTGCTGGCGCAGACCATTCCCGTGCGCTTCGCGCAGTTCGCCGCGCGGCCCCTCACGGTGCTGCGGTGGATTTTCTATCCGATCTCCTATGCGCTCGTGCGGACGAGCAGCCGCATCAGCGAGAAGGCTTCGCACAAGAGCGAGATTTCGCTCGACGAGCTGGCCGACGCGGTGGACATGACCCAGAGTTCGAGTCCTGAGGAGCATGTGATGCTGTCGGGAATCGTCAATTTCGTCAATACCGAGGTGCAGGAGATCATGAAGCCCCGCGTGGACATCACGGTGCTCAACATAACCGACGATTACGAGACGGTCAAGAAGACCATTATCGAGTCGGGATTTTCGCGCATCCCCGTCTACGAGGACGACATAGACAACATCAAGGGAACGCTTTATGTCAAGGACCTGCTGCCCTACATCAACCACGGCAGCGAGTTCGGCTGGCAGCAGCTGGTGCGCAAGCCCTATTTCGTACCGGAACACAAGAAGATCAACGACCTGCTGGCCGACTTCCAGTCCAACAAGATCCATATGGCGATCGTCGTGGACGAGTACGGCTCGACGCTGGGACTGGTGTCGCTGGAGGATATCATCGAAGAGATCGTGGGCGAGATTTCGGACGAAAGCGACGCCGACGAAAGTTTCTTCACGCGGCTCGACGAGAAATGTTTCATCTTCGACGGCAAGAGCCATCTGGGCGACTTCGAACGGGTGCTGGGGCTGGACGAGGAGATTTTCAACGACGTGAAGGGCGAGGCCGAGACGCTGGCCGGGCTGATGCTCGAACTCAAGCGCGACTTCCCCCGCAAGGGCGACGTCTTTACGTCGCACGACATCCGTTTTACGGTGCAGGAGATGGACGGGCACCGTATCGACAAAATCCGTGTAGATTTGCTGGCATGACGAAGGGGCTCTTCATCGAGCCGCCGATGACCGAGGCGGAAGCCGCTGCGCGGGTGACGCCCGGCGAGCGGGCCGCCGCGCAGGAGTTTCTGCGCGAACGCCGCCGCAGGGAATTCCTGACATGGCGCGCCGTCGTACGCCGCGAGCTGGGGGACGACGTGCAGATCGCCTATGATGAGGCGGGGGCGCCCGTCATTCGGGGGCGCGAGGTGCATATCGGGGTTTCGCACTGTCCGGGCCGGGTAGCGGTCTGCATATCGGATGCGCCGTGCGCCGTCGATATAGAGCCGGAGTCGCGGGATTTCAGCCGCGCCGCGTCGCGTTACATGTCGCCTGCCGAGCGGGCGCTTTCTGACGATCCGTTGCTGCCGGCCGCAGTCTGGTGCGCGAAGGAGACCCTATACAAATATGCCGGGCGGCCGGGGCTGGATATGCTGTACGACCTGCATGTCGAGGCGGTCGATTTCGAAGCCGGAGTCGTCGTGGGGCGTATCGCGGACGGGGAGCCGCTGCGGCTTTCGCTTAAGCGCGCCGACGGGTTTATCGTTGTATATATTTTGTAGTTTCGGGGCGTGTACCCGATAATAATCCTCTAAAATCCTGCTGGGAGCCGTGCGGCTGAAGCTGGAAGTCGAGGGGAATGCGGGGGCGGAACCGGGGTTAGGATTGCCGGAGCGGATGAGGATAAGGCCGGAGGGACCGAGGGGCTGCCTGCGGGGTTGCTTGTGGGATGGAGTCGGGATTTGCTGCGTCTGCCGGAAGAGAGTGGCCGGATTGCCGTTGTCTCAGAAGGCTTCCGAAGCGGTGAAGAGGAATGCCGAGGAGCGTTTGCGGTCCCACGGGAGGTTGTGGTTGCCGTAGACGCCCCAGCCGTAGTCGAGACGGATGTTCATGCGGTTCTTGAATTCGAAGCGGTAGCCGCAGCCGAAACTGTAGAGCGTATTGTCCCACCGGAATTTGTCGGTGCCCCAGACCTGACCGCCGCCGATCCAGCCCACGATGCCGTGACGGCGGTAGATTTTCTGCCGCAGTTCGATCTGCGTCTCGACGAGCCGTTTGTCGCGGTAACGCCCCTCGTAATAGCCGCGCATGCGTTCCATGCCGCCCAGCTTGGCGTACATGTGCCACGACGGGGTGCCCGCCGTGCAGTCGGCATAGAGATCGTAGGCGAAGATGGCGCCTTTCCAGAGTTTCTGATAGAAGTCGAACGTCAGTGTGAAACGCCCGAAGTTACGGCGCGTATTGCCCAGCCACTGGGGATACCATTTGGCTTCGGCCTTGATGAAGATGCCTTTCGAGGCGTTGAAGGTCACGTCGCGCGTGTCGTACTGCGCGAAAATGCCGAGATTGGTGTTGAAGGCGTTCGGTTTGTCGCCCGTGGCGGCGATGAAGTTCGAGAAGGGGTCCTGTTTCTCCGGGTCGTAACGTTTGTTGTCCTTATATAAATCGTAGAGTTCGCCGATTTGACCGCCGGGTTTTTCCTTTTCGTGGTTGTCGATTGCGGTGAAGTACTCTCCCATGCCGCTCGACTTGTATTTGGCGCCGGTGTAGTCGATGCCGCCGCTGACGCCGATGTAGAACCGTCCGACGAGCGACGTGCAGTAGGAGATGCGGAAAATGCCCATCGTCGTGGTCAGGTCCTGCGCGTAACCCTCTTTTCCGGCCTTGTGGCCCACGCCGTAGAATGCGCCCGGAAAGTAGACGAAGGCTCCCGAATAGCTCAGACGCCGTTTGTTGTGCTGGAAGATGTTGTCGCCCGAAAAGCGGAGCAGCAGGAATTTTTGGGTCGTGATGTTGCCGTAGATCGAGATGTTGGAGGGAGCGGTCACCGAGTCCGTGCGGTCGAGACGGTACAGACCGGCGACGAGGAAGCCCAGACCGAAGCCGACGTCGGACGAGTAGTTGGGACCGGGGGCGAGGCTCCAGTCGATCTTTTTCTCGAACGTGCGGTCCACGTTCGAGCGGCTGTAGTAGTCGATGATCCGGCGGATGAAGCCCTTGCGCTGGGCGGACGTCGTGAGCGCTGCCGTGTCGGCGGGCTGGCGGCCCGGCCGCGCTTCGGCCGCGCCGATACGGGACAGAGCCTCCTGAGTCGAAGGAAAATTGTCTTTCGAGGTGTCGGTGGTTTGGGCCGTTGTCGTAAATATCGTCAGCAACAGGCTGACAGTTAGGAAGATCCTATATCCCTTTTCCATTAAAAGTGAGGTTGAAAGCGGTTTAAAGATAGCAATTTTTCGCCAATGTTCAAAATGGACACATTCAGGGCGTTCGGGGTTTCCCGATACGGAGATAAATTTCTATCTTTGCAGGGACCGGTGCCGGCCCGTCCGACTGTGGGACTTGTCCGGCTGTGGGATCCGTTTGCTGTCCGGCCCGATGATTGCCGGACACGCTGATTGCCCGATAGGCCCGGTTGCCGGATCGGAAATTTGCCGGACCCGATGATGTCGGATCATTATTGAACTGCATGGAAATTACACGCCCCGTACCTTCGCCGAATCCGGTTGAACAGACCGACGCCGCTCTGCTGCAGACCGCAGAGGAGGTGTCCGATGCGGTTTTCCGCAGCGTGCCCCTGCCCCCGCTGATGCGCGAGCATTTCTGGGTGCAGTCGTCGGTGTTTGCGGGTTGCATTTTCCCGGCGCCCGTGTTGCAGGGTTCTCATTTTACGGACGTCACGTTCCGAAACTGCGATCTCTCGAACGCCGATTTGTCGGGATGCAGTTTCCAGCGGGTCGAATTCGTGGAGTGCAAGCTGGTCGGCGCCAACCTTTCGGAGGGGACGTGGCAGCATGTCGTTTTCGAACGCTGCAAGATGGAATTCGCCAATTTTACGCTGGGAAAATTCCGGGGCGTCCGTTTTGCCGGCGGAACGATGCGCAGCGTCGGATTCGACGAATGCCGGTTCGAACGTGTGGAGTTCTCGCTCTGCGACCTTACGATGGCGGAATTCAGTCGGACACGGTTGAAGGGGCTTTCGTTCGTCGATTCGGATATTCGCGGAATCCGGGTAGGCGATACCGGATCGTTCGAGCTGAAAGGTTTGAAAGTCAGTGCGCTGCAGGCTTCGGAGCTGGCGCGTCTTCTGGGACTGGAAATCGAGGAGTAATTGTTATTCAAAAAATTTACATAATTCTTAAAAAATATTAATAAAAATGTTTGGAAGTTTGTTTTCCGGGCATTACCTTTGTCGCATCTTAGATGATAAAATATTTTAAGAATTATTTAAAATTATTTAGTATGAAGGCGAAGATCAATGCGTGGTTCCGTACCGCTATGGTTCTGTTGGGAGAGAGCATCAAACTGAGAGCGATGTAAGGCTCCCCTTTTTTGAGACAACAATAAAACTTCGATATACGAAAGAGTCCCGGCTTTACGGCCGGGACTCTTTTATTTTGGGTTTCCGCGGGGGCGAGCTGGATTGCATCCGGGATGCAGGGTGAAGTGCGCCGGATTTCAGCAGTTTGTTCCCACCGGGTTGCTCCCGCTGAACGGTCCTGCCGGCGGCCGGCCCGGAACTGTTCAGCGGACTGCGGTATCGGAGCGCTCCGCTGAATTGTTCCGCCGTTTCGTACGGTCGGCTTGTTTCACGGGACTGCTCCGTCCGCTATTTGAGCCCCAGCCGCTTGGCGGTCTCCTTGGGCAGCGCGTTCTTGTTGACCATGATCGAAGTGGTCTTGTACTCGACGAACGGCCGCGAGAAGTACCAGAACCCGTCGTAGGGCGGGCGTACGTCCCACGAATTCTGGACCTTGAAGTAGCGGTTGCCGGCCTGATCGGTCGCCGTGCCCATGATGACCATGCCGTGGTCGTCGGTGGTCTCGTAGTTGTCGAACGCCTGCTGGCGCATCTCCTGCGTGATTCTCAGCTCCTTGCCGGGCTTGTCGAACTTATAGAGCGCATCGTCCTTCTCCTTCTGGGTCAGTTTGCCCCAGCGCTCGGCTTCGGTGCCGTCCATGTTCGCAAGGTCGGCTTCGGGGATGATGCCGATGGCTTTCGTACGGCTGAAACCCTTCTCGCTCACGTCGGTGCCCCACGATACGGGGTAGCCGTTGGCCAGCGCGTTGTCGATGACGGTCATCATCTCGTCGAGCGGCAGGTTGTAGACCGTGCCCCACATCCAGTTGTCGGGAATCTCGATGATGAACTGCGTATAGAACGGATGATGCGTGAAGGAGGTGATGTCGATGTAGTCGTCCATGTCGATCGGCAGCGATGCGGCGAACGACCGGGGCGTATACTCCTTGCCCTCGTAGGTGAATGTTTCGGGCATCCGGCCGAAATACTCGTCGAGGATGGCGTCGAAGCCGCGTTTCCATGCCGTCGAAAGCGCTTTGTCCGAGGATTTGCCGCTGGCTGTGATCACGGCGTCGAGGTAGGCCTTCAGCACGAGCGACAGTTCGTGGAAATCGGCTTTCTCGGTGCCGTAGTTGAAGCCCGGATAGGCCTCCTGCGGTACGATGCCGTGGTTCTTGATTCCTTCGGTCACGTCGTGCGAAGCGCCGCCCTCGGCGAAGTTGATCTCGCCGTGCATGCGGACGTATTTCACGGCCTTGTCCATGAACGTGTGGCGCACGATCCACATCTCGGAGAGGTGGACCGGACGGCCGCCGGCGCGCAGGATCTCGCCTTCGAGGAACGAGAGGGTCGAGTAGCACCAGCAGGTGCCGCTGCGGTGCTGGTCCTTGACCGGGGTCATGGGGATCAGCCTGACGTCGGTGAATCGGTATCCCTCCGGCTCGGTTGCGGCGGGAGTCTGCGCTGCGGCCGCGAAGGCGGTGCAGAACGCAAGGGCTGTCAGCAGGAATTTTTTCATCGCTTGTGCTGTTTGGGTATTGGTGTTCGGTTACTTCTTCGAGGAAGAGACGATCTTCCGGCACTCTTCGAGCGTCAGCGTCTCTGGCTTGGCGCCTTTCTGTAGGCGGTAATTCTTGCCTTTGTAGGCGATATAGGGTCCGTAACGGCCGTTCTTGACCAGCATGTCGGGATCTTCGGGGAAGCTGCGCAGCGGAGTGTTGGCCGCGGCTGCGGCAGCCTGCTGGGCGCGCACGACCTCCACGGCGCGCTCGTAGGTGAGCGTGTAGGGGTCGTCGCCCTTCTGAAGCGAGGCGAACGACTTGCCGTGGCGCACGTAGGGCCCGTATTTGCCGATGCCGACCGAGAGCTGCTCGCCCTCCAGCTCGCCGAGGTCGCGGGGCAGGGCGAAAAGCTCCAGCGCCTCTTCGAGCGTGATCGACTCGATCAGCTGGCCCTTCTTGAGCGACGCGAAGCGTCCCTTTTCGCCTTCGTTGCCTTCGATCTCGACCATCGGGCCGTAGCGGCCGATGCGGGCCTTGACGACATGTCCGGTTTTGGGGTCGTTGCCCAGAATGCGGGCCTGACTCTTCTTGTCGGTCTGCGTGCCGATGGCCGTATCGACCATCTGGTGGAAGGGTCCGTAGAAGTCGTGGATCATCGTGTCCCAAGTGATGTCGCCGTCGGCCACGCGGTCGAACTCCTTCTCGACGTTGGCCGTGAAATTGTAGTCCATGATGGGTTTGAACTGCGTTTCGAGGTAGTCGTTGACGACCATGCCGATGTCCGTGGGCGAAAGGCGGTTCTTCTCCTTGCCGAAGTTCTCCGTGAGGTTCTTCGAGGTGAGTTTGTCGCCCGTGAGCATGAGCTGGACGTAGCCGCGTTTCTGACCGTCCTTGTTCTGTTTGACCACGTAACCGCGGTTGATGATCGTGGTGATGGTCGGGGCGTAGGTCGAAGGACGGCCGATGCCCAGCTCTTCGAGCCGCTTGACCAGCGACGCCTCGTTATAGCGGGCCGGGGCCTGCGTGAAGCGCTCCGTCGCGGTGATCTGGGTCGAAACGACCCGGTCGCCCGCGGTCATCTTGGGCAGCAGGCCCTCGCCGCTCTCGGCGGCCTGATCGTCGTCGGTGGACTCGGAGTAGAGACGCAGGAAACCGTCGAAACGGACCACTTCGCCCGTGGCGACGAACTGCTGCGACGAGCCGGACATGTCGATCACGACCGTCGTGCGGTCCAACTCGGCGCAGACCATCTGCGATGCGACCGTACGCTTCCAGATCAGGTCGTAGAGTTTCTTCTCGGCGGGCGTGCCCTCGATGGTGTGGTTCTCGATGTACGACGGGCGGATGGCCTCGTGGGCCTCCTGAGCGCCTTTGGTCTTGGTCTTGTAGTTGTGCCATGACGAGTATTTCTCGCCGTAGAGCTTGGTGATCTCCTCCTTGCACTGGGCGAGCGCCTGTTTGGAGAGGTTCACCGAGTCGGTACGCATGTAGGTGATCAGACCCTGTTCGTAGAGGTGCTGGGCGACGGACATCGTCTGCGAGACGGACATGCCCAGCTTGCGGCCGGCCTCCTGCTGGAGCGTCGAGGTGGTGAACGGCGGCGCCGGGAAGCGCTGCGCGGGTTTCTCTTCGGCCTTGGCCACGGTGAAGGTGGCGCCGATGCAGGTGTTGAGGAACTCCTCGGCCTGCTCGCGGGTCTCGAAGCGCGACGAGAGCTCGGCCTTGAAGATCGTTTTGTCGGGATCGCCGGCGGCATGGAACTGGGCGACGACGCGGAAGTAGGGCGTAGAACGGAAGGCGATGATCTCGCGTTCGCGCTCGACGATGAGCCGCACGGCGACGCTCTGCACGCGGCCTGCGGAGAGCGACGGACGCACCTTCTTCCAGAGGACGGGCGAGAGCTCGAAGCCGACCAGACGGTCGAGGATGCGGCGCGCCTGCTGGGCGTTGACCAGATCCATGTTGACCGTGCGGGGCTGCTCGATGGCTTCGAGGATGGCCCGCTTGGTGATTTCGTGGAAGACGATACGCTTGGTCTTGTCAACGGGGAGACCCAACACTTCGGTCAGGTGCCATGCGATGGCTTCTCCTTCGCGGTCTTCATCGGACGCCAGCCAGACCGTTTTGTCCTTGGCCAGCTTGGTCAGCTCGTCCACCACCTTTTTCTTGTCGGCCGGGATTTCGTAGACGGGTTTGAATCCTTCGCCGATGTTTATTCCCAAGTCCTTTTTCGAGAGGTCGCGGATGTGTCCGAAACTCGATTTGACGACATAGTCCTTGCCGAGGAATTTCTCGATGGTTTTTGCCTTGGCCGGGGACTCGACGATTACTAAATTTTCCTGCATGCGTGTATGTTACTTTTCAGAAATGCGAAAACCTAAGTATGTCACACTTAGGTTTCGCTTTTCAGGCTGTTTGTCTCTTATTTGATCAGGTTGTACGTGACGTCGATCTTGATCGGAACGTCCTCCTCGGTCACGCCGTCGGGCGTCATGCCCTGAAGGACGCTGTACGTCGTCGTATAGACGCTGTAGGCTTCGGGACCCAGATAGATCGTGCGGTTCTTGATCTTCTCCTTCAGCTCGTCCCACGGGGCGTCCGCTCCGAGTTCCGCCTTGGCGGACCGGTAGCTGTTCCACAGACTCTGGGCGTAACCCGTGATGTCCATCACATAGCAGCCGCGGCTGCGGTTGATGTAGCCGCCGTAAGCGAGCGTCGTGCTGTAGTTCTGCTCGTAGGCATAGGCGTAGTCGGGAATGGCCGAAAGCGTCTTGTAGTTGGTGTAAAGGCCCAGACGGGTTTGCGACTTGTCCATCTCCCCGATCATATGCGGCATGTCGGTCAGCTTCGTCCAGTCGTAATTGCTGCCCTTGAAGTAGATCGACATGCGGACCTGAGTCATGGCGAGCGTCTTGAAGTTCTGGGCGCCCTCGTTGCCTGCGACGATCTCGGCTTCCAGCGCGTCGAAGAAGGGCTTGTCGAACGTGATGGCGGTTACCACGCCGCCCATGCCCTCGACATAGATCTGGTCGTAGGTCGGGTGGTCAGTGATCGGTTTTCCGGCCTCCTCCTTGGCGTCGGCGATGTCGAACTTGGCGTCAGCGCTGGTCGCCATGCCGTAGTCGCGGCGGATCGTATTGACCGAAACGTTGCCGTACTCCGTGGAGATGCTCGTATTGTAGAATATGTAGCCCATGTCGATCGTATCCTTGATCAGCGTCGGGTCGCTCTCGACGCGGTTGCGCGCATAGACCATGAAACCCGAACTTTCGAGCTCCGTGGCGTAGATGTTGCCCTTGCCCTTCTCCTTCTGGTCTTCGGCCGGAACGATGTAGAGACCCTTGAACTCCTCCACCCACTGCTTGAGACTGTCGGTGCTGTAGATCGAGTAGTCGTCTTCGTAGGCGGTGCCCGAACCTTTTTGGAGCATCAGGCGGTCGATGAAATTCTGGGTTGCCGGGGTCGTGTTCATGGTGACCGCCGTGGTGGCGGGACCCGTCGTCTCGCCGTCGGGGAAGGTGAAAGTGAAGACCGGCTCGTCGTCCGCGCCGATAACGCCCTCCTTGACGGGGTCGAAGTTGAGGTAGAAGACCGTGTCGCGCTCGGTTTTACCCGCGGCGACCGGCTTCTCGGTCAGGTATTTGTTGCTCTTGATTTCGTAGACGTTGTACTTCTGCGGCGTGAGCGTGTCGTTTCCGTAGCTGGTGATCGTGATCAGGATCTGCGCCGAGTCGAAGATCGGGCGGTAGCCGAAATAGCCCTCCTTAACCTTGTAGACGTTGAGGTACTGGGTCAGGAATCCCGCCGTGCGGAGTCCGAACGTGTCGCTGAGCATCGAGCCCATGTAGCCGTAGGAGATGTTGGACGCCTTGAGCGAGTCGCTCTGGAACAGACGCGTCTCGACGTATTTGGCCGCATCGAGTTTCCCCGCGAGCGTCCGGGCGCCGAGCGTCGTGTAGCCCACCTTCATCTGCTGGTTGTCCGGCACGAGGTTCGAGCCCAGCGTGTCGTCGACCTTGGTACAGCCCGCGAACGTCATGAGGGCGACCGCAGCCAGAACGGCGGCGGCGCGGAACATGCGGCGGAAATTATTGCAATGCTTCATAAAATCGGTTGTAATTATCGAAAAAGTCCGCTGCTTCGGGCGACTGGTATTCGAGCATCGGCTTGCCGCTTGCGCGGGCGATCTCCAATACCTTCGGTTCGACATCCGGGGATGCCGCGACCACACCGTCGGCATACTCCATAACGAAACGGCAGAGATTTTCGTATGACGGGGTGTCGAGAATTGCGAGATTTTTATCTTTGACCCCTTCGCCGGCGATCTTCTTGCCGAAGGCGTTGTCCAGTTCGCCGGGGAAACCGTCGCCGTAGAGCGAAACGACGATCTTCACGTTGCGGAAGATGGGGTCGTCGGCGAAAATCCGCTTCAGGTAGACCGGAATCACGCTCGAAAACCAGCCGTGGCAGTGGACGACGGTCGGGGTCCAGCGCAGTTTCTTGACCGTCTCCAGCACGCCGCGGGCGAAGAAGATGGCCCGCTCGTCGTTGTCCGGGAAAGGCTTGCCCTCCTCGTCGGTCAGCACGAATTTGCGCGAGAAGTAGTCGTCGTTGTCGATGAAATAGATCTGTACGCGGGCTGCGGGGATGGACGCGACCTTGATGATGAGCTGGTGGTCGTTGTCGTCGATGATCAGGTTCATGCCCGACAGGCGGATCACCTCGTGGAGCTGGTGCCGGCGTTCGTTGATGCAGCCGTAACGCGGCATGAACGTGCGTATTTCATTCCCACGCTCCTGCATCGCCTGCGTGAGAGCGCGGCAAAGTCCGGAGCTTTCCGTCTCTGGAAGATACGGGGTAATCTCCTGACAGACGTACAGAATCTTATTTGCCATGGTTCGAGTGTTTTGTCTTTGGACTTCCGTTTTCGCCGCCTTGTATGCTCCGGACGGGGCCGGAGCGGTCCGGGCTTGGCGGAAACGGCCGCTATCTGTTTTGCAAAGATAGTGAAAAAATCTTAAAGAATGAGCATCGCGTCGCCGTAAGTGCCGAATCGGTATCCTTCCTCCTTGGCCACCTTGTAGGCGTTCATGACCGTTTCGTAGCCGCCGAAAGCCGCAACCATCATCAGCTGCGTGGAGTAGGGCAGGTGGAAGTTGGTCACCATGGCGTCGGCCACCGTGAATTCGTAGGGCGCGAAGATGAATTTGTTGGTCCAGCCCTCCATCGGCTTGATCATGCCGTTGGTCGAGACGGCCGTTTCGACGGTCCGCATGACGGTGGTGCCGATGGCGACGATCTTGTGTCCGTCGCGTTTGGCCGAATTGACCGCTTCGGCGGCTTCGTCCGTCACGAAGAACTGCTCGGAATCCATCTTGTGTTTCGAGAGGTCCTCGACGTCCACCGTGCGGAAGTTGCCCAGACCGACGTGCAGCGTGATGAAGGACTTGTCGATGCCCTTGATCTCCATGCGCTTCATCAGGTGCTTGGAGAAGTGCATGCCGGCCGTCGGGGCGGCCACGGCGCCTTCGTGCCGGGCGAAGATCGTCTGGTAGCGCTCGGCGTCCTCCGGCTCGACCTTGTCGCGCACCCACTTGGGCAGCGGGGTCTCGCCCAGACTGAAAAGCGCCTGCTTGAACTCCTCGTAGGAGCCGTCGAACAGGAAACGCAGCGTGCGGCCGCGCGAAGTGGTGTTGTCGATCACCTCGGCAACCAGCAGGTCGTCGTCGCCGAAGTAGAGCTTGTTGCCGATGCGGATCTTGCGCGCAGGATCGACCAACACGTCCCACAGGCGCAGTTCGCGGTTCAGCTCGCGCAGCAGGAAGATCTCGATCTCGGCGCCGGTCTTCTCCTTGTTGCCGTACAGACGGGCCGGGAAGACCTTGGTGTCGTTGAAGACGAAGAGGTCCTTTTCGTCGAAATACTCGATGATATCCTTGAAGATGCGGTGTTCGACGGTGCCTTTGGCGCGGTTGATGACCATCAGGCGCGAGTCGTCCCGGTTTTCCGTCGGATGTTTCGCCAGCATTTCGGGGGCGAATTCGTACCCGTATTGTGATAATTTCATGGTGAAAAAATACTCTTTTTACGTCTTAAAAACAAAACAGATTATTTTCTATACGCAAAAAAGTCTATTTTGTTTCAAGTTCCTCCAACTTTTTGAGAAATTCTTCGAATTCAAAGGCTTTTTCGAGCGTAAAGCCGCCGCTGCGGGTGCGGCGCAGCGACGTCAGGTGGGCGCCGCTTTCGAGCGCCTGTCCGATTTCGTGGGCCAGCGAGCGGATGTAGGTGCCTTTGCTGCACCGCACGCGGATGCGGATGCGGGGAAGGTCGTACTCCAGCAGTTCCAGTTCGTAGATGTTGACCGTCGCCTTGCGCATCGTGACCTCCTCGCCGGCGCGGGCCAGCTCGTAGGCGCGCGTGCCGTCGATCTTCTTGGCCGAGTAGACGGGAGGCTCCTGAAGCCGCTCGCCCGTGAGCGAAGAGAGGGCTGCGAGGACCTTTTCGCGCGTGATATGTTCGGTGGGGAAGGTGCGGTCGACGGGGTGTTCGAGGTCGTAGCTGGGGGTCGTGGCGCCCAGCATCACGTCGGCGACGTACTCCTTCTCCTCGGCCTGCAGCGCATCGACCATCTTGGTGGCGCGGCCGATGCAGACCAGCAGGATGCCGGTGGCGAGCGGATCGAGCGTGCCGGCGTGGCCCACCTTGATTTTCCGGTAGCCGAGGCGGCGCAGCGTGAATTTGATTTTGCGGACCACATCGGTCGAGGTCCAGCGCAGGGGCTTGTCCAGTACGGCGATATAACCCTCTTCGAAGTTGAGACCCCGCAGGTCGATCGGTTCTTTCATTAACAGAAATAGCTTAGGATGGATACGAGGCCCGCGGCGGCGCAGTAGAGCGCGAACCAGATGAGTTTGCCCCGCTTGACGATTTCGATCATGAATTTGCAGGCCAGACAGCCCGTGACGAACGAGGCGAGGAAGCCTGCGGCGAGAGGACCGGCGGCCACGCCGGCCGTGAGGTCGCCGCTGACGGCTTCGAGCAGCGTCTCGCCCAGAATCGGAGCCAGCACCATCAGGAACGAGAATTGCGCCACGGCGGCTTTTTTGTTGCCCAGCAAGAGGCCCGTGGCGATGGTCGTGCCCGAACGCGAAAGGCCCGGCATGGCGGCGCAGGCCTGCGCAAGGCCGATGATGAAGGCGTCGCGGTAGGAGATGGTCTCCTTCTGGCGGGGTTTGGCGTAATAGGCGAAAGCCAGCAGTGCGGCCGTCAGCAGCAGCATGGCGCCCACGATCACGAGGATATAGGGGGCGTCGAGCAGGGCGTTGATCCGCTCCTTGAACAGGAAGCCGACGAAGCCGATGGGAATCATCGAGAGCACGAGTTTGAGCACGTAGGCCTGCTCGGCGTTGAAACGGCGCGAGAAGAGACCCTTCAGGAGACGCCACACCTCGCTCCAGAGTACGACGATGGTGCTCAGGACGGTGGCGGCGTGGAGCGCCACGTCGAAGGTGAGGTTCTCTTCGAGCTCGACGCCCAGCAGCTCTTTGGCGATCTGGAGGTGGCCGCTGCTCGAAACGGGCAGAAATTCGGTGATGCCCTGCACGATGCCGAGCAGGATGGCTTGTAGAGTGTCCATTTACGGATAAGCGGGGTTATGAGTCGTCGCGGCGAATGCCGGACCTTGGGTTGCGTGAATTATTTGTATCTTTTCAGGATGGCGTAGATTTCGATCACGAATCCGCCGATCACCAGAATCGGGGCCAGCGTGATGCGGCGCCATGAGAACATCGCGTAGTTGAACTGGTCGGGCGAATCGCTGCCGCCGCCGGCCATCAGCACGAAGCCCAGCAGGATCACGGCGAAGCCGATCGCCAGCAGGACGTAGTTGCGGCGGGTAAGCGGCATTTTGGGGGGTTCCTGCTCCGCAGGGGTGTTCTTATTCGCTTTTTTCATTTAATAAAGGTATATCTTGTTCGACTTCATGTTGACGAATTTGTTGAGGGCCGCGACGGTGAAGAGTCCCGATATGACGACGCCGCCCGCAATCATCGCGCCGAGGATGATGGCGATTTTGCCGCTCTCGGCGATGGTCGTCAGTTCGGGGACCGCTTCGTTGAGTCCGAAGACCGAAAGCCCGAACAGCAGCGAGGCCCCCAGTCCGGCCAGTATGCCCTGCGTGATGCTGCTGCCGAGGAAGGGCTTCATGATGAACCACTTGGTAGCTCCGACGAGCTTCATCGTGTTGATCAGATAGCGTTTCGAGAAGATCGCCAGCCGGATGGTGTTGCTCAGCAGGATCAGCGAGATGATCAGCAGCGCGCCGCCGAAAAGCAGCAGGACGAGCCGGATTTTGCCCACCGTGGCGTGCAGCCGCTCGGCCATCAGCGCGGGATAGCTGACCCGCTCGACGCCCGCGATGCCGGAGACGGAGGCGATGAAGCCGTCGAGGAGCTCCTTGTCGGCCGACTCGGCCGTGAGGGTCAGCTCGAACGAGTCGAGCAGCGGATTTTCGTCGAGAATCTCCTCGAATTCGCTTTCGAACATCTTGCGGAATTCGGCGTCGTCGGCCTTCTCCTCCTTCGTGACATAGGCGACGGTCGCGACCAGCTCCTCGGCGGTGAGCCGTTTGTTGATCGTTTCGCGCTGCTGGTCCGAGATGCCGTTTTGCAGTTCGACGGTGACGGCGATGCTCTCCTGCAGGGTCTGGGCGACCTTCATCGCGGCGACCATCAGGTAGCCTACCGACCCCAGCAGGAACAGTACGAGCATGATGCTGACGGTCGATACGATATAGGAGTTGCGGACTTTTCGTTTAAGTCTCTTGTCGTCTTTCATAGTCTTATGCCTTTTTCTTGCGGAAACAGTATGTCAGTGCCGCGGCGGCGCCGAGCAGGATCAGGAGCGACGAGACGAGCGTCACGGCCTCGGCCGCGGCCCAGCCCGGAGCGCGGAACCGCCACTCGACGGTGTGCCGGCCGGCGGGCAGTTTCATGGCGCGCAGGATGTAGTCGGCCCGGAAGCCGGGCATCGCCTCGCCGTCGACGTAGGCCGTCCAGCCGTGGTCGTAGAATATCTCCGAGAATACGGCGACCGACTCTTCGGGGGCCGTGTATTCGTATTTCTGGTAGTTGGGACGGTACTCCGTGAGCGCGATGCCGCGCACGAGCGTCGTATCCGCCTGTCCGCCCGCCTGCCACTCCTCGGCGAACGCCTTGTCGGCGGGGGCGGCGACGGCCGTCGTTTTCAGATCGACGCTGCCCAAGAGGTCGATTTCCTGCTGCGGGGTGTCGGCTGCGACGATCCCATCGACGAACCACGCCGGACCGTTTGCCGTCGCGCGGCGCACGGCCTGCGGCTGTCCGTCGTCGCCGGGGACGATCAGGTAGCGGGTGTTGAGCATGTCGAGCACCGCGTCGTTGCGGTAGCTCAGGTAGCGGTCGATCAGGTCCTGATAGCGGGCCAGCTTGGCGCCGTGGTAGCCGCCGACCGAACGGTGGAAATAGGAGGTCGTGGCGTCCTGAAACGGGCTGACCGTGAGGTTGAGGACGCGGAAGCCCGGATCCTTGTCGGCCAAGATCGCCTTGTCGGCGGCCGTGGCCGTGATCTGCCGGCGGCGCGCCGAAATGAAGTCGTCGTGCGAGAGGAACCGCAGGTCCACGGGAACGAGGTCGAGCAGCATCACCGCGCCGAGCAGCGCCGTGAGTGCGTATTTGTTGATTCTGCGCAGGGCGAACAGCGCCACGCCGCCCGCGGCGAGCAGGATCATCAGCAGCGAACGCCATGCGTCGGCCTGCATCATCGAAGCGCGTTCGGCGGCCATGGCGTCGGCCGTGGCGATGCCCATTTCGGCGTCCATGCCCCGGTCGAGGTATTCCTGCATGTTGTTGGCTTTGAGTATCTGGTGGAACTGCTCGGTCATCATCGCCGCGCTCTCTTCGCGGCCGAAGTCGAAGAGCGAGCCGCCCGCGACGGCCAGCAGCAGGCAGAGGCCCCCCGTGACGCCCGCGGCCCAGCCGAGGGCCTTGAAGAGCCGCCGGCGCGGAATTTCGTCGCGCCAGAGCCGCATCAGCGCCAGTGCGCCGAGCAGGGGAACCGTCCACTGCACGACGACGAGGGCCATCGAGACGGTGCGGAATTTATTGTAGCCGGGGAGCCAGTCGAAGGCCAGCTCGGTGAACCACATCAGGTTGCGGCCCCATGCCAGCAGGAGCGTCAGCGCCGAGACCGCTACGATCCACCACTTGTTGCGGCCCCGGACCAGCGCGACGCCCAGTGCGGCGAGGAAGATCGCCGCGGCGCCGAGGTAGGTCGGACCGCCGGTATAGGGCTGCGTTCCCCAGTAGGCGGGCAGCTGCTGCGCGGCGCCCCGCAGTCCGTAGTCGTTGAGCACGGCGGCCACTTCGCCGTCGGGGGCGAAGGCCGTGCCCGATTCGCGGCCCATGAAGTCGGGAACCAGCAGGTTGAGACTCTCCGTGCGGCCGTAGCTCCACGCCGTGGCGTAGTCGAGGGCCAGTCCGTTTTTGGACGTCTCGGCGGTCGAAGCCAGCTCGGAGCCGCCGCGCATGGTCTCCTTGGAGTGTTTGGCCGTGTACCAGAGGGGCGAGAAGTTCGAGCCGACGGCCAGCAGGCCCGCGGCGGCGAGCACGGCGGTGCGGAGCGCGAAATTCCGGAAATGCTTCTCCCGGAAGGCCGTGACACCTTCGCTGATCCAGAAGGCGGCCATCGCCAGCAGGAAATAGTAGGTGATCTGCGGGTGGTTGGCGCCGATTTCGAGCGACGCCGTGAGCGCCGTGAGCGCGCCTCCGGCCCACATGTTGCCCCGCAGGGTCATCCACGCGCCGCCCATCATCAGCGGGGCGTAGACCAGCGCCCACATCTTGGTGATGTGGCCTGCGCCGATGATGAGCAGGAAATAGGTCGAAAGGCCGTAGGCCAGCGACGCGACGACGCCCACCCACGGATTGACGCCGAAGATCAGCAGCATGAGCCACATGGCCGTCATGGCGAAAAAGAGGAAGGCGGCGGGGGTGTCGATGATCTTGACGACCCGGCCGAGGGTGTTCTTGACGAGCTGCGCCGGGTAGGCCACGTTGATCAGGTAGGCGGGCATGCCGCCGAACATGCGGCCCGTCCACTGGGGATCTTCGCCCGTGGCTTCGCGCATGTCGTTGATATCCTTGGCCATGCCGTCGTACTGCACGACGTCGTGCTGGGGCAGCACCTCGCCGCGGAACTGCGGGGCGAAGTAGACTGCGCTCACCACGAAGAAGAGCGCGAGGGCCGCCGCGGCCGGCAGCAGCCGGCGTATGATCGTTTTCGAAGATTCCATATTTCAAGTCGTTATCCGGTGGCCGGAGACCGTGCAGACTCAGGGCGGAAGCCGCGTGCGGTCCGCATTCCGCCGGGGCGCACGCTGTCTGAGTGAACGTGTTAAGCCTTCGCAAAGGTACGAAAAAACATTTACTTGACGAGCGGCGATTGCGAAAAATCACTATCTTTGCCAAAGATATGCGGCGACCCGGTGTGCGGGGCATTTCCCGAACAGGCCTTCGCTCCGGGCCGTGTTGCGTCCGTTGCCGCGAACAGAATAGGCTTTATGATTACACTCGATACGATCCGCAAACCCGTGACTGCGGAACTGGAGGCGTTCGACGAATTCGTCGATCGTCAGTTTACGGCCGAGGGGGAACTGCTCTCCGACATGCTGCGTTACGCCCTGTCGTCGCGCGGCAAAGGCATCCGGCCGCTGCTGGTGCTGTTGTCGGCCGCGATGAATTCGCCGGTGGCGGAGGCGGCCAAGGGGCGCCGGGTCCATCTGGCAGCCATGCTCGTGGAGATGATTCACGTGGCGTCGCTGATTCACGACGACGTGATCGACGAAGCCGACATGCGCCGCGGCAAGCCGTCGGCCAATGCGCGCTGGCAGTCGCACAAGGCGGTGATTCTGGGCGACTACATTCTGGCCCGCAACCTGAGCATCGGCCTGACGAGCGGTCAGTTCGATCTGGTGACGCACGTCTGCGGGTCGATGGCGGCGCTCTGCGAGGGCGAGGTGCTGCAAAGCGAGTGCGCCGAAAAACATACCATGACGCGGCAGGCGTACCTCGACATCATCTATAAGAAGACGGCGTGCCTGATCGGCGTCAGCGCTTCGGCGGGGGCGATGGCGGTGGGCGCTTCGCAGCAGAAGGTGGCCCTGATGCGCCGCTTCGGCGAGGCCGTGGGCATGGCTTTCCAGATACAGGACGACATTCTCGACTACACGCGCACGGCGCATACGGGAAAACCTGCCAACAACGACCTGCGCGAGGGCAAGATCACCCTGCCGCTGCTGGCCGTGCTGGACAAGGCGCCGGCCGAACGCTGCACCGAACTGCTGGAGCGGCTGGCCTGCTGTCACGACGACGAGGAGTCGGTGGAATACCTGCAGCGTACGGTCGAGAACGAAGGCGGACTGACCTTCGCCGCCGAGGTGATGCGCAGCTATATCGCGCGGGCCGTGGAGATGCTCTCGGAATACGAGGCGTCGGATTACCGTACGGCGCTGGCGAACCTCTGCGCCTACATCGCCGAACGGGACCGGTAAACCGGAAAACTCATTAACCTAAATTTCATAAAACTCAATGGAGACGAAAAAACAAAATTACACTTTGCCGATCATTGTGATGATCTTCCTCTTCGGTATGATCTCATTCGTGACGAATCTGGCATCACCTATGCGTGACATTCTGAAGTACCAGTTCAATGTGCCCAACTGGATGGGAACGCTGGGCGTGTTCGCGAACTTCATCGCTTATGCGATCATGGGGTATCCTGCCGGCAACATGCTGCAGAAGTACGGCTACAAGAAAACCGCACTGATCGCTATCGCCGTCGGCTTTACCGGCGTCGGCATCCAGACGCTCTCCGGCTCGGTCGAGAGCTTCGGCGTCTATCTGCTCGGCGCCTTCATCGCAGGTTTCTCCATGTGTTTGCTCAACACCGTCGTGAACCCGATGCTCAACAAGCTCGGCGGAGGCGGAAACAAAGGCAATCAGCTCATTCAGGCGGGCGGCTCGTTCAACTCGCTCTGCGGCACGGCGGTCATCATCCTGACCGGCCTGCTGATTCCGGAGGGAATCAAGAATGCGCAGATCAGCAACGTATTCCCGCTGATGTACGGCGCATTGGCCATTTTCGCATTCGCATTCATCGTGATCGCGCTGACGAAGATTCCGGAGACCCAGAAGACGGAGGGCAAGAAAGTCGCCGAGACGTCGAAATACAGCCCGCTCTCGTTCCGTCACTTCATTCTCGGTTCCGTGGCGATTTTCGTCTATGTGGGTGTCGAAGTCGGCGTTCCCAACGTGCTGCAGAAGTGGCTGCAGAATCCTGAGCTGAATGTGCTGGGCAGCGGCGTGAACGTCGAGGCTATCGCAGGTTCGGTCGCCGCTACGTATTGGCTGCTGATGCTGGTCGGCCGGCTTCTGGGCGCGATGATCGGCAGCAAGGTGTCGGCGAAAAGCATGCTGATGGTCGTATCTTCGGCCGGCCTGCTGCTGACGCTGGGCGCCATGTTCGCGCCGAACGTGCCGGTCAACCTGCCGGTTTTCAACGGCGCGGAGGGCTTCGGACTGGTCAACGTGCCGGTGAGTGCCGCGCTGCTGGTGCTTGTCGGTCTCTGTACTTCGGTCATGTGGGGAGGCATCTTCAACTTGGCGGTAGAAGGATTGGGTAAATATACGGAAAAGGCTTCCGGTATTTTCATGGCGCTGGTCTGCGGCGGCGGCATCCTTCCCCTGCTGCAAAACGGCATCGTCGATTTGACGGGCGGCGTAGGTTACCTGACGAGCTATTGGGTGATCGTAGCCGGTTTGGCCTATATGCTCTACTATGCGCTTATCGGTTCGAAGAACGTCAACAAGGATATTCCGGTGGACTGATGCTCCGGTCGGAAAACGAAAAATCCCGGTGCCGAGTTTGCGGCGCCGGGATTTTTTTGCTGTAGCCGGGGAGGGGCGGCGGTTGTTTGCAGGCGACGGGGGCTTGCAGAGGGAGGGAATGCTTAATCCGGCCGGCGGAATGGCGCGCCGGGATGGGCCGGAGCAGGGAGCGGAGAAGGGGCCGCACAGGAGCAGGAATGCGGATGCGGAGAGCCGCCGCAGACGGCGAGATGCAGGCGGCGGGGAGATGCAGGCGGCGGGGAGATGCAGGCGGCGGGGAGATGCAGGTGGCGGGGAGATGCAGGTGGCGGGGAGATGCAGGTGGCGGGGAGGTCGGGCAGGAAACTGAATGGCGGGGCGGAATAAGAAGCGGAGGACGGGGCGGGCTGAAGGGGACGGGCGGCGGCTTCGGATGGAAGAGACGGCGGATAAGAGAAAAGGCAGCCCGAACTGAAAGACGGCGGCTATAAATAAGAAATAAGTGATGCGCTCGTGGGCGTCGGACTGCGGGCCTGAGAGGGACGGACTGCGGGACGGAATGGAAAGAACAGCCGGTTGAAGAGAAAGGACGAAGCGAAGGGGCGGAATGAAAACGGAACGGGGCGTCGCGGGCAATAAAAAAAACAGGGAAGCCGGAGCTTCCCTGTTTTTCTTGCTGACCGTCCGGATTATTTCTTGTCCGCGCTGGTCATGCGCTTCTCCTTGATGCGGGCCTTCTTGCCGGTCAGATCGCGCAGGTAGTAGATACGTGCGCGGCGTACTACGCCGACCTTGTTGACCTCGATCTTGTCGATGTGGGGCGAGTAGAGGGGGAAGATACGCTCCACGCCCACGCCGCCCGAAATCTTACGGATCGTGAACATCTTGGTCTTGCCCGAACCCTTGATCTGGATAACTACGCCGCGGAAACTCTGCACGCGCTCCTTGCTACCCTCGACGATTTTGTAGGATACGGTGATCGTGTCACCGGCCTTGAACGACGGAACATCGGCATCCGTCTTTGCCCACATCTGCTCGTTTACGAGCTTGATGATTGCGTCTTTGTTCATTGTTGCAACAATTATTGTGTTTCGCACCCAACATTCCCGCTGTGCCCGGCTTACCATACGGATACCCTGATCCGTAATCCTGCGTCCGCGGCTTCGGACCGCCTGAGCCGTCCCCGCCCTCCTGCGCAACTGCGCGGCACCCAATGAAAGAGGTTGATATACGCCCTGAAAGGGAGTGCAAATATACGAAGTTTTTTTCATTCGGCGCAAACGGGGCGTAAAAATATCGTTTCGGGGCGCGATTTATCGTTGTCTTTACGGAAAACGGGGGCGGTTCGGGCGGAACGGGAGACGGCTTTGGTGAAGCGGAGGGCGGCATGGCTACAACAGGGACGGCATGGCTACAACAGGGACGGCATGGACACAACAGGGACGGCTTCGACAAGAGGGGAGGCGGTTTTGGTGAACAAGGGGCGGTACGGACAAAACGGGAGGTGCAGTGCGGATAAAACAGGACGGCATGGATACAACGGGACGACGCGGACAACAAGGTGCGGTTCGGACGAAACAAAGTGCGCCACGGACAAAATCGGAAACAAATTTTCGTTTTGTCGCCCGCCTTTCACTATCTTTGCGGGGAGACAGACGCCGGGCCGGCAGGTCGAATCCGGCAAAATTTTGTGCGGATACGCATTTGAGAACGGTTTATGCTGTCTTTGCGATAAACTTGAGATATGAAGGAAGAGAGACTGATACTTGTCACCAACGACGACGGCTACGATTCGAAAGGACTTGCGGCGGCCGTGGAGGTCGCGCGCGGCTTCGGCCGCGTGGTCGTGGTGGCGCCCGAAACGACGCAGAGCGGCATGAGCCAAGCCATCACGATGTACAACCCGCTGTACCTGCGCTGTGTGCGGAAGGAAGAGGGGCTGGAGGTGTACGCCTTTTCCGGCACGCCGGTGGACTGCGTGAAGATGGCATTCGATTACCTGCTGCGCGAAGAGCGCGTCGATCTGGTAATTTCGGGCATCAACCACGGCTCCAACTCCGCCGTGAACGTGCTTTATTCGGGGACGATGGGCGCGGCGATCGAAGGCAGCTTCTACGGCTGTCCCGCCGTCGGGCTGTCGCTCGACGACCACGGCGAGGACGCCGATTTCGAGGCGGCGGTGGCGTACGGCAGGCGGATCGTGGGCAGCGTGCTCGAAAACAGGATCGAGCTGCCGCTCTGTCTGAACGTGAACGTTCCGGTCGGCAGGCCCGACGAGCTGCGCGGCATCCGTCTTTGCCGCCAGAACCGCGGCTTCTGGCGCGAGGAGTTCTACCGCCACGAGGATCCCCGCGGCCGGGAGTATTTCTGGCTTACGGGAGCCTTCGTCAACGAAGAGCCGGAGGCGCAGGACACCGACGAATGGGCCTTGTCGCACGGTTACGTCTCGGTGGTGCCCGTGCAGGTGGACCTGACGGATTACCGTCAGCTCGGAGCGCTTGCCGAAGTGCTGAAATAATCGTATATTTGCAGTAAAGTAAATAGTCAGGCCTATGCTGATCAAAATCCTGCTCGTCATTTCGATCATCGTCCAGACCCTCGCCACGGCTTACGCCCTGCGGCTGGTACGCGCCACCAAGTACAACTCGGTGTGGATTCTCTTTATCGTGGGCTTTTCGCTGCTCTCCGTCGAGCGGTTCGTGCAGCTGCTGATGGCCGGCGGGCACTACGTGCCGCGCTGGTGGTTCGGCTATCTGGGGATCGTGGTCTCGGTATGTCTGTCGATCGGCGTCATGTATGCCCACAAGCTGTTCAAATACATCGACCGTCTGAACCGGCAGCGGCAGCTGCTCAACAAACGCATCCTCACGGCCGTGCTCCGCACCGAGGAGAAGGCCCGGTCGCGCTTCTCGAAGGAGCTGCACGACGGACTCGGCCCGCTGCTGTCGTCGGCCCGGATGTCGCTCTCGGCGCTTTCGCGCGAGGAGCGCTCTGCGGACCAGCGCGAGATCATCGACAATACGACCTATGTGATCGACGAGGCGATCCGTTCGCTGCGCGAGATCTCGAACAACCTCTCGCCGCATGTGCTCAACGATTTCGGACTGGCGCGCGGCGTGCAGAACTTCATCGACAAGAGCGCGGCGATGCACGACGCGAAGATACGCTTCACGACGAACCTCCGCACGGAGCGTTACGATACGGATATAGAGGTGATCCTCTACCGCGTGATCTGCGAGCTGATAAACAACTCGCTCAAGCACGCCGCCTGCACGTCGATCAACCTGTCGCTGTCGCAGAACGGCTCGGAGCTGGCTCTCGACTACACGGATGACGGGCGCGGGTTCAATCCGCAGGCGATGATGGACTGCGGCATGGGGCTTTCGAACATCTCGTCGCGCATCAATTCGCTGGGCGGGACCTTCGACATTTCGAGCGCCAAGGGCAAAGGCATGCGCGCCGCGATCCGGGTCAATACGCAGCAGGAACCGGCGCTCCCGAAGCGCAAACGCCGTAACCGGTAGAATCATGGAACGCAAAATAGTACTCGTAGACGATCATTCGCTCTTCCGCAACGGACTGCGGGGGCTGCTCGAACGCTGCGCCGGGTGCCGCGTCGTGGGCGAAGCCGCCAGCGGCGAGGAGTTTCTCGCGATGCTGCCCGGACTGGAGACCGACGTGGTCTTCATGGATTTCGCCATGCCGGGACTCGATGGGGCGCAGACCACCGAACGGGCGCTGGCCCGGCGGCCCGATCTGCGGATCATCACCCTCTCGATGTTCGGCGAGGAGAGCTATTATTCGCGCATGGTGCAGGCCGGGGCGCGGGGATTTCTGCTGAAGGATTCCGACATCGGCGACGTGATCGAGGCCATCGACGCGGTGATGTCGGGCGGAAGCTATTTCAGCCCCCAGCTGCTTTCATCGCTCACGGGGCGGATGCGCACGCGCGACGACGTGCCCGACGAGCAGCTCTCGGTCCGCGAACGCGAGATTCTGGTGGCCGTGTGCCGCGGACTGTCCAATCAGGAGATCGCCGACGAACTGTTTATTTCGAAGCGCACGGTGGACAAGCACCGGGCCAACATTCTCGAAAAGACCGGCTGCAAGAACACCGCCAGTCTGGTCGTTTACGCCATCCGCAACGGAATCGTCGAAATCTGACCTCCTGAAATCCTGATGTCGGGAAAAATCGTCCGGCCGCATGCGTCTGTATTCGCGTGCGGCGTATTCGTGTGCGCTGTTGGCTGCGGCGTTTACAGCAGCGGCGAGAAGACCCGCATGAGCGATTCGGCGACGCGGCGGCTCCGGGGGCGGCGGAACCATTCGGCCGGGGTGAGCGGATGGCTGCGCGACTGGTCCTCTTCGAAGACGGAGGCCATGCGCGCCGTGAATTCCCCGTCGTAGACGAAGGCGTTGACTTCGAAGTTGTGTTCGAAACTGCGGAAGTCCATGTTCGCGGAGCCGATGACCGAGAGCATGTCGTCGATGATGAGCAGTTTGGAGTGCAGGAATCCCGGCATGTAGAAGAGTATCTTTACGCCGGCCTTCATCATGTCGTCGAGGTAGGAGTGCGTCGCCAGATCCACGACCTTCGAATCGGAGCGTGCGGGGAGCATCAGCCGCACGTCGATGCCCGCCAGCGCGGCCTCCTGCAGCGCCGAGTTGAGGACGTCGGACGGAAGGTAGTAGGGGGTTTGGATCCACACCCGCCGCCGGGCGCGGGCGATGGCGTAGCTGTCGGCCTGCAGCAGCGTCCGCCATTTGCCGAAGGGGCCGCTGGAGACGATCTGCATGATGTTGTCGGTGAAACGCGCCGCGGGGGGATAGTATTCCGCCGCGGCGATCTGCTGCTTGGTGGTCGCCGACCAGTCGCTCAGGAACGACGCCTGAAGGCCCGCGGCGCCGCTGCCCTCGATCCGGAAATGGGTGTCGCGCCATGTGCCCCATCGGGTGCCGCGGACGTAGCGGTCGGCGATGTTCATGCCGCCGAGGAAGCCCACGCAGCCGTCGATGACGGCGATCTTGCGGTGGTTGCGGTAGTTGACCTTGCTGGTGAAGAGCGGGAATTTGACGTGCAGGAAGGCGTAGACCTCGATGCCTTCGCTGCGCATGCTGCGGAAAAAGGATTTTTTGGCCCCGCTGCTGCCCACGTCGTCGTAGAGGATGCGTACCTCGACCCCTTCGCGGGCCTTTGCGATCAGCGCGTCGCGCAGGCGGCGGCCCGTTTCGTCGTCGTTGAGGATGTAGTACTGGATGTGGATGTGGTGCTTTGCGCAGGCGATTTCGGTCAGCAGGGCCTCCATCTTCGACCGCCCGTCGGTGTAGGTGGTGATCCGGCTGCCGTAGAGCGGGATCGAGTGGCTCGTGTTGGTCAGCAGGGCGGCCAGCGGACGGTACGCTTCGGGCAGGTCGGGACCGTCGGTGTGCTCGGCTTCTTCGAGCTGCAGGGTGATGCGCTTGCGCGTCCGGCGCGAGATGATGCGCTGTTTGGAGAGGTTCTGGCCGAAGAAAAAATAGAAGATCAGCCCCAAGACGGGGGCCAGCACCAGCACGATGATCCACGGCAGCGTCTTCAGCGGATTGCGGTTGTCGGTGATGACGACCAGAATGATGCCGAGGATGGTGACCGAATAGATAATCAGAAAAATGTATGTCAGAATTTGCTGCATACGGGTTTCTTCATCGGTGCGGAGGACCGCCGGGCGGGGTTACTGCCGGGGCTGCTCCGGAAATTTCAGCAGGTAGAGCAGGTGCTCCACGCCGCGCACGTAGTTGCGCTTGTGGTTTTTGGGCGAGTAGACGTAGCAGTCGATGGTCAGGACGCGGCCGGTGGCCGTATCGACGGTCGTGTAGCTGACGAACGGGCCGCCCATGAAGTCGCCGTGGACATCCCAGAAACCGCGCAGCTCGCACCACAGGCGTCCCTCCATGCGGAACATGCGGTAGTCGGGTTCGAACGCTTCGGAGGTGGTCATGTACGAACCGTCGGACGGACCCGGAATGCGGGCGGCGAATTCGTTGCGCGCCGCGAGCAGGGCGCCCGGCGAGAGCGACTCCTTGCCCCGGTAGGGGTAGGAATAGATGAAGAAGCCCTGACTGGCCGTGGGGTATTCGTAGCGCGCCCAGAGGAAATCCTTCTCGTCGGCGGCCAGCACATAGCCTTTCGGTACGGTCATGTCGACCCCGAACGTGCTCTTTATCGCCTTGGCGACGCGCTGTTCGGAGAAGGCTTCGGCGAATTTGACCGCCCGGTCGCGCTCGGCCTTTTCGAGCACCTGCACCAGACTTTCGCGGTGCTCGGAGAGGTAGTCGGTGAGCGCCTTGTCGTCGGGACCCTGCAGGGTCAGCACGATCTGCGGTTCGGCCGTCACGTCGTACTGGACGGCGATGTTGGTCGCGGCGAGCGAAGGGTCTTCGACGATCTTGAGGATGTTGCGGTGGTCGGCGACCATGCCCGTGAATCCCCGTTCGGTGACGCGGAGCACGTCGAACAGCGGCTCGGTCTGGTTGAGGTAGGGAACCGGAGCCGTGAGTATCGAGCGCAGCGTGTCGCCCAGCTCGCCCGTCCACTCCTGCTGGGGGCAGACGACGATCAGCTCGTAGGGGGAGCCTTGAGCGGTTTTGAGCCGCGATTTTGTCAGCGAATGGAATGCGTCGCAGGCCGTCATCGCTGCGAAAAGGGCCGCGGCTGCGGCAATGCGGAAAAACGTTTTCATAGCCGGTCGTAAGTTGATTCTACACACAAATATAGCTAATTTTTCGGAAAAGCGCGGATTTTCACTATTTTTGCAGGATGATAAATTCCCCGCCCGGACCGGCACGGACGAAACGGTTCGCCGCTGTCGCGGTCTGCGCGGGCTTGGTCCGGAATAGGAAACCATGCGTTTAAAACCACCGAAAATAATCCGCCGGCTGATGCCGGACCTGATCTGGGAGATCGACGACCCGGAGGGCGTGTTCCTCACGTTCGACGACGGACCGACTCCCGGCATTACCGAGTGGATTCTCGCCACACTGGACAAGTACGATGCCAAAGCGACGTTTTTCGTGTTGGGAAAAAACGTCGAGATGTATCCCGACCTGTTCAGGCGCATCGTCGATGCGGGACACAAGGTGGGCAACCACACCTATTCGCACCAGAAGGGGTGGGGCATGAGTCTCGAACGCTATACGGAGGATGTGGATTTTGCCAACGACCTGATTCATAGCGAACTGTTCCGGCCGCCCTATGCGCGGATCACGCCGGCGCAGGCGCGGTTTCTGGGGCAGCGTTACAAGCTGGTGATGTGGGACATCATTTCGCGCGACTACAACCGCAACCTCTCGCCCCGGACCTGCCTGAGGAACGTGACGAAGTATCTGGCGCCGGGGGCTATCGTGGTGTTTCATGACAGCGAGAAAGCCTTCCGCAACATGCGCTACGCCCTGCCCCGCACGCTGGAGAAAATCAGACAGATGGGGCTGAAATGCAAAGCCATCGAATTCTGACATGAAGATCGTCGTCGCCATAACCGCCGCCAGCGGCGGTATTTACGCCCGGCTGACACTCGAACGGCTGCTGCGCTCGTCCGAAGTGTCGCAGATCGCGCTCGTATGCAGCGCCCATGCCCGCGAAGTGCTGGCGCACGAGGATGTCGTGCTGCCGGAGGATGGGCGTATCCGGCTCTTCGGCAACGACGATCTGTTTGCGCCGCCGGCGAGCGGCTCGGCCCGCTACGACGCGATGGTCGTCGTGCCCTCGACGGTCGGCACCGTGGGGCGTGTGGCGGCCGGTGCGGCGCAGAGCCTGATCGAGCGGGCCGCCGACGTGATGCTCAAGGAGCGTCGGCGGCTGGTGTTCGTGGTGCGCGAGACGCCCCTGTCGCTGATCCACCTGCGCAACATGACGGCGCTGACCGAAGCCGGGGCCGTGATTCTGCCCGCATGCCCTTCGTTTTACGCCGGGGCGCAGGACGTCGAGACCCTCTGCGGTACGGTCGCCGACCGCGCCGTGGCGCTGCTCGGCGTCGATGCGGAGCACTATGAATGGGGCGAATAGGAATTTACGGATTTTTTTCGTAACTTTGCGACCTCGAAAAACATCTAAACAGAATACCTTTATGGCAACTACAGCTGACATCAAGATCGGTATGTGCATCGAACTGGATGGCAAGACCTTCCAGATCGTGGATTTCCAGCACGTGAAGCCGGGGAAAGGCCCTGCTTTCGTGCGCACCAAACTCAAGAACCTCGAATCGGGCCGCGTACTCGACAACACCTTCTCCGCAGGATCGAAGATCGAACCCGTACGCGTCGAACGCCGTCCCTATCAGTTCACCTACGAGGATGATCTGGGCGCCCACTTCATGCACACGGAGACCTTCGAGGAGATCAATATCGACAAGGACCTGATCACCAACTACGACCTGATGGCCGACGGCCAGATCGTCGAGGTGATGTTCCACACCGAGAAGGAGACCGTGCTTTCGGCCGAGCTTCCCCCGATCGTGGACATGGAGGTGACCTACACCGAGCCGGGCATCAAGGGCGATACCGCATCGACCAACTCGCTCAAACCCGCCACGGTCAATACCGGCGCAACGGTCCGCGTGCCGCTGTTCATCAACACGGGCGACAAGATCCGCGTAGACACCCGCACGCGCGAATATTACGAGCGTATCAAGTAAATCGCCGGGCGAATGCCGGTTCCGGGCCGAACGTCCGGATCGGAAATAAACGGGGGCTGCTTTTGAAAGCAGCCCCCGTTTATCGGTTTGTGCGGCGGTCAGTCGCCGACCTTATACATGACGTAGAAGAGTTCCGTCGAACTGCGCCACATGTTGTCGTAGAACGAGTCGCGTCCCGGTTCTCCGGCGGCGCTGGGCAGCAGGAAGCGGAAAAGCCGGTTGTTGCCTTCCGTGCCGAAGATCATGGTCGAGGAGACGTTGTTCTGCGTGATCTTCATCTGGTTGGTGGTCAGGTCGAGGGTCCACTGCGATTCGCCCGGCGGAAGCAGGTGACGCAGACGCGGGTTCATGTCCAGCGGGGCTTCGACGCTGTAAGGCGCGTAGACACCCCAGAAATTGCCGTACGCCCCGTCGTCGCCGGCCGAATGGACGAGCGTTCCGGTGAGTTCGTTGTCGGAGATCTCGCCGAGCGTGATCGTCACCCGGTCGTCGTATTCGGGAAGTCCGTAGGTGCCGAATTCGCCGCTGCTGAGCTGCGTCGTCCAAGCTCCGTCGCCGACGCCGCTGACCCGCTGGTTGCACGCCAGCTTGACATCGACGATGCGCCATGTGCCGAGGAAGAACGGATCGTAGGTTTCGAGGTAGATCCACCAGTCGAGCCTGTGTCCCGACCGGGAGGTCACGGTGATGCGCGCCCGGCGTTCGGGGTTGCTGAAATTGAGCACGTCGCCGTTCCCGACGCTGGCGCTGGCGCCCTCCGAGACGACGATTCCCTTGACGGGAACCCGGTCGTAGGCGAAGCCGGGAGTTTCGAGGATATAGACCGTTGCGGTGGCCCGGCTGCCGTCGCGGTCGATGATGGCGGTTCCCATCTGTCCTTCGACACGCAGTTCGAGCAGCGAACGTTCGTTGCCGGAAAGGTCCTCGTCGATGGTCTTCGTACACGATGACAGGGCCGTGACAAGCAGAAGGGCGGTCGGTATGAGGTATTTTTTCATCTTCGTAGTGTCTATTTAACGTTCGGATTCAAATCGAGTTCGCGCTGCGGGATCGGGTAGAAGGCCGCCTGCTCTTCGGAGAGTTTCGTGGCTTCGGGAACCGTAGCGGTGACCGACGCCGTGCGGCGCAGGTCGTAGAGGCGGTTGCCTTCGAACGCCAGTTCGAGGGCGCGCTCCTGAATGACGGCTTTGCGGAATTCGGCGAGACTCATGCCCTCCGGCAGCTCCGGGATTCCGGCGCGCCGGCGGATTTCGTTGACCAGCGCCAGTCCTTCGTCGGGACCGGCCGCTTCGGCGAAGACGAGCGCGATGTCCGAATAGCGGATCAGGAAGGGACGGGCGCTGGTGCGTTCGCCGATGAAGTCGGGATCGACGTATTTGGCCGAGAAGTAGCCGCGAACGGGAGAGGGGGTGACGAGTTTGCCGGTCTGGTCGTAGATGTCCTTGTGGATCAGCTCTGTGCGCCGCTTGTCGGTGGCGAGGAAGGTCTTCTCCACGAAGTTGTCCTCGATCAGGAAGACGCCCCAGCCGTTGCCGTTGCCCTTCTGGAGGCTGCCGTCGCTGTAGCGGATGTAAATCGGCGCGGAGCCGTTGTTGGGCAGGAACTGGAGCGGGATTTTCGAATACATGCCTTCGTGCGTGCCGCTGCGGTCGATGCCCATGATGAAGATGTGTTCCGGTCCGTCGGGTTTCGTAACGTCGTAGATGCTGCGCAGGTCGCTGTCGAAGTTGTACGTCTCCTTATAGTCGAAAACCACCTTGCGCGACCAGTAGGCGGCCTGCGTATACATTTCGTCGGCGTTGCGCGGCGCCGAGGCGTAGCCGGGAGCCTTGCAGGCGATGCTCGACGCGAGCGTCAGGTAGACTTTCGAGAGCAGGGCCTGCGCGCCGACCTTGTCGATGCGGCCGAAGACCTTGTTTACCGTGAGCATCTTTTCGGCCGCGAGCAGGTCCTCCAGAATCCGGTCGTAGATCTTGTCGATCGACTCGGCCATCTGGGGCGTCGTCTCTTCGAGCGACGAGATCGGCTCGGTGTAGAGCGGAACCCGGCCGTAGGCCCGGACGAGGTTGAAATAGTTCCATGCCCTCAGAAACAGGGCCTCGCCGACCACGCGGTTTTTCACCGTTTCGTTCAGATTGCCTCCCGAAACGCGTTCGATGACCGTGTTGGCGCGGTTGATGCCGATGTAGCAGTATTTGAAGTAGTACATCGTCAGCTCGGTTTCCGAATTGACGGTCCATTGCTGCAGCATGTGGATGTCGCCCGGCTCGTCCGATTTGGGATACATCGTTTCGGTCGGGATGTCGCCCAGATACCAGATTCCGCGGAGGTATTCGAGGTAGTTCAACGCATTGTAGGCGTACATCAGGCCCGATTCGGCATCCTCCTCCGTCTTGTAGAAGTTGTCGCTCGAATAGAAGCCGTAGGGGGTCTCGTCCAGCGAGCAGGCCGAAAGCATGCCGACCGCAGCGAGCGTGAATATGATCTTTTTCATGGCTTGTCAGAATTAGAAGTTAAGGTCGATACCGACGGTGTATTTGCGGAGTTTGGGATATCCGCCCCAGTAAATGCCGTCGAGTCCCACTTCGGGGTCGTATCCGTCGAATTTGGTGAAGGTGTGTACGTTGTCTATGTTGGCGTAGATGCGCATGCCCTTGAGGAACCTGCGGTTGAAGTGGAGGTTGTAGCCGAGGGTGATGTTCTGGATGCGCAGGAACGAGCCGTCCTGAAGGAAGTAATCCGACAGCCAGTATTGCCGGGCGTTGTTCAGCCGCGGGAAATCGTTGGTCGGATTGTCCGGAGTCCACCGCTTGGCCTTGACGCGCGGGCTGAACGTATAGTTGTTGTACAGCACGTCGTTGCCGTAGACGCCGTAGAGGAATACGGAGAGGTCGAGGTTCTTCCAGCGCAGCGAGAGGTTCAGGCTGGCCGTGAAGTCGGGATTGGGGTCACCGATGATGCACCGGTCCTCCGGCGTGATGGCGTAGTCGCCCGTCAGGTCTACGTATTTCAGCCCGTCAGGTCTACGTATTTCAGCCCGTCAGGTCTACGTATTTCAGCTCGCCGGGGCGGTCTTTCAGTCCGTCGGGGTCGATGAATCCGGGGTCCTGCCCCTCCTGAATGATGCCGTCGACGCGGTAACCGTAGAATACGTTCATCGGATGGCCTACCGCATAGATGCTGGCGTTCTGGTTGAACATGGAGACCGGTTCGCCGGTCACTTCGTAGTACATGCCCGTCAGGTAATCCTGCGAGAGACCACTCGAAATGGCGTCGCCCAAGCTTACGACCACCTTGTTGCGGTTCATCGAGTAGATGAAGGTGGCCGAGAAACTCCAGTCCCTCGTGTGGACGATGTCGCCTTCGAGGCTCACCTCGAAGCCCTTGTTCGTCACTTCCCCGTCGTTGACCCATATTTTGTCGTAGCTCGACGACAGGGACAGGTATTTTTCATGCAGCAGGTCGGTGGTCTTTTTGTAGTAGACGTCGGCGGTCAGCCGCAGGCGACGGTCGAAGGCTGCGAAATCGACGCCGAAATCGAGCTGCGAGGTCGATTCCCACTTCAGGTCCGGATTGGCGATGCCGCCCCATACCATGTACCGGTTGTTGGCGCCGGTGCGGCCCACCTCGTAGCCGGGACCGATCACGGTCGCCCACTCGCCGTTGTGCCAGAATTTCTCCATGCCGTAGCGGTCGAGGGTCTGGTAGCTGCTGATGCCCTGATTGCCGGAGGCTCCGTAGCTCAGGCGCAGCTTCAGTTCGCTCAGCCAGCGCGATTGCTTGAGCCACGGCTCGTTGTGCATCTTCCAGCTGACGGCCCCCGAAGGGAAGTAGCCCCACTTGTTGTTTTTGCCGAACTTCGTCGAGCCGTCGGCGCGCATGGTAGCCGTCAGCAGGTATTTGTCCTTGAGCGAGTAGTTGATGCGCCCGTAGAAGGAGAGCAGCTTGCTCAGGTAGTACCCGTCGTTGTATATCTGGCGCAGGTTGGGATTGCCGGCGTTCATGTTTTCGTTCTGGAGGACGTCGTTGACGAATCCGCGGGCGGTCGTGTAGAGTCCGCGGCCCGTGTCCCAGTTGTAGGAGTGGCCGGCCATGACGGTCAGGGCGTGGTTCTCGTTGAACGTGCGGCTGAATGTCAGGTAGGTCTCCGACATGAGGTTCTGGTTGAACGAATTGTTGATCTGGGCGATGCCGCCGTTGTCGTTGGCGTCCTGCGAAGTGTTGCTGGCGCGGTACACGTCGCCGACCGAGGTCTGGTAGCGGTAGTCCAGCTGCGAGTGGATCGTCAGCCCCTTGACCAGCTCCCAGTCTACGGCCAGCGAGGTGACGAAGTCGCGGCCGGTGGTTTTGTTCAGCACGTTATCCAGAATGACCAGCGGATGGCCGAAGTCCTGCGCCCCGGCAAGATAGTAGTTGCCCTCCTTGTCGTAGACGGGCCAAAGGGGGTTGCGGCCGTATTCGAGTCCGTTGCTGATGTTGCGGTTGGTGATCGAGAAGACGTTGTAGGAGGTCAGTTTCAGGTTCTTGTAGAGGTTGTAGGTGACGCCGAGGTTGGCGTTGATGCGCTCGTAGGAGTCTTTCTTGTACAATCCCTGATTGTTGTGGTAGTTGACGTTGAGGTTGATCGAGGCGCGGTCGTTGGCGCTGCTGATGGCTGCCGTCGTGCTGTTCAGGACGGGGGTTCTCAGGCAGAGGTCGCGCCAGTCGGTATTGGCCCATTCGCCGTTCTGTATCTCAAGCAGCGAGGGATAATAGATGCCGCCGATGGTCTGGCCGATGTAGATGGGGTTGAGTCCGGCGTTTACCTGCTCCTCGTTGGTGACCTGAGCCATGAGCATCGGGTCGTACCAGATGTCGAGCGGGTCGGAGAGCTGGCTGATGACCGTCTGGTGCTTGACCGAAATGTTGGTCTGCCCCTTTGCGGCCGACTTGGTCGTGACGAGGATCACGCCGTTGGCGCCCCGTGATCCGTAGATTGCCGATGCCGAGGCGTCCTTGAGAATCTCGATCGATTGGATGTCCGAGACGTTGATCTGCGAGAGGTTGCCCGCATCGCCCATCGGGAAGCCGTTGACTACGACGAGCGGCGTGTTGGAGCCTTCGAGCGAGCTGTTGCCGCGGATGCGGACGATCGCTCCCGCACCCGGATCCTGCGAAGTGTTCAGCACCTGAAGACCTGCGGCACGGCCCTGAAGCAGTCCGTCGACCGAAGTGGAGGAGAGGTTGTCGAGCGCCCCCATTTTGACGGACGCCACCGAACCGGTGAGGTCGCTTTTCTTTACGGCGCCGTAGCCGACCACGACCACCTCGTCCACGAGTTTCGAATCGTCTTCGAGCGTGATCGGGTAGAAGGTCGCCGTGGTGACCTCCTTTTCCGCCGTTTTGTAGCCGAGCATCGTGATTTGCAGGGTCGCACCCTTTGCGGCGCCGAGTTCGAACGTTCCGTCGGCTTTGGCGGAGGTGCCGTTGGTCGTCCCTTTGACGATGACGCTGGCCCCCGCGACGGGCTGACCGGCCGGATCGGTGATTTTACCCCGGATGTTCTGGGGCTGGGCCCAGACCGTTCCGGCGGCCAAGAGAAGAACGGCTCCCAGCAGGAACCGGCCCAAGTTGGTTCGTAAGTTTGGTTTCATAGGGTTGTTATTTTGTTGGTTGTCAGTAGCTCATGTATTCCGAGGGCAGCGGGTCTGGCTGCATCTCCCCGGCCAGATAGTCGTCCAGACAGATGAAGGTGCCAGCGGTCCAGCCCAGCATCGCGGGCATCTCGTATTCGTTGCTGACATCGGTCGTTCCCGTTTCCGCGTTGTACTTTTCCCAGAGGTTGCCCGTCGTCTTGAACGATTCGGTGACCGCTTTCATCCATTTGACGGCAATGCGTTCGGCCTCTTTGCCGTATCCGTAGCGGGCCAGTCCCATCACCGCATAGAAGCAGACCGGGGGCCACGTGTTGGGATAGGACCACTGGTAGGGGTAGTCGTAGGGCTTGTCCTCGCAGGCGGCGATGCCGTAGGGGAATGAGCGCCTGTACGATGTCGCCGGCGTATTCACGGGGTACGGCGCCGGAGTAGAGGAGCGCGAAGACCGCTCCCGAAAGCACGTCGGAGCGCCGGCCGTTGACGTAGTCGTAGTCGTAGAACTGTTTCGCTTCGGGGTCGTAGCAGTATTGGAGTATCCGTGCCCGGCGAAGCTCCGCTTTGGCGATCCATTCCCGGATCTCGTCCGTACGACCCAGCTCCTGCGCGAAGCGGGCGAAGTTCACCTCGTACATGAAGAGGTTGGCATTGAGGTCCAGCGGGCAGAAATCCGTACACCGGCGGTCGTAGCGCGGGTTGAAGTCCCAGCCCGATTCGGCTTCGGCGACGAAGTCGAGCCCCAGCTTGTGGAGCCGTTCGGGGGTGTAGCCCTTGTCGAAGAGGTCCGTTCCGAGGCGTTTGCCGCCGGTGACCAGAAATTCGTCGACCAGAGCGTCCGATGCGGAGCTTCCGTAGCGGTTCAGTCCGGTGGGCGTCAGGCGCTCCCGCATCCAGAATCCGTACTCCTCCTTCAGAGTCTGGTATGCGTCGGCGAGCCACTGCTTGTCGCCGGTCAGCCGGTAGATGCGGTCGACCATCATGGAGAGGTAGGGCGTCTGCGACCGCGCTTCGTAATAGGTGCGGCTGCCGTTGTAGACCTTGCCGAAGCGGCGGACCATGTAGAGCAGGTTGTCGGTATTGCCTTTGGCCAGTTCGGGATGGCCGTCCCGGACGAGTCCCTCGTTGGTGAAGAAGGTGTCCCAATAGTACATTTCGCGGAACATCGCCCCGGCCGTGGGAACCGTGTAGGGGTAAGGCAGGCCGATGAGCGTGGCGGTGTCGGCGGTGCAGTGCTGGACGGTCGTGTGCCAGTTGTCGCGGATGAACTCCCGCACGGCCGGCACGTCGGGGTTCTGCGGGCGGCAGCCGACGAAAGCGAGACCTGCGGCGGCTGACATGACGATAAGTATTTTTTTCATGGGTATCTGTTTTTCGGGGTTAATAGGTGTCGGCCAGCGACATTGATTTCAGGCGCCGTGCAAGCTCCTTGGCGTTCAGTTCCGACGCCACGCGGACGGTGCGCGTTTCGCCCGGCATGAGGTCGAAGAAGTTGTCGGAGAAGTGCGCCGTTTCGCCTTCGACCGACAGATAGACGCCCCGCGCGAAGTTGTCCGACCGGACGGTGACGTCGTACTCCCCGCCGGCCCGGTCGACCTTGCAGTGCAGGGTCGCTTTCGGGTAATTCATCGTTTTCTGCTGTACGAGGAAGTAGTTGTTGCGGTATGTCTTCCCCGCAGCGGTGAATGTCGCCTGAATGACGACCTCTTCCGGAGCGGCTCCGTTCAGCAGCGTCCGGGTGTCGATGGCGGCGACTTTCGTGCTGGCGTTGGCCGGGACGTCGATCTGCTGTTCGAACTCCCCGGTCCGGCCGCCCGTCAGACGCACCGCCCGGACGCACAAGGTGCCTTTCTCCGGAGTGAGCAGGTCGGAAACGGCGTAGATGTCGAGCCGTCCGCCGTCGAGGATCGGGGAGATCAGTATGTCCGCGAATGCGTAGCGGGCGAAGTAGTGCTGCGCCTTCCAGACGCCGTACCAGTCGCGGCTCGACCACGAAGCTACCGGCCAGCAGTCGTTGTGCTGCCAGTAGAGCGATCCCCAGCAGTAGCCCTTGTCGCGGCGGTGCGCCTCGATCGCCGTTTTGATGGCGTCGCCCTGCAAGATCTGGGAGGCGTAGAGGAACGACTCGAAATCGTGCGGTTCGTGGTATTCGTTCAGCAGGTAGCTTTTGATCAGGTTGTTGGCGTGTTCGCCGCCCCGCTGGTGGGACATCATGACTTCCGACGTGATGTCTTGGTCGCCGGGCAGCGGCGCGTAGCGCTTCACCGTTTCGAAACACGGGAACGACTGGAACCCGTATTCGCTGAAGAAACGGCTGCGCTGGCGGTTGTACTCGGTGATGGGCTTTTTGGCGTGCCATACCTCCCAGTAGTGCCGGTCGCCCTCGTGGTCGTTGCTCATCGCGCCGTAGTCCGAGAAGGGCGAGGTGGGCTGGTAACCCATGTCGGGGGCGTATTCGGCCACCACTTGGGCCAGCATGCGGTAATACTGCTCCTCGTACTGTTTCCAGATGATGTCGGAGTATTTCGGGTCTACTTTGTCGACGTCGTATTTCCAGCCGCTGAGCCACGAATCCTGATTCTCGTTGTTGCCGCACCAGTAGACCACGCAGGCGTGGTTGCGCAGGCGTTTGACGTTGTCAACGGCCTCCAGACGCATGTTCTCCAGCAGCGCCCCTTCGGCCGGGTAGACCGCGCAGGCGTACATGAAATCCTGCCAGATCAGGATGCCCTCGCGGTCGCAAAGCTCATAGAAGAAGTCGTCTTCGTAGATGCCGCCGCCCCAGACGCGGAGCATGTTCATGTTGACGTCGACCGCGTCCCGGATCGTGCGTTCGTAGGTCTCGCGGGTGACGCGGGGCAGGAAGCAGTCGCAGGGGATGTAGTTGGCGCCCTTGCAGAAAACGGGTTCGCCGTTGAGCAGGAACCGCAGGCTGCGTCCGTAGGCGTCGGGCTTCTTCTCGACGGTGACGGAGCGGAGCCCGACCTGTGCGCTGTGGCCGGCCAGCACACGGCCGCCAAGCTCCACGGAGGTACGGAAAGTATAGAGGTGCGGTTCGCCCATGCCGCGGCACCACCATAGTTCCGGATGCTCGATCGTGAACGGGACGCTGACCCGGTTCATGCCCGCGTGGAGCTGCACGCTGCGCGAACCGAGCACCCGTTTGCCGTCGGAGACGGTGACGACGGCGTTTTCGACGGGCGCTGCCGCTTCGATCTCCACCTGCGTCTCGACACGGGCGGCTTCGGACGAGACCTCCGTCTGGCGGTGGAATACGTCTTCCAGACGCAGCTCGTTCCAGCCCTGAAGTTTTACCGGACGCCAGATGCCCGACGTAACCAGCCGCGGACCCCAGTCCCAGCCGTAATGATAGCCCGCCTTGCGGGTGAAAGGGCTGAGTTTTTTCCGTCGAGTCCCCCGTTGTCCGCCTGATCGTTCCAAGCCTCGTAACGGTAGGGCAGGGATTCGTACTGCGGCAGGGCCTTTTTGATCGGGGAGTGGAAATAGACGCGCAGCACGTTGCCGCGCTCCTTGAGCAGGGGTTTGACTTCGGCGGCCCAGCGGCGGAACATGTTGTCCGCCGTCAGGATCTGCGTTTCGTTCAGGAAGACGTCGGCATAGGTGTCCAGACCGAGGAACTCCAGCCGGACGTGTTCATAGCCGCGCGTCAGCGCTCCGGCGTCGAAGGAGACTTCGTAGATCCAGTCTTCCTTGTCGATCCACTGCAGGGAGCGTTCGTTGAGCCGGTAGTAGGGATCTTCGATCAGCCCGTTGTCCATCAGGTCGGTGTGGACTACGCCGGGTACCGTCGCCGGATGCCATTCGTTTCGGTTCGCCTGTCTGAACTTCCAGCCGGAGTGAAGCGGCATCGTGTCGTTGGCGGCCGATCCGATCGTCGCCGATCCCGCTAAAAATAATGTCATAATTGCCTTCAGGGTTTGTTTGTACATGACTAGTTCTCTTTGGTGAGGGTGAGGGGCATCGTGTTCAGGTTCAGGTTGATGGTGTAGGTTCCCGACGCATACCCGAAGCGCGACGGATAGAACTGCGGGGCGCCCTTGGCGTCGCTTGTGGCCTGATCGTCAATGCGGATCACCGTGCCGAACGGCGCGTCGGGGGTCTGTCCGTACCAAGGCCACCAGCCGTCGGACGAAGCGAAGATCTTGAATCCCTTGTAATCGCCGTCGAAATTCATGGCGACACCCGTGGCTTCCCATTCGTTGTCGCCCTTCTTGGGCCGGTAGGTGCGGCTTTCCCAGCCGCCCGGAGTGGCTTCGCCGGTCATCGAATAGGCGGTCGAGTAGTCGATGCTTTTCGCGGTGAGCGTCATCTTCATCGTGTTGAGGTTTACCTCGATGTCGTAAACGCCGTTCTCGTAGCCGAACGATCCCGGCTGGAACTGCGCTTCACCGCTTTTATATACGGCGATCTTTCCGAACGTCTCCGCCGAAAGGTCCTGTGCGGCGAAACGGGGATCGTCCGTGTCGTTGACGTTGCGCGAGAAGTAGAATTTGAAGCCGTTGTTCAGGCTCATGGGCTGCACGCGCAGCTCGACGCCGGAGGCCTGATACAGGTGGGAGCCTTCGCGGCTTTCGGGCAGTTCGAGGCCCGCGTTCAGATCCCACTGCCACGGGGTGGCCGCACCCACCATGATCAGCGAGGGCGGGAAGTTCGGATAGGTCGTCTTCGGCGTTATTGCGCAGTTTTTGATCTCCGACAGCTGGGCGTCGAACTCCTCGTCCGCGTTTTTCGCATATACGGCGAACCGCACCGCCGCTTCGGTGCCGGCTTCCAGATCGAAAGTGTTGAGAAGCAGCTGATTCAGCTCGCCGTGAGTGAAGTCGTGTGTCAGGGCCGCGCCCTTGTCGATGACGACCGGACCGGAGAACATGTCGCGGTCGGTCAGGTTGACGTAGAGCGTGTAGGCGACCTCGGTCTGCTCGTCGTCGGTCGCGGCGGTCCATTCGGCGTGCAGGGCCGGTTGGTCGGAGTGCTCCGGGTCGACCAGCACGGCATCGGCCGAGAGGGTCAGCGTGGGGGCTGTCAGGGTTGCGGGTTCCGGAACCGGTTTTTCGGCCGTGTCGTCGGAACTGCAGGCGGCGGCCAGAAGAAGGGTGGCGGCCAGACCCGCGGTCAGATAGTAGAGTTTTCTTCGCATATAGGTTGGTTTTTGATTGGATTGATCGGGTGTATATGCCGAAAACAAAATTATCGTTTTGTCCGAGCCTGCAATAGAAAGGTTCGAAAAGCAAAAAAGTTTGATCGGATCGTATCAATCCGACGCTTTTTTTGCGCATGAAAAGGCCCTGAAAAGTGGGTTATACGAATTTTAAATATTATTAAAAACGATGAAACGGAATATGTATGGGTTGATTCGCTGGTATTATGTGATCTTTTTGTTGTATTATTCGATTGAAGTGTGTCATGGCTCTTGGAAAATACTTTTCGACGATGTAATTTTACCTAAAACCACACGGATTAACATGCAATGTATTGTTAATCATGTATATAACCTGATAATAACCGGCCTATGAAAAAACTCTTCCTTTTTCTCTGTCTTCTGTTCCTGCTGCCGACCGCCGCTTTGTGCAGGGATAAAACCTATACGATTCAATCACCCGATTGTTCGTTGACCGTCACGATCGGATGCGGTGATCGAATCGTATATTCCGTCCGATCGGATACGAATCAGATTCTGAAGCCTTCGCCCTTGGCTCTCAGGCTCGTTTCCGGCGAATGCTGGGGCCGGCGGAGCCGGGTGGCCGGAGTGCGGCGCTACCGGATCGACGAGGTGTACGACGCACCTGTTTATAAAAAGCGGAAGGTGGAGGATCGCTGCAACGGGATCGTGATCGATTTCCGGGAGGGATTTTCGCTGGAGTTCCGGGCCTATGACGACGCGGTGGCTTACCGCTTCGTCGCGCGTCAGCCCGGCGAGGTGCTCGTTGCGGGCGAAGAGGCCCGGTTCCGGTTCGCTCCGGGAGCCGTCGCATTCGTGCCCTATGTGCGCGACACCCCTTGCAGGCACGACGGACTGGCTTTCGGCGAGCAGTTCATGCAGTCGTTCGAGAACACCTATACCCGTACGCCGCTTTGCGAAATGGACTCCGCCCGCTTGGCGTTCCTGCCGCTGCTCGTGCAGACGGCCGGGGGTGTGAACGTCTGCATCACGGACGCCGACCTCGAATCCTATCCGGGCATGTTCCTGCACCGAAGCGGCGCGGACGAACTCGAAGGCGTTTTCGCGCCCTCTCCGCGGAAGGTCGTGCCGGGCGGTTACGACCGCATGCAGGGCGTGGTCGAGGAGTACGAGCCGTTCATAGCCTCCCTTGCGCCGGGAGACCGGCTGCCGTGGCGGGCGCTCAGTATCGTGCGGCAGGATGCCCGGCTCGCGGACAACGATCTGGTCTGGAAGCTCGCTTCGCCCTGCCGGCTCGACGATATTTCGTGGATCGAACCCGGCAAGGCCGCGTGGGAGTGGTGGAACGACTGGGGGCTTTCCGGCGTGGACTTCACGGCGGGGATCAACCAGCCCACCTATGAATATTACATCGATTTCGCATCCCGCAACGGTCTGCGCTACCTCGTTCTGGACGACGGCTGGAGCCGCGATCACCATTCGCCGCTGGAGACGGCCCCCGGACTCGATCTGCCGGCGCTGGTGAAGTACGGCGAAGAGCGGGGCGTGGGACTGATCCTCTGGCTCGGCTACCTCCCGTTCGCCGAACAGATGGAGGAGCTTTGCGAGCACTATTCCGAAATGGGCATCAAGGGATTCAAGGTCGATTTCATGGACAGGGACGACCAGCAGATGGTCCGGTTCGTCTACGATGCCGCCCGTACGGCCGCACGGTACAGGCTGCTGCTCGACCTGCACGGCATATTCAAGCCTGCGGGAATCCAGCGGACCTATCCCAACGTCATCAATTTCGAAGGCGTGCACGGGCTGGAGCAGGTCAAATGGTCGCCCGTCGAGGTCGATCAGGTTACCTATGACGTGACGGTGCCCTTCATCCGGATGATGGCCGGACCGATGGATTATACGCAGGGAGCCATGCGCAATGCCTCGAAAGCGAATTTCCGGCCGGTGAATTCCGAGCCGATGAGTCAGGGAACCCGCTGCCGGCAGCTGGCCGAGTATGTCGTGTTCGATGCTCCGCTCGCGATGCTGTGCGACTCCCCGTCGGCCTACGGACGGGAACCCGAATGCCTGCGCTTCATCTCCGGCGTGCCTACCGTCTGGGATGAGACCGAAGTGCTCGCCGGCGAGGTCGGCGACCATATCGTGACGGCGCGCCGTCACGGCGACGTGTGGTATGTAGGGGGACTTGCCGGCTGGGACGGCCGTACGGTGCGGGTCGATCTCTCGCTGCTGCCCGAAGGGACGTATGCGGTGGAGCTGTTCCGCGACGGCGAGAACGCGGCGCGCATCGCCCAAGACTATGTCCGGGAGGAGTTCCTGCTGGCTCCCGGTAAATCGTTCGATGTGAAAATGTTCCCCGGAGGCGGTTTCGCCGCCCGGATAACCAAGCGATAGCGTATGGGCATACGTCTTAGGGAAAAGATCGGTTACGGACTCGGCGATACGGCCTCTTCGATGCTGTGGAAGCTCTTCAGCGTCTACCTGATGTTCTTCTATACGGACATCTGCGGCATCGACGCATGGGTGGTCGGCGTCCTGTTTCTGGTGACGCGGATCTGGGATTCGCTGCTCGATCCCGTCGTCGGGCTTCTGTGCGACCGCACATCCAGCCGGTGGGGGACCTTCCGGCCGTGGCTGCTGTGGGGCGCCCTGCCCTTCGGGGCGTTGGGCGTCCTGACCTTCTACATGCCGGAGTGGGGAACGGGCGGAAAGGTGGTCTATGCGACCGTGACCTATTCGCTGATGATGATCGTCTATTCGTCGGTCAATGTGCCCTATGCCGCACTGCTCGGCGTCATGTCGGCCGATCCGCACGAACGCACGGTGCTCGCCGCGTTCAGGATGACCTTCGCCGCCGCAGGCAGCATGGCGGTCGTGCTGGCGGTCGAGGCGCTGGTGAAGGCTTTCCGGCCGTGGGCTGGGCCGTCGGCGAGCTGGACCGCGGCGGTCGCCGTCGTGGCCGCGCTTGCAGTCGTGCTGTTCTTCGTGACGTTCTCAACGACGCGGGAGCGGGTACGGCCCGTGCGGGCGGAGCGGCATCCGGTGCTGCTCTCGCTGCGCGACCTGCTGCACAACAGACCGTGGCTGATCCTTGCAGGGGCAGCCGTATGTCTTCAGGTGTTCAATGCGTTCCGGGAGAGCGGGACGATCTATTTCTTCAAGTATTGCGTGGCCGGCGAGACTGTCGGCACGGTGTCGTTCGCCGGGATCGCCCTGACCGGGTCGGCCCTGTTCCTCGCCGTGGGGCCGTTTTTCAACATTGCGGGCATCGTGCTGATCCCCTTCGCCGCGGACCGGTTCGGACGCCGGCGGACGCTGGTAGGCACCTTGCTGCTCACGGCCGTTTTCAGCTTCGCCTTCTATTTCGTGCGGCAGGGCGGTTATTCCGTGCTGCTTCTGGCGCAGGCGCTCATCAGCCTGAGCGTCGGCGGGGTGTTGCCGCTGCTCTGGGCCATGTCCGCCGATACGGCGGACTATGCCGAACGGCGTTCGGGCCGCCGGGATACGGGGCTGATATTCTCCTCCTATTCGATGGCCCAGAAGATGGGCTGGGCGGTCGGAAGTGCCGCGACGGCGTGGATACTGTCGCTGGCCGGATTCGAAGCGAATGCCGTCCAGTCGCCGGCTGCGCTCACGGTTATAGGGTGTCTGCAAAGCGTCTTCCCGGCTTTGGCCGCTTTGGGGACATGTGCCTTCATTCTGTTTTATCCGCTGGCCGATTCCCGGCCCAAATAATGATTCGTTATGCCCAATCCTGACATATTGACCGAGATACCGCCTATTTCAGGACAAGACTGTTTCGTCGTGTTCGACCGCTACAAGCGCGAATTCTGTTTCCCCGTGCATATCCACAAGGAGTACGAGCTGAACCTTGTGTGCGGAGCGCGGGGGGCGACCCGCATCGTGGGCGACTCCGTCCGCGAAATATCCGACAGGGATCTGGTCCTGATCACGGGTTCCTACCTCGAACACGCGTGGCTGAACGGCAATTTTTCGAAGAATGCCGATGTCCATGAGGTCTGCGTGCAGTTTTCTCCCGATCTGTTCGAATCGGGGTTCATCGACAAGAAGCAGTTCTATCCGATCAAGAAGATGTTCGAGTATGCGCGCCGCGGCATCGCATTCTCCGAAGAGACGGTCTCCCGTGTCGAGCCGATCGTGGAGAACCTGATACGCAGCGAAGACAGGTTCGATTCGGTGCTTAACTTCCTGATGCTTCTCAACTGTCTGGCGCGCGAGAGCGATTACCATATCCTCGCCCAGCGCTCCGTGTCGATCGAGAACAACGTCAATTACGACATGCCGCGCATCCAGAAGGTGATGCAGTTCCTGAACGATAATTTCCACCGGGACATATCCATCGCCGAGGTCAAGGCCCTCGTGAACATGAGCGAACCGACGTTCAGGCGTTTCATCAAACGGCATTCCGGAAAGAGCTTCGTGAATCTGCTCAACGACATTCGCCTTGGGGCGGCTTCGCGCATGCTGATCGAAAACCCGACCAAGAACGTTTCGGAGATCGCCTACAAATGCGGATTCAACAACCTCTCCAACTTCAACCGGATCTTCAAGAAGGGAAAGGGTTTGACTCCCAGTCCATTCAAGACGTTCTACACCCAGAAGAAAATATCCGTATAAATTCAACCTAAAACTCAAAACGACATGAAAAAGAAATTGCTGTTTTCTGCGTGCGCCTGCATGGCTGTTGTCCTCGGTCTCGGATGTTCCGAGGTGAACGGTGTGCCGAGCCGCGCGCCTTCGGGGTATCCCGAAGGCCCCAAGACCATGGTCGATGCCGGCGCCACGGCCATTACCCGGACGCTCTACGAAAATCTGTTCGTGCTGGCCGAGCGCGGTACGATGTTCGGCCATCAGATACCGACCCTGTACGGTCTGGACAACAACAGGAAATGGTGGGCCGGCGACGACACCGACCTTTCGGACACGAAGTACCTGACGGGCAGCCACCCGGCAGTCTGCGGCTGGGAGCTTTCCAACATCGAGCTGGACATGGAGACCAATATCGACGGAGAGCTGTTCACCGAAGTGCGCAAGCACATCATCGCGGCATTCGGACGCGGAGCCGTCAATACGATTTCGTGGCATTGCGCCAATCCCGTTTCGGGCGGAAATTCGTGGGACGGGACGCGCGCCGTCTATTCGATCATTCCGGGCGGCGAGAACCACGAAAAGTTCAAAGGCTGGCTCGACAAGGTCGCCGATTTCATGCTGAGCCTCAAGTCTCCCGAAGGCGAGCCTATTCCGCTGATCTTCCGCCCGTGGCATGAGCATACCGGCTCCGGCTTCTGGTGGGGCAAGGGAAATGCGACGGCGCAGGAGTTCGTCGCCTTGTGGCAGTTCACGATTTCGTACCTGCGCGACGTGAAGGGGCTGCACAATCTGATCTGGGCCTATTCGCCCGATATGATCCATCTCAATTCGCGCGACGCCTACCTCGAATACTGGCCCGGCGACGAATGGGTCGATATTCTGGGACTCGACGCTTACGACCGCAACGGTGCGGACTACGACCACAAGGGATTGCAGATGATCCGCCTGATGAAGAATATCGCCTATACGAAGAACAAACCGTTGGCGCTGACCGAAACGGGTCTTGAGAACAACAATCCTGAGGAGTCGAACTACTGCAACAAGAAATGGTGGACGTCGATGCTCTACAAGATTATCGAGAACGAGCCCGTATCGTTCGTGCTGTTGTGGCGCAACGGCGATTTCCCGACAAACGGCGGGCACTATTTCAGCGCTTTCCGCGGGTGCTATTCCGAGAAGGATTTTATGGATTTCTCCCGGAAGGAGCAGATTCTTTTCGAGGACGACCTGCCGGATATGTACAAACCGCTCAAATAAGCGGTCCGGGGAGTAAAAAAGGATGCCTTTTCGGGGCATCCTTTTTTTTGTTGCGGCGGTTCCGGTTATTCGAATTCGGCCATCACGCGCTCCATTTTCCGGCGGATTTCGGCGGTGCAGAGATTGCCGATGCTGCCTTCGTGGGTGTGGCGCACTTCGCGCGTCGGGCGGTACTGGCCGCGCTGTACAGCCATGCCGACTTGTTTGTAGGCTTCGCGGAAGGGAACGCCTTCGAGCACGAGCCGGTTCACGTCTTCGACCGTGAAGAGGTAGTCGTATTTCGGGTCGTCGAGGATGTCGGCGTTGACTTTCAGGTGCGCGAGCATGAAGTCGCACATCGAAAGGGTGCGTTTGATTTCGGTCGTCGCCGGGAAGAGGATGTCCTTCAGCAGCTGCATGTCGCGGTGGTAGCCGATCGGAAGGTTGGCCGTGAGCAGGGCGATTTCGTTCGGCACCGACTGCAGGCGGTTGCAGCGGCCGCGCATGATCTCGAAGACGTCGGGGTTTTTCTTGTGGGGCATGATGCTCGATCCCGTGGTGAGGTTGTCGGGCAGCGACACGAAGCCGAAATTCTGGCTCATGAAGAGACATACGTCCATCGCAAGGCGGCCTACGGTGGCGGCGATGGCCGCGATGGCGCTGGCCGCGGCGCGTTCGCTCTTGCCGCGGCTCATCTGCGCCGCCACGACGTTGTAGTGGAGCGTTTCGAAGCCCATCAGACGGGTGGTCATCGTGCGGTCGAGCGGGAACGACGAGCCGTATCCGGCGGCCGAGCCGAGCGGGTTCTGGTTGGCGATATGCCATGCGGCGGCAACCAGCCGCATGTCATCTACGAGCGTTTCGGCGTAGGCGCCGAACCAGAGTCCGAACGACGAGGGCATGGCGATCTGCAGGTGGGTGTACCCCGGCATCAGCACCTCCTTGTATTGTTCGCTCAGGCCTTGCAGCCGGTCGAACAGCGTTTTTACGGCGTCGGCCGTCTGGCGCAGTTCGTCGCGCAGGAAAAGTTTGAGGTCCACCAGCACCTGATCGTTGCGCGAGCGGCCCGAATGGATCTTCTTGCCCGCGTCGCCCAGCCGCCGCGTGAGCATCAGCTCCACCTGCGAGTGGACGTCCTCGGTGTCCGGCTCGATCGCGAAGCGTCCGGCTTCGATCTCGGCGGCGATCTCTTTCAGTCCGGCGGTCAGCTCCTCCAGTTCGGCGGAGGTCAACAGCCCGATCTTTTCGAGCATGGCGATGTGGGCCAGCGACCCTTCGACGTCGTATTTCGCCAGCCGCATGTCCAGTTCGCGGTCGTCGCCGACGGTATATTCCTCGATCATCTTGTCGGGCTCGAAGCCCTTGTCCCAAAGTTTGGTTGCCATAGCGTGTGTGTATTCGTTTCTCATTTCGTGCCGGCTCCGTATTGCCGGCGGCCGGTGGTTTGCGGCGGTGCGCCGCGTTTGCAAATCTGTCTTCCGCACGGGGCGGGTGTCTTTCGCGGCGGGGATTCGGCCGCCTGCCGCGCGGGGCGGCGTCAGAGGATTCCGGCGAGTTGCCGGATGAATTCTTCGTAAATCCCGATTCCCTCCCCGATCTCCGACATAAGAACGTATTCGTCGGCCGTGTGGGAGCGCGACGACTCTCCCGGACCCATTTTGAGCGACGGAAAGGGCATCAGGGCCATGTCCGACGTGGTGGGGGAGACGTAGCTCCGGCGTCTGGCGGCCTGCGCAGCGCGTGCGAGCGGGTGTGCGGCGTCGAGCGCCGAGGCGCGGATGCGTGTCGAGCGGGGCACGGCTTGGGAGCGCAGTGCCCCGCGCAGGATTTCGACTGTCTCCTCGTTGGTGTAGGCGTCGGTCGTGCGCAGATCGACGACGAAGCGGCACGAGTCGGGCACGACGTTGTGCTGGGTGCCGGCCGCGATCTGCGTGACGGCGATGCCGATCGGCCCCAGCAGTTCGGATACGCGGTCGAAGCGGAAGCTGCGGAGCCGCGCGATGTCGTCGAGTGCGATATAGAGCGCATTTATGCCCTCGTTGCGCGCCGCATGGCCGCTTTTGCCGCGGGCTTCGCAGTCGAGGACCACCAGCCCCCGCTCGCCGGCGGCGGCCTGCATGCCCGTCGGTTCGCCGACGAGCGCCATGTCGATCGCTCCCAGCTGCGGAAGCAGGGCGCGCATGCCGTGTTCGCCCATGCACTCCTCCTCGGCCGAAAGGGCCAGCAGGAGGTTGAAGGGCAGAGGCTGTTCGCGGAAGGTCAGGAACGTCCGGGCGAGCGACACGACCGAAGCTCCGGCGTCGTTGCTGCCCAGACCGTACAAACGGTCGCCTTCGATGGTCGGGGTGAACGGGTCGCGCGTATAGGAGGCCGCCGGGCGCACCGTGTCGTGGTGCGAGTTCAGCAGGAGGGTGGGGCGCGCCGGGTCGAAGTCTGCGGAGCGGGCGAAGACGTTGTTGTGCAGCCGTTCGGGCGCCGCGCCGCGCTCCTCAAGAAAGGCGAACAGCAGGTCGGCCGTGCGGCTTTCGTCGCGCGAGGGCGAAGGCGTTGCGATGAGTCTCCTGAGCAGTTCGACCGCTTCCGTCGTTTTTGCATCCATGCTCTTCCGTTTTTTTTCGGCTCCGGCGGTCCGGGCGGACCGCCGGAACCGGGGGTTATCTGATGACTGTTCCCGTGTCGTTTGACAGGTTGTCGGAATGTTTGATCGTGACGCTCCGAACGCCGTTTGCGACGGCCTTGAGGGCGTTCTCGATCTTGGGGATCATGCCTTTGCTGACGACGCCTTCGGCTTTGAGCGCGGCGTACGATCCGGCGGTGATCTCGCGGATGAGGGTCGTCTCGTCATCGGGGTCGCGCAGCACGCCGCTCTTCTCGAAACAGAAGACCAGCTCCGCGGGGGCTATCTGCGCCGCGCCGAGGGCTATGGCCGAAGCCACGCTGTCGGCGTTGCAGTTGAGCAGCGTGCCCTGTCCGTCGTGCATGATGGCGCAGAAGACCGGGGTGACGCCCGCTTCGAGCAGGCGTCCGAGCAGCCGGGAATCGACCTTCTCGATGTCGCCCACGAAGCCGTAGTCGATCGGCTGGGGGGCGCGGCGGCGGGCCGTGACGGCGTTGCCGTCGGCGCCCGACATGCCGAGCGCATTGCACCCTTCGGCCTGCAGTGAGGCCACGAGCTGTTTGTTGACCAGACCCGCGTAGACCATCGTCACCACGTCCAAGGTGCCCTTGTCGGTGATGCGGCGGCCGTCGACCATCTGCACCTTCAGTTCGAGCCGTTCGGCGAGCCGCGTGGCGACCTTGCCGCCGCCGTGGACCAGTATTTTCGGGCCGGGCATCGCGGCGAAGTCCGCGATGAAGCGTTTCAGGACGGCGGGGTCGTCGATGACGTTGCCGCCGATTTTTACTACCGTGATTTTCTCCATTATCCGAGTCCCTCCAGCAATCTTTTGAGTACGACCTGCGCCGAGATTTCGCGGTTGGCGGCTTCGGGGATCACCAGACTGCGCGGCGACTCGATCACCTCGTCGGTGACGATCATGTTGCGCCGCACGGGCAGGCAGTGCATGAAGAATGCGTTGTCCGTAAGCGCCATCTTTTCGGCGTCGACGGTCCATGCGCGGTCGCGGCAGAGGACCTTGCCGTAGTTGGGGTCGGCGTAGGCCGCCCAGTTCTTGGCATAGACGAAGTCGGCTCCTTCGAGCGCCTTGCGCTGGTCGTATTCGACGCGCGCGCGGCCGACGAACTGCGGCGCAAGCTCGTATCCTTCGGGGTGGGTGATGACGAAGTCGTAATCCGCGGCGTTCATCCACTCGGCGAACGAGTTGGGCACGGCCTGCGGCAGTGCGTTGGGGTGCGGGGCCCACGTCATGACCACCTTGGGACGCTCCTTGGTCTTGTACTCTTCGATCGTGATCAGGTCGGCGAAGCTTTGCAGCGGGTGGCGCGTGGCGGCCTCCATCGAGAAGACGGGGCGGCCCGAATAGCGGATGAACTGCTCCAGCACGCGCTCCTCGTAGTCTTCGGCCTTGTCGTTGAACTTGGCGAACGACCGCACGCCGATCACGTCGCAGTAGGACCCCATGACGGGAATGGCTTCGAGCAGGTGTTCGGCCTTGTCGCCGTCCATCACCACGCCGCGTTCGGTTTCGAGTTTCCATGCTCCCTGATTGACGTCGAGCACCATGACGTTCATGCCGAGGTTCATCGCGGCCTTCTGCGTCGAGAGGCGCGTGCGGAGACTCGAATTGAAAAAGAGCATCAGCAGGGTCTTGTTGCGCCCCAGTCCGGTGAACTGGTAACGGTCGCGCTTGATTTCGAGCGCTTCGGCGACGGCGGTGCGCAGGTCGCCGATATCTGCCGCACAGGTGAATTTATACATATCGTTTTCGTTTTATCTTGTTTTGTCTGTCGCTTGCTTCCGGAGGGCTTTTGTTCGCGGCGGTGCGCTGCGTTTCCGAGTCTGCCCTCCCCTGACTTTCCTCCGCAGAGGGGACTTGTCGTATTGCGTCCGGGATTTTATTTCCCGCGGAGCGTTGCGTCGAATGCGTCGAGGAAGCGGTCGGCCAGTTCGCGCGTCAGGCAGAGCGCGGGCAGCAGCCGCACGGTCGAAGCGCCTGCGCCGCCCGTGAAGACGTGTTTTCCGAAAAGGAGTTTTTTGCGGAATTCCGCGCCCGAACCGTCGATCTCGATGCCGATCATCAGGCCGCGGCCGCGGATCTCTTTCGGTCCGTCGGCCTTACGCAGTTCGCCGAGCAGGTATTCGCCCGTGTCGGCGGCGTTCTCGACCAGCTTCTCGCGCTCCATGACATCCAGCACGGCGATGGCCGCCGCGCAGGCGAGGTGGCTGCCGCCGAAGGTGGTGCCGAGCAGTCCGGGGCGCGCCTCGAAGTGGGGCGCGATCAGCACGCCGCCGATCGGGAAGCCGTTGCCCATGCCCTTGGCCATGGTGATCAGGTCGGGACGGATGCCGGCCCACTGGTGGGCGAAGAAGCGTCCCGTGCGGCCGTAGCCCGACTGGATTTCGTCCAGCACGAGCTGGGTGCCCGTTTCGGTAGCGGCTGCGCGCAGGCCGCGCAGGAATTCGTCCGTGGGGCAGTGGATGCCCGAAACGCCCTGAATGCCCTCGATGATGACGGCGGCGAATTCGCGCGTCGCGAGCTTGGCGCGGGCCGCTTCGAGGTCGTTCAGCGGGGTGAATTCCACGTTGGGCGTCCCGTTGAACGGCGAACGGATGGAGGGGTTGTCCGTCGCGGCGACGGCGCCCGACGTGCGGCCGTGGAAGGCTTTGGAGAAGGCGAGCACTTTGGCGCGGCCCGTCTGGAACGACGCCAGCTTGAGTGCGTTTTCGTTGGCCTCGGCGCCCGAATTGCAGAGGAAAAGACTGTAGTCGCCGTAACCCGATGCGCGGCCAAGTTTTTCGGCCAGCGCGGTCTGAAGCGAGTTTTCGACCGAATTGGAGTAGAATCCCAGCCGGGCGGCCTGCTCCGAGATCGCCTTCACGTAGTCGGGCTGGGCGTGGCCGATCGAGATGACGGCGTGTCCGCCGTAAAGGTCGAGGTACTCGGTGCCTGCGGCGTTGTAGACGAAGCAGCCTTTGCCGCGCACCGGCTCGACGGGGTAGAGGGAGTATACGTTGAATAGTGTCATGGCAAAAATTGTTTGGCATCTTGCTTCCGATTGCGGTAATCACGGCGTGCCGCCGTGTATGCAAGTCTGATCCACCCCCCCCAAACCCCCGCCTCAGGCAGGGGCTTGGTCCGCCGCATGCGGCGGAAAGCGAATCCCGGAAAGCGATTTCGTTGTTTCTAAAAAGCGGACGCTTTGAGCCGAAGTCCTTCGCCCTCGTCCAGTCCGAACATAAGGTTCATGTTCTGCACGGCCTGTCCCGACGCGCCTTTCAGCAGGTTGTCGATGACCGACACGACGTGCAGTTTGCCGTCGTATTTGGCCACGCTCAGCAGGGCCTTGTCGGTATTGACGACCTGTTTGAGATCGACGCTGCCGGCGGCGACGTGCGTGAAGAGGGCCGGGGCGTAGAAATCCTCGTACAGCCTGCGGGCCGCCGTCTCGTCGAGCGGGCAGTCGGTGTAGACGCTGGCGAGGATGCCGCGGGCGAAATCGCCGCGCATCGGCACGAAATTGACGGCTTTGCCGAAGCCGGGCTGCAGGCGTCGCAGGTTGCGTCCGATTTCGATCAGGTGCTGGTGCGTGAAGGCTTTGTAGACCGAAATGTTGTCCGTCCGCCAACTGAAGTGGGTCGTGGCCGAGGGTTTGACGCCCGCGCCCGTCGAACCCGTGACGGCCGTCACGTGCACCTCGCCCGTCAGCAGGCCCGCCGCCGCGAGGGGCAGCAGCGCCAGCTGGATCGCCGTGGCGAAACAACCCGGATTGGCGACGCGCTCCGCCGTGCGGATGCGGTCGCGGTTCAGCTCCGGAAGTCCGTAGACGAAGCCGTCGCTCTCGTCGCGGAAGTCCTGTGCGAGGTCGATGATCTTCACGCCGGCGGGAACGTCGTTCGCTTCGAGCCATTTGCGGCTCTCGCCGTGCGCCGAACAGAGGAACAGGACGTCGATCGACGCGAGGTCGCAGGTGTCGGCGAAGCGCAGTTCGGTGTCGCCCTCCAGTCCGCCGTGCACGTCGGCGATGCGGTTGCCCGCATTGCTGGTGCTGTGGACGAAGGCGAGCCGGACCTGCGGATGGTTTACCAAGAGGCGGATCAGTTCGCCGGCGGTGTAGCCGGCGCCTCCGATGATGCCTGCGCGTATCATTTCTCGTTGCGTTTCTGGACGTTATGGTAGATTTTGATCTGGTTGCCGAGGATCTTCGTGAAGCCCTTCACGTCGTCGGCCGTCCACGCCTTGTTCACCTCGCCGTATTCGCCGAAGTCGGTCTTCATCAGGTCGTAGGTCGAATCGACGCCCACGAGCGTGTAGCTGTAGGGGCGCAGGATCAGTTCGACGGTGCCCGTGACGTTGCGCTGCGACGAGACGAGCATGGCTTCGATGTCGCGCATCACCGGTTCGAGGTACTGCGCCTCGTGGAGGAACATGCCGTACCAGTTGGCGACCTGCTCCTTCCAGTAGATCTGCCACTTGGTCTGGGTGTGCTTTTCGAGCATCCTGTGCGCGGCGATGATGAGGATCGGGGCGGCGGCTTCGAAGCCTACGCGGCCCTTGATGCCGATGATCGTGTCGCCGATGTGCATGTCGCGGCCGATGCCGAACTTCGAGCCGACGGCCTCCACGGCGCGGATGGCCTCGACCTTGTCGGCGTAGGGCCTGCCGTTCACGGCGGCGATTTCGCCCTGCTCGAAGGTGATTTTCAGCCGCTCCTCGCCCGATGCGGTGATCTGGCTCGGATAGGCCTCTTCGGGCAGCGTCTGCTCGGAATGGAGCGTCTCCTTGCCGCCGATCGACGTGCCCCAAAGCCCCTTGTTGATCGAGTACTCCATCTTCTTGAAGTCGGCTTCGAAGCCGTGCTTCTTGAGGTAGTCGATTTCGTATTCGCGCGTCAGGGTCATGTCGCGCGTCGGGGTGATGATTTCGATTTCGGGGGCGAGCACCTGAAACGTCAGGTCGAAGCGCACCTGATCGTTGCCGGCGCCGGTCGAGCCGTGGGCCACGCAGTCGGCGCCGATCGACTTGGCGTATTCGATGATGGCGATGGCTTGGAAGATGCGCTCCGAGCTGACCGAAATCGGGTAGGTGCCGTTGCGCAGGATGTCGCCGAAGACCATGTATTTGATGCTCTTTTCGTAGTACTCCTGCTCGATGTCGAGCGTGGCGTGCCGCACGGCGCCCAGCTCCACGGCGCGTTTCTCGATGTTCGCAAGCTCCTCCTTGGAGAAGCCGCCCGTGTTGGCGATGGCCGTGTAAACGTCGTAGCCTTTCTCCTCCGAAAGGTATTTTACGCAAAACGAGGTGTCCAGACCGCCGCTGAACGCCAGAACTACTTTCTTCTTTTCCATTTTATATCGGTTTTATTTACTTCAGGTGAAACAGTTTCTTGAATTTGTTCTTGAAGAACATGACGTAGGGCGCCCAGCGCGACTGCGACTGCGGAGGCTCCTTCGCCGGATCGTACAGCATGCCCGTACAGAGACACATGCGCCGGTTGTTGCGCTGCAGGATGTCGTAATTGCAGCATCCCTGACAACCCCGCCAGAACTCTTCGTCCTCGGTAAGCTCCGAGAAGGTCACCGGCACGTAGCCCATGCGCGAATTGAGCTTCATCACGGGCAGCGACGTAGTAATACTGAATAACTTGGCGTACGGAAATCGTCGTCGGGCCAGCTCGAAGGTGCGTCGTTTGATACGCTCCGCGAGTCCCATATGGCGGTACTCCGGATCGACGATAAGTCCTGAGGTGGCGACAAAATCGCCGTGACCCCAGCACTCGATGTAGCTGAAACCGATTAGTTTCTCACCGTCCAGCGCCACGACGGCCTTGCCACCGGTCATTTTTGCGGCGATGTATTCGGGCGAACGTTTGGCGATGCCCGTGCCACGCTGCAATGCCGACTCGTAGATCAGGTCGCAGATACGCTGGGCGTAGTGGGCGTGCGACGAGTCGGCAAATAAGACGCTGATAGAGTTGTTATCCATTTACTTAGTTATGTGGGTAAAATTGTGTGTGAATCAGTTGTTGATGCGGAAGGCGCGCTGAACGCCCTTGATGCGCATGATCGAATGGATGAGCGTATCGACCACGCCCGCGCCGGGCACCTCGACGCTCACCGTGCCCGCGATGCAGCCGTTGGCCAGCGAGGCGAAGTTGATCGAGCGGATGTTGAGTTTCAGGTCGCGGCTGATGACTTCGGTGATGTGGTTGGCCATGCCGGTCGTGTCGGCGGCGACGATGCGCAGCGAGACGCGGAACGCACCTTCGGCCGTCGAACGCCAGCGGGCGTCGATGACGCGGTAGGGGTAATTCTCGCGCATGCGCTTGGCGTTGGGGCAGTCGCAGCGGTGGATCGTGATGCCCGAATTGATCGTCACGAAGCCGAACACCTCGTCGCCCTTGATCGGGTTGCAGCATTTGGCCAGCTTGTACTGGATCTTCGAGATGTCGTCGTCGATGACCAGCGCGTCCTGCGCCGCGGGACTCTCCTTGGCGGTGTGGACCTTGTTGCGTTCGGCTTCGGCCGCAGCGGCGCGCCGCTGCTCGTCGGCTTCGCCCGAAATATGGCGCGTGAGGATCTCCTTGATGGTCCCCAGATCGACCTTCTGCGTGGCGATCAGGGCGTAGATTTCGGTGCCTGTGCGGACTTTGAAGTATTTGACCAGATAGGCTACAGCCTCGTCGATCGTGAGCGGGAATTTCCAGTTCTTGAGCTTGCGTTCCAGCTCCTCGCGTCCCATGCGGGTATGCTTGGCCTGCTCCTCGCGCAGGAACGATTTGATCTTGTTGCGGGCCTTCGACGTGACCACGAAGTTGAGCCAGTCGGATTTGGGCGTCTGGTTCTTCTGGGTGAGGATCTCGACGATGTCGCCGTTGCGCAGCTGCTCGCGGATCGACACGGCCCGGTTGTTGACCTTGCCGCCGACGCACGTCGAGCCCAGACTGGTGTGGATGTCGAATGCGAAGTCCAAGAGCGAGGCCCCTTCGGGCAGCTTGCGCAGGTCGCCGTTGGGCGTGAAGACGAAGATCTCGCCCGAAGCGGGTTTGGCATCGAAACGCTGCGCCAGCGAGTGGGTGGTGTCTTCGAGCAGTTCGCGCAGGCGACCCAGCCAGACTTCGCTGGTCTGCGCGCCCTGATTCACCCCCTTGTAGCGCCAGTGCGCCGCGATGCCGCGTTCGGCCACGGCGTCCATGCGCTCGGTGCGGATCTGCACCTCGACCCAGCGGCCTTCGGCCGATACGGTGGTGTGCAGCGATTCGTAGCCGTTGGACTTCGGGATCGAAATCCAGTCGCGCATGCGGTTGGGGTTGGGCGTATAGAAGTCCGTCACGACCGAATAGGCCGTCCAGCACTGCGGCTTCTCCTGCTCTTTCGGGCAGTCGATGATGATGCGGATGGCGAAGATGTCGTAAACGCCCTCGAACGGCACGTGCTGTTTGTGCATCTTGGTCCAGATCGAGAAGATCGACTTCGTGCGGCTCTTGATGTGGTATTTGATGCCGAGTTTGTGCAGACGCTCCTCGATGGGGACCAGAAACCGTGCGATGAAGGCTTTGCGTTCGTCGGCGCTCTCTTCGAGCTTGGTGACGATGTGTTCGTAGTCCTTCGGTTCGAGGTATTTCAGCGCGATGTCCTCCAGCTCGCTTTTGAGACTGTAGAGACCCAGCTTGTGGGCGATCTGGGCGTAGAGGTTCATGCTTTCCCAGCTCTTCTTGCGCCACTTCTCGTGCGGGAAGATCTCCAGCGAGCGCATCACTTCGAGCCGGTCGGCCAGCTTGATGAGGATGACGCGGGGGTCTTCGGAGTAGGAGACGAGCAGGTCGCGGAAATTCTCGGCCTGCTCCTTGGCGACCTTCAGTTTCAGTTCCGAGATGTTGCACATCCCGATCGTGATGCCGACGACCTGCTCGCCGAAGCGGCTGCGGATGTCGGCGGTCAGGGCGAGGAACTCTTCGGCCGGGAGCTGTTTGTGGGCCAGACGCACCACGTCGTGCAGGATGGCCGAGATGGTGGAGTTGCGTCCGAGTCCCACTTCGGAGATCACGATTCCGGCCACGGCCGCGGCATGCGTCAGCAGGGGGCTGCCGTCATAGCGGGTCAGGGACGCAAGCTTCCCGTCGGCGTAGACCAGCGCCTCGTCCACGAGTGCCTGAGTCTGCTCCGAGAAGTTCGCGCGCACGAGCGTGCGGAGTTTTTCGTAACGTGAAAAGTCCATTTTTCCCTAACCGCATAACCTTGACGACAAAGATATGAAAAAAATTCATAAATTTGGCACATCGGACCAATACACCCGATTATGACGAAGAAAAAGGATGCTTATGTCCCGACCGTGGGGGAGGAGGTCGCCAATACGGTCACGCACGGCGTGATGTCGCTGCTGGCGCTCGTGGCGCTTCCCTTTGCGGCCGTGTGGGCCTACGCGCACGACCCCGACCGCATTCTGGCGTCGGTGTCGGTGAGCATTTTCGTGATCTCGATCTTCCTGATGTTTCTCGCTTCGACGCTCTACCATTCGATGAATCCGGCCTCGAAACACAAGGCCGTGTTCCATATCCTCGACCATATTTTCATCTACGTCGCCATCGCCGGAAGCTACACGCCGATCGCGCTGTCGGTGATCGGAGGGTGGCAGGGCGTCTTCATCACGATCCTGCAGTGGGCGATGGTGCTGTTCGGCATCTTCTACAAGTCGCTTTCGCGCAAGACGATTCCCGCCCTCAGCCTGACGATCTATCTGGTCATGGGGTGGACGATCGTATTTTTCATGCCGCTTTTCGTGCGGCAGGCGTCGACGCCGCTGCTGGCGCTGATCGCCGCGGGCGGCGTGCTCTATACGCTCGGCGCGTGGTTTTATGCCCGGCAGGGATTCCGCTACCACCACATGGTCTGGCACCTGCTGATCAATCTGGCCGTGGCGGCCCATTTTACGGGAATCGTGTTTTTTCTGTACTGAGTTGATACGGGCAGTAGGGGGAAAACGCCCCGAAACCTGAGTTACGGGGCGTTTTTGTGCTGACTCGGAGGGAGCGCATGCCGGTTTGCCTCAATGCTTGTAGACGACGTAAATATGGTCTTTCGGCAGGGCGTAAAGCCGGCGTTCGGCCTCGGAGAAGGTCGCGGCGTAGTCGATGTCCGCGGCCTCGAAGCCCGCTTCGCGCAGCCGGTCTGTGTAGTCCGCGCCGTAGATGCGGCGGTGGTCGTATTGTCCGAAGATGCGTGTCCGCTCTTCGGGATCGGTGATCGAGTCGTCCTCGTAGGTCTGTTCGTAGTCCGGTTCCACGGGCGAGAGCAGGATGCCCCAGCCGCCGGGTTTGAGGATGCGGTAGAGTTCGTGCAGCGCCCTGCGGTCGTCGGCGACGTGTTCGAGCAGGTGGTTGCAGAGGATCACGTCGACCGAATCGTCGGCCAGCGGAATCTGTTGCACGTCGAAGTGCAGGTCGGCCAGCGGGCTTTCGAGGTCGGCGGTGACGTACTGTCCCGGATGCCCCTTGAAATGGGGTTTCAGGTGGCGCATGATGCAGACTTCGGGCGCGATGTGGAGCGTGCGGGGAAAACTCGTCAGCAGGTCGGTCTCACGCGTGAGGTAGAGCCACAGCAGGCGGTGGCGTTCCAGCGACAGGCATTTGGGACAGAGCGCGTTGGCCCGTGATTGGACATAGCCGTAGGGCATGAATCTGCGGTATCGGGACCCGCAGACCGGACATTCGACACCCCGGCCTTTGTAGAACAGGCCCGCGGCGGGAACGGCCCAGCCGGCGACGCGCTGAAGGAGCGGCCGCGGCACGTGGTTGAGCATCCATTTGATAAGTTTTTTCATCGCAGGTGAGGTTTTATTCCCGCCAGTGTTCGGGGCGGTTCAGGGCGTCGGCGCATACGACCCGGCCTTTGGGACCTGAAAATCCGTCGTCGGTCAACGCCTGCGCCATCCAGTAGTCCGCATGTTTTTCCAGAATCGGATAAGGGGCCGGAAATCCCAGTTTTTCCGCTCCGGGAATGAATCCGTGGCGCGGGTAGTACTCCTTGTGTCCGAGTACGAAGACGAGTTTCGCGCCCCGCTCCCGCAGCAGCTGCAGCCCCTCGGCGATCAGCAGTCCGCCGACGCCCTGCTTCTGGCAGGAGGGAACGACGGCGAGCGGTGCGAGGATGTAGAACAACGGTCGCTGCACTTCCGCTCCGACGATGCGGCATCGGGTGAACAGGATGTGGCCGACGGCCTCCCCGTCGCGCAGTGCGAGCAGCGAGACGGTCGGTTCGGCAGTCGGATCGGACAGCAGCTCGGCGGTCAGCCCGGCCTCCTTGTCGTAGCCGAAGCCCTTTTTATGCACTTCGACGATCGCCGCGAGGTCGGCGGGGACGGTTTCACGGATGACGATTTCCCCGGACATCACGATTCCAGTATTTTGGAAACCTCCTCTTCGGCCTTGCGCAGCCGCGATTTGCAGCCGGCGATCAGCTCCGTGGCACGTTTGACCTCGGCGGCGAGGCTGTCCACGTCCATCTCTTCGTTGCGGAAGCGGGCGAGGATCTTCTCGATCTGGGCCATCGATTCGGCGTATGTCATCTCTTTTTTTGCCATATCTGTAATTAGTTTGCCGGATTTTGGTTATGCTGATTTTGCAGTTCTCCGAGTATAATTGTCCGATAGCGGGCAATGTCGAGCGCGTCATCGAATTTACGGGCGAAAAGAGTTGCTGATTGTGGATTCTCTCTTCGGTTTTGCGAATCGAATTCGGAGAGTGGGTATAGATCGTCGGTGGTGAATGTCTTTGGATGCGCTCCGGGACATGACCAGTCCGTGTATACGAGGGAGTAGTCCGCATTACGGTCGGCGAACGGAGAATTGCATAGAAGCGTCTGGAAAAATATTTCATCGGCTCCGTGGCTATACTTGAATGCCTGCAGGTAATCGGGATTTGTTTGCAGGTAATCGAAAAAATAATCCCTCAGACGATGCGTGATCGCGATCCACTGACTGCCTTTTTGCAGTGGCGGAATCCGGTTGAAATAGGGATTGACAGAACGCATGAAGCACTTCATCGCCGTGCGTTTGACACGACGCATGAAAGTCGATTTGTCTGAAAAAAAATGACGAAGGCGTACCCAGTTCGCTTCATCGAATGTGATGGCCGGATTAGTGGATATAAATTCCCGTTTTTCAGCATAGGCCGTGTGCAGAAAGGTACGCAATTCGCTTATGGGGCATAGTGGTAAAGTGTCGCCCGAAATCAATACAATATAATGAAAATTTTTATTTTGAGTTTCGGCGAAAAGCCGAAGAGTGCTTTCGACCATACTGAAGCCTGCCCAATAGACTTTTGTCCTCGGTTCGAGAAAATGTACCCCGGTGCGATCTCTGAGCGGTGCGAAATCTTGGATGCGGGATTTGCCGTCCACGTGGATAAAAATTTCATTGCCCGGAACATTAAGTATGCGGATAAGTTCTTCCAGAACGGGTGTGTATTTGTGGCATAATATGCAAAATGCGATCCGAAATTTGTGAGCAGTCATATGATGAACTGTTTTTAATAAGCGTTATATATATATCCAACGATACCGCCTTTGTATTCCCGCCCTTGTTTAACTTGTTCAGTTACTTCGGCCCAACTGTATGTGTAGAAGCTATCTTTATTTTTTCCGTACCACATGGGGTATAATGGTATTGTATTATTGGCTGGATTTTTTAAGATGTATCCGGCTTGACCTTTATATTCCCGGCCTTGTTTTATGTCGTTTTGTACTGCTTCCCATGAGGTGGTGTAAAATGTGTCTTTAGTTTCGTTATACCACATAGCGTATAGTGGGACTGTATTATTGGTTTGAGTTGCTAAAATGTATCCTTTTAACCCTTTAAATTCTCTCCCCGCTTGCTGTTCGTTTAAGACTGTATCCCAAGAGTAAACGTAGTATGTATCTTTCGATTTGCTATACCACATTTCATAAAATGGGGTTAACTTTAAAGATGTTATCTGTTTGTTCGCGATATATTGTTCGATCGCATTTTTGACTTCAGTTTTTTTTGAGGCGTTGGAAATGAATTCATAGATCGGATAGGCTTTATTCCATTCGATGTTTGTCAAAACACTGCTTCCGTCCAATGATATTTGGCTGTCCCAGTTTTGGATGTCAATTGTCGTCGGATAATTTTGATCTAGACTATACTTTAAATTGCTTCCTTTGCCTCCAAAAAAATAGACATATAATTCTTGGGATGCATTCTCTTTTGCTAAAACTTCATTGGTAACAGTCTCGCCGCCAGCGTTAAATTTAATACCGAGTTTACCTAAAACAGCACTAAAACCTGCAGCAACTGTTTTTTTTCGTGTTGTTTGGTCGGTGGTTTTTGTAAAACATGATCTGTACATTAATCTGTATCTGCCGCCCAATGTAATATGAGTTAAAACATGGGTCCCATATATTTCAATTATTTTTTCGGCGGAATAACGGTTTACATCCTCAATGAATTCCGGAGAAATATAGGCTGAGATACGTGATATGTCATCGTTAATATAAATGATTCGATGATTTCGGATACATTCTAAACTTGCAAATGCATATTTGGTTGAATAGGAATAACTGTCAAAAAAGTCCTTACTCGAAGAAAAAGTTCCGGAAAAACCGAATTTTCCGACTCCCATGTTGAGTCCACCTTTCATGTTGGATTTTTTTGTAACTTCTTTTAGATAATCTTCGGCAGTAGCTCCGTAGCAAAAAAAGTCGCTACCCCAAGAGTTTGTATGGGTAATTAAACGGTTCGGAAATTCCCGTTCGTATTTTTCGATATCAATAACTTGTCCCCGGACGGATGTTGGGTTTAAGTAATCTTCAGTGACGTCGTATCCCCAACCAAGGACATCAAATTTATTGTCGCCACCACTTCGCGTTGTTGGGACAGTTTTATGATTGGAGGTGAGATTTGAGAAATCTTTTGTACAAGCTGCTAATGTAGATGCACAAAACAAAAAGAGTAAGATTTTTTTCATAGAGAGATAAAGTTAGATAGGTTAAGTTAGGAATGTTCGAGACTATTATGACGTTAAGAATGTTTTTTGCGCGGTGCCGTGGATCGTGCCGTCGGCGACTTCGATTTCGAGGGCGTCGCCTTTGCGGACGCCGCGGGCCGACACGACGGCTTTGCCGCCCGTGCGGACGACGGCGAAGCCCAGCCGGAGGATGCGTTCCGGAGAGCGGCCGGCGATCAATTCCGCGGCGTTGTCGAGTCGTGTGGCCTGCCGTGCGAGGAAATTGCGCACCGCTTCCGGCAGCAGGGCCGAAAGGTGTTCTGCGCGGAGCCGCTGCCGCGTGAGCAGGTTGCCGCTCATCTGGCGCAGGTCGCCCGAGAGCCGTTCCAGCCGCACCTCGGAGGCATGCATGGCGGCTTTCGTGGCATCGTGCAGTTGCAGGGCCGCGTAGTCGAGCCACCCCTCGGCCTGCGTCATCCGTTCGACGAGCCATCCGGCTACGGCTGTCGGGGTTTTGAGCGCCGTGTGGGCCACCATGTCGGCGACGCTGGTGTCCTTGTCGTGGCCTATGCCGGTCAGGATCGGCAGCGGGAACTGCGCCATGTGGGCGCAGAGCCGGTAGGCGTTGAAACAGTTGAGGTCGCTGGCCGAGCCGCCGCCGCGGATGAGGACCACGGCGTCGAATTCGTCCATCCGCTCTGCGACGGCGCATAACGCCGTGACGATCGACTCTTCGGCCGCCGCGCCCTGCATGAAGGCGTCGAACAGCGTCACCTCGAAACGGTAGGGGCTTTTGGTCAGCTCCTTGCGGAAATCCTGATAACCTGCGGCGTTGGCGCTCGATACGACCGCCACGCGCTGCACCACGACGGGCATCGGCGCTTCGCGGTTCATGTCCCAGACGCCCTCTTGCTGAAGCTGGGCGATGGTTATCTGCCGCTGCCGTTCCATGTCGCCCAGCGTGTAGGTGGGGTCGATGTCGGTGATCTGGAGCGAAAATCCGTAGAGTTCGTGGTAATTGACGGCGACTTTGGCCAGAATCTTGATTCCGGCGGCGAGCCGCTGGCCGGTTTCGGCTTCGAAGTATCCTGCGATGCGGGGATAGGCCGTGCGCCAGATCACGGCGCGCGACTGGGCCAGCGGAACGCCGTTGTCGCCCCCTTTTTCGACCAGTTCTAGGTAGCAGTGGCCTGAGTAATTGACCTTTATTTCGGAGATTTCGGCGCTGACCCATACGGGCAGGGCGAAACGCTCGTGGAGGGTCTCCTTCACGAGCCGCTGCAATTGGGAAAGGGTGATATGTGAGTGCGTCTGCATGGGTTAGCGCCAGACCAGTTCTACCTGACGCGGCATCAGCTTGCCTTCGGGAAGCTGGATGTGCAGGATGCCTTCGCTCTCGACGGGCGTGCCGTTTTTGCGGGCCGGCGTCCAGCGGGGCGCTTCGGCGACGGCTTTGAGCACGCGGCGTTTGAGACGGCTGTCGGTCGATTCGAGTTCCTGAGCCACGACCGTGTCGCCTTCGGGCGTTACGGTGTAACGCAGGACGATGCGGGCGGCCGGTTCGTCGTCGCCCCACTTCACCTGCCGGGCGATGTAGCCGCTGAAGGTGGAGTCGGCGGTGAAAACGGCGGACTGGTCGTAGCGGAGCGTGACGAGCATCACCCCGTTTGCGGCTTTGTCGCCGTAGCGGGCGATGGTCTCCTCGTCGGCCGGGAGCATCTCGACGTTCTCGATGTCGTCGGGCGGGATCGACGCGATCTGCTCGGTTTCGACGCCGTTGACTATATATAAAGGCTGCTGCGCCGCAACGGGAAGCGTTGCGGCGAGAAGTGCCGATATAAACAGAAAGTATCTTTTCATGCGTTGCTTTTCCCGATAAACGGTCGCTGGGGCGGGAATATTGCCCGGCCGCAGGCGTCGTTCGGTATGTGCGAAGATAACGGTTTTGCTGCGGAACGCCAAATTTTCCAGCGATTTTCGGTCCGCAGGATGGTTTGCAGGGGGGTCTTTCCGGGTGTTGCGTGCGGAGCGGGTCTTTCGGGCCGGTTTTCGCGGGGCGGTATTTGCCGGTGCATTTGCCGGATGTCTTTTGCCGGGCCGGGTGTCTTTTCGGGCTGTCCTTGATAGCGCGTCTTGCGGGGGCTTTAGCAGGGCGGCCTTTAATTGTGCGTCTTGCGGAGGGGGCTTCGCAGAGCCGCTCTTGCCGGGCGTCTTTGGGACTGGCTGATGTTTCCGAACCCAGCGGCAGGGGCGGAACAACGATGCGGCTTTTTGTCCGGCGTGGTTTTGGACCGGGACGGCTTTTGACCGGGTGTTTTTTGTCCGGCGTGGCTTTGGTTCGGGGCGGCGTTGAACCGACATGGCTTCGGGCCGGGCGTTTGCGGATTCCGCGGCGGTCGTATGGCGACGCTACCGGATCTCCTCCCACCCGCAGCGGGCGAGGTCGGCGCAGCCGTTGGCCTTGAAGCGTACGCCTTCGGCTTCGAGCAGCTCCCGCTGCCGCGTCCATCCGGGGACGGTGCGGCCTGCGCTGTTGACGACCCGGTGGCAGGGCAGACCCGCCGGGGCTTCGGCGAGCGCGCGGCCCACCCGGCGGGCGTGGTCGGGCATGCCGACCAGCCGGGCGATCTGCTTGTAGCTGACGACTCTGCCGGCGGGGATTTCCGCCACGACGGCGTAAACCTCCGCGTCGAAGTTTTCGGGCATGCGCATGGGGCGTGCCTTGGGCGGATTAGAGTTCGCTCTCCTTCAGACGCTCGGCGTTCTCGGCCACGATCAGGTGGTCGATCACGTCCTGAATGTCGCCGTCCATGAAGGCGGAGAGGTTGTAGATCGTGTAGTTGATACGGTGGTCGGTGATGCGGCCCTGCGGATAGTTGTAGGTGCGGATCTTGGCCGAACGGTCGCCCGTCGAGACCATCGTCTTGCGCTTCGAGGCGATTTCGTCGAGGTACTTCGAGTATTCGAGGTTGAAGACGCGCGTACGCAGCTCCTCGAACGCCTTGTCGAAGTTCTTCAGCTGGGATTTCTGGTCCTGACACTGCACGACGATGCCCGTCGGGATGTGTGTCAGGCGGATGGCCGAATAGGTCGTATTGACCGACTGGCCGCCGGGGCCAGACGCGCAGAAGATGTCCTTGCGGATGTCGTTCATCGAAATCTCGACGTCGAACTCCTCGGCTTCGGGCAGCACGGCCACCGATGCCGCCGAGGTGTGGACGCGGCCCTGCGTCTCGGTCTGGGGCACGCGCTGTACGCGGTGCACGCCCGACTCGTATTTGAGCGTGCCGTAGACGTTCTGACCCGTGACCTTGAGTACGACCTCCTTGTAGCCGCCCGCGGCGCCGTCCGAGAACGAGGTCATTTCGTAGCGCCAGCCCTTCGACTCGATGTATTTGGTGTACATGCGCAGCAGGTCGCCGGCGAAAATGGCCGCTTCGTCGCCGCCCGTGCCGCCGCGTATCTCCATGATGGCGTTCTTCGAGTCCTGCGGATCCTTGGGGATCAGCAGCAGCTTGATCTGCTCCTCCATCTGCTCGATGGCGGGTTCCAGCTCGGTGATCTCCCCGCGCGCCATTTCGCGCATCTCCTCGTCCTTGTCGTTGGCGAGGATGTCCTTGGCTTCGGCGAGGTTGGCCAAAGCCGTGCGGTAACGTTCCGAGGTCTCGATGATCGGTTCCAGCTCCTTGTACTCCTTGTTGAGCTGCACGAACTGCTTGACGTCGGCGATGACTTCGGGGTCGGTGAGTTTCTGTCCCGTCTCCTCGTATTTCAGTTTCAGGCCGTCGAGACGACTCAAAATGGTGTTGTCTGCCATAAATGTTCGTTTTGTGCGCAAAGATACGCAATAATCGGAAAACGGCAATGCGCCGTCCGAAAAAACGGCGAAAGGGCGTCCGCATGGCGGAACACCCTTTTTGCCGGTCGTGCAGCGGCTATTTGTCGATTCCCTGCAGCCAGTCGAGCACGGTCTGCTGCCACTGCTCCCGGTATTTGAAATTCTTGCGGATGCCCCAGCCGTGGCCGCCCGTCGGGTAGATGTGCATAGAGGCCTTGACGCCGTTGTCTTTGAGTGCGTTGTAGTAGAGCGTGCTGTTTACGGGCGGGACGACGCGGTCGTCGTCCGAAAGCAGCAGCAGGGTGGGCGGGGTTTCGCTGCTCACGCGGTTCTGGAGCGAGTACCATGTGTCGGTCTCCGCACTGCGCTTGTCGCCCAGCAGGGCGTTGAACGACCCTTGGTGCGCCTTGCCTTTTTCGGCCGTGATGACCGGGTAGAAGAGGATCGAGAAGGCGGGTTTGGTGCGGGCGAGCGTCGAAGCCGAGGCGGCGAGATGACCGCCTGCCGAGCTGCCCACGATGCCGACCTTGTCCGCCGTGAAGCCCGTGGCTCCCGCTTCGAGTCCCATCATGATGCGAAGGGCCTGCTCGACGTCCTCCAGCGGCACTTCGGGGTGGCCGTTGGGCATGCGGTATTTGAGCACGGCGGCCGTGATGCCGTGTTCGGCGAACCACTGGGCCATTTCATAGCCTTCGTAATCTATGCACAGCTTTACGTAACCGCCGCCGGGGCAGATTACGACGGCCTGCCCCGTGGCTTTCTCCGGAGCGGCCGGGAAGATGTAGAGCACCGCTTCCGAAACGTCGGTGAGGCGGTTCTTTTCGGGTTCGCGTTCGGGCGTGGCGATGCCGTTGCCGTGGGGTGCGGTCTTGTTGTCCCAGATTTTCAGCGTGCGGGCCTGTCCGTAGTCTTGTGCCGTTGCGGTGCCTGCCATAAGCAGAAGTGCTGTCAAAGTCGTTGCGATTCGTTTCATGGACGTGTCGTTTTGGTGCGGATCAGATGACGATATTGATGATCTTGCCCGGCACGACGATGACCTTTTTCGGGGTTTTGCCTTCGAGCCATTTCTGCGCTTCGGGCAGCGTCACGACGTCGGTCTGCATCTGGGCGGGCGTCAGCGACGTGGCGTACTCTTTCTTGAAGCGGAGTTTGCCGTTGATCGAAACCGGGTACTCGAATGCGCTCTGCGCGAGGTGTTTCTCGTCGTAAACCGGATAGTCGGCCGTGCAGACCGAGGTGGTGTGTCCCAGCGCCGCCCAAAGCTCCTCGGCGATATGGGGCGCGAAGGGGGCGAGCAGCACGGTCAGCGGCTCGATGATCTCGCGCTTGTTGCACTCGCCCAGTTCGTTGAGACAGATCATGAATGCCGAGACCGAAGTGTTGAACGAGAAGTTCTCGATGTCCTCGCTGACCTTCTTGATCGTCTTGTGCAGCGTGCGCAGCTCCTTTTCGTCGGCCTTCTCGTCGGTGACGATCAGCCTGCCGTCGCGGTCGTAGAACAGCCGCCAGAAACGGCGCAGGAACTTGTAGACGCCGTCGATGCCGTTGGTGTCCCACGGCTTGGACTGTTCGAGCGGGCCGAGGAACATCTCGTACATGCGCAGCGTGTCCGCGCCGTAGTTTTCGACGATGTAGTCGGGGTTCACGACGTTGTAGAACGATTTGGACATCTTCTCGATGGCCCAGCCGCAGACGTATTTGCCGTCTTCGAGGATGAATTCGGCGTCCTTGTATTCGGGCATCCACGCGCGGAAGGCGTCGATGTCGAGGATGTCGTTGCGGACGATGTTCACGTCCACGTAGAGCGCCTGCGTCCGGTACTGCTCCTTGAGACCCAGCGAGACGAACTTGTTGGTGCCGACGATGCGGTACACGAAGTTCGAACGGCCCTGAATCATGCCCTGATTGACGAGTTTACGGAACGGCTCCTCCTCGCATACCACGCCGAGGTCGTAGAGGAACATGTTCCAGAAGCGCGAGTACATGAGGTGTCCCGTGGCGTGCTCGATGCCGCCGACGTAGAGGTCCACGCTGCGCCAGTATTCGTCGGCTTCCCGGCCGACGAGCGCCTGATCGTTGTGCGGGTCCATGTAGCGGAGGTAGTAGGCCGACGATCCGGCGAATCCGGGCATGGTCGAAAGTTCGTAGGGCCAGCCTTCCGGCGTCGCCCACTCCTTGACGCGGGCCAGCGGCGGTTCGCCCTGCTCCGTGGGGCCGAAGTCGGCGACGGGAGGCAGTTCGAGCGGCAGTTTGTCCTCGGCGAGCGGGCAGGCGATGTCGTTCTTGTAGTAGATCGGGAACGGCTCGCCCCAATAGCGCTGGCGCGAGAAGATGGCGTCGCGCAGGCGGTAGTTGATGCGCTTGCGGCCCAATCCGCGCCGTTCGATTTCGTCGAACATGAGACCGATCGCCTCTTTTACATCCTTGCCGTTGAGGAAATCCGAGTTGATTACTTTGCCCGATTTGGCGTCGTACGACTCCTGCGAAATGTCGCCGCCCTCGACTACCGGAACGATCTCCAGCCCGAAGTGGCGGGCGAAGGCGTAGTCGCGCGAGTCGTGCGCCGGAACGGCCATGATGGCGCCCGTGCCGTAGCCTGCCAGCACGTAGTCCGAAATGTAGATCGGAATGGCTTTGCCGGTGAAGGGATTGACGGCGTAAGAGCCTGTAGCAACGCCACTTACACGTTTCGTCTCGGCGATGCGTTCGCGTTCCGAACGCTTCTTGGCCTGACAGATGTACTCCTCGACGGCGGCCCGGTTTTCGGGCGTCGTCAGGCTGTCGACCCACTCGTGTTCGGGGGCGATGACCATGAAGGTGACGCCGAAGATCGTGTCGGGGCGGGTGGTGAATATTTCGAGTTTCCGGTCCGAATCCTTGATGTCGAAGAAGACCTGAGCGCCTTCGGAGCGGCCGATCCAGTTGCGCTGGATCTCCTTCAGGGAGTCGCTCCATGCGAGTTTGTCCAGTCCGTCGAGCATGCGCTGGGCATAGGCCGTCACGCGCAGAAGCCACTGCTTCATGCGCTTCTGCTCGACCGGATAGCCGCCGCGGACCGAAAGTCCGTCGTGCACTTCGTCGTTGGCCAGCACGGTTCCCAGTTTCGCACACCAGTTTACCATCGTGTCCGCGCGGAACGCAAGGCGGTAGTTCTGCAGTGTCTGCTCTTTCTCGGCCTCCGACATGGCGCGCCACTCTTCGGCCGTGAAGTGCAGCTCCTGCGTGCAGGCGACGTTCAGCCCTTCGGTGCCGTTCCGCTCGAAGGCCGCAGTCAGCTCCTCGATCGGGCGGGCCTGCTGCCTGTCGTTGCAGTAGTAGGAGCCGAACATTTTGAGGAACGCCCACTGCGTCCATTTGTAGTAGCCCGGATCGCAGGTGCGGACTTCGCGGTCCCAGTCGAACGAGAAGCCGATTTTGTCCAATTGCTCGCGGTAGCGGGCGATGTTCTGCTCGGTGGTGACGGCCGGATGCTGGCCCGTCTGGATGGCGTACTGTTCGGCCGGAAGGCCGAAGGCGTCGTAGCCCATCGGATGCAGGACGTTGAAGCCCTTCTGGCGCTTGTAGCGCGAGTAGATGTCCGAGGCGATGTAGCCCAGCGGGTGGCCCACATGCAGGCCGGCGCCCGACGGATAGGGGAACATGTCCAGCACATAGAATTTGGGCCGCGACGGATCGGTCTCGACCTTGTAGGTTTTATCCTCCTGCCAGCGGCGCTGCCACTTGGACTCGATCTCCTTGAAATTGTACTCCATGATATAGCTCGGTTCTGATTTGTCGCTTTGTTGCGGATTTCCCGCAAAGATAGGAAAAAATGTTTTACAGGGTGCAAAAGGGTGTGAAAAAAGGCGCTCCTGCGGGGAGCGTCTCCGGGTGCGGCGGCGGATGCGGATTTCCGCAGCCGTTTCGCCGGGTGCGGACGGGCGTTGCCGTGTCGCGGCGGTGTCGTGCTGTACCGCTGTCGCGCTGCTCTGCTGCTCTTCCGCAGCGTGGAGCTGGGGTGGGCTGCTGTCTTGCTGCGCCGGCGTCGTGCCGGCGCAGAGTGTCGCCGACGCGCCGCGGCGGTCTCTTGCGGGCGGTTAATTGATCAGGATGCTCGTCACTTTGGCGCCGGGGTCGAAATCCTGCGGCGAGATGCGCGGGGTGACGCCGCCGGCGTGTGCTTTTCCGAGCTTTTTCCGGCCTTCTTCGCCGAGTCCCGAAACTCTGTATGTCATGCCGTTGAGGGTGATGACGAGCCGTCCGTCGTTGTCGGTCTGGGAGATGCCGCCGTTTTCGAAAAGGTGGTTTACGTCCGTTCCCGGCGCGATGCCGTCCGTTGATCCGACTCCCGGTCCGAAAATTTCGATCGATTCGATTTCGTCGCCGTACGCCCGCGCCTCCATGACCGGCTCCCCGGCCAGCGTGAAGCGCAGCACGGTCTCTCCTGCGGGAGTCCGGTCGGTTGTGAATGTGTCGTAAAGCCCCGGATGCGACGCCGGGATCTGCGCGGCGGACATGGTGAGCAGGACCGGTCCCGCGCCGAGCGGATTGGCCGTGAAAAGGGGCTGGCGGCGGCTGTCGCAGGCCGAAATGCAGAGCGCCGCCAGTGCGAACGCAAAAGTCGTGAGGAGTCGTTTCATGCTTCGTTCGGAATTTTTGCAAATATAGCGAAATCGGCCGGATGGCCGCGCTGCCGCGGTCGGTGCGTGCCTACGCCCGGAACGGATGTAAGCCGATGATAAATAGCCGGTTGTTGATTTGTGTATAAGTAAAAAGTTATATGCTTTATATTTGTATCAGTAAAAAGAATTGCAAAACGGCTGAAATGCAGGAAAACAGCGAAAAAAGATGCTCATATATATTGTAATTCCGAAAAAATGCGTACCTTTGCAGTCCATTTTGGACAATGGAGATAGATTTTTTAACAATTAAAAGGACAGTTTAAGAAATGCCAACTATTCAACAGTTAGTGAGAAACGGTCGAGTTCGCATGGAGGATAAGAGCAAATCTCCGGCACTCGCCGCGTGTCCCCAGCGCCGAGGCGTATGTACCCGCGTGTACACCACGACCCCGAAAAAGCCTAACTCGGCTATGCGTAAGGTAGCACGTGTAAGATTGACCAACGGCAAGGAGGTCAACGCCTATATCCCCGGAGAAGGCCACAACTTGCAGGAGCACTCCATCGTGCTTGTCCGCGGCGGTCGTGTGAAGGACCTCCCCGGTGTACGTTATCACCTCGTGCGCGGCGCGCTCGACTCGGCAGGCGTGGACGGCCGTCGTCAGCGTCGCTCGAAGTACGGTGCAAAACGCCCCAAGGCCGGTAAATAATCACAAGAAACATTAATTTTAGACAATTTTCGAATAAACAATGAGAAAAGCTAAGCCAAAAAAGCGAATTCTACTTCCGGATCCGAAGTTCGGAGACGTGTCCGTGACCCGTTTCGTGAACAACCTTATGCTGGATGGTAAGAAGAGTATTGCCTACACCATTTTCTACGATGCGTTGGAGCTGGTGGGCAAGAAGATGAAGGATGCTGATAAATCTCCGTTGGAAATCTGGAAACAGGCCCTTGAGAACATCACACCCCAAGTCGAAGTGAAATCGAAGCGTATCGGCGGTGCGACGTTCCAAGTTCCGATGGAGGTTCGTCCGGAGCGCAAGATTTCTATTTCCATGAAAAACCTTGTCCTCTATTCCCGCAAGCGCGCCGGCAAGACGATGGCAGATCGACTCTCAGCAGAGATAATGGATGCCTTCAACCAGCAGGGCGCCGCCTTCAAACGTAAGGAGGAGATGCACCGCATGGCCGAGGCCAACAAGGCATTCGCACACTTTAGATTCTAAAAAAGGAGACTGACAGATGGCAACCAGAGATTTAAATTACACTCGCAATATCGGCATCATGGCTCACATCGATGCCGGTAAGACCACCACGTCGGAGCGTATCCTTTTTTACACGGGCAAAACCCACAAGATCGGCGAGACGCACGAAGGCGCTGCCGTTATGGACTGGATGGTTCAGGAGCAGGAGCGCGGTATCACGATCACCTCGGCCGCAACGACCGCATTCTGGAACTACAAGGGCAATCAGTATCAGATCAACCTGATCGACACTCCGGGACACGTGGACTTCACCGTCGAGGTGGAGCGTTCGCTGCGCGTGCTGGACGGCGCCGTTGCGACGTTCTGCGCCGTGGGCGGCGTCGAGCCCCAGTCGGAGACCGTATGGCGTCAGGCCGACAAGTACAACGTCCCCCGTCTGGGTTATGTCAACAAGATGGACCGCACGGGCGCCGACTTCTTGGCCGTGTGCGCGCAGATCAAAGAGCACTTCGGTGCGACGGCCCTGCCGGTCGTTCTTCCCATCGGCGCCGAGGACAAGTTCGAGGGTCTGGTAGACCTTATATATAATAATGCGATCTACTACTACGACGACAAGACCGTGCGCGACAACTTCGAGCTGAAGGAGATTCCCGAATCGATGAAGGCCGAGGCTGCCGAATGGCGCGCCAAGCTCATCGAAGAGGTTGCGGCGACCGACGACGCCCTGATGGAGAAATTCTTCGAGGATCCGGATTCGATCACGGCCGAGGAGCTGCTCGCAGCTATCCGCAAGGCCACGATCTCGATGCAGGTCGTGCCGATGCTCTGCGGTTCGTCGTTCCACAACAAGGGCGTTCAGAAACTGCTCGACTACGTGATGGCTTTCCTGCCTTCGCCGCTCGACGTGCCCGCAGTGACGGGTATCAACCCCAAAACCGAGAAGGAAGAGACGCGTAACGCCTCCGAGGACGATCCGTTCTGCGGTCTGGCGTTCAAGATCGCTACCGACCCGTTCGTAGGCCGTCTGGCTTTCGTGCGCGTTTACTCCGGTAAACTGGACGCAGGTTCCTATGTGCTGGATACCCGCAGCGGCAAGCGCGAGCGTATCAGCCGTATCTACCAGATGCACGCCAACAAGCAGAATCCGATGGAGACCGTCGGCGCCGGCGATATCTGCGCTGCCGTAGGTTTCAAGGAGATTCGCACGGGCGACACGCTCTGCGCCGAGAACGCACCGATCGTTCTGGAGCAGATGACCTTCCCCGAACCGGTGATCGGTCTGGCGGTCGAGCCTAAGACCCAGAAGGACCTCGACAAACTCGGCATCGCGCTGGGTAAGCTGGCCGAGGAAGACCCCACCTTCACGGTGCATACCGACGAGGATTCGGGACAGACCGTCATTAGCGGTATGGGCGAGCTGCACCTCGATATCATCGTAGACCGTCTGCGCCGCGAGTTCGGTGTGGAGATCAACCAAGGCGCTCCTCAGGTCAACTACAAGGAGGCGCTCACCAAGACGGTTCAGCACCGCGAGGTCTTCAAGAAGCAGACCGGCGGTCGCGGTAAGTTCGCCGACATCATCTTCGAGATCGGTCCCGCCGACGAAGGTCAGATCGGACTCACGTTCGTGGATGAGGTCAAGGGCGGTAATATTCCCAAGGAGTTCATTCCTTCTGTTCAGAAAGGTTTTGCTTCGGCGATGGACAACGGCGCTCTGGCCGGCTACAAGATGGACTCGATGAAGGTTACCCTCAAGGACGGTTCGTTCCACCCGGTAGACTCCGACCAGCTCTCGTTCGAGATCGCTGCCCGTAACGGTTACCGCGCAGCTGCTCCCAAGGCCGGTTCGGTGATTCTGGAGCCCATCATGTCCGTGGAGGTCGTGACCCCTGAGGAGAGCATGGGTGATATCATCGGCGACCTGAACAAGCGCCGCGGACAGATCACCGGCATGGAGTCCAAGGGCACGGCTCGCGTCGTGAAGGCCAAGGTTCCCCTGTCGGAAATGTTCGGCTATGTGACCGTGCTCCGTACCATTTCGTCGGGCCGCGCCACTTCGTCCATGGAGTTCTCGCACTTCGAGGAGGTTCCTGCCAACTTGGCCAAGGAGATCATCGAGAAAGCGAGTGGTAAACGTAAGGATATAGAATAAGAAAACATATGAACCAGAAGATTAGAATCAAGTTAAAGTCATTCGATCACAATCTCGTGGACAAATCGGCCGAGAAGATTGTGAAGACTGTGAAGAGCACGGGCGCCGTTGTGAGCGGTCCTGTGCCCCTTCCCACGCACAAGCAGATTTTCACGGTGAACCGCTCGACTTTCGTCAACAAGAAAGCCCGCGAGCAGTTCCAGCTCTGCACCTTCAAGCGCATCCTCGACATCTATTCGTCGACGCCCAAAACGATCGACGCGCTGATGAAACTGGAGCTTCCCTCAGGTGTGGAGGTCGAAATCAAGGTGTGATAACGGAAGGCTTGTACCTGTTGAGTATAGCAACGAAAGATCACTTTATTTATAACAAACAATCGACAACAAATGTCAGGACTTATTGGAAAGAAAATCGGAATGACTTCCGTTTACAGTGCCGAGGGTAAGAATATACCATGCACTGTCATTGAGGCTGGTCCGTGCGTTGTTACGCAAATCAAGACCGTGGAGAAGGACACCTACGAAGCGGTACAGATTGCCTATGACGAGAAAAGTGAAAAGCACACCAGCAGCAGTTTGTTAGGACACTTCAAGAAAGCCGGCACTACCCCTAAGCGCAAAATGGCTGAATTCAAGGGTATGCCCGAAGTGAATCTCGGCGACACGCTTACCGTGGAACTCTTCTCGGAAGAGGACTGGGTGGACGTGACCGGGATATCGAAAGGTAAAGGCTTCCAAGGCGTTGTGAAGCGTCACGGTTTCGGCGGCGTGGGCGGACAGACCCACGGTCAGCACAACCGTCAGCGCAAACCCGGTTCGCTGGGCGCATCGTCCTATCCCTCGCGCGTCTTCAAGGGCAAGCGCTTGCCCGGCCAGATGGGCGGTGAGCAGGTCAAGGTTTTGAACCTGCGCGTATTGAAAGTTATTCCTGAGAGCAACCTTATCCTCGTGAAAGGTTCGATTCCGGGAGCAAAGGGTGCTTATTTAACAATTGAGAAGTAGTATGGAATTAGCTGTTTTAAACACACAAGGAAAAGAAACGGGTCGTAAGGTAGTTCTTTCGGACGCCGTCTTCGGCGTGGAGGCTAATGACCACGCTATCTACCTCGACGTGAAGCAGTATCTTGCTGATCAGCGTCAGGGCACGCACAAGTCGAAGCAGCGCAACGAAGTCGCCGGCTCGACGCGCAAGCTCAAGCGTCAGAAAGGCACTGGCGGCGCCCGTTGCGGCAGCATCAAGTCTCCGCTGTTTCCGGGCGGCGGCCGTATCTTCGGTCCCCAGCCCCGCGATTACAGCTTCAAGCTCAACAAGAAGCTCAAGCAGCTCGCTCGTCGCAGCGCTTTGACCTACAAGGCTCAGGCAGGTGCGATCAGCGTTGTGGAAACCCTCTCGCTGGATGCTCCCAAGACCAAGGCTGTCGTGGCTTTGGCCGACGCACTGAAAGTTGCAGACAAGAAAGTGCTGCTGGTTCTCCCGGAGTCCAACGCCAATCTTCAGCTTTCGTGCCGCAACCTGCCTTACGTACAGCCCGTGCTGGCTCAGAACGTCTGCACCTACGACGTGATGAACGCATCGGCGATCGTGATGGTGGAAGGTGCCGAGAATGTTTTGAATACGATGTTAGCTTAAAAACGCAAGACACACAATGGAAATTATTATTAAGCCGGTTTTGACCGAAAAAATGACGATTCAGGGCGAAAAGTTGAATCGCTACGGTTTTATCGTTGACGTGAGGGCTAACAAGCTGCAGATTCGCAATGCCGTAGAGCAGATGTACAACGTCGTCGTGACAAATGTGAACACCGTGAACTACATGGGCAAACTCAAGAGCCGCTTTACCAAAGCCGGGCTTCTGGAGGGTCGCGCTAACAACTTCAAGAAGGCTATCGTCACCTTGAAGGACGGAGATAAGATAGATTTTTACAGTAATATCTAACGAAGATGGCAGTAAAAAAATTCAAACCCGTTACTCCGGGTACAAGACATAAGATCATCGGTACGTTCGACGAAATCACGACGAATAAGCCTGAGAAATCGTTGCTCAGCCCCCAGAAGAATTCGGGCGGACGCAACAATTCCGGTAAGATGACGGTCCGCTATATCGGCGGCGGTAACAAGCAGATGTATCGTAACATCGACTTCAAACGCACCAAGGACGGCATCGCTGCGACTGTAAAAACTATCGAGTACGATCCCAATCGTACCGCACGTATTGCACTTCTGGTATATGCCGACGGTGAGAAGAGCTACATCATCGCACCGAACGGACTCCAAGTGGGGCAGACCGTGGTAAGCGGCGCAGGCGTCGCTCCCGAAGTCGGAAACACGCTCTTCCTGAGCGAGATTCCGCTGGGTACGGTCATCCACAATATCGAACTCTACCCCGGTCAGGGAGCCGCGATGGCTCGCTCCGCCGGTTCTTACGCCCAGCTGCTGGCTCGTGAGGGCAAATTCGCCATCATCAAGCTGCCTTCGGGCGAGACTCGTATGGTACTCGTAACTTGCCGCGCTACCGTGGGTGTCGTGTCGAACATCGACCACAGCCTCGAAAGCTCCGGTAAGGCTGGTCGTGAGCGTTGGCTCGGCCGTCGTCCGCGCAACCGCGGCGTGGTGATGAACCCCGTCGATCACCCGATGGGTGGTGGCGAAGGCCGTGCGTCGGGTGGTCACCCCCGTTCGCGCAAGGGTCTCTTGGCCAAGGGTTACAAGACGCGTAATCCCAAGAAGACGACCTCGAAGTTTATTATTTCCAAGAAGAAAAAATAATTAAATAAGAGTACATAATGAGCCGTTCATTAAAAAAAGGACCGTTTATCGACCCCAAGCTCGAAGCGAAAGTCGTCGCTCAGGCCGAAGGTAACAAAAAGTCGGTCATCAAAACTTGGTCGCGTGCAAGTATGATCTCGCCTGACTTCGTAGGTCAGACGATCGCTGTCCACAACGGAAACAAGTTTATTCCGGTGTATGTAACAGAGAATATGGTAGGACACAAGCTCGGTGAGTTTGCTCCCACCCGTAACTTCCGCGGTCACGCAGGTAACAAGAAAAAATAGGTAGAAAATGGGTGCAAGAAAAGCAATAAAAGCCGAGAAAATCAAGGCTGAGAAGAAGCAGAAAGCAATCGCTGTTCTGCGTGATTGCCCGACCTCTCCCCGCAAGATGCGCCTCGTGGCCGACATCATCCGCGGCGTCGAGATCAACAAGGCATTGGGCATCCTTCGTTTTTCGAAGAAGGAGGCGTCGATCCGTATGGAGAAACTGCTCAAGTCGGCTATCGCCAACTGGGAAGCCAAGAACGAAAACGAACGTCTGGAAGACACCAAGCTGTGCGTGAAAGAGGTATTCGTAGACGGAGGCCGCATGCTGAAGCGTATTCAGGCAGCGCCTCAGGGCCGCGCTCACCGCATTCGCAAACGTTCGAATCACGTGACGATCGTAGTTGATAAAATGGTAACCGTAGAAAACAAGTAATCAGATGGGACAGAAAGTTAATCCGATAGCAAATCGTCTTGGTATCATCCGCGGTTGGGATTCCAACTGGTTCGGCGGCAAAGACTTCTCCGAGAAGCTGGTCGAGGACGCCAAGATCCGCAAATACCTGAATGTCCGTCTGGCCAAGGCAAGCATCTCGAAGATCATCATCGAGCGCACGCTGAAACTGGTTACGGTAACCATTTCCACCGCCCGTCCGGGCATCATCATCGGCAAGGGCGGTCAGGAGGTCGACAAGCTCAAGGAAGAGCTGAAGAAGCTCACCGGCAAGGAGATTCAGATCAATATCTTCGAGGTAAAGCGTCCTGAGGTGGATGCCGTCATCGTAGGCCAGAACATCGCCCGCCAGCTGGAGGGCCGCGTATCGTTCCGCCGCGCCGTGAAGACGGCCGTGGCATCGACCATGCGCATGGGCGCCGAGGGTATCAAGATTCAGGTTTCCGGCCGTGTAGGCGGTGCCGAGATGGCCCGCAGCGAAACCATCAAGGAGGGGCGTATTCCGCTGCATACGTTCCGTGCCGACGTGGATTTCTGCCTGACCGAGGCGCTCACGAAAGTGGGTATTCTGGGTGTGAAGGTTTGGATCTGCCAAGGCATCGTGTACGGCAAGCGTGACCTGTTCGAGATTGCAGGCGCATCGGCGCAGGCTCCTTCGGGGGACCGTGGCGAGCGCGGTGATCGCGGAGACCGTCGCGGCCGCGGAGACCGTCGCGGAGGACGCGGCGACCGTGGCGACCGCGGTGGTGACCGTCGTCGCAACAACAACAATAAGTAAGTCGGACCTTTTTAAAGCAAAACAACAATGTTACAGCCGAAAAAGACCAAATTTAGAAGAATGCAGAAGGGTCGTATGAAAGGTATCGCTCAGAGAGGTAACCAACTTGCATACGGATCGTTCGCAATCAAGGCACTTGAATCGACTTGGATCACAGGTCGTCAGATAGAGGCGGCCCGTCAGGCCATCACCCGTTACATGAAGCGTGAAGGTCAGCTCTGGATCCGCATCTTCCCCGATAAACCCATCACGAAGAAACCCGCCGAGGTGCGTATGGGTAAGGGTAAGGGTAATCCCGAAGGATTCGTGGCGCCCGTTACTCCCGGACGTATTCTCTTCGAGGCGGAAGGCGTGCCCTTGGAAATCGCGCAGGAGGCCCTGCGTCTGGGTGCCCAGAAACTGCCTATTACCACCAAGTTTATCGTACGGCGTGACTACGTCGAAACCACAATCTAACGAGACGACAAGATGAAAAGTGCAGAAATCAAGGATATTTCGATCAAGGACCTGCAGGAGCGCATCGAGACCGAAAAGGCGCAGCTGGCGAAGCTGAAGGTGCAGCACGCGGTGTCTCCCGTCGAGAACCCTTCTATCATTAAGAAAAATCGCAGAGATATAGCTCGCATGCTGACAATCCTGCGTCAAAAGAACGCCTAATAAGGAATAACTATGGAAAGAAATCTTAGAAAAGAGCGTATTGGGGTGGTTGTCAGCAACAAAATGGAAAAGACCATTGTGGTTGCGGTCGCACGCAAAGTGAAGCATCCCATTTACGGTAAGTTCGTCAACAAGACGACGAAGTTCGTCGCTGAGAGCCTCGACGAGACCTGCAAGGAGGGCGATACCGTGCGCATCATGGAAACCCGCCCGCTGAGCAAGACGAAGCGTTGGAGATTAGTACAAATCATTGAAAGAGCTAAGTAATTATGGTACAGCAGGAAAGTAGACTCATAGTAGCTGATAACAGCGGTGCGAAGGAAGTCCTCTGCATCCGGGTGCTCGGCGGCACCAAGCGCCGCTACGCATCTATCGGTGATAAGATTGTGGTGGCTGTCAAGAGCGCGACTCCTTCGGGCGACGTCAAGAAGGGCGCCGTGTCGAAAGCGGTTGTCGTAAGAACGACCAAGGAAATCAGACGCGCCAACGGTTCGTACATTCGTTTCGACGACAACGCCGTGGTGCTGCTTAACAACCAGGGTGAAATGCGCGGTACTCGTATATTCGGCCCCGTAGCTCGTGAGCTGCGCGACCAGTATATGAAGATTATCTCCCTCGCACCCGAAGTATTGTAATCATAAAAACAATTTCGGATATGTCAGTGAAATTACATATTAAGAAAGGGGATATGGTCCAAGTCATTGCCGGTGACAACAAAGGCCAGCAGGGCAAAGTCCTGAAGGTCGAGGTTACGAAGCAGCGTGCCATCGTCGAAGGCGTGAACCTCTGCAAGAAGGCTACCAAACCCAACGCGCAGAATCCCCAAGGCGGCATCGTCGAGAAAGAAGCGGCGATCCACATCTCGAACTTGCAGGTGCTCGACCCCAAAAGCGGTAAACCCACGAAGGTCGGTCGTAAGCTCAATGCAAAAGGTAAATTAGTCCGTTACGCTAAAAAGTCAGGGGAGGAGATCAAATAATGGCATACGTACCTACACTCAAGACACAATATAAGGAGCGGATCGAACCCGCCCTTATGAAGGAGTTCGGTTATTCGAGCGTCATGCAGTGCCCGAAGCTCACGAAGATCGTTATCAATCAGGGTATGGGACAGGCTGTAGCCGATAAGAAGCTTATCGACGTGGCCGAGGCCGAGCTGACGCAGATCACGGGCCAGAAAGCCGTGCAGACGCGTTCGCGCAAGGACATCTCCAACTTCAAGCTGCGTAAGGGCATGCCCATCGGCGTGCGCGTGACGCTGCGCGATACGAAGATGTACGAGTTCTTGGAGCGTCTGATCGCCGTGGCTCTGCCCCGCATCCGCGACTTCAAGGGTATCAACGAGAAGTTCGACGGTCAGGGCAACTACACCCTCGGCATCACCGAGCAGATTATCTTCCCGGAGATCGACATCGACAAGATCACCAAGATCTTCGGTATGGAGATTACGTTCGTTACCACGGCCAAGACCGACGAGGAGGCTTACGCGCTGCTCCGCGAATTCGGCCTTCCTTTCAAAAACGCTAAAAAGAATCAATAAGCTATGGCAAAAGAGTCAATGAAGGCACGCGAGGTAAAACGCGTGAAACTCGCAAACCGCTATGCACACAAGCGCGAGGAGATTGCTGCCAAGTTGAAGAGCGGTGAGATCGACCACGAGGAGGCTTGGGTTGCGCTTTCGAAGCTGCCCCGCAACTCGAATCCGATCCGCCAGCACAACCGCTGCAAGATCACGGGCCGTCCCAAGGGCTATATCCGCCTGTTCGGCATCAGCCGTATCCAGTTCCGCGAGATGGCTTCGAAGGGTCTGATCCCCGGCGTTACGAAAGCAAGCTGGTAATATTTTCGGATGCCGGATCATATCCGGTATCCGAAAATTCATTTTCTGCCGGGAGGCAATCCGAAGGGGGAGGGGAGTAGGGCTATGAAGGCTCTAAGGTAGGCTAAGTTCGTCCGAAGGGAGGGACAAGGTTTGCCGGTTAAGCTCATCTGAAGGAGAAATCCCGGATACGAGTCCGGATTTTGAGGGCGCAAGCCCGTGGACGGACGGCTGTCGCTGAGACGGCCCGGCGTCGGAGAGGGGCTTTGCAGGAGGGGGAAACCCGGAATGCGGAGCGTGAACCCGGCGATTGTGCGCAGGCCGATGAAGCGTGCCGCAGTCCGATACCGCAGAGATCGGGGCTTATATGGGTGCAGAACCCGAGTAGTTACGTCGCAATGTCGAGGAAAGTGCCGCCGCAAGCGGTAACTTCTCGGCGGCGGGGCGGAAATCGAGGGGTTAGGCATTTGGTTACAAATTTCTCGGACCAAGGGGCCGGAGAGAGACCGCGCAGAATGCGTACGGCACGGCGTAACCCGTTGAATGACTGGGCGGCGCGTGTGGACGCGGATGCGGCGTGTCGGGCGGGCGGAAAGCTGCCGCAGCGTCGTCGGACGGAATCTTCTCCTGAAAAGGCGGACGGTTGTCGATGGGAATTTTTGTACGGGGCATGTTAGCAACACCTCAGTGCTAACATTGTCCGTATTCCGGCATCGGCACTTAAAACGCTGAAAATAGGCTCGTAACTTGGTTTTTTGAGAAATAATATGTATATTTGCGCGCTTTATCCCCATGCCGAACGGCCTGTCGGAGAGCGCAAAAGCGCTGAACGAGAGGCGCAAAACGAAAAACATCCGAAGCGGCGGCGAGTCTGTTGAAAGATTCAAGGCGCTGAGGACCAAATAATTAACTAATTCATTAATTTTTAACTTCTATTCGTTATGACTGATCCTATTGCGGACTTTCTGACCAGAATTAGAAACGCAGTGAAAGCCAACCACAAGGTGGTTGAAGCTCCTGGCTCAAAAATTAAGCAGGAAATCACTAAGATTCTTTACGAGCAGGGCTACATCCTCGCTTACAAATTCGACACCGACGAGAAAGGTCACCCGTCGATCAAAATCGCCCTTAAATGGGACGCTGCCACCAAGGGCAACGCCATCAAGGACCTCAAGCGCGTGAGCCGTCCGGGTCTGCGCCAGTATGTGTCGGTGGCCGACATGCCCCGCGTGCTGAACGGTCTGGGCATCGCCGTGCTCTCGACTTCGAAAGGCATCATGACCGACGCCAAGGCCCGTAAGGAAAACGTGGGCGGCGAGGTGCTGTGCTACATCTACTAACGGAAATTTTTAAACAAGAACAACAATGTCAAGAATTGGTAAATTACCTGTAAACCTGCCCGCCGGCGTTACCGTAGAGGTTTCGGCCGACAATGTGGTAAGCGTGAAAGGGCCACTCGGGACGCTGAGTCAGAAAGTGGACTCGGACATCAAGGTAGAGGTCGGCACGCACAAGGACATCCACACCGGAAACGAAATTCCCGCCGTGCTCGTATCGCGTCCTACCAACCAGCCCCGCCACCGTTCGCTGCACGGTCTCTACCGCGCGCTGATCAACAACATGGTCGTCGGCGTATCGAAGGGCTACGAAATCAAACAGGAGCTCGTGGGCGTCGGTTTCAAAGCCGAAGTCAAGGGCCAGATTCTCGAAATGAGTCTCGGTTATTCGCACGACACGCATTTCATGCTTCCCAAGGAGGTGACCGCTACCGCCGTGACGGAGAAGAAGGGCAACCCGATCGTAACGCTGAAGAGCATGGACAAGCAGCTCATCGGCCAAGTCGCCGCCAAGATCCGTTCGCTGCGCAAGCCGGAGCCGTACAAGGGCAAGGGTATCAAGTTCGTCGGCGAGCAGTTGCGTCGCAAGGCCGGCAAATCAGCAGGTGCTAAATAGTAAATAGTCTAGAGTTATGTCATTGAACAAGATAGAAAGAAGAGAGAGGATCAAGATGCGTATCCGCAAGATCGTGAGCGGAACCGCCGAACAGCCTCGCATGACTGTATATCGTAGCAACAAGCAGATCTACGTGCAGTTTATTGATGACCTTGCAGGTGTGACCATGGCTGCGGCATCCTCGCTGGACAAAGAGGTGGCGGAAGCCGCCGCCGGCAAGAACAAGTGCGAAGTAGCCGCCCTCGTGGGCAAACTGGCTGCCGAGCGCGCTGCCGCCAAAGGCATTTCGTCCGTAGCGTTCGACCGCAACGGCTACCTGTATCACGGAAGAGTTAAACAGCTGGCCGAAGCAGCACGCGAAGGCGGTCTTAAATTCTAAGCGATTATGTCAAATACCAACATAAAGAAAGTACGCACTAGCGATCTCGAGCTTAAGGACAGACTCGTAAGCATTCAGCGTGTTACCAAGGTAACCAAGGGAGGTCGTACATTCAGTTTCTCGGCCATTGTCGTCGTCGGTAACGAGGACGGCGTCGTAGGCTACGGTCTGGGCAAGGCTTCGGAGGTTCAGTCGGCCATCGCCAAAGGCGTGGAGGACGCAAAGAAGAATCTTGTGAAGATCCCCGTTATCAACGGTACGATTCCCCACAAGCAGGAGCTCCGTTTCGGCGGTTCGCTCGTCATGATCCGCCCGGCCGCTCCCGGTACGGGTATCATCGCCGGCGGTGCCATGCGTGCCGTGCTGGAGTCGGTGGGCGTGAAGAACGTGCTCGCCAAGAGCAAAGGTTCGTCGAACCCCCACAACTTGGTGAAGGCTACCATCGGCGCTCTCTGCGAGCTGCGCGATGCGCACAGCATCGCCCGCCTGCGCGGTATCTCGATGGACAAGGTGTTTAACGGTTAATTTCGTAGAGACAAATGGCAAGATTGAAAATCACCCAAGTCAAAAGCCGCATCGGCGCAACCGAGCGTCAGTGCAAAAACCTCGACGCGCTGGGACTGAAGAGGATCAACGCGAGCGTCGAGCACGACGACTCGGCGATCATCAAAGGCATGATCGAGCGTGTGAAGCACCTCGTCAAAGTGGAAGAGGTAGCCGTCAAGAAGGCTGCAGCGCCCAAGGCTAAGAAAGCCGAGGCTACGGAGGCAGCAGCAGAATAAGTTTAACAGCTAAGAAGTAATTTTACGATGGAACTCAATAATCTCAAACCTGCAAAGGGTTCAACGCACCACGACAAACGTATCGGTCGCGGTGCCGGTTCGGGTCACGGTGGCACGGCCACGCGTGGTCACAAGGGTGCGCAGTCGCGTTCGGGTTACTCGCGTAAGCTGGGCTTCGAAGGCGGTCAGATGCCGCTCCAGCGTCGTCTCCCCAAGTTCGGTTTCACCAACCTGAAGCGCGTTGAATTCAAGGCGATCAACCTCTCGACCCTTGAGGAGCTGGCCGCCAAGAAATCGCTCGCCGAGATCACGGTAGACACGCTTATCGCCGCAGGTTTCATCTCGTCGAAGGACAAGGTGAAGATCCTCGGTAACGGCGCTGTTACCAAGGCGCTGAGCGTAAAGGCTCACGCATTCTCGAAGAGCGCCGAAGCGGCCATCACGGCCGCGGGCGGCAGCGTCGAAAAACTCTAGGAACCCTTAGAAACCGAAAATTATGAATCAGTATCTCGTTGTTGGCGTCGTCTTTTTAGTGGTAATCGCTCTTTTGGCGACCAACAAGAAATTGGTTGAAACGCTCAAGAATATCTACAAGATCGAGGAGCTGCGCAAACGTGTGATCTACACGATCGGGCTGCTGCTGGTCTACCGCTTGGGTAGTTTCGTAGTGATTCCGGGCATCAACCCCAACGCCTTGGGCGAGGGGTCGGCTTACGCCAGCCAGCTGGAGGGCAACGGACTGCTGGGTCTGTTGAACGTATTCTCCGGCGGCGCATTCGGCAACGCCGCGATTCTTGCGCTCGGAGTCATGCCGTACATCACCGCCTCCATCATCATCCAGCTCATGGGTATGATGATCCCGTATTTCCAGAAAATGCAGAAGGAAGGTGAGAGCGGCCGCCGCAAGATGAACCAGTGGACGCGCTTTCTGACGATCGGCGTGCTGATCCTGCAGGGTCCGGCGTATATCGCCAACCTGTATCATCAGGTCCCCACTGCATTCGTTTACGGCAACTCGTTCGGCTTCGTTGCCTATGCGACGACGATCCTGATCGCGGGTACCATGTTCATCATGTGGCTCGGCGAGAAGATCACGGACAAGGGTATCGGTAACGGTATCTCGCTGATAATCATGATCGGCATCGTGGCACGTCTGCCCCATGCGCTGTTGGCCGAGGTCAATGCGCGCTTCCAGACCGCCAGCGGCAGCGCTATCATGCTTATCCTCGAACTGGTGCTCCTGTTCCTCGTCTTCATGGCGACGATCGCCCTCGTGCAGGCTGTCCGCAAGGTCCCTGTACAGTATGCAAAGCGTATCGTCGGTAACAAACAGTACGGCGGCGTACGTCAGTACATTCCGCTGAAGATGAATGCCGCGAATGTGATGCCTATCATCTTCGCGCAGGCTCTGATGTTTATTCCGGCGCTGTTCTCCGGGACGGCTTTCGCGGCTGCCTTCAGTTCGATGACCGGCTTCTGGTACAACTTCACGCTTGCAGTGCTGGTAATCGCGTTCACCTACTTCTACACCGCGATTATCATCAATCCTCAAATGATGGCCGATGACATGAAGCGAAACGGCGGCTTTATTCCGGGTGTGAAACCGGGTAAGCAGACCGTGAACTACATCGACACCATCATGACGCGTATCACGCTCCCCGGTTCGTTCTTCCTTGCCATCGTGGCGATTCTGCCCGCTCTGGCGATGAAGTTCTTGGGCATACAGCAGGCGTTCGCCTACTTCTACGGAGGTACGTCGCTGCTGATTATGGTCGGCGTGGTGCTCGACACTCTGAAGCAGATCGAGAGCTACCTGCTGATGCGCCACTACGATGGTCTGATGAAGACCGGACGTATTCAGGGGCGTCATTAGGAGTTTTCCGAAGAGTTCTTAGCGAAGAATGATATATATAAAGACAGACGAGGAGATAGAGCTGCTCCGCGAGAACAATATACTGGTGTCGAAGACACTGGCGGAGGTGGGTCGCCACATCCGTCCGGGTGTCACCACCAAGTTTTTGGACTCGATTGCCGAGGATTTCATCCGCGCGCACGGAGCAGTTCCCGCCTTCCTCGGATATCAGGGATTTCCCGCTTCGTTGTGTGTATCGGTAAACGAACAGGTAGTTCACGGTATCCCATCCTCGAAATGCGTCCTCAAGGAGGGCGACATCGTTTCGGTCGATTGCGGTACGTTTATGAAGGGGTTTGTTGGTGATTCGGCGTATACGTTCGCCGTCGGAGAGGTTGCCGAGGAAGTACGGCAGCTTATGGAGGTCACCAAAGAGGCTCTTTATAAAGGTACGGCGCAGGCTAAAGCCGGCAACCGCGTAGGCGACGTGTCGGCAGCCGTGCAGGAGTATGCCGAAAGCTTCGGTTACGGCGTGGTGCGGGAGTTGGAGGGACACGGTTTGGGTCGCAAGATGCACGAAGACCCCGGTGTTCCGAACTACGGCGCCCGCGGCAGAGGACCGCTCCTCAAGGAGGGAATGGTCATCTGCATCGAACCCATGATAAACATGGGGACCAAAGCGGTGGTTTTCGAAAGGGATGGCTGGACAGTCCGCACGCGCGACCACAAACCCGCGGCGCACTACGAGTTCGCCGTCGCGGTCCGAAAAGACGGTCCCGACGTGCTGACGGACTTTAGTATCATCGAACAGGCAATTAACAAGTAAGACTCTATGGCTAAACAGGCTGCTATTGAAAGGGACGGCACGATCATCGAGGCCCTGTCCAACGCGATGTTCCGCGTCGAGCTGGACAACGGACACGTACTCACCGCCCATATCTCAGGGAAGATGCGTATGCATTACATCAAAATCCTTCCCGGAGATAAAGTTAAAGTGGAGATGACGCCCTACGATTTGACGAAGGGACGTATATCTTTCCGGTACAAATAACATTAGATTGCTTGAAAATCATGAAAGTAAAAGCATCCATCAAGAAGAGAAGCGAGGATTGCAAGATTGTGAAGCGTAAGGGGAAACTCTACGTCATTTGCAAGAAGAATCCCAAGTTTAAAATGCGCCAAGGGTAATGTTTAAACGGTTTATTAAAGAAGAAAAAGAATTTATATGGCACGTATAGTCGGTGTAGATTTACCAAAAAATAAGAGAGGCGAGATCGGCTTGACCTATATCTACGGTATCGGTCGTTCGACGGCTCGCAAGATTCTCGAAGTCGCTGGCATCAGCTACGACCTCAAAGTACAGGACTGGTCGGACGACCAGGTCGGCGCAATCCGTTCGACGATTGCCGACATGGGCATCAAAGTCGAAGGCGAATGCCGCTCGGCCGTCCAGCTCAACATCAAGCGTCTGATGGATATCGGCTGCTACCGCGGCATCCGTCACCGTCTGGGTCTTCCCGTTCGCGGTCAGTCGACCAAGAACAACGCCCGCACCCGCAAGGGACGCAAGAAGACTGTCGCAAACAAGAAAAAGGCAACAAAGTAATCTTTAGAGAATTATGGCAAAGAAAACTGGAACAGTTAAGAAAAAGGTTGTTAAGGTCGGTGCCGTGGGTAACGCTTACGTACACTCCACTTTCAACAACGTGATCATCACCATCACCAACGAGGTGGGTGACGTCATCAGCTGGTCTTCGGCCGGTAAGATGGGTTTCCGTGGTTCGAAGAAGAATACTCCGTATGCCGCACAGACCGCTTCGGCCGACTGCGCGAAGGTCGCTTACGACATGGGCCTGCGCAAGGTGAAAGTGTATGTCAAGGGACCGGGTGCCGGTCGCGAATCGGCCGTGCGCACCATCCACGGCGCAGGTATCGAGGTGATGGAGATCATCGACGTTACTCCGCTGCCGCACAACGGTTGCCGTGCTCCTAACCGCCGCCGCGTATAATCTGCGTCGGGGTAAGGAATATTTCTAAGGTTTTAAAAAAGTCAAAACAATGGGAAAATACATAGGACCAAAATCGAAGATCGCCAGAAAGTTCGGCGAAGCTATTTACGGTGCGGACAAGGTGCTCGAAAAGCGCAACTTTCCTCCCGGACAGCACGGTCTGGCGCGTAAGCGCAAGAAAGTGTCGGAGTACGGCACGCAGTTGAGCGAAAAACAGAAAGCCAAGTATACGTACGGTCTGCTGGAGAAGCAGTTCGCACGCACGTACGATCAGGCGGCCCGTATGGGCGGCATCACGGGCGAGAACCTGCTGAAGCTGCTCGAATGCCGTCTGGACAACGTTGTTTACCGCTTGGGTATCGCCCCGACGCGTGCAGCTGCCCGCCAGCTCGTTTCGCACTGCCATATTTGTGTGAACGGCAACGTCGTGAACATTCCTTCGTACTCGCTGCGTGCGGGTGACGTCGTGTCGGTTCGCGAGAAGTCGAAGAGTCTGGAAGTGATTTCGGCATCTCTGGCCGGCGGTTCGAAGAGCCGCTACGCTTGGCTTGAGTGGGATAACGCCTCGATGAGCGGCAAGTTCCTGCAGAAGCCTGAGCGCGAGGAGATCCCTGAAAACATCAAGGAGCAGCTCATCGTCGAGTTGTACTCGAAGTAGTAATCAAACAAATTCAAATATATTATGGCAATATTAGCATTCCAGAAACCTGAAAAGGTTATTATGCTTGAATCCACTTCATCGTTCGGAAAGTTCGAGTTCCGGCCGCTGGAGCCCGGATTCGGTATGACTGTCGGTAACGCTTTGCGTCGTATTCTGCTCTCTTCGCTGGAGGGTTACGCAATCACGACTGTCAAGGTAGCCGGTGTCGACCACGAGTTTGCCGCTATCCCCGGCGTGATGGAGGATATGTTGAAAATCATCCTCAATCTGAAGCAGGTTCGTTTTATCCGCACAGTCGATAATCAGGATGCCGAGAAGGTCTCCATTAACGTTGCGGGTGTGACGGAGCTGACTGCCGGATATATCTCGAATTACCTCTCGTTCTTCAAGGTGTTGAACCCCGATCTGGTGATCTGCCACCTCGCGCCCGGCACGAAGATGCAGATGACGCTGACCATCGGCAAGGGCCGCGGCTACGTACCCGCCGAGGAGAATACTCCCGCCGAGTGCGAGTTCGGAACGCTTCCGATCGACTCGATCTTCACCCCGATCAAGAACGTGAAGTATTCCATCGAAAACTATCGTGTCGAGCAGAAGACCGACTACGAGAAATTGAATTTGGAAATTACTACCGACGGGTCGATTCACCCCAAGGAGGCTCTGAAAGAGGCCGCGAAGATTCTCATCCAGCACTTCATGCTCTTCTCCGACGAGAAGATCACCGTCAACATGGAAGACACCAACGGCGCCGAAGAGTTCGATGAGGACGTACTCCACATGCGCCAGCTGCTGAAGACCAAGCTCTCGGATCAGGACCTGAGCGTCCGCGCCCTGAACTGTCTGAAAGCCGCCGACGTGGACACCGTGGGGGACCTCGTGAAGCTCAACCGCAACGACCTGCTGAAGTTCCGCAACTTCGGCAAGAAGTCTTTGACGGAGCTTGACGAGCTGCTGACCTCGCTCAACCTTAAGTTCGGTATGGACGTATCAATCTACAAACTTGACAAAGATTAATTATGAGACACAATAAGAATTTTAACCACCTTGGCCGTCAGGCGGGACACCGTAAAGCGTTGATGTCGAATATGGCTTCGTCGCTCATCCTGCACAAGCGTATCGAGACCACCGTTGCCAAAGCCAAGGCCGTTCGCCAGTTCATCGAACCGCTGGTGACCAAGTCGAAGGACGACACGACGCACTCGCGCCGTATCGTTTTCTCGTACCTCAAGCAGAAAGAGGCCGTAACCGAGTTGTTCCGCACCATCGCGCCGAAGATCGCCGATCGTCCGGGCGGTTACACCCGCATCCTGAAGACCGGTTTCCGTCTGGGCGACGCTGCCGACATGTGCATCATCGAGTTCGTCGATTTCAACGACGCTTACACGCTGGGCATCGCTCCCGCAGCCGCTGCCGAGGCTAAACCCAAGACGCGCCGTTCGCGCAAACCCGCAGCGAAGAAGACCGACGCTGTCGAGGAGGCTACCGTTGTCGAGGGCGAAGCCAAGAAAGCCGCACCCAAGAAGGCCGCTGCTCCGAAGGCTGCGAAACCGGCCGCTCCCAAAGCGGCCAAGGTTGCCGCTCCGAAGGTTGCCAAGAAGACCAACGTGGGCAAGAAAATGTAGTTTTCCGTTTAATCGGAAAACGATCGGAAAATCCGGATACCCCGATGTGAAGTGCACCCCAAATATTGGACGGATTAGTATTTGTTTAGATGGCATGAGTTCGGTATTGTACCGGGCTCATGTTGTTTAAGTATTTCTTTATCCGCTTGTTATTGTAGTAGTCGATATATTCTTCCAATTCTTTTCGGAAATGGTCTATGGATGAGAATTTTTGCAAATATAATAATTCGGACTTCAATAATCCAAAGAAACTTTCCATAGCAGCGTTATCCAGACAGTTACCCTTGCGCGACATGCTCTGTGTAATACCTTTCTGTCTTAAACGGAGCTGATACTGCTTCATCTGATACTGCCAGCCCTGGTCGGAATGCAAGACAATACCCGGAGAATCCGGTATTCTGGCAAACGCATCGTCCAGCATCTTCATGATCTGCATAAAGTTAGGGCGTTCAGCTATTTTATAGCTAATAATCTCCCGGTTATATAAGTCCATAATCGGCGATAGATATAACTTTACGCCGCAAACCGAAAATTCCGTAAGGTCAGTAACCCACTTCTGATTCGGTTTTTCGGCTGCAAAGTCGCGTTGCAGAAGATTGGGCGCTATCCGTCCGATCTGTCCTTTGTATGAACAGTATTTACGGAGCCTGACCTGACTTTTTATCCCGCAAATATTCATCAGCTTAAGTACGGTTTTGTGATTTATCGCATATCCGATCTTATTCATTTCAACGGTAATGCGCCGATAACCATAACGCCCCTTATGTTCGTGATATAACCTTATAATACTCTCTTTTTCGCGAGCATATTTATCGGGTTGTTTTGATTTTCTGAAGTGATAATAAAATGTGCTTCGCGCCATCCCTGCGGCTTTGAGCAATACTGAAAGCCGGCACTGCGGCCTTAGTCCTTCGATGGCTTGGGCTCTTTCCCGCTCTCGCGGACAATGCGCTCCTCGACTAAGGCCTGCAATTTTTTTAAGTAAGCATTCTCGGCACGAAGATACTCCAGTTCCTTAAGCAACTCTTCGTGCGGAGTCGTTTTGAGTTTGACTTTTTTAGTCTTCGATTTACTCATGGCCGGCCTCCTTCTTTGCGGTTTACGCCGCAGGCCTTCAGCACCTTGGTTTTGATAGAGCCGCTCCCATTGACGAATAACAAAAGGGCCCGGAATGCCGAAATGCACTGCTGTCTCCAGCAAAGATAGATGATTTTGGTGCATATGCTTCAAAACTGACAACTTAAATTCTGCACTGTAGCTACCGTGGCGCAGCTTAAGGCCGGCAAGGCCATGGCGCTCGAATAATGTTACCCACAAGTGAACTTGCGAGCGGCCACAGCCCAAGTGACATCCGGCTTCCCTAACCGAAAGTCCGCCTTCGAGTACCAGTTTTACGGCCTTTAAACGAATCTCATAATTATATTTCATAAAAAACACCCCAAAAGTGTCCAACTTTTGGGGTGCAGTACAATGGGTGTCCGGATTTTTGTCGTTTGTGCGGGTGAATCTGTCGTTTATGCGAAGGATTTGTCGTTTGTGTGAAAGGATTTGTCGTTCGGCGGAAAGATTCGTTGTCGTGCGGGAGGAGTGCGGCGGATGGTTTGTCCGTTACTCCTGCCGGCGGGCGGAAACTTTGCCGGTTCGGAGACATTCCCTTGTCCCTTGTCCGTCCGTCGTCCGTCGTCCGGCTGCCGGGGACCTATTGGCGGTTCAGCCTATGGGTGAAGGCCGGATAGACGAGGCCCGTGTAATTCGCTTTGGCGGATTCGATCGTGGCCGTCGTGCCGTCGTAGGTGTCCGTGAAGGAGACTTCGTAGAGGAAGCAGCCGCGGTAACGGTTGTTTTTCAGCAGTTCGTAATAGAACTCTCCCCAGTCGATCAGACCGCCGGTGTAAGGCTGCAAATGCTTGTCCAGCGTGCCCGATTGCCCTTCGGCGCCGGGATTCTGCTGGATGTGCAGCGTGCCGAGGCGTGTGCCGAGCTTTCGGAGTATGGCGACGGCGTCGCCGTTTTTGGTGGGATTGATATACGACCCGTTCAGCGGAATCAGGGCGTGGCCCGTATCGAGGCAGACGCGCACCTGCTCCAGCCCTTCGCCGCTGAGCAGGGCGAGCGTCGTTTCGGCATCGTAAGCGACGCTCCGGGGACAGTTTTCCACGCAGAGAATCGTGCTCAGGCCGTACGTCGAATTGCAGGAAGCGATGTGGGTCTGCAATTCCCGGAGCGATTTCCGGCTCTGGGCCTTGCGTGCCGCGAAGTCGCTTCCGGTGGTGAGTATCGTGCCGGTCGAGGGGTGGATTACGAAATGCTTGGGCGACATGTGTTTCATGGCGCTGTTTATCACGGTTCTGAGTTTTGCTACGGCCGTCGTGCGGGCCGCTTCGTCGGTCGCCGAGATGTCGTATGTCCCATAGGGCAGATGGACGCCCCACAGGTTTGCCGCGGCGGAGCCGATTGCCGCTCCCGCCTCGGAAAACAGTGCGTCGAGTTTCGCGTCGGTCATTCCTTCGGCGAAGACGGTGGCGTCCTGCGCCATGATGTCGATGCACATGCCGGCCGCCGCGGCGCGTTTGCAGTTGGTCGTGTTGACCTGTTTGAGCGTAATCAGTTTGCCCGGTTTGAGCTGCAGCAGGGAGATGTCGTCGTTCGGGGCGCCCAACGCCGTCGTCGGTTCGACGACCGTGATGCTGCCGTTGCCCTCGCCCGCTCCCGGCTCCTTGTCGTCGGAGCCTCCGCAGTTGCAGAGGAGCGCGACGGCCAGCAGCGGAAGTATCCGCGTTTTTTTCATTTTGCAGGAGGTTGATTGTAAACGATCGGCGGGCGGGGGATTGTCCCTCCGCCCGCCGGATCGTGTGAAAGTGTTCGTTTAGTTTTTCCTGACGACGATGTTGTCCAGACAGATACGGCCGTTGGCGCTGGTAGATCCTGCACCTGTCGTATCCCAGCATATCTGGGTTTCCGCCGTCGCGCCTTCGATGGTTATCGAGAAATTGGACCATTTCTTCAAGGCCTCGTTTCCGTGTTTGGGGCAGTGCGCCGATGTGATATTGATCGACTTGCCGCCGCTTTCCGGAGCGATCGATGCGGCCGAACCGCTGCCTTCGACGACCACTTGCGCCGAAGCGATTGTTCCGGCATTCAGTACTTTGACGGGAATGTCGTGTTCCGATGCAAACCGGACGGCGTCGAATGTGACGGTGACGATCGATGCCGCGGTCAGTTTTGACAGTTTGGGCGTGGTCAGCACTCCGTAATACATATTCGAACCCGAAGCCGAATTGGAGAGACGGACATATCCCGGAAACTCATAACAGTATTTGATGCCCCAATCCGTTAGTCCCCGGTTTGCGAGATAGGCCGGTGCCGCATCCTTGTCGGAACTGATGTTTATGCCGAACGTCGTGTAACTTGCAGTAGCCGTGGCAGGTTCGGTGCCGTCGATGGCCGCAGGACTCGTGGATGCCAGTTTTCTGCCGCTGCTTGCCACTTTCCCCGTCTGGATCCAGTCGCCTCCGTATACCATCAGATCGAAATACTGTTCCAGAATGATCGACGGATCTTCGTTCTCGACGAGTTTCAGGCGATAGCGCGGAGTCTTGTCGGCGTTGGTGCAGTCGATCTCGACGTCTATTTTGCAGGTCGATCCCGAAACATTGACCCAGAATTTATTTATATCAGCATCTTCGGTCTTGGCCGTCATTTGTCCGAGACTTTCCCGCACGTAGTATACGGCCGCCGGGTAGGTGTAGAACGGGACGGTCGCATAAACGCTGTTTACGGTTCCGATGCCGCCGTTGCCGCTGTAAGCGGTGAACCCGTAAGGCGTGTTCTCAATCAGGATGGTGATGTCGTCCGAGGCCTTGCAGGTGATCGCAGCGGTATAGATGCCGGATTCCGACTCTTTGAGTTCGTACAGGCTTCCGTCGGAAGTCCTTGCCCATACGCCCTCCGAAGTGTCGATCAGCTGGAACGGAAGCGTAAGCTCCTCCGAATCCTCCGAATCGGGCAGTTGGCCCTTGGCGTATATGGTAAAGGTGTTTTTCGCTTCCGGATCGAATCCGCTCTTGGTGATTTTCAATACGTCGGCTCCGACTTCGGTCCATTGCGTCTCGTCGTTGAATTTGTAGGCATAGCCGATGGCGCCTTTGACGGCTTGCCATGTGACGACGACCTCGTCTGCGGATTCGCCTCTGGTGCATGACGGGGCCGGGGTCGGAAGCGTCGGGTCGATGTCGAAATCGACGGTGCGTTCGGCCGAGTCGGTCGTGTGTTCCTGATTGCCGACGGCATAGATGCGGAACGTATGCGAACCGCGCGAGAGTCGGGTCAGCTTCAGGGTTGTGGTCGCTGCGTCGATGGTCGTGTATTCGGTGGAGTTGTCCAAAGCATAGGCATAGCCTTCCGCTTTTGCGACGGCATCCCATTTGAAAGAGGCTGTCGCCAACTCGGTCGTAACCGCAAGTTTTTTGGGGCTGACCAGTTCGATGCTCATGATTTCGTCGTCCGACGATTCGCACGAACTCAGGCCGAGCGCCAGAAGCAGGCAGGGGAATAATAATAACTTTTTCATATAGGTTCGGTTCTTAGTCTGTTTTTAATAATCCAGATGATATATGCCGGGATGCGAATCGGGGTCGGTGAAGACCGTCTGTTCGTATTTGTTGCCGAAGCGGTCGATCGCCTCGACCTTTACGTCCGCAGCGGGATTCGTCAGCGTGTAATAGAACATGTGATCCGTGGACTTGTTGTAGCTGCTGCTGTTGTTCAGGATGCCGATGTGATAGGCCACCGTCCATGCGTCCTTGTCCGAATATTGGGTCATGGTGCCGGTTTTCGCGCCGTTTTCATAGACATTGACGGTCCAAGCGGGGTCCCAGTTCCAGATGTTCGCGACGATCTGGCCGGCGTTTTTCTTCGAGAAGTAGTACGAAGCGTCGCCGCCGCCGGTGAATTTGTCGGAACCGCGGTAGAGCCGGATCTGGAACTCTTCGTCGTGCTGCACCGATTTGTAGGTCCACTCCTTCATCGCGGCCCCGTCGATGCGGTAGATGCCGAAGCCGATGGGCGTGCCTTCGGTGCAGACGGTCGAGCGCCACCATGCGCCGCAGGAGGTGCCCGTGATGTGCTCGAAGATCTCCTTGCCGTTCTTGGTGTGGATGTGGTTGATGTTCGAGTGGGTGTGGGCCGACATGATCGTTGCGTATTTGTACTGCGAGAGCAGCTCCAGCACTTCGTCGTAGTAGGCGTAATTGCTGTTGCGGAAGGGAATGTGAACGCACAGGATCACCATTTTATCCTTCGGAACATAGCTCAGGTCCTGCTTCAGCCATTCGTATTGCTCGGCGCTGAAACCGCCGGTGTAACCCGCGCTCTCCTGACATTCGTGGATGATGTTGTCCATCGATACGATATGCACGTCGCCGCGGTTGAACGAATAGTCCACCGGACCGAAGAAGCTTTCGTATTTCGCGCGGGCCTCCTTCTCGTTGGCCGTCGGGAATTCGTGGTCGTGGTTGCCGATGGTCGAGAATACGGGGATTCCCGTCTGTTCGGGCTGCAGGGCCACCACCATGTTGCTGTAGAGCGCCCATTTGTTGTTCACCAAGTCGCCGAGGTGGATGGCGTAGCACGGGATGTCGGCCGAGGAGGAATACTCCCGGATGTCCTTGGCCGCTTCGCGCTTGAACCGGACGGCGTGCGCCGCCTCGTTGATCTGGGGGTCGCCGATGCAGATCAGATCGAACCGGGTTTCGGGAGCGTCCAGCGCCGTCAGCGTGAAGTCGTAGCGGGCGGTTTCCGGTTTGAGTTTGGTGAAGAACTTGGGCAGTTTGTAGGTCTTGTGCATGTTGACCTTGTAGCCCGAAGGCAGGGAGTAGAAGACGAAGCCCGATTCCGCGTTGCGGGTCAGCACATACTGGCCCTCGGCGTCGGTCTGCGTGCAGGTGAAGCCGTCGCTGACGACAACCCCCGGAACGGGGTTGCCGTTTGCGCCCGTGACATATCCGTAGGTGTCGCCGCCGTCGGGAACGATCTCTCCGCCGTTTCCGCCGTTATTGTCATTGCCGTCGCTGTCCGAGCAGGCCGCGAAAACCGCGATCGAGCAGAAGAGAAGCAGCAGTCTGTATAGCCGTTGTATCATAGTGTGTTTGTTTTTATTGTTATTCCTCGATTGAATGGCCGGCATAACCGGGGTTCTGGGTTATCAGCGGATTGGCGATGCGCTCGTCCTCCGGAATGGGCCACAGGGCGTCTTTCATCGGGTCGTAGGACATCGTGATGAATCTGCGCAGGTTCATATCCTTGCCGTCGAACGTCTGGCCATTGTAAGTTACGTGCCAGTCGGAGTCGATCGTCGGTACGGCGTTCGATACCGAACCGTCGAGAGCCGGTGCGTAGAGCGTTCCGGAGATGACCGATTCGGCCATATCCCAGCGGCGGATGTCGAACCAGCGGAAACCCTCATTGCAGAGTTCGACCATACGCTCGTAGCGCAGTGCCGAACGCAGGCCGTCGCGGCTGAGGTTTTCACTGAGACCGGGCATGTGTGCGCGGCTGCGGATCGTTTCGATGTCGGCTTTGGCGACGCTGAGGTCGCCGCCGTTCCACTCGATGTTGGCTTCGGCGCGGATCAGATAGAGCTCGGCCAGACGCATCAGCGGATAGCTCAGCACGCATACCGAGCTGGTGCCGAATGCATTGTTGTATTTGTACTCCTGAATGTCGAGGTATTTGCGCCACAAGTAACCGCACGGGCCTTTCGAACCGTTGGCGCCGTATTCCGATTTGCTGCCGTAGGCTTCCGAGTTTGCGACGTCTACGCCTTCTTCTTTGTCATTGTAGTTCTTGATGGTCTGGGCGGAAGGATTGGTCTCGAACTGCATGCCCAGTACGCGGGAACCCGGACGTACGCAGAAGAGATCGAGACGCGGGTCGCGGTTCTTCCACGGATTCTGGTAATCGAACAGGGGCGATTCCACGATCGACTTGCCGTCCGTGCACTGGATGGCGTCGAGGAAAGCCTGCGTCGGGCTGAAGTAGGAGCAGCCGCCTGCGATACGCGGCGCCGCATAATAGCCGGCATTGTGCTGGTTGCTGGAGATTGCCGTATTGTACTGCAAGGCCCAAATCCATTCGTCGCTGTTCTTGTGACCGTTGATGCCGAACAGGTTGGAGGGAGTGGGTTCGCCCTTCGTGTGGTCTTCGCCGCAGTAGCGGATGTCGTATGCCTGAAGGGAATATCCGCCCTCTTCGGCCAGCTTCAGCGCTTTGTCGGCATAATAGGCCGCCTCTTCGTAATATTTCCAGTTCAGACAGATGCGGGCTTTGAGTCCGTAGGCGCCTGCGCGTCCCAGACGTGCCGATCCGTAGCTGTTCTTGTTGTGGCGGATCGGCAGAAAGTCGAGCATTTCGTCCGCAAGATCTTCGTTGAGAATCCGTGAAATCACCTCCTCTTTCGGCGTGCGCGTGTAGGTGTCGCCCAATTTCAGGGTGTGGTCGATGTAGGGGATGTCGCCGTAAAGCTGGCAGCCCCAGTCGTAGAGGAAGGAGCGGACGAGCAGCAGCTCGGCTTTATACATATTGTACTCCTGCTCGCTCATCAGCTCGCGGACGTTGTCGATGCCGTCCAGTACGAGATTGGCGCGGGCTGCGGTTTTGTAGATTTGGGTGTAGACCTTAGTCACCCATGCGTTCGAAGGCGGGAGTTTCGACTGCTGCTGGTAGTTGTAGTTGGCGGCGTTGATACGCGATGCGCCGATGTCGGAAGCATTGTCCTGAATGCCGGGGAACGGCGTCGAGGATGCGTCGATCAGGGTAAGGCCCTTGTAGGTCGCGAAGACGCCCGCTTCCACCTCCGATTTCGTAGCCGGGAACGTGGACGCATTCGGACCGTTGAGATATGCTTTGTCGAGCGAGCAGCCCGTGATGAAGAGACTGCAGAGCGCTATGCCGGTGATTATTTTGTTTTTCATGGTTGTAATGCGTTAAAATTTGAGTTCGAGTCCGACCGTAACGATCTTTACCTGCGGATAGTTGTTCGCCGAGCCGAGTTTCACGACGTCGAAGTCGCCGCTCGAATCGCCTCCGTAACCCACCTCAGGGTCGTAGCCGTCCCAGAAGTTGGTGACCGTGAAGAGGTTCTGCGCATTGACGTAAAGATAGGCCGAATTGAGACCGATCCGGTGCATCCACGACTTGGGCAGTTCGTAGCCCAGCTGGATGTTCTTCAGACGGAGGTAAGCGGCGCTTTTCATCCAGAACGACGAGTCGTACCAGTTGTTTTTGTTCGCACTCGTCAGACGCGGAGTCTTGCCGTTGGGATTCTCTGCGCTCGCCCAGTCGAGGTGCTCCTTGCGGAACGTACCGCCTTGGTTGCTGGGCATTACGTAATAGGTGTTCAGATAACCGTCCGTTTTGCCGACGCCTTGGAACAGCAGACCCAGACGCAGCCCTTTCCAGCCGAAGTTCAGGTTCAGGCTGTAGGTGTAGCGGGGGATCGTGCTGCCGACGATGTCTTTGTCGTTCTCGTCGATCGAGTTGTTGCCGTCGATGTCGGCATAGCGGATGTCGCCGATCTGGACGGTTTCCTTGAACTGCGGACAGTTGGCGTTGACCCAGTCGGCCTCCTCCTGCGTGCGGATGATGCCGAGGCTTTTCAGCGCATAGATGCTGCCGATGGAATAACCCTCCTGATTGCGCAGCACGCCGCTGGTCGAGGTCTTGCCGCGCATGTCGAGGATTTCGTTCTTGACGTCGGACAGGTTGGCCTGCACGCCGAACGAGAAGTCGCGCCACTGGTTGTTGTAACCTACGCTTACCTCCCAGCCTGTGTTGCGGACCTTACCCGCATTCTGGTAGGGAGCGTTGAGACCGATGCCGAGGGGCATGTCGAGTTTCATCAGAATGTCCTTGGTCTCCTTGCGGTACCAGTCGGCCGTGATGTTGAGCTTGTTGAAAAGCGAGAAATCCACGCCGACGTCGAGCATCGTGGTGGTTTCCCATTTAATGTCGGGGTTGGCCAGCGTGTTGAGGGTGACGAGCGAGTAGATATTGTCGTTCATCGAGATTTGTCCCATCGCGAGGTTCTGCGTGGTGGGATAGTAGCTGGCTGCGTCGCCGCCGGCAAGGTTCTGGTTGCCGAGCGTACCGTACGATGCGCGGAGTTTCAATCCGTCGATTATGTGTTTGACATCCTGCATGAACGGCTCCTCGGAGATACGCCATGCACCCGATACCGAGGGGAAGTAGCCCCAGCGGTTCGATTTGTTGAAGCGCGACGATCCGTCGATACGCAGGTTGGCCTCCAGCAGGTAGCGCTCCTTGTAGTTGTAGTTCAGACGGCCGAAGTAGGACTGTATGGCCCACTCGTAACGGCGGCCGGAGTTGTCCATGTTGTCGATTTCGCCTACGTCGATCTGATCGTAGTTGTAATTGAAGACCTGACGGTAGGCCATCAGGTATTTATAGTCGTACGTGTTGCGCTCGGCGCCGAGAATCAGTTTCAGGTCGTGGCCGCTGAAGTTGTACTTGAGCGTTGCCAGAAAGTTGTAGTTGCCGTAGAAAGCGCGCGAACCCGATTCGGTGAGGGTGGCATAGGACGCGGAGGTCAGCGTGGAGGTGCCTTTGTAGTCCTGATAGGTTGTAACGGGCTTCTTCCAGTTGTGGCGGTTGGTGGTCGTATAGCGCGGCGCCAGCATACCCTGCAGGGAGAGCCATTTTGCAGGCTCGTAGGTCAGCGTGATGGCTCCCGAAAGCCGTATGGTGTTGGTGTTGTTGCTGCCGCCGTAAAGCATCAGGGCTACGGGGTTCATGCCCTGCATTCCCAGACCGTTGTAAAGACCGGTCGAAAATTGGTTGGGAATGTCGGCCGGACGGGTGTTCATGTAGTTGAAGATCGTGCTCTGATAGGGCGAGGCCTTGCGGTCGTCGTTCGAGAACGAAAGGTCGAGTTTCATCGACAGTTTGTCGTTGAACTTGACGTCGGCGTTGTTGCGGAACGTGTAACGCTGGAAGTCCGCATTTTTGATGATGCCTTCCTGATCCACGTATCCCAGCGTGGTGAGCATGCGTACGCGCTCGCTGCCCACGCTGAGCGAAACATTGTGGCTGTGGGTGAAGCCCGAACCGGTCAGCACGGCGTCCTGCCAGTCCGTATTGGGATAAAGATCCGGGTCCTTGCCCCAGTTTTTGCGGTATAGCGCCATATCCTCGTCGTTGTAATCGGGAATGGGGGTGCTGCCCGGCTTTTCGCCGTTGAGGTCCACGCCGTCGTTGAGGTACATGGCGCGTGTCAGCTCGCGGAATTCGAGCGCATTGACCATGTCGGGCAGGTCGGTCGGCGACTGCCAGCCCACATAGCCCTTGTAGGTGATGGAGAACCGCTCCTTCGAACCGCGCTTGGTGGTTACGAGGATCACGCCGTTGGCGGCGCGCGAACCGTAGATGGAGGAGGACGCGGCGTCCTTGAGGATGGAGATGGATTCGATCAGGTTGGGATCGACGCTGTCCAGACTGCCTTCGATGCCGTCGATGAGCACCAGCGGCGAGGTCGAGCTGCCGCCGAAGGAGTTGATGCCGCGGATGCGGATCGCGCCGCCGTCATCGCCCGGTGCGCCCGACTGCGTGGTGACGGTGACGCCCGGAGCCATGCCCTGCAGGGCGGCCGAGGTCGAGACGATCGGGCGTTTGTCGAACGCCTTCGAGTCGATGGTGGCCACCGAACCCGTCACGTTCACCTTTTTCTGGGTGCCGTAGCCCACGACGATGACTTCGTCGATCTGCGCATTGTCGCTTTCGAGCCGGATGTCGTAATCGGTCTTGGTGGTTACTTCGACCGAAGTCTCCTTGTAGCCGATGTAGGAGACGGAGAGCCGCTGGCCGGGAGCCGCCGCAATGGCGAACTTACCGTTTGCATCGGTCGTGGTACCCCCCCCCGGCTGAGTGCCTGTAATGACGATCACGGTAGCTCCTACGAGAGGCATGCCGTCCGCGTCGGTGACTGTTCCGCGGACTGTCGTCTGGGCGTGCACGGCCACACTCAGGCAGCATGCGATGACCGCTGCCAACAGTTTTGTTAAGGTGCGTAGCTGTTTTTTCATAGTTGGTGAAATTAGTAAAATTTTAAGGTCTTTGGTCTTGGGATAAAACACCACGGGGCAGACGCGATGCGCCTGTCCGTCGGAAGGAATCCGGGTTATTGGCCCGAAAAGGCCGGAAATTCAGGGTTCATAATGCGATGTCGTTTGTCTTGGTTGTGTGTGCGGGTGTTTTCTCTTTGTTGTCTGAATTATGGGTGTAGTTTCTTTTTGTTGTTGTAAGGTATTCTTTAGGCGAAAGGCGCGCTCGAAAGAAAATGCGCGTCGGATTATGCGGAAATTCCGAGTCCGATACTTATTCGGGGCGATTTCCGTTTGTTGTATAAAATATAGGTATAAGGCCGGCGCATTGAAAAAGGGTTGTCGGAGGTTTTCGCCGCATGAGCTTCGGAGAAACCGCCCGGATTACAGCGAAATGCCCGGTCCGCCGGATATGCCGTCCGGAAAACGGAACGTCCGTTTGCCCGGCAGGCAGAGGATGAGGTCATCGCTGTAAAGTTAGTCATTATTTGCTTTTATTTGTTTTTCTTATCTTTTTCAGGGGTGAATTTATATTTATTTTTTTGTATTTGCAAAATTTCTTGTTGAAAATTTTCTTTTTGTAGCAATATTTTAATATATTCGCAAAGTCAAGTAAGGGATTTTGCTCTCTTTTACCTTTCGTTTAGCGACGATTTGCACTGAAAATAAGCTATAATGGAACACCTGTACGTTATTGGAATAGACTACGGCACCGACTCGGTGCGGGCGCTGCTGGCCGATGCAGAGTCCGGCGAAGGGATCGCCGTCGCCGTTTGTAATTACTCCCGCTGGGGCCGGGGATTGTACTGCGACACCGCGAAATCGCAGTTTCGCCAGCACCCGCTGGATTATCTGGAGGGGCTGGAGCAGGTGCTGCGGCAGGTCATTGCGCAGTGTCCTGCGCCGGAGGCGATACGCGCCATCGCCGTGGATACGACCGCCAGCACGCCGTGTCTGGTCGATCGCACCTGCACGCCGCTGTCGCTGACGGCGGGTTATGAGGAGAATCCCGATGCGATGTTCGTTTTGTGGAAGGACCACACGGCGCAGCGGGAGTCGGAGGAGATCACCGCCCTCTGCGCCCGCGGCGAAATCAATTACGCCCGCCGTTCGGGCAACCACTATTCGTCGGAGTGTTTCTGGTCGAAGGTCCTGCACCTGCTGCGGGGTTCCGAACGGCTGCGCCGCGATGCGTGGGCCGTCGTCGAGCTGTGCGACTGGATTCCGGCCGTGCTGACCGGCTGCCGCGCTATGGAGGATTTGCGGTCGGGGCTTTGCGCCGCCGGGTCGAAGGTGATGTGGGCCGAAGAGTGGGGCGGCTATCCGCCCGAAGAGTTCTTCGCCGGACTCGACCCCGTCCTGCTGCCTATCCTGCTGCCTATCCTGCGGCGCCTGCCCGTCAGGACGTACGGCTGCGACACTCCTGCAGGTACGCTCAGCCCCGAATGGGCGGCGAAACTGGGGCTGTCGGAGCAGGTGGTCATCGGAGTGGGGAATGTCGATTGCCATTCGGGCGCCGTCGGCGCGGGCATCTGTCACGGGACCGTGGTGCTGAATCTGGGCACGTCGGCCTGCTACATGGCCGTCATGCCGCCCGAAAAGATGGGCGACCGGATGGTCGAAGGTATTTTCGGTCAGGTGGACGGCTCGATACTTCCCGGCATGGTCGGATTCGAAGCGGGCATGTCGGCCTTCGGCGACGTGTACGCGTGGTTCAAGCGCCTGCTCTGCTGGCCGCTGCGCGAAGTGCTGCTGCCGGCCGATCCTGAGAACGAGACGCTCCGCGCACTGGCCGCGCAGACCGAAGAGCGGTTGCTGGCCAAACTGGCCGAAGCCGCCGCGCAGCTGCCCCTGCGGGCCGATGCGCCGCTGGCGACCGATTATCTGAACGGCCGCCGTTCGCCCTATCCCTGCAACCGGCTGACCGGTTCGGTCGTGGGGCTGAACCTCTCGGCGACCGCACCGGAGCTTTATTACGCCTTTGCCGAGGCGACGGTTTTCGCGACGAAGGCCATACTCGACCATCTGGCGGAGAACGGCGTGGAGATCGGACGGCTGGTGGGCATCGGCGGCATTTCGCAGAAATCCCCCTTTGTCATGCAGCTGCTCGCCGATGTGACGGGCATGGCGATCGAAGTCTCCGGCAGCGCGCACTCCTGCGCGCTCGGCGCCGTGGTCCATGCGGCCGCCGCCGCGGGACTCTATCCGTCGGTCGGTGCGGCGCAGCGGGCGCTCTGTCCGTCCGTCGCCCGTGTTTACACGCCCGACGCCGCGAAGTCCGGCATATTGGCGCTCCGCTATGAGCGTTACCGCGCCTTGGGCGCTTTCACCGAGAACCTTTTTATAAACCGATAAGACAAAAGAAACCCGAATGAATTTACTTCAAAACCCGAACAAGCGTCGTTGGTATATTGTGGCGACGATTTTCGTCGCAATCATCTGCAACTACCTCGACCGCCAGCTGCTGTCGATCCTCAAACCCGAAATCCTGACCCATTTCGGCATCGAAGACCTCCAGTACGCGTGGATCGTCAACGTATTCCTGATCTGTTACGCCATCATGTATCCCATATCGGGCATTCTGGTGGACCGCTTCGGGTCGAAGAAGGTGATGCTGGGTGGTATCGTCGCATGGTCGTTGGCCTGCATCGGCGGCGGCCTTTCGACCAACGTCGTCGAATTCACCATCTGCCGCGGCATCCTCGGACTGGCCGAGCCGACGATCTTCGCCGGACAGATCGTGGCCGTCACGCTCTGGTTCGAGAAACGCCACCGCGCCACGGCCAACAGTCTCTGTACGGCGGGCGGTTCGCTGGGAACGGTCATCGCGCCGCTGGTCATCGCGTGGATGGCCCGGTTCCTGCCGTGGCACGACGTCTTCATCGTGGCCGGTCTGGTAGGTCTGGTGATCGCCGTGGCATGGGCGTTGATCTATAAGAATCCGCCGCAGGAGGTGCTGGCCGTCACGATGGCCCCCGACAAGGACGAAGTCGCGCGGAACAACGGCGAACAGCAGCGGGCCTTCACGTGGGGCGAGCTGTGGACGACGCGCTCGCTCTGGGGCGTGCTGCTGATCCGTCTGATCAGCGACCCCGTCTGGTATTTCTGCTGCTTCTGGCTGCCGGGATACCTGCGCAGCATGGGCGAAGCGCAGGGGCTCTCGCAGCAGGCTACGCTCGACATGATTCAGTATATCGGCGGACTGCCGTTCCTGTTCGGCGCCGTCGGCGGCATCCTCACCTCGGTCTGGTCCGACTGGCTCGTGCGCCGCGGCATGCCGGCGCTGAAGGCCCGCAAGACGATGATGATCCTCATGGCCTTCGTGGCGCCGCTGTGCATCCTCACGCCCTATGTGAGCGAGTGGCAGGCCGTGTCGTTCGATGCGCGCATCGGACTTGTGGTGGCGATCTTCAGCCTGATCGCGATCATGTGCCTGAGCTGGCTCTACACGATCTGCGTGGTCATCGCCGAGGCATTCCCCGTGAAGAACGTCGCCAGCGTGGTCGGCATCACGGCCGGCGCGGGAGCCGTGGGCGGCGCGGTGTTCAACATTTTCATCGGTTCGCTGCTGGCGACGATGGGCAACGTGCTGTTCGCCGTCATGGGCGTGATGCACCTCGTAACGGCCGTTATCCTGTGGCGCATGGTACGCCACGAAACTCCGAAAACCGTAAAATAAACCTAAAACATTGCAAATATGGCAAATCAGAAAACAACGATTACGGAACCCCAGCGGGAGATTCCGGTTCGCGCCGAGGTGGACGTGCTCGTCGTGGGCGGCGGCCCTGCGGGCATCATGGCCGCACGTGCGGCGGCAGGCAAGGGCCTGCGCGTCATGCTGATCGAAAGCCGCGGCTATCTGGGCGGCAACCTGACCATCGGTCTGCCGATTCTGGGCTACCTCGGACGCAAGGGCAACCAGATTATCAAAGGACTGCCCCAGCTCTTCATCGACCGCCTGCGTGCGCGGGGCGCCGCCGGCGAACACCGTCCCTGCAAGCTCCATGTGAGCCTGACGATCATCGACCCCGAAGAGGCGAAGACCGTGGCGCTGGAGATGCTGCAGGAGGTCGGCGTCGAAGTGCTGTTGTACGTATTCTGCGCCGACGTCGTTAAAAACGGCGATGCCGTCGAAGGCGTCGTCATCGAGAGCAAGGCGGGACGCGAGGCGATCCTCGCCAAGACGGTCATCGACTGTACGGGCGACGGCGACGTGGCCTGCCGTGCGGGCGTCGAGTGCCGCAAGGGCGATGCCGACGGCGGCATGCAGCCTCCGACGCTGATGTTCTGCATGAAGGGCGTCGATGTGCAGAAGCTGCGCGATGCGCTGGTCAGCCAGCCCGATGTCTTCGACATGGACACCATGCCCGCCGAGCAGTTCCGGACCGGAAAATTCATCACCGTCGGCCTGCGCAACCAGATCCGCAAGGCCGAAGAGGCGGGGTATAAGATTCCCGTGGCGCGTACGATCCTCATTACCGGCATCAAGGACGACGAAATCTGGGTGAACATGTCGCGCGTGAGCGGCGTCGATTCGACCAAGCCGGAAAGCTATACGCACGGCGAGGTGGAGGGCCGCAAGCAGATTTACGAGCTGGAACGCTACCTGAAGAACTTCGTTCCCGGCTTCGAGAACGCATGGCGCGAGAAGGTGGCTCCCTTCATGGGCATCCGCGAAAGCCGCGTGATCGTCGGAAAATATATCCTGACGGCCGAAGATATCCTCGCCTGCCGCCGCTTCGACGACGCGGTCGCCGTGGCCAGCTATCCGGTGGATATCCACCACGCCACGGGCGGCGACTGCACGCTCCATTGGTGCGAGGACTGCTATGACATTCCCTATCGTTCGCTCGTGCCCGCCGCGGTCGAGAACCTGCTGGTTGCGGGCCGCTGCTCGTCGATGAACCACGAAGCGATGGCTTCGACGCGCGTGATGTCCACCTGCATGGCGCTGGGCGAAGCCGCCGGACGTGCGGCGCGCATCGCGCTCGAAGAGGGCGTACGCCCCTCGGCGGTCGATGTGGAGAAGGTGCGGGAAGAACTGCGCCAGACCGGTGCATACCTGCGTTGATACGGTTTTTTGGTTAGATAATGTTTAAACCGGGTAAGCCTGTGGCGGGTCGGATTCCGCCCGCTGCAGCGCTTGCTTTTAAGACTTGAACCGATGAAGAAGAGCTTTATGCTTTGTCTGGCAGGCTGTCTTGCGGCCTGCGTTACGGCGGTCTCCGCAACTGCGGCGCGTCCGGCGTCCGGGCAGCCGGTGACCCGCATCATGACCTGCAACGTCCGCATCACGGGACTGCCCGAAGACGAGACCGCAGGACGCCGCTGGGAGGACCGCCGCGAGGTCTGCCTGAAGGCGATCCGCATGTACAGACCCGATGTGATCTGCATGCAGGAGGTGATTTACGATTCGTATAATTATTTCAAGGAGAAATTCTCGGATTATGTCGCTTACGGATTCGCAGGTCCGGAGATGGATCCCTATACCGAAGGTTATCACTTTATCGGCAAGAACGTGATTTTCTTCAGCAAAAAGCGTTACGAGTTCGTCTCGTCGGGCTGCTACTGGCTGTCGGAAACCCCGCTTGCCGCGGGCAGCTGTTCGTGGAACACGATGCGCGCCCGCCACTGCAACTGGGTGCGCCTGCGCGACCGGAAGAGCGGCGCGGAGTTCCGCGTGCTGGACATCCACCTCGACCACAAGTCGGACGATGCGCGGCGCGAGCAGATGAAGATGATCGTCGGGGAGTGCGCGCAGTATGCCGACGGCTTCCCGCAGATCATCTGCGGCGATTTCAATTCGGGAATCGAGAATGCACCCGTCGCGTGCCTGCGTGACGCCGGGTGGCAGGAGGCGTACGAGGCCGTACATGGTCCCGGCGAAGCCGGCTTTACCTACCACGGGTTCAAAGGCCCGGATTACAGGAAAAAGAACGCGCGCCGCATCGACTTTATCTTCGTGCGCGGCAACCTGCAACCCGTTGCGGCGGAGATTCTCCGCGACAAGGTCGATGGTCTGTACCCCAGCGACCACTACTTTCTGATGTCCGATTTTATCATTCAGTAACCGAACGAAAAACAGATGAGATTTACAAAACTATTCGCGGCCGTTCTCTGCTCCCTCGCGGCGCTGGCCGCTTCGGGACAGAACCTCCGGGACGAAATAGCTGCAAATCCCGGCAAGTCCGGCGGCGTATATTATGTCTACACCTACGACAATCCCGTGCTGACGCCTGCGCCGAAGGGTTATAAGCCGTTTTATATCAGTCACTACGGCCGGCACGGTTCGCGCTGGCTGCTGCACGACAGCGAATACGACGAGGTGATGGCCGTTTTCCGGGCCGCCGACGCCGCGAATGCGTTTACCGAGCGGGGACGCGAGGTCTACGGCCGGGTGAAGCGCGTCTACGACGACGGCATCGACCGGGGCGGCGATCTTTCGCCCCTCGGCGCCGAGCAGCACCGGGAGATCGCCGCGCGCATGTACCGCAATTTCCCCGAAGTATTCCGCTCCGGCGCGGTCGTCGATGCGCAGGCGACCCTCGTGGTGCGGTGCGTGCTGAGCATGGCGGCTTTCTGCGAGCGGCTCAAGGAGCTTAATCCCCGTCTGGAGGTGTCGCGCACGGCGGGCCGCAGGACGACGCGCTACCTCAATTTCTACAGCAAGCCGACCAATCCGACGCTCAGCCGGGAGTACCTCGACTTCATCGACAAGGGCGGTTGGCAGGAGGAGTACGAGCGGATCGGGGATCGGTTCGTGCGTCCCGGCCGGCTGATGTCGGAGCTGTTCGCCGACGGGGAGTTCGTGCGGACGATCGACGCGCAGAAGCTGATGAAGGGCCTTTTCTATTTCGCCGCCGACATGCAGAACGTCGGTCTGGGGATTTCGTTTTACGACCTCTTTACCACCGACGAGCTTTACGGGCTGAACGTGTACGACAACTATAAGTATTACGTGATCCGCGGCCCTTCGCCGCTCAACAGGCGTTTTCCGCAGTATTATGCCAAGGCGCTGCTGGAGGATTTCCTCACGCGCGCCGACCGGGCCGTGGAGGGCGGCGCGGTTTCGGCCGACCTGCGGTTCGGCCACGACGGCAACCTGATGACGTTCGTGTCGCTGCTGCAGTTCGAGGGGTGCGACGTCGTGGAGAGCGATCCCGAAAAGATCGCCCAAGCGTGGCCCTTGTACAGGATTACGCCGATGGCGGCCAATATCCAGCTGGTTTTCTACCGTAAGAAAGCTGCGGACGACGTGCTGGTGAAATTCCTCTACAACGAACGCGAGGTGCGGATTCCCGTCGCAAGCGATCTGGCGCCTTACTACCGCTGGAACGACGTGCGCGACTTCTACCGGAACGTAATGGAGAACCTGCCCGATCCGGCCGCGAAATAGCCTGCGCCGTTTCGGGGCGGGACGCTCCGGGACGATATGAAAAAAGCTCTTCCATTACTGGAAGAGCTTTTTGTTTGCGGTCGGGGCCGCTTATTTCGCAAAGCCTTTGCCGATGCCGAGGAAGTCCTCCGCCTTGAGGGCTGCGCCGCCGATCAGACCGCCGTCCACGTCCTCCTTTGCGAAGATTTCCGCCGCGTTCGAGGGCTTGCACGAACCGCCGTACAGGATCGCCGTCTCTTCGGCTGCTGCGCCGAACTTCTCGGCCAGCACCTTGCGGATGTAGGCGTGGATCTCCTGCGCCTGCTCGGCCGTTGCGGTCTTGCCCGTGCCGATGGCCCAAACGGGTTCGTATGCGATCACGAGCTCCTTGTACTGCTCGGCGGTGAGGTTGTAGACGACCTCTTCGATCTGCGCCTTCACCACGTCGAAGTGCTTGCCGGCTTCACGCTCTTCGAGGTTCTCGCCCACGCAGTAGATCGGCGTCAGGCCGTTTGCGTAAGCCTGCGCCATCTTCTTGTTGAGCGTCTCGGAAGTCTCGCCGTAGTACTGGCGGCGCTCCGAGTGGCCGAGGATCACGTACTTGCAGCCCAGCGCCGCGATCATCGAAGCGGCGATCTCGCCCGTGTAGGCGCCTTTGGCTTCGGCTGCGCAGTTCTGCGCGCCGAGTGCGACGTCCGAACCCTTGAGCGCTTCGGCAACCGTCGAGAGGTGCGTAAACGGAGGGCATACGATGAAATTAACGCACGAGCATACTTCGCCGCGGCCTGCGACGATGTTCTTGGCCAGTTCTACACCTTCGGCGGGAAGCGTGTTCATCTTCCAGTTGCCGGCAACAATTTTCTTTCTCATATTCGGTTTGTTTTTATAAGTAAAATAAATTTTCCAAGCGGAATTATTCCTCGCACCATTTTTTGACCTCTTCGATCGAGGGAGCCTTCAGGCCGAGTTTGTTTTTCTTGTTGAAGCCGCACAAGTCGTTGAAAAACTTGCCCGGAGCGAGCTTTTTCAGCGCTTCGACCGTGATGTAGCCCATTTTCTGGATCACGGGCACCCACTCTTCGGGAACGCCGATCTCGGTGTATTTCTCCACCGGATCGCTCACGGCTTTCTTTTCGGGGCGCATCTGCGGGAAGAACAGCACGTCCTGAATCGAAGCCTGATCGGTCATGAACATCGTCAGACGGTCGATGCCGATGCCCATGCCCGAACACGACGGCATGCCGTATTCCAGTGCGCGCACGAAGTCCATGTCGATGAACATCGCTTCGTCGTCGCCCTTTTCGCTCAGCTGGAGTTGCTCTTGGAAGCGCTCCAGCTGGTCGATCGGGTCGTTCAGCTCGGAGTAGGCGTTGCAAAGCTCCTTGCCGTTAACGAACAGCTCGAAACGCTCCGTCAGTTCGGGGTTCGAGCGGTGACGCTTGCACAGGGGCGACATTTCGATCGGGTAGTCCGTGACGAAGGTCGGCTGGACAAGCTCCTCCTCGCAGTACTGGCCGAAGATGGCGTCGATCAGCTTGCCCTTGCCCATCGTCGCGTCGGTCTCGACGTTCAGACGCTTGCAGGCTTCGCGCAGCTGCTCCTCGCTCTGGCCGGTGATGTCGTAGCCGGTCTTTTCGCGGATGGCGTCGGTCATCGACAAGCGGCGGAACGGCGCTTTGAACGAAATCTGCTTGCCGTCGAGCGTCAGCTCCGTCGTGCCGTTTACGGCCACGGCGACTTTTTCGAGCATCTGCTCGGTGAATTCCATCATCCAGAGGTAGTCCTTGTAGGCCACGTAAATCTCCATGACGGTGAATTCGGGGTTGTGCGTGCGGTCCATGCCTTCGTTGCGGAAGTTCTTGCCGAACTCGTAGACGCCGTCGAATCCGCCGACGATCAGTTTCTTGAGGTACAGCTCGCTGGCGATGCGCAGGTACTGGTCGATGTCGAGCGCATTGTGGTGCGTGATGAACGGACGCGCCGCGGCGCCGCCCGGAATAGGCTGGAGAATCGGGGTTTCGACCTCGACGTAGCCTTTCGAGTTGAAGAACTCGCGCATGGTCGAGATGATTTTGGCGCGCTTGACAAAGACCTCGCGTACCTGCGGATTGACCGCCAGATCGACGTAACGCTGGCGGTAGCGGACTTCGGGATCGGTGAAGGCGTCGAACGTCTGGCCGTCCTTCTCCTTGACCACGGGCAGCGGGCGGATCGACTTCGAGAGCACCGTGAACTTGCGGCAGTGCACCGACAGCTCGCCCGTATTGGTATGGAACGCGAAGCCTTCGACGCCGATGAAGTCGCCGATGTCGAGCAGTTTCTTGAACACCGTGTTATACAGCGTGGGATCGCCTTCGGGGCAGATGTCGTCGCGGCGGATGTAGACCTGAATGCGGCCCGTATGGTCCTGCAATTCGAAGAACGAAGCGCTGCCCATGATGCGGCGCGTCATGATGCGGCCTGCGATGCGGACGTCCCCGTAGTTGCCCTTGGTCTCGTCGAAGTTTTCGGCGATCTCCCGCGCCGTGGCCGTCACTTCGTAACGGGCGGCGGGGTAGGGGTCGATGCCCAGCTCGCGCAGGGCTGCGAGCGACTGTCTCCGGAGCTGTTCCTGTTCACTGAGTTCGATGCTCATATCGTATGTTTTTGAATGTTTTGACTGTTAACCGTGCAAAGTTAATAAATTCTGCCGAAATACGAACCGGGCGCGGTATGGAATAAAAAGGAGCCGCATTTTTTGCGGCTCTCCGTATTGTCCGGGATGTGTCGTCCGGGCGAGTTGTCCGGGGGCATTGGGAAGCGTCGTCCGGGACCTGTCTTCCGGAGGGTTGTCGTCCGGGATGCGTCAGCCGGCGGCGGAATCCCGGCGGATCAGGCGGCGGTAGGCCCGCAGTGCGGCGTATCCGAGCGCGGCGCCGACCAGCGTGCCCCATACGAGGTCCATCGGGAAGTGTTTGCCGAGGTAGATGCGCGAGTAGCAGATCACCACCGAGCAGACGACCATCAGCCCCGTGAACCAGCGGCGGCGGATCGCGCCGCAGGCGAGTACGGCCAGCGCGACGATGGTCGCGGCGTGCGCCGAGACGGTGCCGTACATGCCGCTGACGGCTTCGGGCGGGACGTGGACCGCCCAGTGGCGGGGGACTGCCTCGCGGCGCATGACGCGCAGCGAATCGGGCGTGATGTCCAGCCCTTCGAGCGAGGGGGTGAACATCGGGCGCGGGCGCGGTTCGAAATCAAGGAGCAGGCCGCCCAGCACTCCGTTGCTCTTGAAGATGCCCGACACCATGTCCGCGAGTCCGATCGCCGCCAGCATCAGCGCCGTGAAGATCAGCATGCCGCGCCAGCCGCTGTGCCGCCATATCAGCCAGAGGATCAGGGCGTAGAGCGGGAGCCACATGGCGGTGCCCGAAACGGTGAGCATCACGCGGTCCATAGCGGTGCCGCCGTCGAAATTGAGGGCAGAGAAAAGGTCGTGGTCGAAGGTATACATGGGTCAATGGATTTGTCGTAAATGGTCGCAAGCCGTTTTGGGCGCATTGCCGGAAGCCTCTCCGGGGAGCGGGGCCGGACTTGCAGACACGGCCGGCGGCCGTGGGAGGAACATACCGGGATGCAAGGCGGCCGTCATACGCAGTTTAAAACTGAAAGTAGATGAACGGTTGTATGTCGCTCGACTTGACCTGCATCACGCACCAGATCATCGCCGCCGCCATGACGATCTGCAGGACCAGCGGTGCGTGCGACACCAGCCGCTGCGCGAAGCGGTCCGCGCGTCCGGGCATCAGGTGGAGCAGGAAGCCTGCGGCGATCAGGGCGAAGGCGCCCGCATAGCCGGAGACGACCTGCGGGATCATCGCGGCGTTGAAGTTGTAGAAAATCTGGTGAAGCATCAGCTCGACGGTCTGCATCGACTCGGCGCGGAACATCAGCCACCCCAGACAGACGAGGTTGAACGTGAAGAAGATGCCGGCCGCGCGGCTCCACCAGTGCATCCGGTCGCCCGTGGCCTTGGCGCCCGGCACGACCGCCATCCAGAGCTTGTGCAGCGCCAGCGCCGCGCCGTGCAGCGCGCCCCAGAGGATGAAGCGGACGGCGGCGCCGTGCCACAGTCCGCCCAGCAGCATCGTGATGAGCAGGTTGCCGTAGGTGCGCAGTTTGCCTTTGCGGTTGCCGCCCAGCGAAATGTAGAGGTAGTCGCGCAGCCATGTGGAGAGCGAGATATGCCACCGCCGCCAGAATTCGGTGATGGTGGCCGACTTGTAGGGGGCGTCGAAGTTCTTGGGGAACCGGAATCCCAGCAGCAGGGCGATGCCGATGGCCATGTCCGAATAGCCTGAGAAGTCGCAGTAGATTTGCAGGGCGTAGCCGTAGATGCCCGCCAGACATTCGAAGCCCGAATAGAGCAGCGGCTCGTCGAAGATGCGGTCGACGAAGTTGAGCGAGATGTAGTCCGAAATGATCGCCTTCTTGAACAGACCCGTCAGGATCAGGAAGACGCCCGTGCCGAACATTTCGCGCGTCACGACGATGGGGTTCTGCCGGATTTGCGGGATGAAGTCCCTTGCGCGGACGATCGGCCCGGCCACCAGCTGCGGGAAGAACGAGAGGTAGAACAGGTAGTCGCACCAGTTGTCGAGCGGCTTGAGCTGACCGCGGTAAATGTCTATGGTATAGCTCATCGACTGGAAGACGAAGAACGAGATGCCGACGGGCAGGAAGATGTTCTGGAACTGCATGAATCCCTGCCCGAACATCTGGTTGGCGATGTCGATCAGGAAATTGGTGTACTTGAAGTAGGCCAGCATGCCGAGGTTCACCGCCACGCTCAGCACCACGAGCCACCGCTTTGCCCGCGTCGAGCGGGCGGCATGGATGCCTTTGGCGATCCAGTAGTCGCTCGTCGCGGCGAAGATCAGCAGCAGGAAGTAGATGCCGCTCGACTTGTAGTAGAAGTAGAGCGAAAAGAGGATGACGTAGACGATCCGGGCCATCGGGGCACGGCGGAACATGCTGTAGACGAGCATGAATCCGGCGAACAGAAACAGGAACAGCCCGCTGCTGAAGATCAGCGGCGACGAGGCGTCGTAGGTGAGCAGCGCCTGCAGCTTTTCCGGGATGCCGTCCAATGCGGGGAGTGTCATTTCAGCGGTGCGTTGAGGGTTTCCGGCGGAATGCCGGGGATCAGGTCGCGTTCGATCCGCCGGCGCCGCAGGCTGTCGAGCACGGCCTGCTCGGCCTGCCGGCGGATGCGTGCGGCTTCCGCTTCCGTATAGGCCCGGTTCGCCCCGGCGTTGAGGGCGTCGAAGAGCGACCACGCCACGCGCCGGCCGCCGGCATAATTGATGTGCGTGAAGTCCTTGCCGGCCCAGCCGTTGGCGACGAACTGCTCCATGCCGCCCAGCGAACGCATGGCGTCGCAGGTGGGCCAGAAGGCCGCTCCGGTGTTTTCGGCGGCGCCCCGCTGGTAGCCGAGCATGTGGGGAATGGCGTCCATCGGTTCGAAACCGGCGTCGGTCTTCACCGAACGGTCGCTGACGCCCAGCACCAGCACGGCGGCGGTCGGGAAGCACTGGCGGACGTAAGCCACCATCTTCTCGATCTGGCCGGCGTAGTTGGTGTAGTTGCTCACGCCCGTCTGCATGATGTTGAGTCCGTATTGCAGGATCACGAGGTCGTACCCCAGCAGGTCGTTCATCTGCGCATTGACCGACGGGTTGGTCCAGAACATCGCCTGCCCGTTGTTGCTGCGCACCGAGTAGTTGTCCACCACCACGCCGTCGGCTTCGAACACCGCGCCGTAGCCGATGAATCCCTCGTTGCCGGAGAGCACCTTGAACGAGAGCGAGCGGACGTGGGGAGCCGTGACGGCGATCTGGCGTATGTTCGGGGCGCCTTCGACCGTGAATTCACGGCGCAGCGAGTCGTTGAGCGTCAGCTCCACGCGGCTTTCGCCGGGGCTGATGAAGAAGACCCGCGCCGCGGTGCAGCTGTCGAGCCGCTTGCGGTAGTCGCTGTTTTCCCAGCGGGTCGAAGCTCCGGCCGCAGGCTGGCAGACCCAGCCCGAAACGTAGAAGTTCTCGCGCAGGTTCTGCGGCGCGGCCTTGCGCTGCATGATGTTGTAGGAGGTCCAGCCTTTCGACTGGGTTTTGATCGTGCGGCGGAACGCCGTCAGGGGCGAGGCCATCGGCGCGAAGCCCGCGCCTCCGCCGCCGTAAGCCTGCTGGAGCCTTTCACGCAGGTCGGCCGTGAGGATGTCGCCTTCGATGAACGAGTCGCCCAGCACGGCGATGCGCACCGGACGCCGGGCGCAGAGCAGCGTGTCGTAGAAAGCCCGCAGACGGCTCGAATCGGGCGTGCCGAAATCCTCGATCTCCACCAGCGTCGGGTTCAGCCGGGCGCTGTCGGGAACGACCGGCATGCGCCGGACGCTGTCCGGGGCGAGCGTCCATTCGAAGGTGATCTGTACGGGGCGCGGTGCGGAATCGGCTTCGATCCGCTCCGCTTCGATCCGTTCGGCGACCTGCTCCATATCGACGTGGAAATCCTCCTCGTCGAAGAGCGCAGGCTCCTCGGCCGCGGCGACCGCGTCATCGAACGCCACGAGGTCCGAGAGAATATTGGCCCGGCGGAGTTTTACGCCGCCCAGACTCTGAGGGGGGATGAAACTGACGGCCGTCAGCACTGCGATCAGCGCCAGCGCCGCGATCCATCCCCGGTGGATGCAGTCTTTTTCGGGGGTGTTCATCCGGGAATCAGTCGCGCCGTCCGAGGATTACGAAGACCCAGTAGAGAACCGACGCGACGGCGCTCAGTGCGGCTACGAGATAGGTGCGTGCGGCCCAGCCCAGCGCCTCTTTCGCCTGAGCGAGCTGCGCTCCCTGCATCGTGCGGCTGACCTGCAGCCACTCCAGCGCGCGGGCCGAGGCGTTGTACTCCACGGGAAGCGTGACCAGCGAGAAGATCGCCGACATGGCGATCATGCCTACGCCGATCCAGCACAGCAGGGCGTTCTGTGTGGTGGTCATGAGCACCAGTCCGAGGATGATGACCCATGTGGCGGCCGTCGAGGAGAACTGCACGACGGGCACCAGCTGCGAGCGGAGCGTCAGCGGCGCGTAGCCTTGTGCGTGCTGCACGGCGTGCCCGCACTCGTGGGCGGCGACGGCGGCCGCGGCGACGCTGGTCGAAGAGTAGACGCTGTCGCTCAGGTTGACGGTCATCGTCTGCGGGTTGAAGTGGTCGGTCAGGTGTCCGCTGACATGCGTCACCTTGACGTTGTGGATGTGGTTGTCGCGCAGCATCTTTTCGGCCACCTCGGCGCCCGTCAGCCCGCCGGGGAACTGGACTTTGGAGTATTTGCGGAACACCGACTGCAGGCGCGCCTGCACGGCGTAACCGGCGATGCCGATCACGATGATCAGTATGTACATTCCGATCATGGCTGCGGAGTAGTGGATTCCCTGAGAACCCGAATCCGCGTAATATCCCGACTGAAGCAGGGTCAAAAGCATGTGTGTCATAGTCTAACGGTTTTTTCTGTATGTGTAGTAAGCGCCCGCCTGCTGGGAGGGCATCAGTACCATTTCATTAACGTTCATATGGGCCGGTAATTGTGCGGCCCATGCGATCGCTTCGGCGATGTCGTCGCCCGTAAGCGGGGTGACGCCGTCGTAAACCCGGTCGGCGCGCTCCTTGTCGCCGTGGAAGCGCACCTCGGAAAATTCGGTCTCGACCATGCCGGGGCGGATCTCCGTCACCTTGATTCCGCTTGACAGCAGGTCGGCGCGCATGGACTGCGAAATGGCGTGCACGGCGTGTTTCGAGGCGCAGTAGACCGCGCCGTTTTCGTAGGCTTCGGTGCCCGCGATCGAGCCGATGTTGAACACGTGGCCGCCGCCCGCGGCGACCATTTTGGGCGTAACGACCCGCGTGACGTAGAGCAGTCCCTTGACGTTGGTGTCGATCATGGCGTCCCAGTCGGCCGTGTCGCCTTGGTCGATGTGTTCCAGCCCGGCCGCCAGTCCGGCGTTGTTGATGAGCAGGTCCACCCGTTCGAGGGGGCTCAGGAATTTGCGGACCTCCGCTTCGCTGCGCACGTCGAAGACGAGCGCGGTGCAGCGGCCGCCCGCCGCTTCGATTTCGCGGCGGAGCGTTTCGAGCCGTTCGGCGCGGCGTCCCGTCGCCGTTATGTCGTATCCTTCGGCCGCGAGCCGGAGCGCCGTGGCGCGTCCGATGCCCGATGTGGCTCCCGTGATCAGTGCCTGTTTTTTCATAAAGTGGGTTTATGATGGGCAAAAATACGAAATTATTGTGTTACTTTGCATAAATTTTCCAGCAAATTAAGCAGCCGTGAATCTCGCCTTTTTCATCGCCCGCCGGACGGCGCAGCGCACCCCGGAGAACAAACCCGGTGTGATGGAGCGTATCGCCGTGATTTCCGTGGCGTTGAGCGTCGCGGTGATGCTGCTGGCGATGGCCGTGATCATGGGTTTCAAGCAGGAGGTGTCCCGCAAGGTGGCCGCCTTTTCGGGACATGCCGTGGTGAACGGCGTGCGGGGCGTGGGGACGCTCGATTCGGACCCCGTGCGCCGCAGTGCCCGCGCCGAGGAGCTGATCCGCACCACCGAAGGATTCGTGTCGCTGGCCCCCTATGCCGTCAAGGGCGGTATCGTCCGTACGGCGGATGCCGTGCAGGGGGTGATGCTCAAGGGCGTGGACGGGGATTACGACTGGTCGTCGTTCGGCCAGTGGCTGGTGGAGGGCGAGCTGCCCCGTGTGGGCGATTCGGTGCGTACGAAAGATATACTGCTGTCGCGCGGCATGGCCGAGAAACTGATGCTCGGCGTGGGCGACAAGGTCGAAATGCTCTTCGTCGAGACCGGAGACAGGCCCCGGCGCGACCGTTTCAAGGTGGCGGGAATCTACTCGTCGGGAATGGACGAAATGGACGACGCGGTGATCATGACCGACCTGCGCAACGTGCAGCGGCTGGCGGACTGGTCGGACGGCGAGATATCGGGCTACGAGATTTTCACCTCGGACTTGGCCGGAGCCGACGATTTCGCCCGCAGGCTCGGACGGACCCTGCTCTACGACGATGCCGACGATACGGCGAACCTCGCCGTGAGTAGCGTGACGGAGCTTTATCCCAATATTTTCGACTGGCTGAAGGCCCATGACGTGAATGCCGCGGTGATTATCGGCATCATGCTCGTGGTGGCGTTTTTCAACATGACTTCGGCGCTGCTGATCCTCGTGCTGGAACGTACGCGGATGATCGGCCTGCTGAAGGCGTTCGGCATGCGCAACGCTACGCTGCGGGAGGTGTTTCTTTGGCGGGCGGCGTTCGTCACGCTGCGCGGACTGGCATGGGGCAACGCCGCGGGGCTGGCCGTGTGTCTCGTGCAGAAATATTTCCATGTCGTGAAACTCAGCTCCGAGGGCTACCTGCTCTCCGAAGTGCCCGTCGCGCTGGGGTGGGGCTGGTGGCTGGCGCTCAACGCCGGCGTCGTGGCGGCGATCGTCGCGCTGCTCGTGGTGCCGGCCTGCATAGTATCTACCGTAAAACCCGACGAATCGATCCGATACGAATGAAACCGTACAATACCGAACAGACCAAGAAAGAGGAGGTCCGCGAGATGTTCGACAACATCGCGCCGAAGTACGACCTGCTGAACCATACGCTCTCGATGAGCATCGACCGCATCTGGCGCCGCCGTGTGGTGCGCATCGTGCGCCGCTGCCGTCCGCACCGGATACTTGACGTAGCGACCGGCACGGGCGATCTGGCGATCGAGATGGCGCGCCGCATCCGCGGCGTGCAGGTGCTGGGCGTGGATCTTTCGGAGGGGATGCTCGACGTGGCGCGCCGCAAGGTGACGGCGCGGGGGCTCGACGGGCGCGTCGTGCTCGACGCGGGGGACGCCGAACACCTGCATGTGGCCGACGCATCGGTGGATGTGGCGACGGTGGCTTTCGGCGTGCGCAACTTCGGGGATCTGGATGCGGGGCTGCGCGAAATGGCCCGCACGATAAAGCCGGGCGGCAAGGTCGTTGTACTGGAGTTCTCGCGGCCCCGCAACCGGCTGTTCAGGGCGTTGTACGAATTCTATACCTATAAGATACTGCCCCGCATCGGCGGCATGGTGTCGAAGGACAAGCGGGCTTACGAATACCTCCCGGCGTCGGTCGGGGAGTTTCCGGCGCCGAAGGAGTTCATGGCGATGATGGAGCGCGCGGGGTTCAGGGAGTGCCGCGCCCGGAGCCAGAGTTTCGGGATCGCGCAGATTTACACCGGACAAAAGTGACGATGAACGCAAAACGCATACGACCGGGCAGTGCGCCCTCGGATAACCGCTTCTGCCGCCGGATTCGCTCTTCGGAAGAGGACGCTTCGGCGGGTCAGGCCCGTTCCTGTTCCGCTGCGGCGGGCGGGGGCGCGTCGGGGAGTCCGCTTTGTCGCCGGTCCGGGGCTGCGGGTGGCGTTTCGGGCTGCGGCCGGACTTTGGGGCGCATGCTGTTCTGCATACTGCTGCTGGGGGTCGTATTGCCGTTGGGCTCCTGCCGCCGGATGGCCGAGAAGGCGCAGCGAAACATCCGGCTCGAAGCGGTCGAGAAGGCCCGGCGGCAGGGGTTGTCGGGGGCCGAGATCGTATTGCGCGTAAAGAACGGCACGGGGCACAAGTTGAAACTGGAGAAGGCGTCGCTCACCGTTTACTATGCGGGAGGAGTCGTGACGAAGGTCGCTCTGCGCGAGCCGGCCGAGGCGCCCCGTCGTGCGACGGCGAGCGTCACGACGCTGTGGCGGATCCGGACTTCCGACCCGATGGCGCTCCATGTGATGACCAAGAAGATCCGGGAGGACGATATTTCGAAGATCGGCGTCTCGTTCGCCGTCGAGGGGCGCGGCGGTCCCGCGCGCGTAAAAATTTCGCGGGAGATGATGCCGTTGTCGGATTTTTTGAATATCTTTGGGCTGTCGTTGAACGACGTGAAAAACTATCTGGAAGAGTAATGCGCAGATCGCTGACCATCCTGCTGATTCTTTTTGCCGCCGCGGCTTACACGCCCCTGCGCGCGCAGTCGTTGGATGCGTTCAAGGAGCGGCTGGCTGCTCCCGTGGCGTCCGACGCCGCATTCGGCACGGCAAAGGTCACCGTTACGGAGTACGGGGATGCGGCGCGGGCCGTGAATGAAGCTTCGCGGGCGGGCGCCCGCCTGCGTTTCCCCGGTTACCGGGTCTGCATCTTCTTCGACAACGGTCAGGACGCCCGTGCCGGGGCCATCGCCGCCAAGCAGCTTTTCGAAGAGAACTATCCGGGAATCAAGGTCTACATGGTCTACGAGAATCCCTATTTCAAGGTCGCGGTCGGGGACTGTCTCACCACGGAAGAGGCCATCATTCTCAAGGGCAGGGTGTCGTCTGCTTTCCCCAAGGCTTTCGTCAAGAACGAAACCCTCTCCATTGCCGACCTTTTGAACTGAAAAACTTCCCTTTTCGAAAGTTTTTTAGTTTTTTATTTGCATTTATCCTGCTAATATCTAACTTTGCGGCGTTACAGAAAAACTAATAATTAAACATTTGACGTTATGAAAAAGATTTTCTCTTTTGTCGTCGTTATGGCTGCCGTCGCAATGGTAAGCTGCTGCGGTAATTCGAACAAAAAGGCTGCCGAAGGCGAAGCTGCCGCCGCTGCCGCTACGACCGAAGCCGCTGCCTGCACGGAGTGCACCGAGAAGTGCGACTCGACGGAGGCTTGCTGCGCCGAGAAGTGCGATTCGACCAAAGACTGCGCCGAGAAAGCCGAGGGCGAGTGCTGCAACAAATAGTTCTTGTCAGGCATTAGAGTGAAGGAGATTCGAAAGAATCCCCTTTTTTTGTGTCCGTATTTCCGGTCGCGGGGGCGGTGCGGCGCGTCTGTCCGGGCACTGCTGTTTTCTGAAAGCCATGGTCCGAGGGCCGAAAGCCATGGGCATGAGCTGAGTGTCGTGAGTCGTGAGCCGTGAGCTGGGATGCCGGAGCCGTTGAACCGGTGGGCGGCGTCTGCGGGGCTTTGCCGCGGCGGGGCCGTGCGGAGTTCTCCGGCGCGGAATGTGCGGTGTATAGCTGAAAAAATATATCTTTGCGAAAACTCTTGATACCATGAAAGTACTGCTGATAAACGGAAGCCCCCATCGCGAGGGAAACACTTTTATAGCCCTTTCCGAGGTCGCGCGGATCTTGGAGTCGGAGGGCGTGCAGGCCGAGATCGTCCATATCGGGACCAAGGCCGTGCAGGGATGTATCGCCTGCGGAAAATGCGCCGAGCTGGGGCATTGCGTCTTTTCGGACGCGCTCTATACGACGGTGCGGGAGAAACTCGCCGATGCCGACGGAATCGTCGTCGGTTCGCCGGTCTACTATGCCGGTCCCAACGGGTCGCTCTGCGCCCTGCTCGACCGTGTGTTCTATTCCTGCGGGAAATATCTCGCCTACAAGCCCGGCGCAGCGGTCGCCGTATGCCGCCGGGGCGGGGCGAGCGCGACGTTCGACCGGCTGAACAAATACTTTACGATTATGAACATGCCGGTCGTTCCGTCGCAGTATTGGAACAGCGTCCACGGACGTCTGCCGGGCGAAGCCCGCGAGGACGCCGAGGGGCTGCAGACGATGCGCGTATTGGCCCGCAACATGGCCCGCCTGCTGAAGGCGGGCGTCGGTCCGGCGCTGGCGCCCGAAGCCGAGGAGCGGCAGTGGACGCATTTTATCCGGTAGCGGAGCGCGGCCGGACGCGGTGCGCCGGATTGAGTGCGTCGCGGATATGTACGAAGGGAGCTTGGCTCCCTTTTTTTGTCGCACGGACTTCGTCCGGGGTGCTTCCGCGCTATTGTCCACGCATACAGCGGGGTGCGGAAAAGCCCGAAAAAATATCGGCCGGAGGGGGGCGGTTTTATGGAAAAAAACGATAACTTGCCGCCATGAAAGAGACCGTGCTCGAAAAACTCAAGGTGCTGGCCGAATCGGCCAAATACGACGTCTCGTGCGCGTCGAGCGGCGTTACGCGCCGGCATCGCGCGGGCGGTGTCGGCAGCACGGCGGGGTGGGGCATATGTCACTCTTTCACGGCCGACGGCCGCTGCGTCTCGCTGCTGAAAATCATGCTCACCAACGTCTGCATTTACGACTGCGCCTACTGCATCAACCGGCGCAGCAACGACATTCGGCGGGCGGCTTTCACGCCGGACGAGCTGACCGAGCTGACCATCGAGTTCTACCGGCGCAACTACATCGAAGGACTGTTTCTCTCGTCGGGCGTCGTCCGCAACCCCGACTATACCATGGAAAGGATGGTCCGCGTGGCGCGCGACCTGCGGACGGTGCACCGTTTCAACGGCTACATCCACCTGAAAAGTATTCCCGGCGCCAGTCCCGAACTGGTGGCCGAGGCGGGGCGTTACGCCGACCGCATGAGCGTCAATATCGAAATCCCGACCGAACGCAACCTGTTGCTGCTGGCTCCCGACAAGAACTATGAAAGCATCTACCGCCCGATGAGTTACATCCAGCAGGGGGTGCTGCAGAGCGCCGAGGAGCGCGGCCGTTTCCGCCATGCGCCCCGTTTCGCCCCTGCGGGGCAGAGCACGCAGATGATCGTCGGGGCCACCGACGAGAGCGACTGCGACATTCTGCTGCTTTCGTCGTCGCTCTACGACCGTCCCACGATGAAGCGCGTCTACTATTCGGGGTTTATTCCGGTGAATCCCTACGACAAGCGGCTGCCTGCGCTGGACAAAGCTCCGCTCGTGCGCGAAAACCGGCTTTATCAGGCCGATTGGCTGATGCGGTTCTACGGATTCCGGGCCGAGGAGATCGCCGACGAGCAGACGCCCCGGCTTGATCTGGAGATCGACCCCAAACTGGCGTGGGCGCTGCGGCATCCCGAATTTTTCCCGGTCGATGTGAACCGCGCGGACTACGAGGCGCTGCTGCGCGTGCCGGGCGTCGGGGTCAAGTCGGCGCGGCTGATCGTCAGCTCGCGGCGTTACCGCACGCTGACCATGCAGTCGCTGCGGCAGATCGGCGTGGTGATGAAGAAGGCGCAGTATTTCGTCCGCTGCCGCGAGCTGACCACGGGGCAGGGGGTGAACGAACTGCGGCCGGAGCAGGTGCGCCGTCTGCTGACTGCGCCTAAGCGGCAGAAACCGGATAAAAACGAGGGGCAGCTGACCCTTTTCTGAATGCGATGTTGGTTTTTCGTTATGATAAATCTTTCGACGGGCTGCTCTCGGCGCTGTTCGACGCCTATGCGATGCGGGCGTTCCCGGAGCAGCTGATCGGTCCCGGAGAGCCGGAACCGCTTTTTACGGAGCGCGTGCACGAGGTCGCGACCGATCCGGCGCACGCCGCCCGTGTCTGGCGCGGACTGGAACGCAGGCTTGTCGTCCGGGCGCGTTCGATGCTCGTCTACGCATGGCACGGGGAGCAGGAGCGGAGCGATCTGCTGATGCTGCGCTGCATGCGCCGGGTTTTCGACGAGGGCGGAGGCGTGCTGGCCGATCAGGCCGATCCCGACATGAAGGCGCTGCACCGGCTGGCGCTCAAAGTTTCGCACGAGTGCGAGCGGCTCAGGCAGTTCGTCCGGCTTCAGAAGGCTGCCGACGGCACCTATTTTGCAGCCGCCACTCCCGAACACGACGCCCTGCCGCTGTCGCTGGATTACTTTACGGACCGTTTCGCCGACCAGCGGTGGCTTATCTACGACCGGCGGCGCGATTACGGATATTATTACGACGGGCGGACGGCGCGCCGGGTGACGCTCGAAGACGACCGCGGCATGATCGCCGACAAGCTCGCCGACCGTTGGCTGGCCGAGGACGAACGGCAGTTTCAGCTGCTCTGGAAGAATTATTTCCGGGCGCTGGCGATTCCCCAGCGGATCAACGAGCGTCAGCAGCGGCGCATGATGCCCCGCCGTTACTGGAAGCATCTGACCGAAATGGAGTGAACGGGAGGTGTTGGCGCCGGAAATGAAAAAGTCCGCAGAAATAATCTGCGGACTTCGGTTTTGCGGGGCTTGCGTGTTTCACGCCTCTGGCGGAGAGGAGGGGATTCGAACCCCTGAAACCCTTTAGGGGTTTACTCGCTTTCCAGGCGGGCCAGTTCAACCACTCCTGCACCTCTCCTTGCGGTTCGCAAAGGTAATAATTATTTTCAGAATTTACCAATGATCGGCGATTTTCCGCTGCCGAAAAGATAAATTCGGCCCCTCCGGCGGCCCGGCCGTTTTGCCGGGCGCCGATCCGCAGCCGTTTTCGGAGGGGAATCCTCCCCGTCGCCGATTTAGAACGGATAGCCGATGGCCAAATGGAAACCGAGTCCGTCCTTGAAGCTGGAGATGTTGTAATAGCCCGTTTTGTCCGGATTCGGATAGGGCGTGTGCAGGCCGATTCCGAGATCGGCGCGGATGACCAGATAGCTGATGTCGTAACGCAGTCCGAAGCCCGTTCCCAGAGCGATTTCGTTGAGCAGCCCTTTCCATTTGAGTTCGGCGCCGGGACGCTTGGGGTCCTTTTTCAACAGCCAGATGTTGCCCGCGTCGAGGAAAACAGCCCCGTTCAGCCGTCCCATGATGCCGAAACGGTATTCGACGTTGGCCTCCAGCTTGAAGTCGCCGGTCTGGTCCAGATAGCCGTTGCGGTCGTCTGCGGGCGGGCGGTAGCTGCCCGGACCCAGCGACCGGATCGTGAAGGCCCGGATGCTGTTGGCTCCGCCGATATAGAACTGTTCGCTGTAGGGCATCACTTCGGAGTTGCCGTAGGCGTATCCCACTCCGACGAGAAAACGGGTGGCCAGCCAGTTGTTGCGGCGTCCGATGCGGTGGTAGAACTTCACTTCGCTCACCTCCTTGACGAACTGCGAGAAGCGGTTGCCGAACAAATGCTGCGGCTGTTTGCTGCCGAACAGGCTCAGGACGCCCGAAAGGATGTTTCCGGCCGAGGTGACGCTGTTCTGCCAGTAGAAACGGCGGTTGCCGGTGCGGCCGTAGGTTTTGTCGAAGGTGTAGGTGTAGTTGATCGACGGAACGAACTGGTTGCGGAAACTCATGGCGATCGCCGGATTCTCGTCCATCGTCTTGTCGAAAGCTTCGGTCGTGTGCAGCAGTTTGTTGTAGGTCAGCTTGAATACGGTCAGCGAATGGCGGCTGTAGGGCGAAGTCTGGAAATTGTAGCCCGCCGAGCCGCTGAAGGCGATCAGCCGGAAGAAGCTGGGGCGGTTCATCAGGTCCACGCCCAGCTGGAACGTCGTGCTGCCGGGGTATCTCAGCCTGCGCGTTGCGAACGACGGCAGCAGCAGCCGCGGAATGTTGAGGTTGGCGTTCAGCCCCAGTTCGTAGGAGTTGAGCCGCGACGAACGGCCCCCGGAGTTCTTGTTGCCCGTCTGCCATTCGTACGAGCCGTTCAGCTTCACGGCGAGCACCTCGCCGCCCCGGAAGAGGTTGTTGTTGCTGACCTTGAAGGTGATGCCCGGACCGATGAAGCTGTTCGACTTGGAGGTTACGTCGGTCTCCAGCGCCGCTTCCAGCGGATAGTCGAACTGGGCGTCGATGACCACGTCCAGCGTGTCGGCGCCCCGCAGCGAGTCGAGCGGCGTGACGCCCAGATTGACCGAGCGGAAAATGCCCAGTTTGTTGAGGGCGGTCTGCGTGCGGTTCTGAGCGTCCACGGTGAAGAGCTGGCCGGGTTCGAGCGAGAGCGTCCGAGAGAGTATCTTCGGGCGTATTTTCATCGGCCTTTGGGCGATGACCCGCACGTCCCGCAGGCGGAACGTATCGGCCGGACCGGGTTTGATGTTGGTGAGGCGGACCGTGATGTCGCCCACGCGGTAGGGTTTGAGGGCCACCTCCGGGACGTTCGGTTTGAGGTTCAGCCGCAGGTCGACCCGTCGCCGTTCGACGGTCGTGTCGGCGAGGTATTCCATGTATTCGGGCCGGAAATAATAATAGCCCCTGTTGCGCAGCAGCTGTGATATGCGCTTGCGTTCGAGCGTCAGCGAGTCCATGTTGTACTGCGCCCCGACCCGCAGCAGGGAGGTCGCCCGCATGCTGTCGATCAGGGGCTGCAGGCCGCCCCCGGCCTGCGGGTAGGAGATGTTCGAGTAGTACCACGGCGGCGCGATGCGGAGCGTATAATAGACCTTGGCCTTTCTGCCGTGCTTGCGGTAGAGCAGGGAGTCTTCGGCTTGGGAGCCGAAATAACCGTAGTTTTCGAGCACCTGCTCGGCGACTTTGGTCCGCAGTCCGGGCTGTACCTTGGAGATCAGCACGGGCTGTTTGGCCAGCCGCTTGTAGAGCCAGTATTTGAATCCCTTCTCCTTCGGCGTGTAGAGGTAGTTGTAGACCCAAAGGCCGATCGGCAGCGGCGTGCGGAGATAGGGGCTGTAAAGCGGGTTGTTCGGGGCCACGGAGAGCGGCTCCTTCACGGCCGATTCGGCCGCTGCGGAGAGCACGACGCCCGAATCGGGTTCGATCCGGATCTTCCTAACTCCCGTGTACAGGACTTCGTCCGTTCCCAGACGCCGGGTCGTGGAACAGGCCGCCGCGAGCAGTGCGGCGCAGAGGAGTATGCAGCTATTTCTGACGCGCATCGGACTCGTTTCGTTTTTGTTTTTCCTTTTCCGCTTTGGGACGCATCGGTTTGAACAGGTCGCCCAGCCGGAGCAGTTTCTTCCGGATGACGAAGCCCACGCCCGTCTCGGTGATCTCGCCTTCGAGGATGCTTTCGTAGCCGGTGTGGCGGAAGACCTTCAGATACATGTTGTCGCGTTTGGTCAGCATGTATTCGAGCGAAATGTCGTCGATCAGGTTCTCCTTCAGGTTCTGCGACGGGGCGGCGTCGGTGCTGAACTTGCCCCCGATGACGGCGCGCACGCGGTTGCTGAAGAGACTTTTGGACAGCCGGTACGAATAATCGGTCCGCTGGCCGTTCGGGTCGTCCTCGCCGTAGGAGTCGATGCCGAAGCTGAGGTCCACGCCCTTCAGGTTGTTCTGCGCCCACTGGTTCAGCTCTTTCTGTATGAACGAGTTGAGCGGGTTCTCGGTGCTGACCTTGGCGGTCGTTCCCGGACCGGTGTAGGTGTTGTAGATGAGCAGGTTCATCGCCTGATTGGCCCGCTGTTCGGCCGTCAGCGAATTGAGCTGGTTCTGCATCGTGAGGTCTTCGGGGGCGGACAGTCCGAAGCTGACTTCGAGGTCGTTCAGCGTATTGCGGATATTGATGGAGATGTTGAAATTCACCGAGCGCGAATCCTGCCCGTCCGCGGAGACGCTGGCCCGGACGGTTTCGACCGCCGTAATGTTGAAGGCCGGGTCGGCGACGTTTCCGACCCAGTCTACATAGCTGTCCGGCGTGATCTTGAATATCTTCTGGGAGATCACGGGCGGATTGTAGCGCACCGTCCCGCCCGAAAGGACGTATTTGCCCGACAGGCTGACGTCTCCCAGCGGATTCATCGTGAAGGTCAGGTTGCCGCCGCCTTGCAGGTCTATCCGGTTGCTGCCGTCGGCGGAGAGGTCCACGGCGGCTTGGACGTCGTCGTTGATGTCGACGTTCAGGAGGATGTCCATACCGCCGATCCGCACCGTCGGGGTGGCCTCGGCGAAGCTTTGGTTGTCCATGTCGCGGAACGAAACGAAGGTCACGATGTTCTGCGGACGCTCCTTCACGTCCATCGGCGAGTCCTGCATGACATAGTTGATGTCGGTGTTTTTGAGCAGTGCGACGCTGCCGCGGACGACGAGTTCGTCCAGAGGGCCTTTGGCCGTCGCGTCCAGATCGAGATAGGCTTTCCCGTAGACGTCCGTTCCCTCCTTCCGGGCCACGTTCACGAACTGGAAATCCGACGCCCGCAGCGCGATGTCGGCCGTTATGCGGCCGAAGTCGGTCAGATCGACGTAGCCTCCGATCGTCAGCGGGCTTTTGTTGGGGGCGGTGACCGCAAAGTCGTCGAACAGGACCCGGCTGTCGTCGATGCGGATCGTGTCGGAAGAGAGACGGAACGAAGTGCCGATCATCGGCACGCGGACCTCCGTCTGTGCGAACTGCAGACCGCCGTTCAACTGCAGCCGTTGCGGCGTTCCGCCCGCGTGGAGCTTCCCGGAGAGGATGCCGGAGAGACGGAGCATGTCGGCGGGCAGAAAGACGTCGGCCCGCTGCAGGGGGAATCCGGGGATCGACGCCGTGAGGTCGAGCGGGCTTTCCCGCTCTTTGCGGTAGTCGCCCCGCGCGGTCAGGACGTCGGCGCCGTCCAGCGTGAGCCGCACGTCGGCCTGCTGTTCCCGCCCTTGTGCATAGCGTACGCCCAGCCCGACGTCACCGAAGCGCTGCTTGTCGTACGAGAGTCCGGCGACTGAAACGTCGCCCCGGACAGCCAGCGAGTCGGCGCCCGTGTTCAGGGTCACGGCGGCGCCCAGCACGCCGCCGACGGGCGGGGCGGAGGGGAGCATCGCCAGCGCTCCGCCGATGTTCAGCCCTGCGATGTCGAGCCGGATGCCGCGGAGCGAGTCGGTTTCCGGAACGGTATGGATCGCAAACCGCTGGTCGCCGTGAGTCATGTCGAGGTCGGCGCTCAGGTTTCCGTCGAACCGGTAGACGAGGTAATTGCCGGGATTCACTGTCCACGGCTCGGAGCCGAATACCGGGGCGAGGGGCGTTACGGACGCACGGATCAGGCTGTCGTTCCACGCTGCGTCCACCCCGAAGCGGAATCCTTCCCGGCCTGCGCGGTTCTTTTGGTAGAAATTCACCGCTCCCGTGTTCCGTACGACGTGGCCGTACACTCCCGCGAGGGCTATGTTGTCCAGATTTCCGGGGGCGTTCGCCACGCGGAGGGCATATTCCAGCCGGCTCCCGTTCTGCACCGCGGACGCCGTCAGGGTGTCGAGAACGATGCTGCCGTAAGCCAGTTTTTCCACGCGCATCCGGAGCGATACGGGCAGGGAGTCGCAGTTCGTGCCGGCGATGTCGAGGGAGCTGAAAGCGATTCTTTTGGTTCTCAGGAAACTGCTGAGGATGTTGTCGCGTCCTGCCGAGACCCGCAGTCCGAAATCGGGCAGGACCGTTTTGAGCGAATCCATATCGACGTGTTGCGAGCGGATCTGCTGCGCCAGCACCCCGGCGCTCCGGGACGCGGCGGCGGTCAGCGAATCGAGCGGTTCGGGGGCGGCGAACGAGAGCGTCAGATCGCCGGAGGTCAGTCCGGCGCGGGTGGCTGTGGTGTCGGTGCCGAACGTGACGTTTGTCCGGCGGATGCGGTCCGTGCGGTTTTTGCTGCGGATTACGATGCTGTCCAGCGTGAGACGTGCGGCCATGCCGCCGGCATCCGAAGCGGAAGCGTCGGCGTCGAGCGCAAACGATCCGCCGATCTGCTCCGGGGTGATTCCCATGTCGGCCAGATCGAAGTCGAAGACATTGCCCGACACGCCGATCCGCTGTTCCCGCTCCGTCAGCGTTCCCGAAACGGACAGCAGCAGACGGAGCGCTTCGTCGCGGTCGGAAAGACGGCCGGAGAGGTGCTGGTTTTCGAGGTCCGCATCCAGCTCTATTCCGCCGAAATCGTGGCTCCGGTACTCCGCGCGGCCGATCCGCATCCGGACGCTTCCCCGTGTCTGCGGCAGCAACGGATCGAATCCGGCGCCCCCGGCCGTCAGCGTGAAATCCAGTGCGCCCAGCGAGTCGGCCGGAAGGAACCGGTTCAGCGGAAGGCTGTCGCATCGGACTTCCGCATCGTATATCTGTTTTTCCGGGTCGATCCGGCCGTTCAGCGTCAGCTGGCCGCCGTCGGCGTTCAGCGTCGAGGCGAGCGAGTAAAGTCCCCGGTCCGCGTCCGCCGCTCCGCGGAGCGTGATCCGTTCGGGAATCGTCACGCGCCGCCGCAGGGCCGTGTCGGGCAGCATCTCCAGCAGAAAAGCCATGTCGCGGAACTCCCCTTCGAAACGGGCCGCGGCTTCCAGCCGCTCCGGGGCGAGCAGGTTTTTCGCGGTGCCGTTCACCGCAAGGTCGATATGTCCGGGCGACGAGATGTCCAGCCCCGCCTTTTTGATGTCGCCCAGCGTTCCCGCCGCCGAAAGCTTGATCCGGACGATCCGGTCGTCCAGCGCGGCGGGAATCAATTGCGGATAGAGCAGTTTTATCTCCTCCGTATTCAGGCTCGCCGAGAGGTCGGCGGTCAGCGGGGTGTCGGGCGCCATTCGCATGATTCCGGCTCCGGCGTGCGCCTCGGCCCGGACGCCGGAAAGCGGCGTCGCAAGTTCGAACCCGGAGAGCGAAATGCCGGTGGAGTCCATTGCGAACGCTCCGGCGGCATTCCGTACGGACAACCCGCTGCGCTCGGTAAACGCCAGCCGGCGGATCCGAAGGGCGATGTCGGCGCCCCGGTTGTAGATCGAATCGACCGACAGGTCGAGCGGCGAGAGGACGATGAACGCCGGATCGAATCCCGCCGCGGGGCGGTGGTGCAGCGTTCCGTATTCGAGGCTGTTGTCGTTCAGCGCGACGCTGCCGACCCGGACGGTCCACGGCAGGGCGGGAGCTTCGCCGTCGTCGGCCGCTGCGTCGTGGGGTGATGATGCGTTGTCTGCGGCCGCTGTTTTATCGGGGTGCGCCGCTTTGCCCTGAGTCGCTGTTTTGTCGGAGGGCGCCGCTTTGCTCCGGGCCGTCGTTTTGTTCGAGGCCGTTCTCTTGTCCGGAACAGCCGTCTTGTCCGGAGCCTTTTCTCCGGCGTCCGCCGGGGCCGTCAGGTAGGCGTATCCGCCCCTGTTCAGCAGGATGCTTTTCACGGATGCCTGCCGGCTGTCCAGCAGAACCCGGCAGCTATCCACCTCCCCGTCCGGCAGCCGGACGGAGAGGTCGGTTGCCGCTGGGGCGGTCCGCATCCCGAAGACGAGGTTTGCGACCGTCAGTTTCCCGACGTCGATCTGCCACGGCAGGGCCGCGGCGCTGTCCGCCTTTTCGGCGGGAGCGCTCTCCGCCGTATTCAGAAATACATCCCCGTCAGTCAGCGCGATACGGGAAATGCCGACCGTTTTGGCCGGCAGGCCGACCCGGCAGTCGTTCACGGCGAACTGTCCGGCGGCGACCTTCAGGTCCATGCCTGCCGTGGAATCTCTGTAATGCGCCGCGAGTTTTGCCAGTTCGAGACTCCGCACGGCGACCTCTTTGCGGAGCAGGGGCCACACGGCGACATCCAGCGAAAGGTGTCCGCAGGAGAGGAGCGTGTCGCCCTTGTCGGTCAGCAGCGTATTGTCCACGGACAGCCGCAGCGGGAAGGAGAGCCGCAGACGCTCCACCGACAGGTCCATTCCGAGCGTCCGGGATGCGTAGCCGACAGCCTTGCCCCGGACGAAATCCTGAACGGCCGGGATGTAGAGCAGGGCGGGGACCAGCATCAGGACGAGGAGGATGACGAGCAGCGTCCGGAACGTATATTTCAGTATCTTTTTCAGCATTTGCAGAGTGACTGATTCCGTGTTTGTCAGGCGGCGACGCGTCTGCGTGCGATTGTCCGGCCGGTGCGCGGGGCCTGCGAAATTTCGCGCAAATTACTAAAAACCCGATGATCGGGCAAGGGCTTCGCTCCCCATAAACGGTCTCTTTTTAAACAATTATCGTCTTTTCCCTTCCCGTGTTGCCGCCGGTCGTGCGAAAAGTCGTTTAAACGTTCCGGGCGGATTCCCCGAAATCGAATCGCAGCTGCACGCACTCGGTGCAGGCTTCGGGCGAATTGCCGACCGTAAGGCCGATCAGGCGGATCTTCCGTCCGCGGAAATCGACCGCCGCCAGCAGCTCCTCGGACACCTGCCTGAGCGTTTCGGCCGAATTGACGGGAGCGAAAAGCGTCTTCGACCGGGTTATCTGGCGGAAATTGTCGAACTTGAGTTTCAGCACGACGGTCTTTCCCTTGAATTCGTGCCGCATCAGGCGGTTCCAGACCTCTTCGCGCACGGCCGACAGCTCCAGCCGCAGCTGTTCCCGGTCGTCGGTATCTTCGGCGAAGGTCGTCTCCGCGCCGAGCGATTTGCGGATGCGGTTCGGCGTGACCTCGCGTTCGTCGATGCCGCGGGCATAGCCGTAATAGCTGTGTCCGGCCTTGCCGAAATGGCGGACCAGCTCCGCTTCGTCCCGCAGCCTGAGGTCGGCGCCCGTATGGATTCCCATGCCGTGCATCTTCCGGGCCGTCACCTCCCCGATGCCGAAGAACCGCTCGATGGGAAGGGCCGCGACGAACTCTTCGATCTGTCCGGGCGGGATCGTGAACAGTCCGTCGGGTTTCCGGTAGTCCGAAGCGATCTTGGCCAGCATCTTGTTGACCGATATTCCGGCCGATGCGGTCAGTCCGGTTTCGGCGAGGATGCGGGCTTTGATCTCGCGGGCGGCGAGGGTCGCCGAGCGCAGGTGCGTCACGTCGAGGAACGCCTCGTCGAGCGAAAGAGGCTCGACGAGTTCGGTGTAGTCGCGGAAGACGGCGCGGATCTGCCGCGACACCTCCTTGTAGACGTCGAAACGCGCCGGCACGAAGATCAGGTTCGGACAGAGCCGTTTCGCCAGCGCGGAGGATATCGCCGAACGCACCCCGTAGGGCCGGGCTTCGTAGCTGGCCGTGGCGACGACGCCCCGCGGGCCGTCATGGCCGACGGCGATCGGCCGGCCCCGGTATTCGGGGCGGTCCCGCTGTTCGACGGAGGCGTAGAACGCATCCATGTCGATGTGTATGATTTTCCGTTGCGTCATGGTGGTGATTCCTGCAAAGATAGTGAATAAATGCCGCTCTTTCGTCCGGTGATTTTGCGTATCTTTGTCTCCGGATTAATTCTGAAGAAAATGGCGGACGACTATTTAGGACGGAAAATGGAAGAGTATCTGGCCCGGACGGCATCGGGGCCGCGCAATCGCAGGCCGTTGGCGACGCTGGGCAGGCTACTGCTCAAAAACCGGAGCCATCGCGGTTACGACGCGCGGTTCGTCGTGCGCGGGGATCAGCTCCGGCGCATTATCGGCGTGAATGCCAAAATCCCCTCGGCGCGGAATCAGCAGGTGCTGCGCTTCCGGCCCGTACTGGCGGACGAGGCTCCCAAAGTATTGCCCCATATCCGGCTGGGAGGGGCTTTGCCCGAACTTCATCTGCCCCTGCCGGGGACCGAGCCGAACGCTTTCATCATCATCTGCTCGACGGTCGCCGAGGACCGCTATGTCGATATCGATCTGGGCATTTCAGCCCAGAGCATGCTGTTGCAGGCGGTCGAAATCGGGTTGAACGGCATCTGCATCGGAGCGTTCGACAAGGAGCCGATCAGGCGGGAGTTCGGACTGGATGCGGAGCCGCTGCTGATTCTCGCACTCGGCAAGGGCATCGAGAAGATCGAGCTGACGGAGATCGGCTCCGACGGCGACCGCGCCTATTACCGGAAAAACGGGACGCACTATGTCCCCAAAGTCCGTCTGGAGGATCTGCTGATCGGATGATGCGCCCTCTTTCCGCGTCGGGCGGGTGGCCGTGCGGCAGCTTAAAGCTCCGTGCCGTTGGCCGCGAGGATGCCGGCGTTGAGATAGGTGGCGAAGAGTATCCAGCAGAGGTACGGAACGAAGAGCCACGCCGCTCCGGCCCGGATTTTCCCGCTCTGCGCAATGTAGGCGGCGACGAGAATGTCGAGCAGCGCGATGTCGATCATTCCCAGCAGGGGGCTTCGGCATACGAAGAAGAGGATGCTCCACAGCACGTTGAATCCCAGCTGTGCGAACCATAGCGCCATAACCCTCCGGCGCAAGGGCGAGACGGAGGTCAGAACCAGTCCGGCGGAGAGGCCCATGCAGAGGTAGATGATGCTCCATGCGATGGGAAATGCCGCATTGGGCGGCGTCAGCGCAGGTTTTACCAGATGCGGATACCATTCGCGGATCGCGTCGTTCTGCCACCATCCGACCAGCCCTCCCAATACGAAGCAGAGCAGTGTGGGAAGAATATAAGCCCAAGCCTTTTTCATCGTTCAGCCGTTTCTGATTGTGTGTGCAAAATCGGTGCCCGCCCTGTTGCCGGACGATCCGGCGGCGTGAATCCCCTGCAGGTCTGCCGGACGGTCGGCGGATAAAAGACGGGACTGCCTGAACCCGGTCAGACAGTCCCTTGCGACACTCTATCGAAAGACGAACTGCGTCGTTAGCAGTTGCCCTGCGATTTTTTGGTGTACTGGTTGTGTCCTTCGGGATTGTTGCTGCGCGATACGCGGCCCGTGGCGGACGACTGGCTTTTGGCGGTTCCTCGGCTCGTCGAGCTGGCGTGCGAGGTGGTCGTGCGGGACGACTTGGTCGCCGATTTGTTTTGTCCGGTCTGCGTGCGGCCGGCGGTCTTGTTGGTTGACTCTTTCATGACTGATAAAGAATTTAGTTTGACATTGTGCTGTCGTTCGTGCCGAAAAAACCTTTCGGCCGAAAGCAAGTTTGTAACGCCGCACTGTTGACGCAATATGCGGCGTTGCTCGGAAAGAATACAAAACGTATACCATTCCGGCCCGGCAGGCCGTTCTTTCGGCTGTTTCGGCCTATAGGGGACGCATTATTTTTTGACCCAGACGGCCAGTTTTCCTCCGTGTACCCTGAAGAGGGCCTTGCCGTCGTCTCCGATGACTATTTCGTCGTCGTAGCTTCCCGTGATCTCGTGCCACGTCTCATTGGCATGCGTTACGCCTACGGACATCACCTTTTCGCCGTCTTCGCCGTTGGAGAGCAGCAGCGCAAGTCCCGAATCCGGATGCTGCTCGTCGCCTGCGCGGGTGAACCCCACGGTGTTGGGATGGTCGAAGTAGTCGGTCTGCTCGCCGAAAGCCCGCGAGCGGCGTGCGTCGAGCAGTATGTCGAGAACGGCCCGGTGGGGCGACGCTTCGCCCTTCATGCTGTAATAGTCGCCGTAGAAGATGCAGGGGTACCCCTCCTTCATCAGCAGGATCAGGCCGTACGCCAGCGGCTTGAACCACGACTTGACCTGCGATTCGAGCGAACTGCCGCGCTGCGAGTCGTGGTTGTCCACGAACGTCACGGCGAGCGTGGGATGTTTCCGCACGAGGGTGTCGTCGAGCAGCGTCCGCAGGTCGAAATCGCGCCCCTGCTGCGAAGCGGTGAAGAGTTTGAAGTGAAGCGGCGCATCGAACAGGTCGATCTGGTGGTCCACGGCGTCGAGGTAGGCTTCCAGCGACTCGAAATCGCCGCTCCAGTATTCGCCGACGGCGTAGAACTCCTTGCCGCGCGAAGCCCGGACGCTGTGCATGAATTCGCCGATAAAGGTGTTGCGGATGTGTTTGAGCGCATCGAGACGCATGCCGTCGGCATCGAGCGTTTGGGCGATCCATGCGCCCCAGCGTTTCATCTCCTCGATCACTTCGGGATGGTCGAAATCCACGTCGTTGAAGATCAGGAAGTCGTAATTCCCGTTCTCGCCGTCTACCCCTTCGCTCCACTTCTTGCCTTCGCCTTGGATGAGGTAGATGGCCCGCTTGCCGGTCTCGTAAACCTGATCGGTTCCGGAGAAGTGGTACCAGTGCCATTTGAAGGGGGAGTACTTGTCGCCGCGCCCCGGAAAGGTATATCCGGTCCAGCCTTCGACTTCGACGGGGGCGCCGATCACCTGCTCGCGGTTTTCGGGATCGACTTCGCAGGCCATGAACTTCTCGGTGTAGTCGGCGCCGGTTTTCTGGTTCATCACCGTGTCGATATAGACCGAAATCCCGTTGGCGTGCAGCGCCGCGATCGCCTCCTCCAGCTCTTGTCGCGTGCCGTACTTGGTGCGGACGGTGCCTTTCTGGTCGAACTCGCCCAGATCGTAGAGGTCGTAGACGGCGTATCCCTCGTCCTGCTGTTCGTCGGCTTTGTAGGCCGGCGGGATCCAGACCGAGGTGACGCCGACGTCGTGCAGGTGTCGGGCGTCCTCTTTCAACTGCGTCCACAATTTACCGTCATTGGGCAGATTCCATTCGAAATACTGCATCATTACTCCGTTTTTCATAAATATATGTATTTGATGTTTGCGGTATTTTGCTGCAAAGCGCATGCAAAACAGGAAGAACGCTCCGGCTGAAATTCCGGAGCGTTCACACCCAGCGGGCCGACGGGATATTTAGTCCTGTTCGACCGGCTGGCGGCGGGACGCCTTGGTGTCTTGCGGTTCGTACTCGCACCACCGGAGGTTCTTCTCCGGCGTCGCCTTGCGGATTTCGCCGCTGCGCTCCTTGCTGAGTTTCTTGTCCGCACTGCGCACCGAAGCTTCGGTGCGGGGTGTTCCCTGCGGTTTGAGCTGCGTGAGTCCGTCGGTTTCGAGCACCTGCTCGCGCGGGTCCTCGACATAGAGCCACTCTTCGCCCAGTCCGGTGCTTTCGCCCTCGTTCCACGGGCCGCGGGCATCCTCTCCCGTCGAATGATTGGAGTAGATGTTGCTGTAGCGGGGATCGCTCTGGAGCACTCCCGGCGGGAAGTTGGGCTGGATGGTCCCCAGCGCCGCTTCGAACTGCTGGAAGTGCGCCACTTCGCGTGTCATCAGGAAGTTGAGCGTCGCCAGCACGTCTTTGTCGTCGGTGAACTGCATCAGGTATTCGTAGACGATCTTGGCGCGCGATTCGGCGGCTATGTCCGAACGCAGATCGACCGTCAGGTCGCTGTTGGCATTGACGTAGGAGCCTTGCCACGGCACGCCGTTGCTGTCGGTGAGACGCGGACCGCCGCCCGTCAGTACGCCGAACTGCGGATTGATCGAAAAGGCCGAATGGATGAAATCGTCCTTCGAAATGCTTTCGCCGAAGACGTCGTTGCGCTCGGCCGCATCCTTCAGGTTGCCGTTGACGCCGGCGAGCAGCATCTGGATCGTGGCGCCGACGATTTCGAGGTGGCCCAGCTCTTCGGTGGCGATATCCATCAGCATGTCGTATTTGTCCGGATAGGGGTTGTGGCAGGCGAACGCCTGCACGAAATACTGCATCGCGGCTTTCAGCTCGCCGTTGCCGCCGCCGAATTGTTCGAGCAGCAGCCGCGCGAAGCGGGGATCGGGTCTTGACACCCGCGCTTTGAACTGGAGTTCTTTGGAATGGTAAAACATATATTCGCTGTATTAAGTTGAACATGCCGGAAGCCGGCCTGACTATTGTTTCTGCTTGAGACTCTCCTCGTTCATGCGGCTTCCGATGCTCTGTTCCCGGTCGGAGCCCTTCTCCTCCCAGTACGAGCCTTTCTTCGAGCCGTATTGCTCCTTGTTGTCCGGCTGTGGCCGGTAGCTGCTGCCTTCGGTGCCGCCTGCGTGCATGCCGCTGTTGTCGCGGTTGTGGCTCCGGCTGTCGAGGTCGTTCGTATTGCCGTTTTGCATCGGGGCGCTCTGCGTATCGTTTTGCTGTTCACGGCTTTCGCCGTGCATCTGGTTTGTCTTGTCCATAATCGTGATTTTTAAATGATTCGGTTTAATCTGTCCGTCCCGGATTCGGGGCGGTCGTGACCTTCGGTCTTGACGATCTTGTTGTAAAGGCCCATGATCAGCAGCGGGGCGGCCCACTGGCCGACGAGCAGCGCTGCGGATTTACGGCCGCGGAACATCATGCAGGCCGAGACCGCCAATGCGCCCAGACCGGCGCTCAGGTAGACCATCGAGGGAATTTTGGAGGTCTTTTTTTCTACGGCAACGGTAACCTTGCCTTCTTGTGATTTGTCGTTTGTCATGATTGTACGGGTTTAAAAACCGGAGCAGTTTCCTGCTCCGGCCGCAATTAACACACACGACGATCCTTAGTAGATCGTTATCTTGACGATTCCGTCGACGGCGGGAACCGGGTAGGTGTCGCCGACTGCGCTGATGGCCTTGTCTTCGGGCATCAGCGTTCCGCCGAATACGGACTGGGCATTGCCGGCGCCGGGATACTGGCTTACGGCCGTACCGTCGTCGAGCAGGACGGTCTTGCTCGTTATGTCGCCTTTGGTCAGTGCGTTAAGCTCAGGACCGTTGGCGAAGAACCAGTCGTTCGAATAGCCGAACATCGTTGCGAACGCTACCTTTTCGTTGGCTGCGGCCTCATAGGTGCATTCCATGCTCTCGCCCGGCAGGGCGGTCTTCGTAATCGTGTAGATCTTGCGCACCTGCGGGACTTTTTCGAGCGAAGCTTTCAGCTGTCCCGGATCGCCGCGCTGTGCGAGAGCCGCCAGACCGAGCTGTGCGTCTTTCTGTCCCAGCTGATAGATCGGGTTGGTGTTGCCCGTGTAGACTACTACGATGGCGCCGTGCAGCGTGGTGATGATTCCCGTCTGATCGGCTACGAGCGACTTCAGGGGATCGACGTTGCCCGCTTCGGCCAGTTTGGTCAGCTCCACGCCCGATTTCTGATCGACGTTGAAGAACGGCTTCTCCATCACCAGCTTGCCGTCGAGCATGTTCGATACGACGAATACGCCGCCGGAGAACGGAGTCTCGTTCGAGGTGCCGTTAGAGATGTTGGAGATCGTGCAGGTGAACAGCGACTGTACGGCGTCGAAAGTCAGACTTACCTGAAGCAGGCTCGAAGCCGCCGGGTAGGTGTGACCCTCCGTGTCCGTACCGTTCACCTCGCTCACTACGCCGGCCTGAGCTACGCCCGGATGGTTGACGTTGGGGCCGGGCTGTTCGTTGACGCGGGTTCCGTTGTCCCAGAGTTTCACGGCATTGGCTATGACGCCGGTATAGGGGACGCCCGCATCGTTGAAGAGTGCGATGCCCGGATTCTCAGGGGCGAAGAACAGGTCGTTGGAATAGGAATACATCGTGGCGAACATCAGCCGCTGTCCTTTGGCCGCATGGAATGTGAACGAGGTCGTCGCACCGGGAGCGACGGCGGCGAACGTGCCGCTCTGAACGTAATTCTTCGTCGGGATTACGTTTTCGAACTTGATCGTCGGCTTCGTGCCGGGGGCGCTGTTGTCGTCATCGTCGTCACAGGCCGTAAAGGCGAATCCTGCGAAAAGCAAAGCCGCAGCGAATGCGGTGAAAAAGTACTTTTTTTTCATAGTTGATAGAATGATTAATTAAGTTAATACTCGGTTAAACCGTTATTGCCATTTATATTAAGGTATATGCTCGTATTTGTTGTCCGGCACCCTTTTCGATGCAGTTGCGTGCATCATTTATGCCATGAAAAATACTTTTGGATGGATTGAAAAAACGGGAGGATGGATATTCCTGCAAAACACGCAGTAAGGGGTGGATGGATTTTTTTCGGGTTTTCGGACCCTGAGGTAGAAGCTTCTTCCTGCGGAGGTTCGGTCGCTGTTCGGCAGATTTTTTGCGGACCCCGGAGTGTAGGCCCGCCACTCCCCGGCCGGGGAGTGGCGGGTGAAATAACCACACAAACGGGACTGCGATGACAAAAAACCTTTTGACCCTGCAACGGGACGAGACTACCTTGTGCGAAGTTTACCGCCGGCTGGCCGGACTGGAAAAGGATCCGGTCCGCCGACGGACGCTGCTGCGTATCATGCAGGACGAAAGACGGCATTGCGAGGTCCTCAGAAGCCGTACGGGCCGTACGGTGACTCCCGATCCCAAACGTGTTTTGTGGTATGTGGGCATGGTCAGGGTGCTGGGACGGGCTTTCGTGGTCCGGCAGATGGAGCAGTGTGAGAAAGGCACGGCGGCAAGCTATTCGCGCTATCCCGAACGCGAGGAGTTCGTGCGGATAGCTTCGGAGGAGAGACGTCACGGGGAGAAGCTGACGACGCTGGCCGGCGGGATGCGATTGTGCTACATAAGTTCGGTCGTGCTGGGGTTGAATGATGCTTTGGTCGAGTTCACGGGCGCGCTGGCCGGATTCACGCTGGCGCTGAACGAGCCGCGGCTCGTGGCGCTTACGGGCGGCATCACGGGCATTGCCGCGGCCCTTTCGATGGCGGCTTCCGAGTACCTTGCGACCAAGTCGGAAAAGGGCCGGGAGAAGCATCCGCTTCGGGCTGCGGTCTGCACCGGGGTCACCTATCTGGTGACGGTCGCCATACTGATACTTCCCTATCTGCTCTTTTCGAGTGCGCTTGCCGCGCTGGGAGTCATGCTTCTGGCGGCCCTTACCGTGATCGCCCTGTTCAATTACTATTACGCCGTGGTCCGGTGCGAGAGTTTCAGACGGCGTTTTTTCGAAATGGCCCTGCTGAGTTTCGGCATCGCCGGAATCAGCTTCCTGATCGGCTATATCCTCAAACTGTTTACGGGTGCGGACGTATGAGGCGGCCCCGCAGTCCGTTCGTGCTGTCCGGCAGGCCGGATCCGGACATGCGGCGGCTTGGGCGTCCCCTGAAAAAAACTGATTCTCAGCATGAAAAATATTTTTCGAACAATTTCAACCTCAATGGAATACCATTTGCAGGTATTCCGGTATCATTCATCACTTAAATTCTTTATATTATGAAAAAAATTCTTTTACTCGTCGCGGCTGCGGTATTTGCTTTTGCCGTAAGCGCTGCTCCCCAGAAGGTGGATTTCGGTAAACTGCCGAAGAACTCGCAGGAATTCATTCAGAAAAATTTCCCCGGCGAAAAGGTGAAGGCCGTGGAGATGGACCGCGAGGCGTCGTGGGACAAGTACACTGTCTACTTCAACAGCGGCAACCAAGTCTCTTTCGAGGGCGGCAGCGGCGATTGCTCGCAGATCATCATGAAGAACGGTTCGGTTCCCATGTCGGTGATTCCCGCCAAGATCAAGACCTATGCAGGCAACAACTATGCGGGGCAGCGGATCGTCATGATGGAGACGACCGCCGACGGCTACAAGGTGGCCCTCGCGGACAAGACGGTACTCGATTTCGATAAGGACGGCAACTTTACGAAAGCTACGAAATAGTTTTTGCCGTATGAAAAGCGCAGGGGGCGACCGTCGTCATGCTCCCTGCGTTTTTATGTCTCGAACGGGCCGTGCAGGCCCGAATTGTAATTCTGTCATGCCATGTGTTATCATATTTTCCTCGCTGCCGGGCCTGAGGAGCTTGCCCGGCATTTCGGCCGGAAGGCCGATCTGATCCGTAATCTCCGTCCGCCCTTGCGTGCCTGCGCGTTTTCGCATCTCCCCTATCCGGTCCTGATCGGGGACGAGCAGATCCGGTATTCCCGGTGGGGGCTGATTCCCTATTGGCTGCGCAGACCGGAGGATGTCGTGACGGTCCGCAACCAGACGGTCAACGCCCGTGCGGAAACCATTTTCGAAAACGCGTCGTTCCGGGTTCCGATCCGTCAGAGACGGTGTCTGGTTCCCGTGAGCGGATTCTACGGGTGGCGCCATGAACAGCATCGTAAGATCCCCTTGTACGTGACCCTGAAGGAGCGTCCTCTCTTCTCATTGGCCGGGATTTACGATCGCTGGTACTGCCGTGCGACCGCTGCGTGGACGACGACATTCTCGATAATCACTACCGAAGCCAATCCGTTGATGCGCTACGTCAACAACGCCAACGGCCGGATGCCCGTCATTCTCCGTCCCGACGATGAGAGCCGCTGGCTCACTCCCGCGCTGTCCGATGCGCAGATCGTCGCCCTGCTCAAACCTTATCCGGAGCAGGAGCTGCACAGCGAACCCGTGCGGTGCGACTTCATGCACGAAGTCGCTGCCGATCCGGGCATACTCGTACCGGCTTAGACGGGCGCAGCAGAAAAGGGAAGTCCGAAGACTTCCCTTTTCTGCTGCCGGGACTGCCGGGTCATACTTTCTCCTTGATCCGGTTCGCCGCCTGCGTCGCCGTCTCTTTTACCTTGTGGGCGGCTTTGGTCATGCCCTCTTTGGTGGCATTCTTGACTTTCGTGCCGGCCTCTTCGATTTTGCCGGCCATCTTGTGAACGCCCGTTCGGGCTTCGTTCTTTGCTTCGATGGCCGCCTCTTCGGCGTCATCCTTCAGCTTCTGCATGTTTTCCTGCAGGTTGTGTCTGGCCTTCTGGCCGTGTTCTTCTACCTTGTGAACCGCTTTTTCGGCATGCTCCCGGTAGGTTTCGTTCTCTTTTGTCGAATACTTTTCCATAATTACATCGTTTTAGCGGGTTTGTGCCGTGTGAACAGCGATACGATCCACAGCAGGACGATGGCGCCGATGATCGACGAGAGGAAAGTTCCCCATGTGCCCGTCGGAACCCATCCGAACAAAGAAACGAGCCAGCCGCCCAGAATGCCGCCGATCAGACCGACGATCAGATTGACCAGCAATCCGGAGCCGCTGCCCTTGAAAATCAGGCTGGCGATCCATCCGGCCGCCAAGCCGATGAGTAAATACCATAAGAAATACATAATTTTTATAATTTTGGTTGACAGTCAATGTAATACAAAATTTGTACCCCGGAGGATGAACTTCCGGGAAATTATTCGCAGTATGCGATAAGCGCCGAGGAGGGGGCCATGCGGACGACCTCTCCGGAGAGACGCTCGCGGCTGTCGGGATCGATCCGGCCGTCGCGGCAGACCACGATCCGCTCCGCTTCGGGAATCCGGAATTCGGCCGGATGGCGGTTGCCGTTGTAGGCCACCAGTATCTCTTTCCACGCATCGCCGTTGGCGTGTTCGCCCAAAGTATAGGCGATCACGCCCGAATCGCCCGTGTCGAGGAACCGGAGCCACTGCCGCAGCCCTTCGGCCGTCGGGATGCGGAACGCCGGATGCGCTTTGCGCAGGGCGATCAGTTGCCGGATGTAGTCGAACAGCCCGCGGTGTTCGGCTTTCAGCGCCCAGTCGATTTGGTTGACGGCATCGGGCGAGCGGAAGCTGTTCGGTTCGCCCTGCTTGTCCTGCATCATCTCCTCGCCGGCGCGGATAAAGGGAATACCCTGCGCCGTGAGCAGGATGGTGTGTATCAGTTTGTCGATCGGGAGCAGCTCCTCTTCTGCCCGGTCGCCCGTGACGGAGAGCCGCAGTTTGTCGATGACCGTGTAACCGTCGTGGCTGGCGACGAAGTTGACCGCTTGGGACGGGGCGGCCGCGTAGGGCACGGAGCTGTATAGCAGTCCGTTGTAATCTACCTGAGGATGCTGCGTGGCGCCGACGATCCCGAATTTTACGGGTTCGTAGTGTCCGCCGATATTTCCGGAAGCGTATCCGCAGGCGTGTTCGTCGAACGTGCTGCCCCGCACGGCGTCGCGGAAGTCGTCGCAGAAAACGGCGATGCCCTCCATCTGTCCGACGTGGTCCCGCACGGCGCGTTTTTCCGGCGGCAGGGGAGAGTCGGCCGCAAGCCACCCCTCGCCGTAGATGAAGATGGTCGGGTCGATTTTCGACAGCTCCTCCCGGATGCGGTTCATCGTCTCGATGTCGTGTATGCCCATCAGGTCGAACCGGAAGCCGTCGATATGGTACTCCTTCGCCCAGAATTTGACGGACTCGACGATGTAGTGCCGCACCATCGCGCGCTCCGAAGCCGTTTCGTTGCCGCAGCCGGAGGCGTCGGAATAGGAGCCGTCGGCGTTGTGGCGGTAAAAGTAGCCGGGGACGGTAAGGTTGAAATTCGAATGCTCCACCGAGGCCGTGTGGTTGTAGACCACGTCGAGAACGATGCGCATGCCGTTCCGGTGCAGGCTTTGCACCATTTGCTTGAACTCCCGGATGCGTGCCGCGGGGTCGGCCGGATCGGTGGAGTAACTGCCTTCCGGAACGTTGTAGTTCTTCGGGTCGTATCCCCAGTTGTAGGTCTTGTCGTTCAGTCGGGCTTCGTCCACGGTCGCGTAATCGAAGGAGGGCAGGATGTGTATGTGCGTTACGCCCAGCTCTTTGAGGTGGTCCAGTCCCGACGCCTCCCCTTGGGGTGTCTTGGTGCCGGTTTCGGTCAGGGCGAGGAATTTGCCTTTGTTTTCGATCCCGGAATCGGGGGCGACGCTGAAGTCGCGGTGGTGCAGTTCGTAGAGAATGATGTCGGAATACATTTTCAGTTCGGGCGCACGGTCCGCCTCCCAGCCTTCGGGATCGGTCTCGCGCAGGTCGATTACGGCCGCCCGGTCGCCGTTTACGCCGACCGCCTTGGCCCAGATGCCGGGCGTTTCGTCCAGCCATTTCCCCTCTTTCTCGATCTGGAAGGTATAGAAAGTCCCTTTCAGATCGCGCTCCGCGGCGACGCGCCATGTCCCGTCGTCGGAGGGCCGCATCTCCAGCCGCTCCTCCGGTTCCCCGCCTTCGCCCGAAGCGTAGAGGTTCAGCCGGACCTTGTCGGCCGTGGGCGCCCAAAGTGTAAAGACGGAACGCTGGGGAGTGTACGCCAGCTCCAGATCGCTCCCGTAATAACAGGGATATTTGTCGAACGCATCCGGCTGGCCGGTCGCGGGACGGTTTTGCTGAGTCGTCATGGGATGTTTTTTAGGAGTTCTGAATTTGCGTACCGTCTGCGGCTGCCGGTTCGCCGCCGGCTTTTTCCGCGTCGTCCTGATGCACGAGCAGCGTGCGTGTGGGGAAGGCGAATGTGAGTCCCGCTTTGGCGAAGGAGTCGAGGATCTCCAGATTCACGTCCGATGTCGTTTTCAGGACGTCGCCCTGCTTCTCGATGTAGTAGTAGAACGTGACGACCAGCGCCGAGTCGGTGTAGTCCGAGAAGTAGGCCGTGACGTCCGACGGATTTCCGGAAACGTCCTTGATTTTCGCGGGGATGGCCCGCAGTATCTCCAGCGCCTGTTTCATCTTTTCGGCTCCCGTGTCGTAGGTCAGCCCCAGCTTCACCATGGCCCGCCGCATCGGCTCCGAGGAGATGTTGACGATGGAGGCGTCCGTGATCTTGTAGTTCGGATAGCTCGTGATGCGCCGGTCGTAGCCCAGTATCCGCGTGCTGCGCATGCCCACGTCGATCACGGTTCCCTCCAGTCCGTTCACGTTGATCGTGTCGCCGATGCCGAAAGGCTTGTCCGTAAAGATGGTGAATGCGCCGAAGATGTTCTTCACCGTGTCCTGCGCGGCCAGCGCGAAGGCGATGCCGCCGATGCCCAGCGTACCCCACAACGCATTGATGTCGACACCCACGTTGCTCAGGGCCGTTACCAGACCGATGATCCAGATCAGGACCAGAATCGTCCGCCTGACCACCGGCATCATTTTCACCGCATGGCCGTCCGACCTTTGTCCCCAGTACTGCTGGAGCAGGGCCGTGGAGAGACGTGCGAGGACCCACGTTATGTCCAGTATGATCAGTATGCGGTAGGCGTTGTCTACGTACTTCACCAACTGGTCGGGATAGACCAGCCGGTGAATGGCGATCCAGATGCCCAGCAGCATCACGGCGAATTTCAGGGGCGCTTCGAGGGAGTAGTAGATGATGTCGTCCACCCGGTTGTTCGTGCGGGCGATAAACGGCTTTATGACCTTCCTGCCCAGCAGGGAGAGCAGTTTTACGACGACGAACGCCCCTATTACGATGAGTATGGAAACGACCCATGTCTGGACCGTATTTCCCCAAATTTCATATTCCAACATTTTTCGATCGGTTTTAAATTATCTGTTCAATTTGTTATTTATGTCTCCTCTTTTGCCATCCGGATTTTTACAATGGCGCATGCCGCGAGGTTTTTTTCTTATCCGGAGATTCAATTTTTATGCCTTTGGAGACAAATTTGCACGATTTCGGAATGAAAATCTGGTTGAGGATGAGGATGATAATTCATAAATCGAGGAAGAAGGCGGTGTGTATCACCGTCGCAGGGCTGCTTGCGGGCATCGCCGGCGGACTTGTTCTGTACTATGTCCGCGACGTCGTTCTGGGGTGGTGTTTCGTGATAACGGCGGGCTTCGCCCTGTTGTACGGCATGGGATCGCTGTTCGAACGCCGCCCCTATATCGTCCTGACCGAATACGGCATCACCGAACCGTTCGCGATCCGCGAGCAGATCGAGTGGGATGCCGTCCTTTACGCGGACGACTTCTATTTCCGGGGCCAGTACTGGGTCCGGCTGCTGCTCGGCCGCGACTACAAGCCGCAGCTCATAAGGCCGGCTTGGTTCTGGCGGTTCGACCGTCTCTACGAGTCGAAAGGCGTCAAGGCGGTTTATATCCGTACGATGGGACTGGAGGTCGATTCGATGCGGCTGGCCGCACTGATCCGCAGGATGAAAGAGGCGGATATGTCCGAGAGGATCGGACTGCTCAGGGAATTCCGTTCGGAGTGACGCGGAATCCGGTGTACTTTTTCAGCCGATTTTCAGGTACACCGAATAGGCCACCGCCGACCTGCGTTACATTGCTTTTTAATGCCTGTGGACTAAATACACAAAACCCTGCAAATGTGTGATTTGCAGGGTTTTGCTGTTTTATTCGTTGTATTTCTGCGGAGAGAGAGGGATTCGAACCCCCGGTACAGTTGCCCGTACACCGCATTTCGAGTGCGGCCCGATCGACCACTCCGGCATCTCTCCAATCTCCCGGACGAAAAACCTTTCGTTTGGGACTGCAAATATAGACATATTTTTTATTTCTCGGCATTTTCGTGCGAAAAAAAATTCAGTCCGCAGGAAAAAATGCGGCTATAGCGGTTCGTTTTGATGCTTTTGCCAAATAATTTCTATCTTTGTATCAGGCGGACAAGTGCAGTATTGCTGCGCTCCGGCCGTTTATATGGTGAAAACGATACTAAAAGCGGTATGGTTTTCGTTTATTGGAAAAGAACTAACGCAAACACCATGTGCGCTATGAAAAAGTTGAATATTTTAATTGGAACCCTTATCCTGTCTGCAGGATTGGCCGGCTGTTCGTCGAGCTACTATGCGTCGTCGGGGTATGCCAACGACGATTTGTATGCTCTGCACGATAAAACGGCCATCGCCCGCAAGCAGCAGGCCGCTGCCGAAGCCCGCAAGGCCGAGGCCGAGGCGCGCCGCGCCGAGTGGGAGGCGAAGATCGCCGAAGCGCAGGCTTTGGCTGCGGAGAACGGTTATTACGACGAGTCGAGTTCGAACCCTTACAACGATATTCTGGCCGATACGTACGAGAGTGCCTATGCGCGCCGTCTGAGGGGATTCGAGTCGCCGACCTACCGGATGCCGTCGAGTTACTACAACTTCCGCTACGGCAGTTCGTTCACCTATGCCACGGCGTATGATCCGGCTTTCTACAACATCATCATTTCCGGCGACGAGGTCTGGGTCGAACCCAAATACATAACCTCGATGTTCGGAACATGGGGCGGCACGCCTTACGGCGGCTGGTATTTCGGCTGGAACTACTCGCCCTCGTGGTGGGGCTATCCCAGCTACGCATGGGGCGGCTGGAACTGGGGCTTCGGCTTCACTTGGTATGATCCGTGGTGGGGTCCCGGATGGCATCCCTACTGGGGACCCGGTTGGGGGCCCGGATGGGGCGGCGGCTGGCATGGACATCACCATGCGGGATACAGGCCCCGCGACTATTACGGCAATCCCGGCGGACGCGGCAGGAGCTACACTCCCGGCCGAAGCACTTCGGGGGCGCGGTACGGCAACGGAGGTTATGCCGGCGGTTCGCGCGGCGGCCGCAACGGCTCCTACAGCACCAGCTACGGCAGCCGCAACGGCGACAGTCCGTTCAGCAGCGGCTCGCGCGGCAGCAGTTACAACAACCGGGGCAGCAGTTACAATAACCGCGGTAACAGCTATAACAGCGGTTCGCGGGGCGATTTCAACAGCGGCTCGCGGAATGACTTCAACAGCGGTTCGCGCGGCAGCAGCTACAACGACCGCGGCAGTTCGGGCAGCGGCAGCAGCTTCAACAGCGGCGGTTCGCGGGGCGGCAGCTCCGGCGGCGGTTACAGCGGCGGCGGCTCGCGCGGTGGCAGTTCGGGCGGCGGAGGACGCGGTTATGGCAGTCGGTAGCAACTAAAACGGAGAGAATTATGAAAAGCATGAAAATAGTGGCATTGTGCGCGGCCTTCGTTGCTGCGGCGCCTTTGCAGGCGCAAAATACGGGTCTCGAATTCGGCGGTTCGGTGCTGAACCACGACATGTTGTGGGCTACCGATCTGGCGCAGCTTTCGCAGACGCACGTTTTCGGCACGGCCCGCGTGATGGGTATGGGCGGGGCTTTCACCTCGCTGGGCGCCGACTTGTCGTCGATGTCGCTCAACCCGGCGGGGCTGGGCATGTACCGCCGCAACGAGATTTCGCTCACGCCGCTCGTGCCCATGGCGAAGGCATCGACCGCGGGAACGGCTTCGTGGAAGGGAAACAGCAAATCGCAGTTCGCATTCGCTAACGTGGGCGTCGCCCTGAACGTCTTCGAGAGTTCGAGAAGTTCCCTGACCAGCCTGACGCTCGGTATCGGCATGAACCGCATCGCGGATTTCAACAGCCGCTACTCGTTTTCGTCGGAATCGCGCTACGATCCCGACCGGCCCGACCGGCTGATGCCGACGATCGCCGATATCTTTTCGCAGCAGATGAATAATTTCGGCGTAAGGCCCGACCGCGAGGCCGAGGGCGGAGGCCCGAACGGACCGGTTCCCGTCGATGCGTGGAATCCCAATGTCTGGCCGGCCATATTGGCCTACGACGCCTATATGCTGGGGAACTACGGAACGGTGAAGGACCCGATCTGGGCGGTGGAGCGTATCGGCCGCAACGCTTCGGTGCTGCATTCGATGGATGTGGTGAATTCGGGTTCGATCAACGAGTTCACGATTTCGATGGGCGGCAATATCAACAATATCCTCTACTTCGGCGCGTCGATCGGCATTCAGAGTGTACATAAGAAATTGGGCGTGACCTATCAGGAGGAATACGGCTATTTCAACACGGACGGCATCGGACACGACGGCAGCGGCAATGCGCTCGCCGAGCAGCTCGACGTGATGAATCTCTATCAGGAGATGGAGATGAACGGCAGCGGCGTGAATTTCAAGCTGGGCTTCACCGCACGGCCCCTGACCGGCCTGCGTGTCGGCGTGGCTTTCCATACGCCGACCTACTATTCGCTCGACTACTCCTATCGGGCCGATATCTTTTCGGATATCAGGAATAATGCCGACAACAAGGTGGCTACGGTGGGAAACGCCACGCCACGGGCCAACAACAGCGGCGGCAACAGCTGGGATTTCACCTCGCCGGCACGCCTGATGTTCGGCGCTTCGTATACGTTCGGCACTTTCGCCATCGTGTCGATCGATTACGAGCGCGACTGGTACAACGGGATCCGCGTGAAGAACGTTCCGCAGTATAACTACTTCTCCGAAGAGGACTACAAGGCGGAGTTCAAGCATAATTTCCAAGGCACGAACTCGATCCGTGCGGGCGTCGAGGTCAAGCCGCTGCCGATTCTGGCCCTGCGCGTGGGCGGCGGTTATACCGATTCGATGCTCAAGGAGCGGGATTTCTATGTGAACGACGCCTATACCAGCATGCCGACGACCTATGAGAGCTACTATTTCTCGGCCGGCGCCGGCGTGAACCTCGGACGCAACACGACGCTGGAGCTGGCCTATCAGTATGTCACCAACAAGCAGACGCAGTACCAGCTCTTCTTCAGCAGGCCCGAAAACGGCGGCGACATGGAGACGTGGAGCGGTCTGTACGACACCTCTCTGAAACGTCACTATCTGGCCGCGACGCTCAGCTTCCGTTTCTGATGCGGCCGTTTCGTCAATATAAAGGTCCGTCCCGGTGACGGACCTTTATTTTTTTATTATATTTGCAGGCTGAAACAAAATCAAAAATAAAGATATATGGCAAAGGAACTCAAGGACCTCACCAAGTCGGACGAGAACTACTCGCAGTGGTACAACGATCTGGTCGTGAAGGCGGGGCTGGCCGAGAATTCGGCCGTACGCGGTTGTATGGTCATCAAACCCTATGGCTATGCCATCTGGGAGAAGATGCACGACGCGCTGGACAAGATGTTTAAGGATACGGGGCATCAGAACGCCTATTTCCCGCTGTTCATCCCCAAATCGTTCTTCTCGAAAGAGGCCCACCACGTCGAGGGCTTTGCCAAGGAGTGCGCCGTGGTGACGCACTACCGTCTGAAGAACGATCCCGAAGGCAAGGGCGTTGTCGTCGATCCCGACGCCAAGCTCGAAGAGGAGCTGATCGTGCGTCCGACCTCGGAGACCATTATCTGGAATACCTATAAGAACTGGATTCAGTCGTACCGCGACCTGCCGATCTTGTGCAACCAGTGGGCGAACGTCGTGCGCTGGGAGATGCGTACGCGCCTGTTCCTGCGCACCGCCGAATTCCTGTGGCAGGAGGGCCACACGGCGCACGCCACGCGCGAGGAGGCTGTCGAGGAGGCCGAAAAGATGATTCATGTCTACCAACGGTTCGCCGAAGAGTGGATGTCGCTGCCGGTGGTGGTGGGCCACAAGTCGCCCAACGAGCGTTTCGCCGGAGCCGAAGATACGCTTACGATCGAGGCGCTGATGCAGGACGGCAAGGCGCTGCAGAGCGGCACGTCGCACTTCCTCGGCCAGAATTTCGCCAAGGCGTTCGACGTGCAGTACGTCAACAAGGAGGGCAAGCTCGAATACGTGTGGGCTACCTCGTGGGGCGTTTCGACCCGTCTGATGGGCGCGCTTATCATGGCGCATTCGGACAACAACGGTCTGGTGCTGCCGCCGAAACTGGCGCCGATTCAGGTGGTGATGATTCCCATCTACAAGGGCGACGACCAGCTGGCCGAGATCCGCACGCGCTTCGAGGCCATTGCCGCGCAGCTCAAGGCCAAAGGCATCAGCGTGAAGATCGACGACCGCGACAACGTGCGTTCGGGCTTCAAGTTCGCCGAATACGAACTCAAGGGCGTTCCGGTGCGTCTGGCGATGGGACCTCGTGACATGGAAAACGGCACGATCGAACTCGTCCGCCGCGACACGCTCGAAAAACAGACCGTTTCGCAGGAGGGACTCGTGGAGCGTATCGAGGGCCTGATGACCGAAATTCAGGAGAACATCTACCGGAAGGCGCTCAACTACCGCGAGTCGATGATTACCAAGGTCGATACGTGGGAGGAGTTCAAGCAGGTGCTCGACGACAAGGGCGGCTTCCTGCTCGCGCACTGGGACGGCACGGTCGAGACCGAGGTGGCGATCAAGGAGGCCACGAAGGCCACGATCCGCTGCATTCCGATCGACGCGCCCGACGAGGAGGGTGTATGCGTCTTCTCCGGCAAGCCGTCGCACCGCCGCGTGCTGTTCGCCCGCAGCTATTAGTCTGCGGCGGGCGCGATGCCGCGCGATCATATGGAATATCCCCGGCGAATATCCGCCGGGGATTTTTCGGCCCGTTGTGTCGGGTGGTGCCGGCCGTGCGGGGCGCGCTTAGGGATGGGGGAAGCCGGCCGGAAAAGCGATCGCCGGTCTTGTGTTTCCGTAAATTTCACTATTTTTGTTCATTGTCGTAAAAACGTGCGTTATGTCCGGTGAGGCTGAAATCCGCAAAAAGAAAATATACCGCGTGACCTTTATCGGTTTCGCGGTCAATCTCCTGCTCGCCGGGATCAAACTCGCGGCGGGTATTCTGGGCCGAAGCGGCGCCATGGTCGCCGACGCCGTACACTCGTTCTCCGACATGGCGACCGACGTGGTGGTGATCGCCTTTGCCAAGATTTCGGCCAAACCCAAGGACGAGGGACACGACTACGGCCACGGCAAATACGAGACGCTCGCCACGATCATCATCAGCCTTGCGCTGGCTGCCGTAGGTACGGGGATTCTGGTGAACAGCATCGGTGCCATCCGCGTCGTTGTGGACGGAGGGCTGCTGCCCCGTCCCGGCACCGTGGCGCTGCTGGCCGCCGCGGTCTCCATCGTCGTCAAGGAGATTCTTTACCGCTATACGGTGCGCGAAGGCCGCCGGGTGTCGAGTCCGAGCATGATCGCCAACGCATGGCATCACCGCAGCGACGCCCTTTCGTCGCTGGGAACGCTGGCCGGCATCGGGTGCGCCTATTTTCTGGGCGATAAGTGGCGCATCGCCGACCCGATCGCGGCGCTCGTCGTGGCGGTTTTCATTTTCAAGATCGCGTTCGACCTGATTCGCACCGGACTCGACGAACTTCTGGAACGTTCGCTTCCGGAGGATGTGGAAGAGGAAATCCTGCGTGTCGTTGCGGCGAATCCCGAAGTGCGGGAGCCGCACAACCTGCGCACGCGCCGTATCGGCGCGTCGATCGCCGTCGAGGTGCATGTGCGCGTGGACGGCGCGATGAGCGTCTGCCGCTCGCACGAGCTGACCGAGGACATCGAACGCCGCCTGCGCGCCCGGTTCGGCGAAGGCACGATGATCGCCATTCATGTCGAGCCGCTCAAGGCGGCGTGCCGTGCGGAGTGATGCCGAGTGGCGGGGTGGATTCCCGCGAAAAACGGCGTGCCGGTTCACCCGCCTCTTCGACCGTTTCGCCTTGACCGCTGATTCCGAATAAAATGCCTTTCGGTGCTGTCCCGGCACGGATTTTGCTGTTTCTGCAATCCGAATAAACAGGCCGGGACATTCCCGCCGGAGTAGAAAGAAATTTGGATTTTCGGAAAAAAGTGTTTATCTTGCCGCCGATAAGGCTCCGGAGCTCCGGGTTTCCGAAAGCCCGAACGATGAAATTATCGACATACACAACTTAAAAAGGATTGCCTATCGGGAAAAGTCTACTCTTAACTACATTTAGGAGACAAGAGTATGAACGTGCAAGTATTAAGTGACCAGGTATTGCTTAATCACTACCTCTCAGGTGACCAAAGTGCCATATCCAAGCTCATCGAACGCCATAGCCGCCGTGTGCGCGACTACATCAATATGATGGTGAAGGACCGCGATGTTGCAGAAGATATCTTCCAAGAGACATTTATCAAAGCCGTGCGTGTAATCGACGACGGCCGCTATACGGACAACGGGAAGTTTCTCTCGTGGGTGCTGCGCATCGCGCACAATCAGGTGATCGACTATTTCCGCGCCCAGCGGCAGAACAAGGCCGTCACCGAAGCCGAAGCCGGATACGATGTATTGGGATCGCTGCGTTTCGCCGAGCGGAACGTGGAGGACGCCATGGTCAGCGAACAGATCGAGCGCGACGTGCGCGCTCTGGTCGAACTGCTCCCTGCCGAGCAGCGCGAGGTGGTGATGATGCGTTATTTCGCCGGTCTCAGTTTCAAGGATATCGCCGAGCAGACCGACGTGAGTATAAACACCGCGTTGGGCCGGATGCGCTATGCGCTTATCAACCTGCGGCGGATGATCAAGGAAAAAAATATGATTTTGTGCTGACCGGCACACAATATTTCCAAAGGCGCGGCGTTTAGTTAGTACAAAGCAAAATTACAAGATGCCTATGGAGGATATTGACAAAAACGAAGTTTCGGACGACGGCATCTCCGATGAAGAAGAACTTCTGCATCGGGAGGTGATTCAGGGTGATGCGGATCTTTACTACCTTCACCACTACCTCTCGGAAGTTTTTCGGAATGGGGATAATTTTTAAGGGTTAATTTTTGATGGGGAAGGGCGCCGGGAGGCGCCCTTCATTTTAAGGGATACGGCCCGTTCGCGCATCTCTTTTTTTAATTGGACGATTATGAAATTCAGCAATGTAAGATTATTGGTCAGGGACTATGAAAAGTGCTTCCGGTTTTATACCGAAAAACTCGGTTTGGAGGCGGCTTTCGATATCGAAGGCTGTTACGGCAGTTTCAAGGTGGCCGAAGGCATCGAGGGGGTGGCGATATTTACGTCCGACCTCATGGCGCCGGTCGCCGGGAACGCAGACAAGGAGCTACCGGCCGGCTGCAGGGATAAGATGATGGTATCGTTTGAAGTCGACAATGTGGACGAAGCCTTCGAAACGCTCTCTGCAAGGGGCGTGGAGTTTGTCAACCGGCCGACCGACATGCCCGGCTGGGGGATGCGGGTCGTGCATCTGAGAGACCCCGAAGAAAATCTGATCGAACTTTTTACGCCTTTGGCAGCGAACTTATGACACGCATACGAATCAAACGCGTTTACGAACCCGCCGCTCCGGACGACGGCTGCCGCGTGTTGGTCGATAAACTGTGGCCGCGCGGCGTGCGCAAGGATGCGCTGCATTACGACATGTGGGCCAAGGAGATCACGCCCAGCTCCGAACTGCGCGCATGGTACCACGCCGATCCGCAGACCCGCTGGCCGGAGTTCCGGCGCCGGTATCTCGAAGAGCTGCGCGGCTCGCAGGCCGTGCGGGAGTTTGTCCGCCGCATCGCCGGAAATGAGACCGTTACGCTGCTGTACGCATCGAAAAATGCGGCCGAGAATCATGCGCTCGTCCTGCAGGAATTTCTCGAACACGCCGTGACGGAGATCGCGCACGCCTGACCGGCGTGATGGGCGTTTCGCTCCGGCCGTTTGGTTTTGTGTTTTCGGGGCTTGTGCCGTTTCCGGTTGCATCGGTTTCGCCGCCGGGAGGGGTTGGTGTGCCGTGGTGTGGGAAAGGGGAAGCCCCTCTAAGGAGGGGCTTCCCGTGTGAACTTTTTTTTGTGTGGCAGTCGCTGTTTGGGGACGGCAGAGTTCCCGGTGCGGCGGCGGAGAACAAAAAAAGCCCCTCGGTGCGAGGGGCTTGTACGGTGAGGCAGACTTGACGGCGTACGGAAATATCAGCGGTTGCCGAGACATTGGTGCGCCCGCCGCAGCTGGATCGAAAGCGAACAGGCGGCGATGCCGGCGAAGAGCAGCGAAATGCCGACCCAGATCACGACGGCCGTGGTGCCGAATACCAGCGGCTGGAACAGAATCCACAACGAGCAGAGCACCAGCAGGATGCCGCTGAAGACGGTCCAGCCCGATCCGGGAATCTCCATGGCGTTCATGTCGCCGCCCAGACCGATGGCGCTGAATCCGCGCAGCATGAGCCAGAAACCGAGGAAAATCGGCAGCGTGGCGGCCGAAAGCGCGACGTTGAAGATCAGGATGATGCCGAGGATGATTTCGATGATGCCCCCGGCCAGCATCCAGCCGCGGCCCGTGATGAAGTGTTTGTTGGCCGACGAAAGCACGACTTCGAGAATGCCCGAAAAGAGCATCAGCCAGCCGAATACGAGCGACATGCCCAGATAACTTTGGGTGGGGTAGACGAATATCAGAATGCCCACGACGAACAGGGCGATGCCGATGATCAGGAGCAGCCACCAGTAACGTACGGCCCGCTTCGAATTTTCGATCAGTGAGGAAAAATTGTTCATAGCATATGGATTTTCCTCCCTCCGGAGCAAATTGCATACCAGAGCCGGAGCGCTCAGGTCCTGAGTATGCGTGGTAAAGGCCGTTTTTTCCGCGGGTGTCGGATGCGGGTTTCCGTGGCCGTAGGTCGGCGCCTCACTGCCGCCGCAGATGTTTCGGCAGAGATCGCTTCGGCGAAGATGTTTCGGCGCAGGCCGCTTCGCTTTGCCGTAGGTTGCTTCAGCGCGGGTTGTTTCGGCGCGGATCGCGGGCTTCCGGCGGAATGAGCCGGCGGAACCGGCATAGCCCCGTTGAAGCCGGACCCTGTCCGATGCGCTATAATCCCGTCGGATCGTCGGCCTGCGCACGCTCCGGTTGCGGAGTTTCCAGCGGAACCACCTCGCCGATTTCGGGCCGCAGGAGGTGCAGCGCGGTGTCCGCGGCCAATGCCGCCTCGGTCGCCAGCGGCTCGTCCCAGCGGTGCTTGGCAAGGGCGTATTTCGAGTGGTGGACGGTCATGATCCGCCTTGCACCCAACTCTTTTGCGGCTTTGGCCAGTTGGTCGGGCATCGTGTGGATGTATTTCCACGCTTCGTCGTACTGGCCGTTTTCGAGAACGGCGAGGTCTATGTCCGGAAACTCTTCTCCGATCTCGGCGAAATGACATCCGTATCCGCCGTCGCCGCCCATGTAGATTTTCCGCGCGGGCGTTTGCAGCAGGAACGATCCCCACAACGTCTGATTGGACGACCGCCCGCGGCCGGAGAAGTGGCGCGAGGGGAGACAGCGGACGGTGAATCCGTCGCCGAGCGTCTGTTGTTCGTGCCAGTCCAGCTCGACGATCTTCGCCGGGTCGAAGCCCCAGTACTCGAAGTGCTCGCCCACGCCCAGCGGACAGATGACCGTGCCGATGCGCTCTTTCAGCTCGCGGACCGTGCGGTAGTCGAGATGATCCCAGTGGTCGTGCGTGACGATGAGGTAGTCGATGTCGGGCATCTCTTCGGGGCGGTAGATGTCGGTGCCTTTGAACGGACGGTTGAGCATCGAGAGCGGCGCCGCGTTGCGGAAAACCGGATCGACGAGCGTCCGGCGCCCTTCGGCCTGAATCAGCTGGGACGAGTGCCCGAACCAGACCAGCAGGTTGCTTTTGGGATCGAGCGCCCGCAGGTCGGTGCGGATCGCCGGCACCGCATCGTGGGGACGCAGTCCCTCGCGCTTGCGGAAGAGGAATTCCAATATGCCGCGCAACCGGCTCTTGTCGCCCGTCATCATCGGACCGGCTTCCTGATTGCGGAACCGGCCGTCGCGGTAGTTCGGCGACTGCCGGATGCGTTCGAGCCGTTCGCCTTGGGGCAGACGCCCGAAGCTCGGCAGACGGACGATGACGAATGCGGCGGCCAGCGTCGCGAGCAGGATGCTTGAGAGTATTATCATTTTGCCTCTTTTTTGCTTGCCCGACATGATTTTTCAGGTTTGTATAGTGCAAATATACCGTTTCTTCCGAGACGGTGCGTATACGGATTACGGTTCGGGCTACCATTATTCCGGAAATGTCTCCGGCAGCGGCCGCCGATAGGTTGTTCCGGGCTGTTTTGACCGACGATTCGGCTGATTTGTTCTATTTATTATGATATAATGCCAAAGTTTTATATTTTTATGACGGATTGTTTCTGCAATGTGATGCCTTATACGTCTTACTCTGAAAAATTACCGGGACCCGGTTGCCGGATTTTATTCCGCACTCTGGTCTTGACGTTCTGTTTGTGCCTGCTCTCCGGATTCGAAGTCCGGGCGCAGTCCGCGCAACGGAAGTTCGTGGTCCGGGGCCACGTTACCGACCAGACGGGGGCGACTCTTGTCGGGGTTACCGTCGTGGAACACGGGACTTCGAACGGCGTGGCGACCCTCTCCGGAGGCGAATTCTCCATCAGCGTCGCTCCCGGCGCCGTGCTCGACGTCTCGTGCGTGGGCTATGTGCCCCGCAGTGTCCCGACCGAAAACCGCACCGGGTTGGACATCACGCTGGAGGAGGACGTGAAAGTTATCGCCGACGTGATCGTGACGGCTCTGGGACTGGAACGCAACTATGCCGACCTGACCTATTCGGCCGACAAGATCAAGGGAACGCAGCTCACGAACGTCAAGTCTTCGAACATGATTCTCTCGCTCGCGGGCAAGTCGGCCGGCGTGCAGGTGAACGAAAGCTCTTCGGGCGCGGGCGCCTCCTCCAAGGTCAGCATCCGCGGCGTCCGCTCGGTGGCCAGCGACAATCAGCCGCTGTACGTGGTCGACGGCATGCCGATTCTCAACTCCTCGCCTGAGCAGGTCTATACGGCCATCGGGGGTGTCGCCGATGCGGGCAACCGCGACGGCGGCGACGGCATCTCGAACCTCAATGCCGAGGACATCGAGAGCGTCTCGATCCTCAAGGGTGCTCCGGCGGCCGCGCTGTACGGCAGTCAGGCCGCCAACGGCGTGATCCTGATCACGATCAAGAAGGGCAGCGCCGCGAAACGGCAGCCCGTGACCTTCACTTCGAACCTTACGTTCCAAAGCCCTTTCCGCCTGCCGGACTTCCAGAACCGTTACGGGGTGAGCGGCGTCGTCGAAAGCTGGGGAGCTCGCGCCGCGATGAAGGCATACGACAACGCCGGGGATTTTTTCCGGACGGGCGCGTTACGGCGATGAACTCGCTGTCGGTCTCTTCGGGCACCGAGCAGATGCAGACCTACTTCTCCTACGCCAATACCGCCGAGCGCGGAATCACGGGCTCGAACCGCCTGATGCGGCATAACTTCAACCTGCGGGCGACGACCGGGCTGTTCCGGGACCGGATCAAGCTCGACGGCAACATCAGCTTCATGCGTCAGGTCGTGAAGGACAAACCGGTGCCGGGCGGATTCTACATGAACCCGCTGGTCGGGCTTTACCGTTTTCCGCGCGGCGTCGATATGACTCCCTACCGCGAGCATTTCGAGGTCTATGACCCGGACCGCAAACTCAGCGTGCAGAAATGGATCGCTCCGAGCGACGATTTCGAACAGAATCCCTATTGGATCACCAACCGCATCCGCAGCAAGAGCCTGCGCAACCGGGTCATGGCCTCCCTCTCCGCCGACTGGAAGGTGAACGGCTGGCTGCGCATCCGCGCCCGCGGCAACGTCGACTATATCGACGACAAGGTCCGCCAGAGGTTCTACGCCTCGACGGCTCCGGCGCTGGCCGGGAACAACGGCCGTTACATCGAAAGCGGTTATTCGGAGACCCTTTTCAACGGCGAGGTGCTGGCCCTCTTTGACAGGCGGTTCACGCCCGACTGGACGTTCAGCGCTACGGTCGGCGCCTCCCTGAACGACCGCACGGTGAATTCGCTGCGCATCGATTCGAAGACCGCGTCGCTCTATTACCCCAATGTGTTCAACGTGGCCAATATCGTCATGAACAGCTCGGCCTACGTCGACGAGCAGATCGACGCCCGCCGCCAGATACAGTCGCTCTTCGCCACGGCTTCGGTCAAATACGCCGAGAGTCTCAACCTCGAAGTCACGGGGCGCAACGACTGGGCTTCGACGCTGGCCTACACCTCGCACGAGGGCAGCGGGTTTTTCTACTGTTCGTTCGGCGCGTCGTGGGTCGTCGGCAAGATGTTCAAACTGCCCGAATGGATGTCGTTCGCCAAGGTGCGCCTGACGTGGAGCCGCGTGGGCAACGACATTCCGATGTTCATCACCAACCCGAAGGCCCACATTACGGCCGGCGGGGGCATCAACGCCGCCGATGCTGCTCCGGGCACCGACCTCAAGCCCGAAATGACCAATGCGCTCGAAGCGGGTTTCGAATGGCGTTTCTTCGGCGACCGGCTGGGAATCAACGCCACTTACTACAAGACCAACACCCACAACCAGTTCTTCAAGCTGCCGGCCCTGTCGGGCGAAGCCTATGCTTTCCGGTACGAAAATGCCGGCAACATCGAGAACGAGGGCGTCGAGGTGTCGCTGAGCGCCTATCCGGTTTACGGCAGCGGTCTGACGTGGCAGTCGGTCGTGAACTTCGCGCATAACAGGAACCGGGTGATAAAACTGCACGACGAACTGCGCGAATATGCCTACGGTCCGTCGAGTTTCTCGTCGTCCTACGCCATGAAACTGGTCGAGGGCGGGGCGATCGGCGACATCTACGGCCGGGCGTTCGAGCGCGACGCCGACGGGAATATCGTTTACGAAACCGAAGGCGATTACGCCGGTCTGCCCCGCACCGCGGGCGACGGCAATACCGTCAAGGTAGGCAATGCGAATCCCGTGTTCGCGCTGTCGTGGAGCAACACCTTCTCTTACAGGGGCGCGTCGCTGTCGCTGATGCTGGACTGCCGTTACGGGGGCCGGCTGCTGTCGCAGACCATGGCCGACATGGACTCCTACGGCGTCTCGGCCGCAACGGCCGACGCCCGCGACCGCGGTTACGTGACGCTCGAAGGGCGGCGTATCGACGACGTGAAAGGATTCTACAAGCTGGTCGGAGGACGCGCCGGCGTGACGGAATACTACATGTACGACGCCACGAATATCCGGCTGCGCGAATTGGCCGTCTCCTATGCGCTGCCGCAGAAGCTGGTCCGCCGCACGCGGGTGCTGAGCGGCGTCACCCTGTCGCTGGTCGCGCGCAACCTCTTCTTCATTTACAACGCCGCGCCGTTCGATCCCGATCTCATCCTTTCGACGGGCAACGATAATCAGGGAATCGAAGTGTACGGCATGCCCACCGTGCGCAATACAGGATTTAATATCAAACTGGAATTTTAAGCATGAAATGCCGGCATACATATCTTTTCGCGGGACTTTGTGCGCTGCTTTTCGGCGCGTGCACGGGTAATTTCCGCGACATAAACGACGACCTCTCCGGCATTACCGACGGCGAGCTGGAAGCCGACAACAACGGTTTGGGATACCGTCTGGGCATTATCCAGCAGGGGGGGGCTATTTCAATTACGATTTCGGCAAGGGCAAGAACTGGCCTTTCCAGCTCACGCAGAATCTCAATGCGGACATGTTTTCGGGCTACATGCACGACCCGAAACCCCTGCAGGGCGGGAGCCACAACTCCGACTATAACCTGCAGGACGGCTGGAACAGCGCCATGTGGCAGTTCACCTACTCTTATGTGATGCCCGAAATCTACCGGCTGGAGCAGACCGCCGCTGAGCTGATGCCGCCCTTCTATGCCATTGCGAAGATACTCAAGGTGCTGGCCATGCAGCGGGTGACCGACTATTACGGGCCGGTGATTTATACCCATTTCGGCGCGCAGGGCGCCGAATACGTGCCCGACGGCCAGCAGGAGGTCTACATGCACTTCTTCGACGATCTGGACGAAGCTGTAGAGATTTTGTCGGATTATGTCGCGGAGCGTCCGATGGCCGGCGAATTTGCGAAATTCGACCTGTTGCTCGACGGTAGCTATGCCGCATGGCTCCGCTTCGCCAACTCGCTGCGCATGCGTCTGGCCGTGCGTCTTGCGTCAGTCGCGCCGGAGAAGGCCCGCGCGGAGTTCCGCAAGGCGGCTGCCGACCCGTACGGGGTGATCGAGGTCAATACGAACAATGCGGCGGTCAAGACTTCGGGAATCTACTCGAATCCGCTCGGCGCGATCAACCGGAGCTGGAACGAGGCCGTCATGAACGCTTCGATGGAGTCCGTGCTGACGGGTTTCGGAGACCCGCGTATCGCGAAGTTTTTCGAACCCTGCGCCGAGGATCTCGTTATTGCGAATGACGGCGGGGAATCCGTTCCCGTTCCGTTGAAAGGGCAATATCACGGCGTCCGTCAGGGAACCGCCTTTTCGCATAACTATTACGCCGCCTTTTCGCGGCTTACCGTCGAGCCGACGACCGAAGTCGTGCTGATGTCTGCGGCCGAAGTGTGGTTCCTGCGCGCCGAAGCCGCCCTGCGGGGGTGGACCGATGAAGACGCCGGAACGTGCTACCGCGCCGGCGTCTTCATATCGTTCGCCCAATGGCAAGTGTCGGGTGCGGAGCAGTATCTGGAAAGCGACGCTTCCGCGGCCGATTACCGCGACCCGATCGCCCCGGAGAACGATATTGCGGCCCGGTGCCGCGTGTCGCCCCGCTGGGACGAGTCGGCGGCCGCGGAGATCGGACTCGAACGGATCATTACCCAGAAGTGGATCGCCATGTATCCCGAAGGCTGCGAAGCTTGGGCCGAGCAGCGGCGGACGGGTTATCCGCGTCTGTTTCCGGTGCGCTTCAACCATAGCAAGGGCCAGAGCATCGACACCGAGACGATGATCCGCCGCCTGCCCTATCCCGCGACGCTCGAAACCTCGGACCCCGAACAATACGAAATGCTACTGAAAGAGCTCGGAGGTCCCGATCACGGCGGCACCCGCCTTTGGTGGGACACGGGGCGCAATTTCTGAGACTTGTCCGTCGGCCGGAAACTGAAACACACCGCTTTTGCGGTGTGTTTTTTTTTGTTGTGTCCGGCGACGTCCGGCTGGTCCGTGTCCGGTGAATCCCGGCGGCGTTGCCCGGCCGGGGCTTAGCCCCGGCTCTCCATGCTGTCTATCGAAGGGTTGACCGCCACGACATCCTGTTCGATCTGCTGCCGGGAGGGGATTCCGTTTGCGGATGCGGGGGCGATGGGGCCGTCGTCGGAAATGTCGTCCGGCGTGATCTGGGTGCGCGTGGTTTCCTGAGTCTGCTGCGGATCGGCGGAAGGCTGTCCCACTTGCATTCCGCCCTTGTTTTCCCGCAGAGCTTCCTTGTCGTATGCAGGTCGTTTCATAATTCGAATTCTTTTTTTGTTCCGCGTGCAAAGGTCATACCATAGGGCGGCCCGCTGCCGGATATCGTCTCCGACGGGAATTTGCACGGAATTTGGGGCGGGTGCAAAGGTATTCACCGTAAACCGGACGATTATGAAAACAAGGAATTTGTTGCTGGGTATGGCCGCTGTCTGCGGCAGTTCCTTTCAGGCGGTCGCCTGCACGGGCATCGCGCTCACGGCTGCTGATGGCAGTTATGTGCAGTCGCGCACCATCGAGTGGGCCCGCGGCGTTTTGCAGAGCGAATACGTCGTCATCCCGCGCGGTCAGCGGCTCCGCTCCTTTACACCCTTGGGAGCCGACGGCATGACCTTCACGGCCAAATACGGCGTCGTGGGGCTGTCCGTGGTGCAGAAGGAGTTCATCGCCGAGGGGATCAACGAAGCGGGGCTGTCGGCCGGACTCTTCTTCTTTCCGCAATACGGAGGGTATGAACCCTACGAACCGGCGCAGAACGACCGCACGCTCGCCGATCTGCAATTCGTGACGTGGGCGCTGACGCAATTTTCGACCGTCGATGAGGTCAAAGCCGCCGTCGGAGGCGTGCGCATCGTCGCGTTGGAAAAGACGTCGGTCGTACACTGGCGCATCGGAGAGCCGTCCGGACGGCAGGTCGTGCTGGAAATCGTAGGCGGAGTGCCGCATTTTTACGAAAACGAGGTCGGCGTGCTCACCAACGCCCCCGGTTTCGAGTGGCAGCTCACCAACCTGAACAATTACGTGAACCTCTATCCGGGCGACGCCCCCGTCCGCCGGCTGGACGGCGTAACGCTGCGGCCTACGGGCGGCAATTCGGGGTTTCTCGGCCTTCCGGGCGACGCTACGCCGCCGTCGCGCTTCGTGAGGGCCGCCTTCTACCGCGCCACGGCTCCGCAGCGCGCCACCGGGTTCGAGACCGTACAGCAATGCCTCCACCTGCTCAACAATTTCGACATTCCCATCGGTATCGAACATCCCGAAGGCGAGTGTCCGGACATTCCGAGCGCCACGCAGTGGACCTCGGCTATCGACCTGACCAACCGCCGGATCTATTACAAGACCGCCTACAACAATACGATCCGCTGTATCGACCTCGCGGGGATCGACTTCGGGAAAACGGCCTACCAGTCCCATCCGCTGGACCGGAACCGGGAGCAGCCCGTGCAGCAGATCGCTATTCCGGAGTAAGACGGCGGTTGCGGTCCGTTTTCGGCGGCTTTTTCATGTTCGTCCTGAATATTGGTGTGGAAGCGTTCCATATCGGCTTGGAAAGCTTTTCCGGATTCCGGACCTTTGCCGCGCAAACGAAAAAAACGGCTTTTCGACCATGTCTGTACGACTTTGCGAAATACTGAACTACGGGGATGTCATGCTCGAACCGGGTGCGGATCATCGGCGTTTTACGCTATGGCGGCCCCTCGCCGTCTGTCACCGTTATTGCCGATTGGCGAAACGCTCCAAATTTCAGGACTATAGGGTGAATCTCACGTATGCCGAAATGCGTAAAATAGGATAAGGATAATGTCGTCCTGCTTAAAACTTCAGTGGTTATGAAAAAGGAGAACGAGAGTCCCTAGCGTTACTATCGTGTCGTAAGCGTCAAAAAGATCGATCGGTGGTTTTTCGACCGATACGATCATCGCAGAACCCACGCCAAAATCTATGAAACGGTCATCCGGCCCAAATTCGGGATGTGCGAGAATACGTTTCTCGACTACCGTCATGAATCGGACGAGTTGCTGGAACTGTTTCCGCAGTCGGCCAGCGTCGAATTTTCGCTGTGGCTTCCGACAGTACAGACCAAGTACATGGTTCCCGCCGAGGCGAACCGATTCAGCCTGATGCTCTGGGATTCGATCGACAAGGCTTTTCGCTGTATCCGGCGGCGGGAGCCGGGCTGCTGCATAGACGCCGACAAGTTACTGACGTATATGACGCTTTATCTGGAAGAAAGATCATCCGTCGGGATGAAGTGACGCAACTTATGAATGAAGAGAGGGGCTGTCCGAACAATTCGGGCAGCCCCAATGTCTTCGGGCGGTCTTTTCGTTTTCGGTTCGGGGAATCGGTCGAAGCCTTTGCAAAATGATGATATACAGTCGGTTTTCCTCTTTTTGCGCCGGACGGGCAACAAAAAAGGAGCCTCGGAAAAAGGCTCCTTTGTGCGGATAAAGGTGCTCCTGCACATTTGTAAGCCTAATGTATATCAACGGTTTGCAACGGTTTTCTATGCTTTATTCCCGCGTCGCCTACCGTCTTTTTGCATGGTCTTGCGCCCGCCTGCCCGTTTCGCCTGCGCCGTCGCCGTATCTCCTTGCATGACAGTACAAATATAGCGATTTTCGGCGAAAAAACCAAATGCGAAGACTTTTGGAGATGCAGGCGGATTTTTATCGTCAAATTGAGCATTATTCGTATTGTTAATATTATGCATTAATAGTTGGTTGTTTGAATGAAATTATGTGAATCGTATCAAGCTCGATTTATGTTCGATATCGATTTTATAAATGAAAAAATAATTTGCGTCATAAGATGACATAAATAAACATTATCTTTGTATTCATAATATAGTCTTAGTCATCACTTAAAACTTTACAATATGGACAGGCTGGGGTATAGTCAGATAAATTTTTTGTTCATTCTAACTTTAATACAAAGAGACGATGGACAAAAGAAACAAACTTTGGAGGAGAGAACAACAGAACCGGGTGTTTAAAGCTCGCATGGTTTATCATGCCGCTTGCGGGTGTGGAATCAAGAAAGCGGATGGTAACTGGAATAGACATCCTCATTGGTTCGAGTTGGCAAGGGTGAAATGGATGCAGATCTACAAAAAAACAGGAACGCCATGCAGTTGTTGGTTGTGCCGAGGAGAGAAGTATGATCGCAGGGGATATGTAAAGGAAACATTGCGGATTATAGCCGAAGCATAGACAGATTCGTATGCGTCACTTTGAAATTTAGTATTGTCAATATGTTGAATAATTTAATATTTAGAGCCTCATAAGTGTTTAATCGACTCGTAGAAAGTTACGGGTCAAACCTTATGAGATCATGAGCAGAAGCAGGAAACGAACACCCGTCAGCACGATCGCGTGTTGCAAGTCGCAGAAAAAGGACAAGCAGTTATGTAACCGTCTTTTTCGTAGCCGATCCAAACGATTTATCCGGGACGGTAAGGAGCTGCCGCTTCGGCTTCGGGAAGTAATGAATATTTGGGATTTTGCCGGTGACGGCAAATGCTATTGGGGCTATGATTGCAAGTATTTCGAGAAGTTGATGAGAAAGTAGCAGTACGCTCTCCTTTACTTTTGGGTAAGGGAGAGCGAATTGTATTTGGGTGGCTGTAAAATAATCGCTTCGACGGATTTTCGATATTTCAGGCTTATTCGTATCTTTGTTTCTATGGACAGAGGGGAGATTATCATTTACCAGACGGCAGACGGCGAGACCCGCTTGGACGTTCGCATGGAGAACGACAGCGTGTGGCTGACGCAGGCGCAGATTGCGCATTTGTTCGGAGTTGACAGAACGGTTATTGTCAGACATGTCAACAACATTTATAAGTCGTCCGAATTGGAGCGGGACGTAACATGTGCAAAAATTGCACATGTTCAGCATGAGGGGCAACGGCAAGTGCGACGTATGATTCCATTTTATAACCTCGATATGATTCTATCGGTGGGCTATCGCGTCAATTCCAAAAATGCCACTCAATTTCGTATCTGGGCAAATAAGGTCTTGAAAGAGTATCTAATAAAAGGCTATGCAGTCAATAGCCAGTCCAAGGCCGAGCAGTTGGAGGAGCTGAAACAAACCGTTCATCTGCTCTCGAACGTGTTGTCGGCAAAGGATGTTACGAAATCCGAGGCAATCGGGTTGCTGCGCGTGATTACGGACTATACTTACGGTCTCGATACGCTCGACCGCTACGATTATCAGCAGTTGGAAGTGTCGGCTACTACGACCGAGGAGCCGTTTCATGCGACCTATGAAAATGCGATGGAGGCGTTACAGGTGTTACGCGACAAGTTCGGAGGCAGCGAGCTGTTCGCCCACGAGAAGGACGAGTCGTTCAAAAGCACGATGGGCGCAATTTACCAGACTTTCGGCGGGCGGGACCTCTATCCGAGCGTTGAGGAGAAGGCGGCTAATCTGCTCTATCTGACGGTTAAAAACCATTCGTTCAGCGACGGTAACAAGCGTATCGCCGCTTTCCTGTTCCTTTGGTTCTTGGAAAACAATCGGATTCTTTACCGTGCTGACGGTTCGCGCCTTTTGGATAACAATACACTGGTCGCCCTGACGCTGATGATTGCCGAGAGCCGCACGGAGGAAAAAGACGTGATGACGAAGGTTGTGGTGAATCTGATCAATAAGAACAATTGACACGATAACAGCGTGTCGGATATCGGAAAAGTGATGAAACCTATGAAGCCTAGTCATTTTATGAACCGAGTTTTATTGTTTGTATTGTTGCTAGTGGTAGGCAAAGGTGCTTTGTCGCAGGAGCGGATAGATACACTCTACTATAGCCGTTCGGGGATGACGGTGCGAAATCCGGTTTTTGCCGATTATTATCGACTGGCGCTTTATCCTGCGGATGCGGCGGGGCTCAAAATGTTCAAGGATTTTTATATTTCGGGAGAATTGCGGAGAGAAGGGCGTTTTCAGACAATCGATACGCTTGATGATCGCCGGACGGTGTTTGACGGAGATGTTGTTTCCTATTTCAAGAATGGTCGCATGTCGGAAAAATCATATTATTCGGAAGGATTGTTGGAAGGCGAATATCGGCAATACGACGAGAATGGAACGTTGAAAACACGTGCGTCGTATGCCGGCGGCGAATTGTCCGGGATGTACGAGGCATACAACGGAGACGGCTCCTGCCGAATGGTGGAATATCGTGCAGGGCTGCCGGTTCATGATTATTATTTGCTGGCGGACGGCAGCGGGAACACGCTTAAATTCCGCATTGCGGACGACATGCCGGTATGGGAATCTCCGGTCATAACGGAGCGTTCGGTCGATTATCGGGACGGTGTGCCCTGGGAGGTCTATTTCAAAAACGGATTGACGATCGCCTTGACGGATGCCATCGTCCGGGATTACGGCAAGTGGCACCGGGTCGATCTGATTATCTCCAATTGTATATTTGTAATTAGTTAATTAAATTTGAATAGTTAAGACATCAGAGTATGGAATAAGTCCGATCTCTCATTGGTTTTCTAAACCGGGAATTATGTTCTGACCCCATACTCTTTACATCAGAATCCGGATAGTTCGTAAGGTGTCTGAGCCCGTATTCGCAATGAAGGACCAAGATGTAAGCGATGTCGTTAAAACCAAAAAATGAACGGCCATGAGGTACATTGGAATCGACGTGAGCAAGGCTACATTCGTGGTAGCTTACTCCTCCGACAAAGGCGGGGAGATCCGTACTTTTAACAACACGACCGCTGGTATCAGACAGTTTATCGGGACTCTCCCCAAAGACGGCAGTATCCACTGTGTTATGGAGGCGACAGGGAATTACAGCGCCTTGCTGCTGTATATGCTCAATGTCGCCGGAATTACTGTCAGCATGGAGAATCCGCTGAAGGTAAAGAACTTCGCCAAAGCCTTGCTCTCTACGGTCAAGACCGATAAGAGCGATGCACGACTCATTACCTTGTACGGAGAGAAGATGAACCCGCGTCCTTTCAAGGTACAGGGAGAGGCCATCCTGCGGCTCCGACAGAAAAGAACCGTCATTCGCCAACTTACTAAGCAGATTACCGCCATGTCGAACCTTCGTGGCTCTCTTGCATGTCTGCCTGTCCCGGACAAAGGTGCAACTCATACCGTAGACGAAACTATCAAGTTCCTTGAAAAGAAGCGTGACAGGCTCCAGGCGGAACTCACGGATCTTGTCGAAGTGGAGTTCAGCCGACAACTCGCGCTGCTGACGACCATCAAAGGGATAGGCATAACGCTTGCCACGGCGCTCATCATCACTACTGGAGGCTTTACCTACTTCCAAAATGCCAAGCAGGTGTCCCGGTATCTCGGAATTTGTCCCACTTACGAACAGTCCGGAACTTCGGTAAACATCAAAGGGCATATCAACCGAAACGGAGACGCATACACTAGAGGACTTCTCTATATCGCCGCTTGGCCTGCCAGTAGGTTCAATGCCCAATGCAAAGAGACCTATACGAGGCTCAGGCAAAACGGAAAATCGGGAAAACTCGCTATGATCGCTGTCGCAAACAAGCTCATCAGGCAGGCTTTTGCTGTTGTCGCGCACGATAAAGAGTATATCGACGGATTCGTCTCCAACAGACCTTAGTAGGAACCATTCTCCGATATTATTACTCTTTTTCCGCATTTTTTAATATAGTTCGTAATTCATTGACGCCGGTCGAATTCAATCCGGAGACCGATATGACGGCCTATTCCGTAGACGAACACGATGTCGCCACCGATCTGCAGGTCTGGTCTTGCGATAGCTATCTGAAGAAAGTGAACCGATCGCAGACCTGGGCCGCTGTTTTGATGGGCGTCAGCGAAGGAATGGCTTCTGCCGGCGCAGGGTATTCGACCTCCACGACGACCGGTTACAGCAGCTACGGCGGTTATTCGTCTTATACGACTACGACTTATAATCCCTCTGCAGCCTATCAGGCCAACATGGCCTCACAGCAGCGGATCGCTGATTTCGGTCAGGCCTTGCAGGACGAACAACAGGTCAAAAAGCTGGGATATTTGAAGAAAAACACGATATATCCCGGAGAATCCGTATCCGGATTTGTTCATGTAGCATGGATTAAAGGGGAGCGTGTTGTGTTCATTATCCGGATTGAAGGTGCCGAATACATTTATGAGTGGGGATTTGACAAGAAAAATGCGTTTTTATTGAATAAGAACAACTAAGCTGTATCATTTTTTCTAAAATTTAGTTGAGGAAATAATATCCGCAAGGTCCTGCAAATCGCTATGTGAGCCTTGCGGATATTGTTTTTAAGGTTTATTCCTTTGCGGGAAAGCGAAAAAATGGGAAGATTTTGTACCTTTACCTAAAATATTCTATACAATGGCAGCGATGAATACAGCCGACATCGGCTTTGAAAAGGAAATATGGAAGGCGGCGGATAAGATGCGCGGAAATATTGATGCATCGGAATATAAATCCGTTGTATTGGGACTTATTTTCCTGAAATACATCTCGGACAAATTCGAAGCTAAATATCAACAGCTTGTTGCCGAAGGAGAGGGCTTTGAGGAAGACAAGGATGAGTATTTGAGTAATAAAAATGAGAAGGGTAGTTATGATCCGGTTTTCTATGTCCCTGCGGAAGCCCGTTGGGAAGCTATTGCCATCCATGCACACTCTCCTGAAATTGGAACGATCATCGACAATGCGATGCGGGCAATTGAGAAGGAGAATAAGCGTCTGAAAGATATTCTTCCGAAAAACTTTGCGCGTCCCGAGCTCGACAAACGCCGCTTGGGTGAAGTTGTCGATTTGTTTACAAATATTCGGATGCATGAGCACGGCGATTCGAAGGATATTTTGGGTCGTGCTTACGAATATTGTCTTTCGAAGTTTGCTGAGGCCGAAGGAAAATTGGCAGGTGAATTTTATACTCCGGCTTGTATCGTTAAGACGTTGGTGAACGTATTACAACCTTATAAAGGTCGTGTTTACGATCCTTGCTGCGGTTCGGGTGGTATGTTTGTACAGTCTGCACAATTCATCGAGAACCACTCTGGAAATATCAATAATATATCAGTCTATGGTCAGGATTCCAATCCTACGACATGGAAAATGGCGCAGATGAACTTGGCGATTCGCGGTATCGAGGCCGATCTCGGGCGATATAATGCGGATACCTTTTTCAATGATTGCCATCCGACTCTGAAGGCCGATTTCGTGATGGCCAATCCTCCGTTCAATCTGAGCGATTGGGGGGCGGATAAGCTGGCGGATGATGTGCGTTGGAAATACGGTACACCGCCCAATGGCAATGCCAACTTTGCGTGGATTCAGCATATCATCCACCACCTTGCCCCGACGGGACGTGCGGGCGTTGTGCTGGCCAACGGCTCGCTGTCGAGCCAGAGTGGCGGTGAGGGCGAGATTCGGCGTAAATTGGTAGAGGCTGATTTGGTGGATTGTGTTATCGCTATGCCGCCGCAGTTGTTCTATACTACACAAATTCCCGTGTCGATTTGGTTTTTCAATAAAAACAAGCAACAAAAGGGCAAAACGCTCTTTATCGATGCTCGCAACTTAGGTACAATGGTAACGCGCAAACTGCGCGAATTGACCGATAGTGACACGGTCGATCCGATAAAGCGCGGCGATATTCAGCGCATTGCCGACACCTATAATGCCTATGTTGCTGGAAAATTGGAGAATGAAAAAGGATTTTGTGCGGTTACCTCTGTCGCAGAAATTGCCAAGCAGGATTTTATTCTCACGCCCGGTCGCTATGTGGGCATTGCTGCGCAAGAGGAGGACACCGAACCGTTTGAGGAGAAAATGACACGCTTGACGGGCGAGCTTTCTGGACTATTTGAAAAGTCGCACGAGCTGGAGGCAGAGATCAAAAAACAGTTAGGTAGTATTGGGTATAAATTGTAGCAAATATGGGCTTAATTCTTAATGACTTAAAAAATGCATGTGAATTAGAACATGTATGTGACTATGTAAATAATCGCACAACGAGTAGTATGAATTATATCTCTACGGAAAATATGTTACCCAATAAAGGTGGTATAAGTGAATCTACAATAATACCGCCTGGAACCACAACTGAATATAAAATCGGAGATATTTTGATCTCTAATATTCGGCCATATTTCCAAAAAATATGGTGTGCTGATAGGTGCGGTGGGTGCTCTGCGGATGTTTTGTGTATTCGTGCAAAAGAAAATACAGATAGCAAATATTTATACTATCTGTTGAGCCAGCAAGCGTTTTTCGATTACGTAATGTCGGGAGCAAAAGGGTGTAAAATGCCTCGAGGGGACAAAAAACAGATTATGCAATGGCCTGTAAATATCCCCGCAATAGATGTGCAGAAAAAAGTTGTAGCTATATTATCTTCTCTCGATAATAAGATCAGACTCAATCGACGGATAAATGATAATTTAGAGGAGCAGGCCAAAGCGTTGTTTAAGTCGTGGTTTGTGGATTTCGATCGAAACGAATGGGTTCACTGTGAATTAGGAGATATCACACTTATTACTGCTGGAGGTGATAGGCCTTCAAAATATACTAATAAAAAGACTATTGAGTGTCATGTTCCTATATATTCTAATGGAATAGATAATGAAGGATTATATGGTTATACAAATGTTGCAAAAATTCACGAGGAAAGTATAACTATTTCTGCAAGAGGAACTATAGGTTATGTCTGTTTGAGATTAGAACCATATGTTCCTATTGTCCGGCTAATTTCAATAATCCCTAATAAAAAAGAGTTGTCTGCAAAATATTTATACTTGTGGGCATTAACTCAGAATATTACAGGAACGGGGACGACTCAGCAACAATTGACTGTTCCGATTTTCAGAAAAACTCCAATATCAATACCCTCTGACACTAAATTGAAGCAATTTAACTCTATTGCTGATCCTTTATTTAGTCAAATTGAATCTAATAAAAAAGAAAACATAAAATTATCCACTCTCCGTGATACCCTTCTACCCAAACTCATGTCCGGCGAGCTCTCCGTCGAGGAGGTTTCCTTCGATTAGCTTGCTAAATTATCATTTATACGCTTATTGGTCTCTATTTTTTCGTCAATTGAAGAAAGAATAGAGACTATTTTTTGTTGAGTTTTAATATCAGGAATTGATATATCTTGTTCCTGAATAAAACTGTTGAAATCTAAATTCTTAATGCCGGTTGTGCCATTCTCATAGGGGAACATAGCATCTTTATTGTACAGATAAAGCCAGTAATTAAAAAGATATTCAGGTTGGATGCCCGTTGCTGTGATGGCTTTACAGAAGTTAGAACATATCAAAGGCTTACTATATCGGGATAATATTTTATCGGATATTAGCGCAATGCGCCCCGTTGACTGCGTTGGACTCCCGCCGGATATTTCGGTAGTGTAAACTGAACTGTGTCACGGCTCTGTTTTTATTCTTTCCCTCTTATTTGTGTGCAGATTTCACATCTGCATACAAATAAGAGGAGCCTTTCACAGGCAAAGTTACATAATCTTGAACCTATCACCAAATTTTATGGCAAGTTGCTGTGATATCAGTGCCCAATTAGACAGTGGCATAGTCCATTTCCCACTAATGTCTCGATAGGCAAGATACACAAGCTTTTCAAGTGCGGTGTCTGACGGGAACACACCTTTGTTCTTCGTTACTTTACGCACCTGACGATGATAGCCCTCAACCGTATTGGTTGTGTAGATAAGTTTGCGGATTGCAGGAGTATACTGAAAATATTCCGTAAGACGCTCCCAGTTGTCGCGCCAGGATTTGATTACTATGGGGTACATCTCACCCCATTTTTCATCAACCATGTCAAGCTGTGCTAATGCAGAATCCTTGCTTACAGCACCATATACGGTCTTGAGATCCTTCAGAAACTCTTTCTGATGCTTGCTTCCTACATACTTGATTGAGTTACGGATTTGGTGGACTACACATAGCTGAACGGAGGTTTCCGGGAATACACTTTGGATGGCATCAGGGAATCCCTTAAGACCGTCTACGCAACAAATCAGAATATCACGTACACCACGGTTCTGAAGGTCGGTCATAACATCAAGCCAGAAGTTAGCACCCTCACTCTCAGATATATACATACCAAGAAGATCCTTGTGACCAGACTTGTTTACACCTAGGACATTGTATATTGCACGAGTGACTGCACGACCCTTATCGTCTTTTACCTTGTAGTGAATGGCGTCAAGCCAGCAAATGGCATAGACGGGGTCAAGCATACGGGACTTCCAGGCTGTTATTTCGGGAATAACTCGGTCGGTTATAGCACTGATGGTTTCTGCTGAAAGGGTTGTGTTAAACTCACGCTCAAAGTACTTGCTTATATCACGAGTGCTTGTACCAAGAGCATACATGTTGATGATTTGATCTGCCATACCTTCAGCAAGAATTGTCTCACGTTTCTTAACTGTCTCCGGTTTAAAAGAACCGTCACGGTCACGAGGGGTTTCGACTATCACCTCTCCATACTTTGTCTGTACGGTCTTGCTCATCTTGCCGTTACGACGATTGCCAGAACTGCAGTCAACGCTATTAAGGTGAGCATCCATCTCACCTTCTAAGGCTGCGTTTAGGATACGTTCTAGCATAGGAGCCAAAGCTCCGTCTTTACCGAAGAGTGCTTCACCGCTACGCAGCTGCTGGGCTGCTTTCTTGTAGTCTATTTCCAAATTGGCCATATTATAAAAACTGTGTTAAACTATTATTATTATAGCCTGACACAGTTTATTTTACACTCTCGATATTTCAATTATTAAATTATTAGCAGATAAAATCTTTGATGTCGCTTTTTTATTATGGATAAAACGTTGTGGCATTTTGCCGACATTGCCTTTGCAAAGTTCGGGAATGTCAGCCCCTCTCACACATAATACTTCTGTTGTATAGTTCTCTGTGGGGGAGCCTTTGCCCCAATCACCACTTTTGACTTCTGATATTACATCCTTTATTTTGCAGGTTACTCGTGTCATACCTAATTTATATATTTCCGATGTGAGATTTTGACATTGCTTTGATTAACCATTGCATAGTGCATTGTCGTGTCGATTTTGACGTGCCCCAATAGCTTTTGTACCTGTTCGACCGGCATCCCTTTATCAATGGCCATTGTAGCAAGTGTTCGGCGGAATTTATGCGGATGAACTTTGTGAATCGAAACTTTGCGGCCGAGTTGGCGGAGACGTAACTCTACTCCGCTAATTTTAAGCCGATTATGCGGCTTGGCAATGGATACGAAGAGTGCCGGATTGTCATCTGTCCGGCTTTCGAGGTATTGTTTCAGATGAATTTTTGTGCGGGCGTTGAAATAGACTTCCCGTTCTTTGTTGCCTTTACCGAAAACGACGCACTCGCGTTCGTGAAAGTCTATATCTTCTCGATTAATTTTTACCAGTTCGCCGACGCGGATACCGGTAGACGATAGCATGTCTATGATTGCCAGATCTCGTATATGGGTGCAGTTGTCACGCAAAATTTCAAGATTTTCATCGGATAGCACCTCTTTAATTAAAGAGCCGGTTTTAACTTTATGGATGCGTCTCACCGGGCTTTTAAGAATATAATCTTCGTCTTCGAGCCATGCGAAAAAGCTTGAGAAAATTCTGCGGATATTGTCTATGGTAACTTTTGACGATTGGTTATTCGATTGGTATGATGCAAGATAACATCGTAGATCGGTCGTTGTTATATCGACGATATTCTTGTCGATCTGCCGTAACATATATTCAATAGTCGAAGCATAATATTTTAATGTTTTCTCAGAGCATCCCTCGACGCGTTTGGCTGATATAAATAGCGTTTGCAGTTGAGAATTAGCCTTGACTCGCGCTTCGCTATCCGGAAGCTTTTCTGCGATGACAATATTTTGCAATGTGCGATTCAGCACGTTACATAAGATGCTCATTTGATCTGCCGTAATGACGGTACGCATCGCGGTTTTAATTTCGTCAATTAGTTTTTCTTTCATGGCTGCGTTTGTATTATTGAAATTGATAAAGTTACGCAGTCCATTGAAATACACACAAAGATAACCGATAAATGATAATTTAGAGGAGCAGGCCAAAGCGCTGTTTAATCATTACTTTATTCAAAATACAGAGAATTTAGGAGAATGGCAAGACGGGGTTTTGACTGACATTGCCCAATACCTTAATGGATTGGCTATGCAAAAATATCCAGCGATGCCTAATGAGGCAGGATTGCCAGTTTTAAAGATTAAAGAACTTGGACAAGGACAATGTGACACCAACAGTGATCGTTGCTCATCTTTAATAAAACCTGAATATATAATTTCTGATGGAACCATTATATTTTCTTGGTCAGGAACCCTACTTGTAGATATTTGGTGTGGTGGAAAATGTGGGCTCAACCAACATTTATTTAAGGTATCTTCGGCAAAGTATCCTCAATGGTTTGTTTTTTATTGGACAAAGCATCATTTGAATAAATTTATTCGCATTGCGAAAGACAAAGCGGTTACTATGGGGCATATCAAACGATGTGATTTAGAAATATCAAAAGTAAAAATCCCAAGTAAGCAGGCTTTGGTTAATTTAGATAAGTTATTTTCTCCCATCTTTAATAGAATGGTTACTTGTCGAATTGAAAATAGGAAATTATCATCTCTCCGCGATACCCTTCTACCCAAACTCATGTCCGGTGAGATCTCCGTTGAGGAGGTTTCCCTCGATTAGCTTGCTAAATTATCATTTATCAAAGTTACTATTGTAATTTCTATTTTTGTTATATTTGTATTAAACTGGGATTTCTAATGGAATTAGATCTTAATATTGATTCAAATGGCAATGTAATCGTCAATACATTGTCGGAATATGTTGCATATATTTCTCAGTTGCAAGCTGCCAATGAAGGTAGCAATGAGCGATTCTTTTTCAGGGGCCAATCCAATAAAAATTGGGATGTGCGCCCGTGTTTATTTAGAGAGAATAACCTGACGATTGAATCCGATATTATATCCGAGGCTTGTGCTCGTGCTCCTTTTGAATTTGGCGGCCGAAGTGCATTTGAACGACTGACAAAATTACAACATTATGGACTGCCAACCAGAATGTTGGATGTAACGCTAAATCCTTTAGTCGCGTTGTATTTTGCGTGTGCGAAATGTGAAGATAAAGAAAACTACGACAAGAATTATAAAGAATCTGATACTATTGATGTCGACTCCGATCATTCATTTGATAATGAATATGATGTCGATGGGGCTGTTTATTATAGACGGGCTTATGGACATAAGCATAATTCAGATGATATTGATCTGTTGGCCCGAATCGCGGAAATGGATTTCAGCGGAGATATTGTATTGCATCAATTGGTCGAGAAATTAGGACTACGCAGTCAAATAAAACAAGCCGAGGATTTTGAGGAACTGGCAAAGGTGATGCAAAATGCTTACTTTGTTATATCGACATTCAACAATGAACGTTTGATTCGGCAGAGCGGAGCTTTTTTGCTTTCTGGTAGCATTAATATTCAACTCAATAAATCTGATTACGGCGCCAGTCGGATCGAGAAGAGCAGTTGTTCTTTAAATAGCCAGTTTGCGAGCGAAAGGATAATCATACCGGCCGGAAGCAAGGAAAGCCTTTTAGAAGAATTGAATTTCTACAATATAAACCAAGGGGCTTTATTTCCGGAGTTGGAGCATCAGATGGCATATATCAAATATAGTATGTGTAAATCTAATGTCAGAAGCGCTTCATCTTTTGAAAAGATAGATTTTGATGCAATAAAAGCTGAAGAATCTAAGGAAAGTGTTGAGATAGCTGAATCCGTAGTGAGAGAAGAGTTAGTTGATAAGGCTATTTATGATATCATATCACAATATATTTCAGATGATGCTATAAAACAGAATGTTCTTCGAATTATTACACGGCAAACCGAATATATAGATTGGGCCAATAAGGAAGCGACCATTAGTGATTTGAGGCGTAAAATCAAACGAAGCCTGTCTTTACAATCTATTAGTTCTGATGTCGCAACGCAATCTGCGCGTAATATGGTATCACAACTTGTTAACTTGTATGTGAAAAAATAACAATTATATGCACTTCACCGAAGATGATTTTGAAAACGCTATTCTCGAGTTGTTTCGAGAGCAATTAGGCTATGATTATGTGTACGGTCCCAATGTAATGCGCGACTATGCAGAACCGCTTTACGTGGAGGTGCTGGAGGCTGTGTTGCCGCAGATCAATCGTGGACTGCCACAGGCCGCTATTGACGAAGCTATGGTGAAAATTCGGACCTATGAGGGCGGAACGTTGGTACAGAAGAATGAATTGTTCACGGATTATTTGCAAAATGGCGTAGCTGTCAATTATTTCGATGGCCGCGAGCAATGTTCCGCAAATGTCCGGCTTGTCGATTACGATTCACCGTTACATAATCGGTTTACGATCGCTAATCAATGGACGGTCGATGGGCACTCGGTAAGGCGTGCGGATATGATCGTATTTGTCAATGGATTGCCGCTGGTGGTGGTCGAACTCAAATCGCCATCGCGTGAGAATACAGACGTGTCGGAAGCTTATGCACAATTGCGTAACTATATGCAGGAGATTCCGTCACTCTTTATCTATAACGCTTTTTGTGTGATGAGCGATCAGGCGATGACTAAGGCGGGGACGATCACAGCGGGTGAAGACCGTTTTATGCAGTGGAAAACGGTAGATGGGAGTTATGAAGATACCCATAGCGCGAATTTCGATGTGCTTTTCGCGGGAATGTTCGAAAAAACGCGGTTTGTTGAATTGTTGCGGAATTTTGTTTGTTATTCGAAAGACGGTAAACAGGATATTAAGATATTAAGTGCCTATCATCAGTTTTATGCCGTACACAAGGCTGTGCTTTCGACGGTTAAAGCAGCTGAGACAGATGGTCGGGGTGGCGTGTTTTGGCATACGCAGGGCAGCGGAAAGTCATTGTCGATGGTCTTTTTCGCCAAGCAGTTGCAGCAGGCGATGTCGTCGCCGACTATCGTCGTGCTGACAGACCGTAACGATTTGGACGGTCAGTTGTACCGGCAGTTCGCTTGTTGCAGGGATTTTTTGCGTCAGACACCCGTGCAGGCCGAAAGTCGGGCTCATCTTCGGGAATTATTGGCGGGACGCGAAGCGAACGGTATCTTTTTCTCGACGATGCAGAAATTCGAAGAGAGCGAAGAACCTCTTTCGACGCGACGAAATATAGTTGTTATGGCCGACGAGGCGCATCGCAGTCAATACGGATTGGAGGAGAGGGTCAGGATGGTTACGGATGCTGACGGGGTAACGCAAGCCAAAGTTGTAATCGGCGCGGCGCGTCTGGTGCGTAATGCGTTGCCGAATGCTACCTATATCGGGTTTACCGGAACGCCTATTTCGCAAAAAGATCGGTCGACACGCGAAGTGTTTGGAGATTACATCGACGTGTACGATATGACGCAGTCGGTGGAGGACGGTGCGACACGGCCGGTATTTTACGAGAGCCGTGTAATCAATCTGAAACTCGACGAGCAGTCCTTGCGGCGTATTGATGCGGAGTATGATGCGATGGCTGAGGAGGCGGAAGAGTATGTCATTGAGAAAAGCAAGCGTGAATTGGGGCGGCTCGACTCGATCCTTGGAGCTGACGCGACGGTGGCATCATTGTGCGAGGACATCGTAAAACACTATGAGGAATTCCGGCAATACGAGCAGACGGGTAAGGCGATGATAGTAGCCTATTCGCGGCCAATAGCGATCAAGATTTACCGTCGGATTCTCGAAATGCGTCCGGTGTGGAGTGACAAGCTGGCTGTTGTGATGACTTCCGGTAATAAAGATCCGGAAGACTGGCGGGCGATTATTGGAAATGATTCCCACAAGAAAGAGTTGGAGAAGCGGTTCAAAGACAACGATAGCTCGTTGAAAATCGTCATCGTAGTTGATATGTGGCTTACGGGTTTCGACGTACCTTCGCTTTCGACGATGTATGTCTATAAACCGATGTCCGGACACAATCTAATGCAGGCTATTGCTCGTGTGAATCGTGTGTTTGGGGATAAACAAGGTGGTTTGGTTGTGGATTATGTGGGTATCGCTTCGGCGTTGAAGACGGCGATGAACGATTATACATACCGTGACCGCAAAAATTATGGTGATACGGATGTGGCTAAAACCGCCTATCCGGAGTTTCAGAAGAAACTGGACGTTTGCCGTGATCTGATGTATGGATTCGATTATGGTGCTTTCTTCGGTAAGTCTGATTTGGAGCGGGCGAAAGCCATCAGCGGAGGTGTCGATTTCATGCAGTCCCCCGAGCGGATGGAAACGAAAAAACTCTATATCAAAGAGGCGCTGCTGCTGCGGCAGGCATTGTCGCTTTGTCAGAGTTTACTGAATTATGAGCAACGTATCGAAGCTGCCTATTTTGAGGCGGTTCGCACATTACTGACGCGCGTGGAAGCCAAGGGCAAGATTTCGTTCCGTGAGATTAACGGGCGTATTAATGAATTGCTCAAGCAGAGTATCAAGAGCGAAGGGGTAATTAATCTTTTCTCCGATATCAAGGAGGAGTTCTCTTTGTTCGATTCGAAATTCCTGGAAGAGGTTGCCCGGATGAAGGAACGGAACTTCGCCGTAGAATTATTGCGTAGGTTGATTGCAGAGCAGGTACAACTATATCAGCGAACGAATACGGTACGAGCCGAGAAGTTTTCGGAAATTCTGGCCGATGCCATGAGCCGCTATTTGAAAGGGATGCTGACGAACGAAGAGGTTATCGAAGAACTGCTGAAAATAGCCCGTGAGATCGTTCACGGCGAAAAGGCCGGCAAGTCGCTTAATCTGAACAGCGAAGAACTTGCCTTTTATGATGCGTTGACCAAGCCTGAGGCTGTAAAAGATTTCTATTCCAACGATCAGTTGGTCGCTATTACGCGAGAGTTGACAGATGCGCTTCGGCGAAACAAGACGATTGACTGGAATATGAAGGAGAGTGCTCGTGCCGGAATGCGGCGTATTGTCAAACGATTGTTGAAAAAGTATAATTATCCGCCTGCTGGGCAGGAAGATGCTTTGAATACGATTATGGAGCAGTGTAAGAAGTGGAACGAAAATAATTGAATGAGATAGCTATGGGTAAGTTGGAAGAGTCAGTCGTATAATGATTTTGCAAGATATAGTAATAGGCAGTGTCCATAATTTTGTGTTACGCTCCCCTCGATCCCGGAATATCGTCATCTCTTTCCGCCGGCAGGGAATTAAATGCCGGAGATGAAAATCCGCAAGGCCATGCGAATCGCCCGAGGGGCGAGCCTTGCGGATTTCCATCCCCGGCGTTTTGCTGGTCGCATGTAGATTTGCAGCGTGATGTAATCACAGGTAATTTCGATATGGAGTCGCAGTGAACCGGGGCTTGTCGTAAGCTTTGAGGCTTGGCGGTAGATTTGGACTGCGACTCCATTAACCAGAGAGAATGGCTGTTTAGAATTGTAGGTTTGAAGACCTGGTACATGTGATAGCATACGACTCTCACAAAACTAACAAGTTATGCACTATTTGTATTATGTGGGTCTGGATGTGTCGAAAGAGACTTTCGATGCGTCTTTGGTCGCCTTCGAGGATGCAAACGAGATGGCTCACCGCAAATTCGCCAACTCCCGAAAAGGGATCTGCTCGTGTCTGCACTGGGTTGAGAAGCGGCATGGTATTCGGCTCGACGATGTGATTTTCTGCGCCGAGGATATGGGGAGCTACATATCCGAGATGGCGGTTTGTGCTTCCGACAGGACGCTGAATTTCAATTTTTCACTGATCTCGCCGTTGGTAATCAAGTATTCGATGGGTATTGCCCGTGGCAAAACAGACAGAGTGGATGCCCGGCGTATCGCCGAGTATGCGATCACTCACTATCGGAAGATAGCCCTTTATCTGCCGGCAGAGAAGGAACTGTGTCAGTTGCGCACATGGCTGATCTTAAGGGCTCATCTGGCAAAACAACGTGTAGCGAAACTGGTGTTGCTCGAAAAATTAGACTACAAAGAGAAATTCGCGGATGTATCTATTCAACGTTCCATGCTCCAGGAGGAGATCGCGTATGCAGAAACTCATATGAAAACCATCGAACGGGAAATGAAGGAACTGATAGCCGCCGACAGCAACATTTGCCGGAACTACAAGCTGCTGACCAGCATCAAAGGTGTAGGGCCGATCACGGCCATTGTGATGCTCTGTTCGACGCTTAATTTCACCAAAATCACAGACCACCGCAAGTTTGCCTGCTATTGCGGGCTGGCTCCGTTCGAACATAGCTCCGGCACAAGCGTTCGCGGGGGATGCCACACATCGAGCATGGCGAATCGAGACATTAAAGTACAACTGAACCGCAGTGCACTGATTGCCATCAGGTGTGATCCGCAACTAAAGGCATATTACGAACGCAAAGTGGCTGAAGGTAAACATAAATTCAGCGTCCTGAATGCTGTGAGGGCCAAAATCGCCGCCAGATGCTTTGCCGTCGTAAGGCGTGGAACACCATATGTAGCGTTGCAGATATAATCCGGCATACATATCTGCCATTCGATAAGATTTTGAGATCATTCAAAATCTCAAAATCTTATTGTCGGAACAGTCCGTCTAATTGGGGCCGAACCTACTCATAATTAATGTATTGTCATTTCCGTACTCCGCAAATTAACGATTCTGACTATGGGATGCAAGGCTATACAAGCGCTTCGCGGCCTTGCATCCCATAGCCAGAATCATTTTGCTAAACGCTACGACAAAAAATGACAATTTCCGGGCATGAAACTTTTTGCAGCTTTTATTTGGTTTTATCTTAGAATTCTACCGTCGGAATAGGCGGCTTTCTGCGGCCCGGACGCTACCCTGCGGACTGCCCCTCCAATAGCCATAATCCACGACACGCACGTCATATACCCCAATAGGCATAACAACCGCTCCCGACGTTTCGTTCAGCTGTCCGTTATAATTCGCATTGTCTGTTCAAAACGGTCGTCTGTTGTTCTTCTTCTCGTGGAGATAATTCAGCTCACCGCTGTAAATGTCCATGACAAATCGCAGCATATTGTCGACCAAGGCCGTAAGCCTTGTACTCTCATTCCCTAACAGGTGGAGTATTTCCGATACTTTGTGCTTGGTTCGGGTACTGACATAGATCGCAGAGCGGTTGCGGCAATCCACCGGAGCGAAGAACGTGCGTTCAAAATCCGGTAGCGTGAGCTTTTTCCGACGGAAACCGGAATGTTCTTTTACGGTACTCGCAGTGGAGTCTATGCCTGTTTTCTCAGCAGTCGGTGCCGATGCTCCGGATACCGTTTCCGATGTGTTTTCCTCAAGAGCGTTCGTATCTTCCTCTTCCGGCTCGGGAATCCTGCGGACGACTTCCGAGTCCAAAGGGGCTTGTCCGGCGATCATCTGACGCATCAGTTCCTCGTCGACTTCGATACGGGGACGCTTAGCAGGATTGGGTGCGGGGTTGTCTTTTTCCTTTAATGAATCCATGGTGCAACGTTTTTGAGATTGATTGTCAGCCATACGAGCATAGAGTATGTATGTCTGGTTTATTGGGTTAAACCATTCAAAATACCGTTTTCTATTTCATGCAGTTTATATCGGGATAATGAACGCAATAAGAAAATCGACCTTTCATGCTGCAAGATACAACTGGGTGAAATACCTCGGTTCCGATGTCCGCTCCAGACCGCTCCAGTCCGTACCGAGGGTTTGTTTTGGCGCTGTCCCGTCCTGAAAAAGGTTTACAGAAAAGAGTAAATCTTATGCAGCAAACAACGAATTCAGACTTATCACGTCATTATTTACCGCGTCAGTTGCGTCATCTGATTTTACAGGAGTATTTGAGCGGAGTCAAGACGGCTCGCCAACTCTCCGAAGAACATGGTATTCCCATGTCTACGATTCATAAGATGGGTCAGCGGTGGAAAGCGAAAAATAGTTGTAGCTTTGTGAGTACCCCTAATCCTTATCCGATCATGTCCCGCGTTACGAGTGAAGAAGCCAGTGAATTATTATCCGAGAACAAAGCCCTTCGGCGGCGCTTGGAAGAGGCTTTATTACGTCTGGAAGGCTATGAGATCATGGGAGATATCCTCCAAGAAGAATACGGTATCGACCTGCTAAAAAAATCCGCAGCCGGACAGTCCAGCGTCTCAAAGAAAGACACACAGCAATGAGCCTGTCGTTTCTGTGCGGGTTGTTCGGCTATACCCGTCAGGCCTATTATAAACATTTACGGCGTAATAGGGAAGGATCTTTGTCCGACACCCTTCTTTTGGAGCGGGTGGGTTACTACCGGAAACTGATGCCCAGGCTCGGCGGTCGTAAACTGTGGCATTTGCTGCAACAAGACGGATTTCCGGTCAGTCGGGATCGGTTATTTACGCTGCTTTCGGAAAACAATCTTCTGGTCAAACGTCGGAAGAAATACAGCGTTACGACCTGCTCGCGGCACTGGATGCGTAAATATCCGAATCTGATCCGGGGTTTCGACCTCGAGCGGCCGCATCGTTTATGGGTCGGAGATATTACGTACATTTCTTTGAAAGAAGGATTTGCATATCTGGCTTTGATAACGGATGCCTATTCCAAACGGATCGTAGGCTATAATCTGAATACGACATTGGAACGGGACGGAGCGCTCCGTGCACTGAGGATGGCCATAGACCAGACTCCGCAGCAAAAACGGCAAGGGTTAATCCATCATTCGGACAGAGGATGCCAATATTGTTCGAAAGAATATGTGAAATTGCTGACCGATAATGGGATTCGCATCAGCATGACTGAAAAGGGCGATCCGTATGAGAATGCCGTTGCCGAACGGGTGAACGGTATTCTGAAGAGCGAATGGATCGACGAGGAATGTTTTGAAAGTTTTCAGGCAGCAAAAGAACGCATCGATGAGATCGTTATCCTTTATAATTCATTCAGACCTCATGCCAGCTGCGATTGGCTTACGCCCTTGGAAGCGGAACTTAGAACCGGGAAACTCAAACATCATTGGGGCCGAAAGACGGTTGTTCGGAAGGCATATGTAAACTTATATCAGGACAATATTTTTTGAACCAAAATGCTTATCTTTAATTATCAATCACTGTAAACCTTTTTCAGGACGGGACATCTCCAGACGGTTGTAATATTGCACCGGGAAAGACCCGCCCTCGGAGGCTTTTCAAAGTTTTCACAAAAAATTTTCCGCCGCGGATTTTGTTATCGCCAGATAACAGCGAGCTGTACCTTTGTATGCCGAAAAATTTTTCGGCATACAAAGGTGCTCGCTCTGCGAGGCCGGGTGGCGTTCCCGAGTCACGCCACTTAAACTACCAGCTTGATGACAACCACGAAAAAGAGGATCGGACGCCCGACAACGACAGATCCCAGAGTCCACAGGTATAATTTCAAACTCACCACCGAAGAGAATATCCGCTTTAAGCAGATGCTTTGTGAGGCAGGATTGGAGCATAACCGTAGCCGTTTTATCGTCAAAAGGCTCTTTGCCGAGGAGTTTGTCGTCATCAAACGCGATCCGTCGAAGACGCAATTCGTCGCCCGGCTGAATGATTTTTATTTCCAATTCCAGAAACTTGCGAACAACTACAACCAGATTGTAAAGGCTGTCAATTCGCACTTTTCCAACGTTGCTATCCCGCATCAGATCGCTGCATTGGAGCAACGGACCCGCGAGCTGAAAGCCCTGAGTATCGAGATTCTCAACCTCGCAAAACAGGCTAAGGAATGGTTGCGAATATAAGATCGGGCTCCTCGCCCGGCGGAGCCTTGTACTACAACAAGGAGAAAGTGGATAAGAATGAGGCCGAAGTGCTCCTCTGGCAGAAGATGCTCGAACCCTTCAATAAACACGGGCGAATGGATATCGATGCCTGCATGGAGAGCTTCCGGCCCTACCTCGAAGCTAACAGAAGGACGACCAATACGGTCTTCCATGTCTCGCTGAATCCTTCGCCGGAAGACAGACTGACAGACGAACGGCTCCGGGACATTGCCCGCGAGTACATGGAGCGCATGGGTTACGGCGAACAGCCCTATATCGTTTTCAAGCACAAGGACATTTCCAGAGAGCATCTCCATATCGTGTCGCTGCGGGTCGATGAGCAGGGCCGCAAACTCCCGCACGATTTCGAGGCCCGGCGCTCGATGGAAATTCTGCGTGATTTGGAGCGGAAATACGGTCTGCATCCGAGTATCAAAGGCGAGGAACAAGCAGACAGGCTCGGCTTGCGCAAAGTAAACTATAAAGAGGGCAATGTCAAACAGCAGATATCGTCCGTCGTGCGGTCGTGCTTGTGCAATTACAAATGTTCGTCCTACGGAGAGTTTCGCACCCTGCTGGAACGTTTCAATGTCTCAGTTGAAGAACGTACGGGAACCATCGACGGCAGGGATTATGCCGGAGTGATCTACGGGCCCTGACCGATGACGGCTATGGCATCGGTACTCCGTTTAAATCGAGCCGTATCGGCCGGGATGTCGGCTACAAGGCTCTTCAAAAGTATTACGAGCGGTCGAAGAGTGCGCTGAAGCAGGACGGAACGCTCGACCGACTTCGGCAAACAGTCAAAGACGCCATGAGCCCACACAATACACGGGACGAGTTCCGGCGACTGCTCAAAGCGGAGAATATCGACACGATTTTCCGCATTAACCCGGTCGGCAGAATCTATGGTGTGACTTTCATTGACCATAACGACGGCATCGTTGCCCGCAGGTCGGTACTGGGAAAAGAGTTTTCGGCAAATGTTTTCAATGAACTCTATCCGGCACCGAAAAACGACAAGCAGGTTCCAGAACAACACACAGCACCGTAACACGAAATACAAAACCATATCGCCAATCCTATTTCTGGCATTGTCGATACGCTATTGGACCTGACCGACACGCAGGCCTATGAAGAACAGCAGCGGCAGATGCAACGATTTCGAAAGAGGAGGTGACATTTTTTTGATATGAAGACTGATACTTACTGTACGAAGGATCTTTCGCGGGTGGGAAGATGTTTGATTCATAGGACATTATGTTGCTTTTCAGATAAGAAGTATATCGCTTATAGAGTAAAAAACGTAATTGTAAACGAGGTTTCGGTGTCCAAAGCGTTACCTCGTTGACTTTTGCTTAGAAATTGTGTATTGTGTTGAATTAGATCATGTTAATGCGTTGTTCGTCTTGGCGGCCGACTCTGCCGAAATTATTTTTGTAACCCTCAAGAGGCGTGTGCAGTATGTTGACGCTGTGGCATGTTGTCAGACAAGACGAACTGTTTATAGAGTGATTCTCTGGCCGACTATAATATTTATAACAAAAGTCCTATGTTCGTATATAGGACTTTTGTCATTTTGTACATTCAAGCGTATAGATGTCATCCGGAAATGTCGCAATTCGGTTTCCGTTCAGGTATTCAGCCGTGCATGGTCTGCGAGGAACTTCTCCAGCCCGCTGTTCGTCATCGGATGTCTGAGCAACCCTTCGATTGCCGCAAGGGGGCATGTCGCCACATCGGCTCCCGCATCGAGGCACTGGATAATATGCTGCGTATGACGGATCGAAGCGGCCAGCACCTGCGTTTTGTAACCATAGGTGCGGTAGACCTTCACGATGTGGGCTACCAATGCCACGCCGTCTTCGGAGATGTCGTCGAGACGTCCCACGAACGGAGACACGTAGGTCGCTCCGGCCTTTGCGGCGAGCAACGCCTGTCCCACGGAGAATACCAGCGTGCAGTTCGTCCGGATATCCTTGGCGGCAAAATATTTTACGGCCCGGATTCCTGCGGCCGTGCAGGGCAGTTTCACGACGATGCGGGGATGCAGCGCCGCCAGCGCCTCACCCTCTCGCACCATTCCTTCGAAGTCTGTGGCTATGACCTCGGCGCTCACGTCTGCAGATTTCAACATAATGACGGTTGCAGTTTTCCGTACCCCGGATGTTCTCTTTGGCCATCAGCGATGGGTTGGTCGTTACGCCGTCCAGGACGCCCAGTTCATGCGCCTTGCGGATTTGTTCCAGATTGGCCGTGTCGATAAAGAATTTCATGGCTCAAATAGTTTTTACGGTTTCTTAAAGATACGAAGAAAATTCCAGACTACAGAAATCGTAGAGCGAATAACGTTAGAGTGTTGTCAGTTATGATCTATCAGCTTTGCTCGGTTGTGGGATTCGTAAAGGAGGCCGTCAAAAAAAAATCATGTTGTTCTGCCAAGTATAGGTGTCGGTGCAACTGCCTCGGTATGCGTTGGCAGAGTAGCCTTTTAATTGACGCTAAAAGAGGTATTTTACAGAATACTTGACTTTAAAGCATATTAAAATTTTTGGTTTTGATATGCTTTGATGAGTTTTTGTGCTATCTTTGGATATTCATTTAATATAGAATTTGCCTCTTCTTTGAAAAAAAGAAAGGTAGATAAGCATTGTAAATACCCGGGCTAAATTTTTACTCGCAGATGATAAAAAAACTGTTTTTTACATTGCTTTGCACTGCTGTCTGCCGAACGATATCGGCACAGGTGGTTGATCCTTATGTCCCGGCGCCCGAAAACCTTCGGGCTCGGACGGAGTTTCAGGATGCCAAATTCGGCATTTTCCTTCATTGGGGGCTCTACTCGCTGCTCGGCACGGGCGAATGGACTATGACCAACCGCAATATCAATTATCAGGAGTACGCCAAGCTGGCCAATGCGTTTTATCCACATGATTTCGATGCCGCGGAGTGGGTCTCGGCCATCAAATCCTCGGGTGCGGGGTACGTCTGCTTCACGACGCGCCACCACGACGGCTTTTCGATGTGGGACACCGCGCAGACGGACTACGACATCGTGGACGCCACGCCGTATAAACAGGATGTCGTGAAAGCGCTCTCCGACGAGTGCTCCCGTCAGGGCATCCGCCTGCACCTCTATTATTCGCTGATCGACTGGTACCGCGACGACTGCCCGCGCGGGCGGACGGGGCTTGGGACGGGGCGTCCCGGCACGGCGATCAGCTACGAGCGTTACTACGATTTTATGAAACGCCAGCTCACGGAACTGCTGACGGGTTACGGTTCGGTGGGCGCCGTGTGGTTCGACGGGGTGTGGGATCAGGATCAGAACCCGGATTTCGACTGGAAACTCCGCGGGCTGTACGACCATATCCATGCCATCAGGCCGGCCTGTCTGGTGGGTAACAACCACCACCTGGTTCCGTTCGAAGGCGAGGACATCCAGATTTTCGAACGCGACCTTCCGGGCGAGAACACCGCCGGACTTTCGGGGCAGGAGATCGGCCGCCTGCCGCTCGAAACGTGCCAGACGATGAACGGCATGTGGGGCTACAAGATCACCGACCTCGACTACAAATCGTCGAAGACGCTGATCCACTACCTCGTGCGGGCTGCGGGCCGCAACGGAAACCTGCTGCTCAACATCGGTCCCCAACCCGACGGAAAACTGCCTGCGACGGCCGTCGAACGGCTGCGGGAGATGGGCGAATGGCTCGCCCGGTACGGCGAAAGCATCTACGGAACCCGCGGCGGCGACATCCCGCCCCACGACTGGGGCGTGACGACGCGCAAGGGCGACAAACTTTACGTGCATGTGCTCGATTTGCAGGACGATGCGCTGTACCTGCCGCTTGCGGAAAAAGTCGGGGAAGCCCGGTGCCTGAACAACGGCGAGCGGGTGAAGTTCGACACGCTCCGGGGAAAAGGGATCGTCCTGAATCTGGAGCATGTTCCCGAGGATACCGACCGAATCATAGAACTCACTTTACGATGAAAAAAACGACACAGCTATTCGCCGGCCTGCTTATGCTCACGGGCGTGTTGTCGGCGTGCTCCCCGGCCGGCAACGAGGGTTTCATGCGGCGCGTGGAGACCGATTTCCGGCACAAACAGGAGCTGCTCCCCCGGGGCGATCTGTTCGGGATATTCGACGAACCGATGACGCCGCAGGAACGCGATGCAATGACGTTTCTCTATGCCTATATGCCCGTGGGGGACATTACCGACTATCTGGGCGATTTTTATCTGGAAAACGTGCGCTGTGCGCTGTCTGTCCGGCAGGAGATGCCTTGGGGCAGGAGCGTCTCCGACGAGTTGTTCCGGCATTTCGTGCTGCCCGTGCGGGTCAACAACGAGTGTCTCGATGATTCGCGCCGGGTATTTCACGATGAACTCAAACCCCGCGTCGAGGGGCTGTCGATGTATGACGCCATCCTCGAAGTGAACCACTGGTGTCACGAGAAGGCCAACTACCAGCCGTCGGATGCGCGAACTAGTTCGCCGCTGGCCACCGTGCGCACGGCTTACGGCCGCTGCGGCGAGGAGTCCACGCTGCTCGTTGCGGCCCTGCGGTCGGTGGGCATCCCGGCCCGGCAGGTCTACACGCCCCGCTGGGCGCACACCGACGACAACCACGCCTGGGTAGAGGCCTGGGCCGACGGACGGTGGCATTTCCTCGGGGCCTGCGAGCCGGAACCGGTGCTCGACCTGGGGTGGTTCAACGCCCCGGCCAGCCGCGGGATGCTGATGCATACCAAGGTCTTCGGCTATTACGACGGTTCGGAGGAGGTGATGAAAACCACGGCCAACTACACCGAGATCAATGTGATCTCGAACTATGCCGCGTGCGCCCCGCTCACCGTGACGGTCACCGACACGGCGGGCAGTCCCGTGGAGGGTGCGACCGTGGAGTTCAAACTTTACAATTACGCCGAGTTCTACACCGTATCGCGCAAAACGACCGACGTCCGGGGGCGGGCGTCGCTGTCGGCGGGTCTGGGCGATATGCTTGTCACGGCTGTCTGTGATGGCCGGTTTGGGGTTCGGAAGGTTTCTTTCGGGAGGGAGACGGAGGCGACGGTGGTGCTGGAGCATGCGATCGGCGACGAATTCTCCTTCCCCGTCGACATCGTTCCTCCGGCCGAGAGCGCGAATTTGCCGGAGGTGACGGCCGCTCAGCGTGCGGAGAACGACCGTCGCTTCAACCGCGAAGACTCCATCCGCAACGCCTATATCGCCACGTTCCCGGCGAAACCCGCCGTTGCGGAGTTTGCACGTTCTGTCGGCATGAAGCCGGACGATGTGGCCGGATTTATCGCCGCTTCGAGAGGCAATCACGCCGAAATTATGGATTTCCTGCGCGGCGCGAGCCGGAAAGGATGCACCGGGCGGGCGCTGCAACTGCTCGCCACGCTGTCGGAAAAGGATCTGCGCGATACGCCGTCGGCGGTGCTCGCGGATCATCTTTATAATACGGACAAGAATGCCGACGCCGCGACCGTGCTGGCCCCGCGTGTGGCCGATGAGATGCTCACGCCCTACCGGTCGTTCCTGCAGCGGGAAATTCCGGCCGCCGATGCCGCCGCGTTCCGCCGTGACCCGCAGCGTCTGGTGGCGTGGTGCCGCGACAGCTTGACCCTGCGTCCGGAACTCTGCACCGTCTCCACGACCATCTCGCCCGAAGGCGTGTGGCGTAGCCGGACGGCCGACAAACTCTCGCGGGCTATCTTCTTCGTTGCCGCGGCTCGTTCGCTCGGCATCCCGGCGTGGATCGACCGCGTGACGGGCAACCTCTTCTACCGCCATGCCGGGAAGGATGTGCCCGTCGATTTCGACGCGGCCGGGAACCGGGAACTGGAGACCGGGCGGCTGCAATTGAACTATGCGCCGATTCCGCGTCTCGACGATCCGGAGTATTTCCGGCACTTCTCCCTTTCGCGCTTCGACGGGCAGTCGTTCTCCCTGCTGAACTATCCTGATTTCGAGCGGTGGAGCGAGCTGTTCCGGGCTCCCGCCGATCTGGAAACCGGTTATTATATGCTTGTGACGGGCAGCCGGCTCGCCAGCGGCAGCGTGCTGGGGAACGTGTCGTTCTTCAACGTCCGTCCGGACAGTACGACCGAAACGAACCTGACGATGCGCGACAATTCGGAGGCGGTTCGCGTGATCGGGAGTTTCGATTCGGAGTCGAAATTCACTGACGCCGCGACGGGAGCCGAAACGTCGGTCCTCACGACTGCGGGACGTGGTTATTTCGTGATCGGATTGCTGTGCGTCGGACAGGAGCCTACAGATCATGCGCTGAAGGACATCGCGGCCAAAGCCGCGGAGCTTGAAGCGTGGGGACGCTCGCTGATCCTGCTCTTCCCCGACGAGGGGGCGTACCGGAAATACACGGCGTCGCCCGCGGCCCCGCTGCCGGCGACCGTCACCTTTGGCATCGACCGCGACGGCTCGGTTCGCAGGCGGATTCTCGAAGCGATGCAGCTGCCGGGGAACGTTTCGCTTCCGGTCTTTCTGATCGGCGATACGTTCAACCGTGTCGTGTTCGAATCCCACGGCTATACGATTGGCCTCGGCGACCGTCTTTTGTACACCATACACCAATTATGACCGGAATTTATGACGACTGAACTTTGCGCCTATACCTGCGATGCGTGCGATATAGCCCGGCGGACAGGCGTCACGCGCATCGAGCTTTGTGCCGCGCCCTTCGAAGGGGGTACGACCCCTTCCGCCGGGCTGATCCGCTACGCCCGGAGTCTACCGGGCCTGCGGCTGAGCGTGATGATACGCCCTCGGGGCGGGGATTTTTGCTATACGGATGCCGAAACGGCGCTGATGGCCGAAGAGATTCGCTTCGCCCGTGCCTGCGGAGCCGACGGGGTGGTCCTCGGCGTGCTGACCCCCGACGGAGAGGTGGACGAGACGCGCACGGCGCAGCTTGTCCGCGAGGCTGAGGGGATGGAGGTGACGTTCCACCGCGCGTTCGACATGACGCGCGATCCCCGGCAGGCGCTCGAAGCGGTCATCCGCACCGGATGCCGCCGGGTGCTCACCTCCGGAGGCCGCAATACGGCGCAGGAGGGTGTCGGGACGCTGCGAGCCTTGGCGGCGCAGGCGGCCGGCCGCATCGAAATCATGGCCGGAAGCGGCGTCAATCCGTCGAACGCCCGCCTGCTGGCCGCCACAGGGGTCGATGCCCTGCACTTCAGCGCCCGCCGGGAACGCGAAAGCGGTATGCGCTTCCGTAATCCGCAGGTCTCGATGGGCGGGTGCGCCGGCGTTCCCGAATACACCCTGACCGATGCCGACGAAGCATTCGTCCGGCAACTGTTGGCCAAGCTGGAATAACAACGATTGATTTCAGCTCGGAGGGTGTGGTGCTCGGATGTGGCAGCCAGACGGTTGTCACTGTGTATATTTCACCCCGACTATCGGGATAAGGTAATGTGAGGTTTGCAGGACGCGGGCGTGGTATATCCACTCATCTGGAAAGAGATCATATTTATATATAGTATATTTTATTCCATCCTTGTTTTTGGTTTGGCGGAGCAGTTTCGAAGCGGTTGCCCTGCCCGATTTCGCCGTCGGTCTGAAGTGCGAATCTGTTCTTAAAATGCGCATTTTGCAAGACTTTTTTATGCATTTAGAGCGTAATTGCTGATGATTTTTTTGCGAAAAATTAATTAGGATAAAATCTTTTTATTATTTTTGCGACAAAGAGAATCCTCTTTCCTCGTCAAATTGCGAGGGGGGGGGATTTTTCCTTGGCGCCGTTCTCGTGTCAAGTCGATAAAATCCCGAAAACTCGATAAGTAATTTTTCTGGAATCCGTTCAGGGTTTCATTTTGTAGATTGTATCGACTGTTTTAAGTATGGCATTTCATTATGCTTATCACATCCGAAAGCCAAACCGGGAAGCCGGTTCATTAAATCTCATCCTATGAAAAAGTTGTACCTATCCTTTCTGGCCATGCTTTGCATGGCAGGAGCGTCCGTACTGAATTCATGTTCGGACGACGATTCCACTTCATCCGGCAACCCCGACATGCCAGAAAGCGGGAATGCCCTGATCTGCAACGGTGTCGTACGGGAAATCAAATCCGCCGTCTACTCGGTCGAGACACCCGGAAACGGCGAAAAGGCAGATGCTTCGGAAGCTGCCTCCGTCTATACGATCTATCTCTCGCCGACGGCAGGGCTTGTGGATGTGGACGGCATGCTGATCGCCGACGATGCCGTCAAAATTACCGTCAAACAACCTTCCGGAGCCGTCGATTTTGCGGTTGCCGGCAACGGAATCGCCTATGGGGAGATCGACGTAAACTCCTCGAACGTCGGAGAAGCCTCGAAAGCGGATCTCTCGGTCGAGTTCCTCTCGGCCCGCGTCGCTCGTATTTCCGCCGAAATCGAAACCGGCGGAAAAACGCTGACGGTTGCCTATTACGGACTGTGCAAGAATTCCGACGCTTCGGAGGTGGGAGATGACGCAGACAAGGTGTTGCTGGATAAAGTTCCGCTGTCGTGGTACCTCGGCCCGGTCAAGGGCGTGGAGTCGCACAACTATTATATGGCCTTCACGGATGCCGAGCATACCGTATCCAAAGGGCGGGTGACGCTCAAAGAGGCGGGTTACCTTTTCGTGGCCGACCTCTATGCGGTTCCGGGCGAAGATGCCTACACGCTTCCCGAGGGTGAATATATGGCCAGCCAGCTCAACGAGGATCACACGTTCACGTCCCAATATACCGGTGTTCAGTATATCGACGCCGAAGGCAATAAGACCCAGTTGTCGCTGGTTTCGGGAGAGCCGTTGAAAGTCTCCCGCGAGGGTGACGTCTGGAGCGTTTCGCTTCGTTTCGTCGATACGGACGGTTCCGAAAAGAGCATCGTCTACGAGGGACAGCTCCAGATCGTCGATCAGCCGGAGGACGGCGGCTTCTACCTGCCGCAGATCGGACGCGACGTGGAAGTGGTCGGATTCAGCGCCACCGCGACCTATTACGGCAACATGCTCGAAGCAGGTACCGGCATGATGCAGATCAACATTTACGACGAAACCTACGACACGGAGGAGGGGCAGGGCGGTCTCGCCGCTGCGCTCGTCGTATTCAACGACCTGTTCGGCAATCCGAAGGAAGCCGTGATCAAGCCCCACGAATATCTGGCCAACACCTCGTTCCAATGGGGGTCGTGGATGCCCGCCGTGGAAATTCCGATGGAGGGGCTGGTATTCCCGCTCGGCACTTATGTCCAGTTGGACGACGGAACCTCTTTCGGACAATTTTCCTACGGAAAGGAGGGCATCATCAAGATCGAGGCCGCCGGTACGGCCCAAGGCGAAGACGGCAAAATAGAACCGGTATACAAGATCGAGTTCAACCTTACCTCGAAGGACGGCTTTACCCTCAAGGGCTCGTACACCGGAGTCATTCCGATCACCGACGCATCCGACGACAAGTCCGATGACGACGGCACCTCGACGCTCGAGCGTGACTACGACATGGATCTGTCGAAGATCAAAAAGGCGCATTACTATACTTCGGATCAGGTCTATATCCAAGGCATCGGCTACAAACCGATCAGTTCCTACGGATGCGGTCTGCAATTCATCAATATCGGTATCGAATGGGTAGGAGACCATCTCGAAGACTTCGTGGATCGCGAGCCGGGCGGTGACATCGTCCGTGTGGAACTTACCACCGAGCCGGGCAAGGAGAACGAAATCACTCCGGGAACCTACGAGGTGACCGAACAGCGCTGGACGGCATACATCAAACCCGGCGTCATGATGCGCGGCATTATGCTGGACGGCGGTCTGCATGGCAGCCGGTGGATGCACCAGACTTATTCGATGTGGGGAGATGACAACAAGATCTTCGAATACATGGACGGACACGCCCTGCTCTACGACGGTCAGGTTACGATCACCAAGGTCGAGGGCGAAGGCAAGGAGAACTGGTACCGGTTCGAGGTCGACGGCATCTGCGTGCGCAAGCATCATGTGCGCGGAACGTGGGAAGGCCCTGTCGTAAGCCAAACGGGGCGTGCTGCGGCCGAAAAGGATCATCTCGAACCGCCCAGACTGCTTCGCCGCCTGCCGGCTCCGTCGGTTCCGATGAGCCGTCTGGCCGAAGAACTGCCGGGCATCATGTTCCGCAAGGCCGGAATGACCGAATGACAACAGAAAAACCGGATAGCGCGGGGTTTTCCCGAACCCCGCGCTATTAAAAACAATCGTTATGAAAAACTCGACCCATTACAGACTGCGCGCGCTGGCGTGCGCGTTGCTCGCATCGGCAGCCATGCTGGGTGCATGCGATGACGACGATCCCAACGACGACCCCGACCCCGGGAAGAAGCCTCCTGTAACTCTGACCGATCAAATCCAGTACGACGGAGGCGATCTCGTCGGCATCAAGTCGGCAATCTATGTCGCTGAAGAAGACGGCAGCCACACCTTTTATCTCTCGCCGACCGAGGGGCTGATCAATGCCGAGCAGATGAAACAGGCCGACGATTATCTGCGCGTGATGGTGGAGAGCCCCAAGGGCACCGTGAACACGGCCTCCGATCCGTTCGAAATCGAATACAAGGATATTTCGGTGAAAAAGACGACGATGAACGACGTCGCGAGCGTAGAACTCTCCGCCGATCTGGTGACGGAAACCCGGCTCAATCTCTATACCTACGTCGAATTGAAGAGCGGCAAGACGCTGATCGCCCGTTACCAGAATACCTGTACGGAAGAGCGTGACGTCGAACTGACGAACCAATACGAGATCGACAATCGGATCGCCGCCGTCGGAAGCGTCGTCGAGTGGCGCAATGTCCGCGAAGGCAACCGCCGCTTCTGCCTCTACGAGCAAGAGGGCCTGGCCGCTCCCGAGGAGGGGGCTGCGGGCGTGGAGATTCTGCTTGCCGAGGAGCTGTTCGGAACGGAGGAAATCGACCTTGCGACAGCTGATCCCGCGAAGGTGCAGATTCGCTGCGGTGAATTCGCAACGGGCGCCGGGACGACCGGAACGCTGACGGCGAAGTACCTGACGGATAAATTCGGCACGATCGAGGGGCTCATCGTCGCGCTTGACGCTTCGAAAGACGGGAAGCGCCTGCGTGCCGCCTACGAAGGCACGTTCGCCGGAGGCTATGCGGCCACCAATACGATCAAGGTGACGGAGCCGGCAGCCGGAGGCGAGGCTGCGGCCGCAGCCGAGGCCCCGATCGCCGCGCTCTTCTCGCAGGAGCCGCAGGTCGGCAGCTACGTATTCGCTTTGGGCGATGCCGAAACGGCCGCAGCCCCGGCTGATCTTGCCAAAGGTCATTGGGCTGCGTATGTGCGGGTGCTGGCGGCCAAGTTCGACGGCGTGATCGACGTTGCGGCGCAGACCTCCGATTACTGGTTCCGGCTCTACGACCACAAGACCTATCAGACCTACTACGGCGAGGATGCGGGACTGACCGGTACGATCGAGACCCATCCCAATCCCGCTGGCGGCAAGGAGATTTATCTGCGGGTAAATCTGACGCTGAAAAACGGCATCGGGGTCGAAGCCGAATACTACGGTGTGCCGACGGCTGCGACGGCCGACGCAATGGATGAAGAAACATTGAAGCCCGTCAAACCGTTCGAGCCCTATATCAAATTCCTGGACAAGGATAACAAGGACATGCTGTATTGGCCCGTTACGGCGATGGAGGTGCGGCACGACCCGGCTTATCGGGATAGTTATATCGGCGATCTGCTATCGGGATATTGCTTCTATTTCCGGAATGCTTTCACCGAGAGTATCGATGCGGATAATACTACTCCGATGTTTTTCCTGCCGGACAGCTACCTCGACCATGAAGGAGAGATCGACCTGCCTGCGGAAGGCACGAATTGCAAATGGAACCTCAGGTTCCAGTATATGTATCTGTCCTCATATAACGGGTACGGATATTCCGACAAGGCTAAGTACTGCATGCGGTGTCCCGAGAAGGCGGCAGTGACCGTCAAGCAGGAGAACAAGAAGTGGATCTTCAAATTCTCGATGGTCGATTGGGGAGTATTCAGTACATGGAACCCTGATCCGACCGGAACCGGAAACACCTTGATCATCGAATTCCGGGGCAAGGCTGACAAGTATTCGGGCTCGAAGCCGAACGACCTTGCAGACGATTTCTACGAATAGGCTGCGATCCGGCCGGTTCGGTGACCGGACAGGCGGATGACATCCCCCCCCCTCCGGGCTTCCGGAAGGGGAGGAGGAATGTTTCGGCTCCGCGCCGGGACACGAAGACGGCAAATTTTCTACAATCATTTTTTTACCAGCGTTAAAATGGCGCATTTATGACCAAAAAAATCTTTCTATCATTGATGGCTGTTCTCGGCCTGTTCTTGTCCGCCCATGCGCAGGAACGGGAAATTACGGGTTCGGTCAAAGATCATGCGGGGGCCGGCATCGTCGGCGCCACCATTCTGGTCGAAGGCACTACGAAGGGTACGACCTCCGGTGCGGACGGCAGCTTTTCGATCAAAGCCGCACCGGACAATGTGCTGGTCGTATCGTTCATGGGTTATCAGTCCCACACGATCAAGGTGGGAACGCAAACCCGGATCGACGTCGTGCTGAAAGAGAACACACAGGCTATCGACGACGTGATCGTCGTGGCGTTCGGTACGGCAAAAAAGGAGGCTTTCACCGGTTCGGCGACCGTCATCAAATCGGACGACATCGCCAAGTCGCAGCAGTCGAACGTAGCGCAGGCTCTGGCCGGAAAGGTCGCGGGCGTGCAGCTGACCAACACCTCAGGACAGCCGGGAGAGAGTCCGACGATCCGCATCCGCGGTTTCAGTTCGCTCAACGCCGGCAACGATCCGCTCTGGATCGTGGACGGCATGCCTTACTCGGGAGACCTGAACAACCTCAACCCGAGTGACATCGAATCGATGACTGTGTTGAAGGACGCCGCCTCGAACTCGCTGTACGGCGCCCGCGGCGCCAACGGCGTAGTGATGATCACCACCAAAAAGGCCAAGTCGCAGGAGGCTCACGTGACAATCGACGCCAAGTGGGGCGTCAATTCGCGCGCCGTCCAGGATTATGCGTACATTACCAACCCGGCGCAATTTTACGAACTGCATTACAGTGCGCTGAAAAACTACTATGTCAATTCGGGAATGAGTGTCGGCGAGGCCCATTTGCGCGCCAATACGAATTTGACGGCCAATGCGAATGACGGAGGTCTGGGCTATATGGTCTATACGGTTCCTTCCGGGCAGGAGTTCATCGGCATCAACGGTAAGGTCAATCCCGCTGCGACTCTCGGCCGCCGTCTCGTCTATGAGGGCAAGGAGTACTACATCCGTCCCGACGACTGGACCGATGCGGCTTTCCGCTCGTCCCTGCGTCAGGAGTACAACGCTTCGATCTCCGGCCAGACCGGGAACGCCTCGATCTACGGATCGTTCGGCTATTTGAACAACGAAGGTATCGCCTACAACTCGGACATGGATCGTTATACGGCCCGTCTGCGCGTGGACTATCAGGCCAAGAAGTGGCTCAAGTTCAGCGCCAATGCCAACTACACGCATTTCCGCTACAACCAGATCGACGACAGCGGCGCCGGTAACTCGTCGGGCAACGTTTTCGCTTATACGACGGCCGTCGGTCCGATCTATCCGCTCTACATCCGCGACGGCGAGGGTAATGTCATGTACAACGAGGACGGCATCAAGCTCTACGACTACGGCAACGGCGACAATGCCGGTATGGAGCGTTCGCTCTTCCCCAACAGCAACGCCCTCTCGGATTCGCGTCTCAACAAACAGGAAGCCGAAGGCAATGCTTTCAACGGTACGGGATATATCGACGTCACCTTCCTCAAGGATTTCAAATTCACGTTCAACGCCGGCGTTTCGCTCGACGAAACCCGCTCCACCTCGGTTACGAATCCCTGGTTCGGACAGTTCGCCAGCGAAAAAGGCATGGTCTCGAAGGGCCATCAACGGAATTTCGACCTCAACCTACAGCAGATTCTCAACTACACCAAGCAGATAGGCTCGCACAACATCAACGTGATGCTGGGCCACGAGTCCTACCAGAACCGCATTTACACGCTGTCGGCCACGAAAAGCAATATGCTGACGCAGGAAAACGACGAGCTTGCCGGGGCGATCATCGACAAACAGGGAGCCGGCTCTTACCGGGTTGAGTACAACAACGAGGGTTATTTCGCCCGTGTCATGTACGATTACGCAGGCAAATATTTCGCCTCGGCCTCCTACCGCCGCGACGCTTCTTCGCGTTTCCACCCCGACCACCGCTGGGGCAACTTCTGGTCGCTGGGCGGCGCATGGATCATTTCGAAAGAAAATTTCATGGAGAGCACCTATGAATGGCTCGACAATCTCAAGCTGAAGGCCTCGATCGGCTCGCAGGGTAACGACAACATCGGTAACTTCCGCTACACGAACACCTACACGATCGAAAACGCCAACGGAAAGGTCTCGACCGTCTTCAACGCCAAAGGATCCGAGAACATCACCTGGGAGACCAACTCCAACTTCAACGCCGGTGTGGAGTTCAGCTTCCTGCGCGGTACGGTTTCCGGAGGCGTCGAATATTTCCTCCGCAAGACGACCGACATGCTGCTGTCGTTCCCGGTAGCTCCGTCGCTGGGCTATTCGTCCTACTACGCCAACGTGGGCGACATGCGCAACAGCGGCGTCGAAATCGAGCTGAACTTTACGCCGATCCGACGGGAGCATGTCCAGTGGGACATCAACCTCAACATGACGCACCTGCGCAACAAGATCACCATGCTGCCTTCTGAACGACGGACCAAACAGGTCGATGGCTACTCCGGTTACGTGAGCGGCTCCACTTTCTTCGGAGAAGGGCTTCCGATGTACACTTTCTACATGAGGAAATATGCCGGTGTTTCGGACGAGGGCCTTTCGATGTGGTACATGAACGAAACCGACGACAAGGGCAACCCGACGGGCAAGCGCGTTACGACGACTGAATATGCCAAGGCGTCGGACTATCTCTGCGGCGACCCGATTCCCGATCTCTACGGCGGTTTCGGCACGAGTGTCAATTTCCGGGGCTTCGACCTGAGCGTGGCCTTCACCTACCAGATCGGCGGTCTGGCTTACGACTCGGGATACTCCGCGGCGATGTACTCGCCGGCCAACAAGACGACGGGTATGAACTGGCACAAGGACATCCTCAATGCATGGTCGGCGGACAATGCGTCGTCGAACATCCCGCGCCTGCAGTATGAAGACAAGGATCAGAACGGTATGTCTGATCGTTTCCTTACGGACGCCAGCTACCTGAACCTACAGAACATCAACTTCGGCTACACGCTGCCGTCGAATTTCACCAAGAAGGTCGGAATCGAGAAGGTGCGCGTCTACCTTGCCTGCGAGAATGTCTGGTACTGGTCCAAACGTCAGGGATTCGATCCCCGCTACTCTTATTCGGGATCGACGAGCCAGGCCACCTATTCGCCTGTAAGGACGATTTCGGGCGGCATCAACATTCAATTCTAATCGGCCTCAAACACTTTACGACAAACGACATGCATATGAAAAAAGCGACAAACATAACGCTCGCGACGCTGGCGGCAGCTTTGCTGGCAAGCAGCTGCATCAAAGAAGCCGACCCCTATGAAATAGCTACCGAGGATCAGGTCACCCTCGAAACGCTGATAGAAGGCATTCCGGCCTCACTCGTACAGGCCGGTTCCGCAGGCTATGCAAGCGAAGGCCAAGCCTGGGATTTTGCCCTGCCGGCCATCCATATCGCCACGGAATCCATGACGGGCGACGTCGCCATTGGCGGCAATATCGGCTACGATTGGTTCGCACAGTGGGGAACCAACGAAGCGCTCGGCGCCGACTATGCCGTGGGTGCGCTTACGTGGAATAACTACTATGCGTGGATCATGGCGGCCAACAACGTCATCAAACAGATCGACGCCTCGGATTTCGCGACGCTCGACGCCACGCAGAAGTCCTATCTGGGCTTCGCCTACGCCTATCGGGCCATGTTCTACCTCGATCTGGTGCGTCTGTACGAGTTCAAGGAGAACAATTACACTGAAGCGCCCGGGGTTCTCGGGCTGGGCGTGCCCATCGTACTGCCCGAGACTACCGAGGCCGAGGCCAAGAACAACCCCCGTGCCAAGGTCGACGACATCTACGATCAAGTGATCTTCCCCGACCTGGACAAGGCCGAAGAACTATTGAGCGGCTTTACTGCTCCCGACAAGTATACGATCAGTCCGGCGCTGGTCTACGGCCTGAAAGCCCGGGCCTGGCTTGAGCGCGGTACGGCCAAGAACGACGCCGAAGCCTATGTTTCCGCCGCCGAGTACGCCCGCTTGGCCATTAACGCCAGCGGCTGTACGCCCCTGACGCAGGAGCAGTGGGAAGACCCCTCGAACGGCTTCAACAGCGCCACGGCGAACAATGCCTGGATCTGGGGCCTCGCCCTGCCGAGCGAAAGCGTTGCCAACCTGTTCTGCTTCACGGCGCACATGAGCACGGAGAATGCGTGGAGCGCCTACGGAAACGACGCCTGCCGCTGCATCAACAGCAACCTTTACAACAGTATCGACCTGCGCGACTTCCGCCGCCATTCGTGGCTCGATCCCGACCGCAAAGACCCGGAGAAGGAGTCCTACGACTACAAAAGCTGCCGCAAAGAGGGGAAGGAATACTTCAATGAACTGCCCGATTACGCGAACATCAAGTTCCGTCCGGCGCAGGGCGCTTATGAGGATTTCAAGGTCGGCGGAGCCGCAGACCATCCCTACATGCGCGTCGAGGAGATGTACTTCATCGAGGCCGAGGCCAAGGCGCATGAAAATCTTGGCGAAGGAATTCGGCTGCTCAATGAGTTCATGAACAACTACCGCATTGTGGGCGGAGGTTACGACTGTACGAACATGTCGTCGTCGGTTGAAAATTTCACCAACGAGCTGATGCTTCAGAAGCGCATCGAGTTCTGGGGCGAAGGCATCGTCATGTTCGACATGAAGCGGCTCGACATGTCCACCCGACGGGGCTATGTGGGAACCAACTCTCCTGCCTCGTACCGGCTGAATACGGAAGGCCGTGCACCCTACTGGAACTTCGTGATCTCGCGCGGTGAGACGCAGAACAACCCCGTCATCGCCACGCAGAACAATCCCGATCCTTCGCAAACGGTCAAGCCGTGGAACGGGTGATGACCATCTGCGATCAAGCTGTCAAATCTAAAAGCAAATTACCGTGAAGACATTCAAGCATATATTACCGTTCCTGCTGGCACTTCTTGTCCTTGCCGGCTGCGAGGACGACGTGAACTATACGCAGGGAACCGCGGAGAATCCCGATTGCTACGGTGTCTACTTCCCGAAGAAGCAGGCTACCCGGACCGATCTGGAGTTCGAACCGGGAACCCAGACCGAAGCGACCTATACGGTCAAACGGCGCAACACCGTGGATCCGATCGTCGTTCCGGTCGTCGTGAAGTCCAACGTCGAGGATATTTTCGTCGTCGAGCCGATCGCATTCGATGCCGGAGAGGACGAGACGACCTTTACGATCAGTTTCCCCAAGGCCCAAATGGGCACGACCTACACTTGCGATATCAACATCGAAGATCCGCGCTACGCTTCGATCTACGGTGCCGATAAGGTGAACCTTTCGATATCGCTCGTGCTGGCCAAATGGGAATTGGTCACCGACGAAAAGACCGGTGAGACCAAAGGCCGCTACCGCGACGACATTCTGGGCAACTTCGCGTCGATAGACAACCCCAATGCTAATCCGAACCCCGAAATCGAACTCGAAATCTACGAGCGTTCGGACAAGAAGGGCTATTACCGCATGAAAGCCTACACTCCGGAGCTGATGAACATCTTCGCCGGAGGACAGGTAAACCACGAGAACCGCAACGTCTGGACCTATGTCGATGCCTCGGATCCGAACAAGGTCTATTATCCCTACCAATCGACCGGTCTGACCCTCTTTTCCGATATGGGTGAGTGGTACATCGCATCGCAGACACCGGAAAATTTCGCCATGGACGAATCAGCCGGACAATATGGCACGCTCAATAACGGCGTGATTACCTTCCCGGCGCAGGGTATCGTGCTCGAACCGAGCGAAGGTGAATATGCCGGAAAATTCTTCTATGCCAACGCAAACGGTCTGCAGCGGATCATGCTTCCCGGAGCCAGGGTCTACGATTACTCGGTGGCCCTCACCAAAAGCGAACCCGCAGACGGTGTCGTCGAAATCGGCGCCACCCTCTCCGAGGACACCCGAGAGTTCCGCTATGCGATCTTCACGGGCAATTTGAGCGACGGCGAGGCGAGCCTCAAGGCACAGGAGATGGCCGATGGCAAGATCGCCGCGGAACTCATCAAGACGATCACTGTTTCGGGGACGATTTCCGTTCAGGATCTGGAAGGCGGCACCGGCAAGTACACGCTTGTAGGCTGCATCTACGGTTCGGACGAAGAGGCGAATCCGGAGGGCGGCGAAACGGCGTCGCAGAATCTGAAAATGCAGGGCTACGCCTCCATTTCGTTCGGATATATCGCCAAGGGCGACGAGGACAAGGTTTCCGTCATTCTCAACATCGGGCTCGAAGCCACGAACGAATTCGCGGGACAAGGCATTACGACGGACAATGCGGCGAAATTCTGGGCCTATGGCGAGGGGATTGAATCTATCAAACACGGAGTCTTCAAGACAAAAGACATCCAAGGATTGGACATGACGGCTTTCCTCAAAGAGGAGGGCAAGGATTTCACCAAAGAGCAGCTCGACGCCATCAACGGCGGACATTACAGCGTCATGCTCACGGGGCTGAACGGCGACACGGAGTACACGTTCGCCGGACTGGCTTACAACGGATATGCCAGCAAACTCTTCACGGCATCCATCAAGACCACCGGTGTATACAACCCGGGATTGGAGAGCGAGTTCCTCTACTCGGACTTCCTGCCGCAGAAAGAGCAGCCCTCGAAGGAGTACCTGATTTCGACCGAATGGAACTATTATGCCGTCAACGTCATGGATGAGAAGCCGATGCGACGGAAGATCGGCACGGTGACCATCGAAGACGACCCGGCAGAAAGCAGTTCGGCCGATCTGCTGACCATCACGGGACTCCCCGGGGTCGAGTTCGACGAAGGCGGTCGGATTCCGGCGGTCTACGTTCCCTCCACTGCTCCGCTCGCAGGCATAACCGGCGCTATCTCCCCGCTTCTTTCGCAAACGCCGATCGGTGTCATCAACGGAGAGGACATCCTCGCCGGCTGCGTCTCGGAGGAGAATCCCGAAGCCCTCTATGCGGTCAATTATCCGTTCATCGGAGGCGCCGTGGCCGACGGTTACATCTATTTCGTGCCCACCCCGAACTATGTCGAGCAGGGGGCCACGTTCCGTTATCTGTATACGTTGAGTACGACGACCCCCTATTCGATCCTTACGGATATGTTGCTCGTCGATCCCGCCAAGGATATGGGCGGCATTCCCGAACTGGCCGCAGAGCGGATCGCAGAATTGCGCCGGATGGCCGCAGAGCTCCGGCAGCCGCGGAATTACGTCGAACGGCTCGAATTCTCCGTTTCTACAGAACGCAGTTCCGTCAAAACCGTACCGACCGATTATGCGAAAAGATTCCTGCCCGCATCGGCTCCTGAAGCGAAAGCCGTAAGGGCTACGGTCGGATTCAGCGACGCTGTGCAGCGTGCGAACGGTTCGGGATCGGAACTCCGGTTCCGGAAAACGGCCGCTGCCGAAATCACGCTCAAGTAATATCGGATCGGGAGAGGCCGGTCGTCCGGCAAGTGTCGGCCTCTCCCTTTTTTTCAAGCCAAAAACAACCTGCCGGACTCAAAAATCAGCATGATATATGCATAACAAAACGAAACTCCTGATTTTCGCCTCCCTGCTGCTGGCCGCCTGCTCGACGGATCCCATGCAGGAAATACCGAACCGCGGGGATTCCGCTCCCGAAATCGAGACTTCGGGCAAAATCTGCAATACGTCGGACGACGCCGTGGCCGGTTCGCTCATCGTAAAATTTGGCGAAGAAGCCATTCCCAGTCTCGAACAGAATGCGTTGAATGCGGCCAAGACCCGTTCGGCGCTGACCCGTTCGGGCATCGAATCCGTCGATGACATCCTGAACGACCTGCATGTCACCTCGCTGGAGCGCGTCTTCCCCGAAGCCGGCGAACACGAGGCCCGCACCCGTGCGGCAGGGCTTCACAGATGGTATGTGCTCGGGTTCGCATCGGAAGAGGATCTCGACAAGGCGGCCGAGAGACTCGCAGGTGTCGCCGAAATCTCGAAAGTACAGTTCCGCACCCGTCTCTACCGGGCTTCCGACTGCAAAACCTATCCGTTTCAAGCAACGGCGAACGGCCAGACCCGCGCTTTGGTTACAGCGGATTTCAACGACCCGAATCTTTTCTGGCAGTGGCATTACATCAACAATGCCGACCAGGCCGTTGCCACTACATCGGTGGCCGGAGCCGACATCAATGTGGCCGACGCATGGAAGCTCACGGCAGGTAATCCCGAAGTCATCGTCGCCATCGTGGACGAAGGGGTGAAATACACTCATCCGGATCTGGCGGCCAACATGTGGATCAATCCGAACCCTTCGCCCGAATACAAGAACCAGGACATTCACGGATGGAACTTCGCTGCCGACGGTCCCATTTCATGGGGTCAGAAGGGCGATTCGGGACACGGAACGCACGTTGCGGGCACGGTAGCCGCCGTCAATAACAACGGCATCGGCGTCTGCGGCGTGGCCGGAGGTACGGGCAAGGGAGACGGTGTGCGTCTCATGTCGTGTCAGATCTTCTCGGGAGACCTGACGGGTGACGCCCTCGTGTCGAGCCGTGCCGTAAAATACGCCGCGGATCACGGTGCCTCCATCCTCCAGTGCTCGTGGGGCATCAAGGCGGGAATATACACGTCGGACAACATGTTCATCAAACAATCGCCGATGGATTACGAGGCGCTTCAGTACTTCGCCGCCCAGAAGAACTGCGAGGCCCTCGACGGCGGACTGATCATTTTTTCCGCCGGCAACGAATCGACAGCCATGTCCGGCTATCCGGCAGGCTATCGTGATTATATCTCCGTCACCTCGTTCTCGCCCGACTACCTGCCGGCCAATTATACCAACTACGGTTCCGGCTGTAATATCGCGGCTCCCGGCGGCGAAACGAGCGGTTTGAGCGGTGGGGAGAAAGCCGGCGTCCTTTCGACGCTCTGCTCCGAAACGAGCAACGGAGCGGATTACGGCTACATGCAGGGAACCTCGATGGCTTGCCCGCACGTCTCGGGCGTAGCCGCACTCGGCCTCTCCTATGCCCTGGAGAAAGGGAAGAGATACTCGCTCGACGAATTCAAGACCATGCTGCTCACCTCGGTCAATGAAATCGACTCCCGGCTGGGCGAAGGCTCGAAAGCTACGATCGCCGACGTGTCGATTTACCGCGGCAAAATGGGCACCGGCATTACCGATGCCTATCAGCTGCTCATGCAGATTGAAGGAACGCCTTGTCTGCAGGTCGCATTGGGCGAGGTGCAGCTCATTCCGCTGACGCAGCATTTCGGACAGGGTGCCGAAGACCTTACCTATACCGATATCCAGATGTCGGCCAAGGATATGGAAAAGCTTGGCATCAAGGCGGCTCCCAAAATGTATAATGGAAAACTGATGATCAAATGCACGAAACCCGGATCGGCCAAAATCAAGGTTTCGGCGATAGCCGGCGGTACGAAACCTGGAACGGGCGTCGTGATGGGCGGCATGGTCATCACCAAGGAATTCGCCGTCATCGCCCGTTCGGCCGGCGCAGCAAACGGAGGTTGGTTATAAAAACAGTGCTTGCAATGAAAAAACATCTTTATCATCTGCTCGTTTTCTCCCTGCTCGGCATTTTCGCCGCAAGCTGTTCGGATGACGACGATGCCCCCAACATTCAGTCGGAAATCGTAGGCGAATGGCGCCTTACTTCTTGGTCAGAGAATGCTCCCGAAGGATTTGAGGTATACGTAGAATTCACTTCGGCAGCGACATTCGGACTTTATCAGAAGGTCGAAACATCGAACTACACCAAATACACCGGGCGTTATTCGATCGACGGATCCCGGCTGACCGGAGTGTACGACGACGGCGAGAGCTGGGGCAACGGCTACGATTTCGAGTTGACGAATGGCGGGAACACCCTGACGATGACCACCCGAACCGAGCCGGCCGAAACCAGCGTATATTCCCGGACGATCATTCCGGATGACGTGCGCAATGCCCGAACATCCCGTGCCGAGTTTTCTCTGGAAATGAGGCGAATGCTATAATCTGTAATATTCGTGCCGCTCCGGCATTAAGTGTAAGGTAAGGACAAGAAGATGTGGTTGAAACGCTAATAACGGTCAGACCAGTAACGCTTCAAAGTGTGGAAGGCATTTGTCAACCGACAAATAATTTCGAGTGAAAATCTCTTATCTATAATGTGTTAAAACATTAAAATAAAATGTTCAAAATTACGAGATTGCTCACTGGGATAGGATGGCTAAAACCATCCTATCTTTTTTTAGAATATTTCTACGAGAACTGCAATATAAGCATTCAGACAATTGCATGTTTTAGCAAGATTTATTGAAATTTAATGTTTTAAATGTATCAATCTGAAATAAAAATCTTTGATATTTGAGTGATGATTTACGTTTTCTGCCGACTGGCATATTTGCCCCCGTGGACATTTGTCTGTTGTCCCTGAACGCAATTCCTGTCATGTAATCCCGTAATAATGCACGATCCGCGTCCGGCGGCGCTTGTCGCGCTTTGGGAAGGAGCCGTCTCACATCTGGAATTTGAGATGCGGATGGTCCATCTGCGTATCGAGCATTCTGCGGTCATGAACCGGTTGCGGGAACCCGAAAAACCCCGCTCGGCGCTCTATCTGGCCGAGCCGTTCACGCCGACGGATCTCATGGAGCTGATTACGGCGTTGCATACTGCCGGCGTGGGACGGCGTATCGACGGTACCCGTGCCAATGTGGAACAGTTGGTCGAGCTGTTCTCGTGGATGTTCAATGTCCGTATCAACAATCCCATCCAGTGCCGCCGTGGGGTCATCAACCGCAAGTTGCGGCTGACACGGTTTCTGGATCTGCTGCGCAACTCTCTGATTGAAGAGAGCCAGCGATAGGCGTCGGCGCCCCTCATCCGAGGGGCGCTTTTGGCCGAATCCTTTCAGGTATCAAGTAGCCGACGCCAGCCGCTCGCCGAACGCTTCCATCTCGCGGCCGATGACCGTCTCGGAGAATTTGGCGTAGTGGCGCGTCATGTTGGTGTTCGAGTGGCCGAGAATCTTGGCCAGCACATCGATCGGCATGCCGTACTCGACGGCCATGCAGGCGAAGGTGTGGCGTGCGCAGTGGGTGGTCAGCACCTTGTCGATGCCGCACACGGCCGCGATCTCCTTCATGTAGGCGTTCATCTTCTGGTTGCTCGGCGTGGGGAGCACCCGTGATCGTGCGACGCATACTTCGTCGTGCTCGTAGCGGCGCAGGATTTCGAGCGTGGCCGGAAGCAGCGGGATGCGGCTCATCACGGAGGTTTTCTCGCGGGGTTTGTGAATCCACCAGCGCCCCTCGTCGTCCTGCGAGAGGTGCTCGCGCCGCAGGTGGTCGGCGTCGGCGAATGCCAGCCCCGTCAGGCAGCAGAAGACGAAGACGTCGCGGATGCGGGCCAACCGGCGGTCGAGCTCCTTGCGGGTCAGCAGTTCCAGTTCATGCGCCGTGAGGTGCTCTTTGGCCTGCACCTCGTCCTCTTTGAGTTTGTAGTAGCGGAACGGGTTTTTCGTAATCCACTCGTTGCGCAGGCAGTAGAGGACAAAGTTGCGCAGACAGTCCATCACGGCGACCGCCCCGTTGTGGCGGCAGCGGTGGGCGGTTTGCAGGAAGAGGTTGAAGCCGTCCAGAAACTCGTAGTTCATCCGTTCGACGGGAATGTCCTCGGCTTTGCCGCGTTGGGCGAGATACTGTTTGAGATAGCGCAGCAGCCGCTCGTATTTGTCTGCCGTGCGCTGCGTGATGCGCACGCCCACTTCGGCCTGCCGCCGCTTCACATAGTCGGTAAGGCCCGCAATGAGCATCATCGTGTTGCACGTCGGGTTCAGGTAGCGCTGTTTGATCTGCGCGGCATTGGCCGCATAGCCCTCGGCCAGCAGTTTGGAGCGGATGTCCAAAATCTGCACACGGAACTCGTCGAGCATTTCATTGACTTTTTGCGCAAGTCGGCTCGTGCCCATCATGCGTTCCTTTTTCTGGTTCCACAATTCGGGCTTGCCCTCGCAATGGAAATAGAATTCCTGCCGCAGACTGCCCGTGGTGACGCGGGCGTAAACCGACGCCAAGCCGTTCTTTTTCGGTCTTCCTTTTCGCATCAGGAAAAGGATGGTAAAAGTTTCCTGTCTCATAACTCGTGACATTTTAAGGATTGACAAAACGTCTGCAAGGAAACTTTATTGCGGTGTAAAGTGTAGCAAAACAATGCATTGCGGGCTAAAAAGGTGGCAATCCCGTTTTCGGAAGCCCAAATCGGCTCTGCCCACTTTTTTGCCACCCAACGGTTTTCTTCGGCTTGCTTTCCGCTTCCGGTTCGGGGAATCGGTCGAAGCCTTTGCAAAATGATGATATACAGTCGGTTTTCCTCTTTTTGCGCCGGACGGGCAACAAAAAAGGAGCCTCGGAAAAAGGCTCCTTTGTGCGGATAAAGGGACTCGAACCCCCACGCCGTAAGGCATCAGATCCTAAGTCTGACGTGGCTACCAATTACACCATATCCGCTCGGTATGTGCAAAGGTATATAAAAATTCACAAATCGCAATCCGGGGCGGGGATTATAAGGCTTTTTTATTTACTTTTGTAGATAATTTTACCCGATTATGCCGCAGAATATCACACTCGTCCTGACACCCCGGCAGGCTGCCGATGCGAAGTATTACACGTCGCTCGCCGCACGGCGTTTGGGCATGCCGGAGCAGGATATCGCTTTGGTGCGGGTCGTCAAACGGTCGATCGACGCCCGGCAGCGGCAGCCCAAGGTGAACCTGTCGCTGGAGGTATATGCAGACCGCGAACCCCGGCCCGCGCCCGTGCATTTCGACTATCCGTCGGTCGCGGGGAGGACCGAAGTGGTGATCGTCGGGTCGGGTCCGGCGGGCCTTTTCGCCGCTTTGCGGCTGATCGAGCTGGGCCTGCGGCCCGTGATTCTGGAGCGGGGCCGCGACGTCTCGGCCCGCAAGGTCGATATCGCGCAGATCAACCGCAACGGCGACGTCGATCCCGATTCTAACTACGCTTTCGGCGAAGGCGGTGCGGGGACCTTCTCCGACGGGAAGCTCTTTACGCGCAGCAAGAAGCGCGGCGACTATAACAAGGCGCTGCAGACGCTCGTCTTCCACGGCGCGACGCCCGAAATCCTTTACGATGCCCATCCGCATATCGGCACCGACAAACTGCCGCGTATCATACAGCGCATCCGGCAGACGATCCTCGATGCCGGCGGCGGGTTCGTTTTCAACAGCCGGGTGACGGACCTCGAAATCAAAGGCGGCCGGGTGCGGGGCGTATGGTGCGGCGCGACGCTCGTCGAAGGTGCGGCCGTGGTGCTGGCTACGGGACATTCGGCCCGTGATATTTACGAACTGCTGCACCGGAAAGGCGTGCGCCTTGAAGCCAAGGCTTTCGCCATGGGTGTGCGTATCGAACATCCGCAGGCGCTGATCGACTCGATCCAGTATCATTGCGAAACCCGCGGCGAATACCTTCCTGCGGCGGCCTATTCGCTCGTGAGTCAGGAGAACGGCCGCGGCGTCTATTCGTTCTGCATGTGCCCCGGCGGATTCATCGTCCCCGCCATGACCGATGCCGCCCAGTCGGTGGTGAACGGCATGTCGCCCAGCGGCCGCACGTCGCCCTATGCCAATTCGGGGCTGGTGACCGAAGTGCGGCCGGCGGATTTCGAACACCTGCGCGCCGAATGGGGCGAGTTGGCCGGGCTGAAATTCCAGCAGCAGTTCGAGGAGCTGGCGCGGCGGTACGGCGGCGACCGTCAGATCGCTCCGGCGCAGCGCGTCGCCGATTTCGTCGCGGGGCGTGCGAGCGCGTCGCTTGCCAGAACTTCCTATATTCCGGGGATCGTCCCTTCGCGGCTCGACCGGTGGATGCCCGGATTCATCGCGCAGGGACTGCGGCAGGGACTTGCGACCTTCGGCCGCCGGATGCGCGGCTTCGTCACCAACGAAGCCGTCGTGGTCGGCGTGGAGTCGCGGACCTCTTCGCCCGTACGCATCCCGCGCGATCCTGCGACGCTGATGCACCCCGAAGCAGCCGGGCTTTTCCCGGCGGGTGAAGGCGCCGGATATGCCGGCGGCATCATCTCGGCGGCTCTCGACGGCGAGCGGATTGCCGAAGCGGTGAAGAATTACATAGATTGAGTATCTCTAAAACCACATGACCGATGGAACCTAAAAAGTACCTTTTGTTCGTTACCCTGCCTTATGCCTACTCGATCCTGCGGCCGCTGGAGCATGAAATCCGCCGCCGCGGCGATTCTGCGGCGTGGTTTATCGAAGCGGATTGTCCGGTTGCGCTGGAGGAGGGCGAAGTGCATCTGAAAACGATCCGCGAAGCCGTCGATTACAATCCCGTCGCGGTTTTCGCGCCGGGCAACTACATTCCGGATTTCTTTCCGGGCGTGAAGGTGGCGCTTTTCCACGGTTATGCCATTCAGAAACGCATCGAGGCGATCGACGACCATTTCACCGTGCGCGGCTGGTTCGACATCTACTGTACGCAAGGTCCCAGCAGTACGCCTTATTTCAAGGAGCTGGAGCGGCAATACGGGTTTTTCCGGGTCTACGAGACCGGCTGGCCCAAAGCCGACACCTATTTTTCACCCGAAACGCAGCTCAGGCCCCGCAACGACCGGCCCGTCATTCTCTATCCGCCGACCTTTACGCGCAATGTATGTTCTGCGCCCCATCTGATGAAGGAGATCGAGCTGCTGGCCAAAACCAAGCCGTGGGACTGGATCATCACCTTCCATCCGAAGCTGACCGATCCCGATATCATCGCCGGATACAAGCGCATCGCCGCCGAAAACGACAACGTGACCTTTTTCGAGGGACCCGATAAGATGTCGCTCCTGCAGCGAGCCGACGCGATGTTGTGCGACAGTTCGTCGATCATTCTGGAGTTCATGTTCCTCGACAAACCCGTCGTCACCTTCCGCAATTCGCATCCCGGCCCCCATCTGATCGACGTGGACCGTCCCGAAAAGGTCGGTCCGGCGCTGGAGCGGGCGCTCTCCCGGCCCGAAGAGCTGATGCGCGAGATTCGCGCCTATACGATGCACCATGAGCCGCACCGCGACTGCCGCTGTTCGGCGCGCGTGCTGGATGCCGTCGACGACTATATCGCCCGCGGCCATGCGGGACTGAAGCGCAAGCCCCTGAATCTGATCCGGAAGTGGAAGCTTCGCCGTCAGATGCGCTATTACCCGCTGCTGGAGATGTTCCGCCGCTGATTGCGTGCGAAAAACGAAACGCCGCATCCGAGGGATGCGGCGTTTGCCGTTTGTATATGTTATATGTGCAGTCCCTTGATGACCAGCTTGACCCATAGCCGGGAGTTTATCATGCAGCTCAGCCGGGCGATCCACAGGGCTTTCGTGTCGTAGAATCCCTTGCGGAATTCCGAACGGACGTAGGCGCGGTAGAACTTCCAGTTGTCCAGTATGCCCTGCGCCAACTCGTTGGCCAGCTCTGCGTTCCAGCCTTTGGTCCTGCGCAGTTCGCGGCGCAGGCGCGAAAACTGCGTCCGGGTCGTGAGGTAGAGTATCTCGTCGCAGTAGCCCAGCGACTTGTACTGTTCGTGGATGTAGCGGCGTATGCGCATCAGCATCATCGGGTCTATCTTTCCGCGCAGCAGACTCGTGGGGACGTACCGGTAATGGTATGTGGGGTTGCTGTTGCTGACGAGGTGGGTGATATGGGCGCAGTACTGGGCCGTGAATATCTCGTCTTCGGCGTATCGGATGCTGCGGTCGAAGCGCAGGCCGTGCCGTTCGATCGTGGCGCGCGAGAACATTTTGTTGCAGGTCCAGCCGAGGCAGTGTCTGCGCAGCAGCTGCGCCAGTACGGGCATGCAGGCATCCCGGCCGCCCGTGACCCGGCAATCCGGTATCGCATAAATCCGGGTGTGTCCGTTGGGGTGCCTGCCGCTTGCGGGACGCTCTTCGAACAGGTTTGTGAAGGCGACTCCGTCCTCTCCGATATTGCTGTCGGCGAGTTGTTGGAGGTGGTCCGGAGTGACCCGGTCGTCGGAGTCCACGAAGACCACGAATTCGCCCCGTGCGTTGTCCAGTCCGAGATTTCGGGCCGCGCTGACACCGCCGTTGGGGATATGGAATACGCGGATGCGTTTGTCCTTTTCAGCGTAACGGTCGCAGATTGCTCCCGAACCGTCGGTCGATCCGTCGTCGATGAGCAGCAACTCGAAATCGGTCATGCTCTGCGAGAGAATGCTTCCGATACATTCATCGAGGTATTGTGCTGTATTATAGACGGGGGTGATAACTGAAACAAGCATATGAAATCTGAAAATTGTCGGGATTCGGTCAGCTGCCTGCGCCTGCGGGGACGGCAGTCTCGGCGTCGGTATATACGATCCGCTCCGATGCGGACAGATGCCGGTCGAGCCCGCGCCGGCAGCGGGTGCGGTGTTCGAAGAGGCTTTGTTTGTAGCGTTCCTCGTTGGCGGACTGCCGGTCGCGGTCGCATTTGCCGTGATAGAGGTGGAAGACGATGCCGCGGAATTTCATGCACCGCTGTCTCACGCCGCTGTTGTTGAGCCGGGTTGCCAGTTCCGAATCTTCTCCGCCCCAGCCGCGGAACTCTTCGTCGTAGCCGTTTACGCGGATCAGGTCGCTGCGCCAGAAGGCCATGTTGCACCCCTTGACGAAACGGGAGGGACCCAGTGTCCGGTAGAGATAGGCCATCAGCGGAATCCGGACGACGTTGTTGCTGTTGCGGACGCCCTTCATCAGCGGGGTCAGCGAGGTGATCTCGCCCCGCAGCACCTGATTGGTGAGCATCTCGGTAATGATGCCGCGCGATCCGGTGACGAAGCAGCCGGGCTGCGCGAAAATCATGTGGTCCTGAATGAAATGACGCTGCAGGATCAGGTCGCCGTCGATCTGGATGACATACTCGCCGCGGCTGGCCGCAATGGCCTTGTTGCGGATTTCCGCCAGCCGGAATCCGTCGTCCTCGTGCCAGATATGGCGTACCGGTACGGGCGAAACCGCTTCGAAGTGGCGGACTACGTCGCGTGTGGCGATGCCCGAACCGTCGTCGGCGATGATGATTTCCGAAGGCATGACAGTCTGCTGCATCACGCTGTCGAGGCACAGATAGAGGGCTCTGGGCCAATTGTAAGTGGAGATGATCAACGATACAGTCATTACAGTAACATGTTTTTAGGATGCCTTACCGGTACGGCCGCATACGGCACGACGCAATATCTTTGCCGTTGTGCCTTCGTTCCGTAGTTCCGGTTTCCGGTATGTTGTATAATGCCTACCGCTTTGTTCATTGCGCAAAGGTAGTGATTTATTCCCGTCTTCCATCAGCGGCAGCCCTTCAATAGGGTGTCACTATGTATAAACGCGCGTTTCCGGTAAATACTGCGTGGAGTCTGAAAAAAAATATTGCGGACTGTAAATATTTTTCTGTATTTGCTATATGCTTGGTTATTATCGTGTTATTCTATTTACATGACAAATTTTATTAAAAAATATGAAAAAAATATAAAAATATTTTAATAAAAACTTGCACGGAATCTTTTTTCGCCTTATCTTTGCAGTGAAGTTTTAAGGTTCATTTAGGTTAGTAGTTTTAGGTTGGTGAGGAAACTCTGGAACCCGGACAGCAGTCCGATTCCGTGTTTCCTTTTTTTGTGCCCGTTTCCGAACCGCCGGTTTTCTCCCGGCCGATTTGTCTGTCGCTTTTTATTCTCCGGTCGCTTTTTTTTCTCCGGTCGGTTTGTCCGACGCCTTTTTCTCCGCTGTTGCTTTTTTCTTTGCCGCCGTCTTTTTGTCTCCCGTATTTTTTTCTCCCGTTGCTTTTTTTTGTTTGCAGGCCGTCGTTTCTGCAACTTTTTCCCACGCTGTTTTTGTGGGACGGCAGGCGTCGTGATTCTCTCCGAACCCGTCCTGAGGGGCTTTTTCAGCGCTTTTTCGCCGCCAATGTTACCAAATTGTTAAATATATTTAAAATATTCATAAAATATTTGCGTAATTCAAAAACGCCCCTTATCTTTGCAGTGAAGTTTTAAGGTTCATTTAGGTTAGTAGTTTTAGGTTGGTTGAGGAAATCGGCAGGTTGTAACGGAGATTCCGTTACTAAGACTTGAAGGGCGGTGCTCGTCCGAGAGTCGAATACCTCCGATTAAACCTCGTTTTTGGAGGGGGTGGTTCCCCGCCAAAAAAAAGGTCTGAGTCGTGAGACTCCGGCCTTTTTTCATTTTACGGCCCTGCGGCCGTCTCTTTTTCGGAGGATGTTACAGATTCTCCAGCTCTTCGCGGCTCATCGTCACGTCAACGGCTCCCAGCGCATAGCATCCGATGTCGTAAGGATTGTAGTAGAAGGTGATCCCTTCGGGCGTAATCCGGAAATTCTCCGTCAGGGAGATGTATTCCGGGAAAAATCCCCGTTCGGCCAGCTCGTCGTCGTTGGCGGCTTCGTATTGCTCGCAGAGTTTCCTGCGCAGCAGGGCCTCCATGCCGAGCAGTTGCCGTTCGGAGAAGAGGTCCGCCGTGGAGAGTTCGTACCCTCCGGCCAGCGAATAGGTATGGCACTCCGTGGCGTACATGCCGTGCGCCCCTCCCGTGTAGCTCCACCGGCTGATGATGTAGGTGACGAGCGAGTCCGTGACGGCTGCCTCGGCTTCGGCCGAGATTTCGTAAGGCTCCGTCATCTGCGGGGCGCTCTGCGGAAATGCAAGCTCCGCGGCGATCTGGCGGAGGGCGGAATCGGCCGCCTGACGCGCCGTGCCGCCGAACTCTTCCAGTTCGAAGAAATAGCCTGCGTTGGCGGCTTCGATGGAGCGCAGGGCGGGGGATTTCTCTGCGTTGGCGATCGTGGCGAAGCGGTATTCGATCTTGCATCCGTTTGCGGGCGTGCCGATGAGGGTGTCGATTGTCAGCATGCCGAATTGGGGAACGACGGGCTTCCGCGTGCAGGCTGCCGTCGCCGCAGCCATGCCTGCGATCAGTATGGCGGTTTTGATGTATTTCATGGTCTGGACATGTTTTGTATTTATCGTAAAGATACGGAAAATGCGGCTATATGCGGGGTTTTCCAAAAAAAATCGTAGAATTTGCAGGAAAATTTTGCAGTTTTAAAAGAAGGCGTTATCTTTGCACCACAAAACTCACACGGTGGATTCATCTAAGGGTTAGGATACGTGCCTCTCACGCACGACATAGGGGTTCGAATCCCCTATCCACTACTAAGCGATCGGTTTCCGGTCGCTTTTTTTGTGCGCAGCTCCGCGTTGGGGCGGAGTCATTCGCCGGAATTCCGCGCGGTTTCAGCTTCCGGATAGTTTCGCGTGCCGGTTTTTTTCCGTTTCCCACGGTTCTCGAATGACGTGTGCTTCCCGATGCCGTGTGTTCCCAACTTCCCGCGTCGCCATGTGGCGGATGTTTTCAAATGCAGCGGCCGCCCTTTTCGGGGCGGCCGCTGCGGCATTGAAGTTAAAGGTTATTTGATTGGTTGGTGGGTTTACTTTTCCGATTTGCTCTTGAATTTGTCTAACTGACGCTTGAGGGCGTCGATCGCTTCGTCCACCGACTCCTCGAAGGCTTTGGACTGGTGGCAGGCCACGAGGTCCTCGCCCGGCATATGGAGTGTGATCGTTGCGATCTTGTTTCCTTTTTCATGGTCTTTATCGAGTTTCAGAATGACCTCGGCACCGGTCGAACGCTCTGCGAAGCGGTCGAGCTTTTCCATTTTGTGCTCTACGAATTCGATCAGCCGTTTGTCTGCGTCGAATTTCACGGATTGAATCTGTACGTTCATAGCCTTACAGTTTATAAAAGTTAATCACTTCCCTCCCTTTTCGCGGGGATGGGCTTTTGCGTATATCTCCCGAAGCCGGGCGATGCTGTTGTGCGTGTAGACCTGCGTGGCCTGCAGCGAGGCGTGGCCCAAAAGCTCCTGAATCTCGCGCATGTCGGCTCCGCCGTTCAGCAGGTGCGTGGCGAACGTATGCCGCAATACGTGCGGGCTTTTCTTGCCCTGTACGCCCGCGCGGGTGAGTTCCTCCTGCACCGTGCGGTAGACGACGCTCCGGGATATGCGCTTCCCTTTATGTGTTAAAAATAGTGCTTTTTCCGAAGAAATGCAAATATTTTGCCTCTCTATTAGGCCGAGGTAGTGCAAAATCTTTTCGCGCAGGAATTCGAGAATCGGGACCATGCGCTGTTTGTCTCCCTTGCCCCGGACCCGCAGCGAGGTGTAGTCGGCCGAAAAGTCGCTGCGGTCGATGCCGACCAGCTCGGCCAGACGCAGTCCGCAGGCGTAAAACATCAGGATGATGAGCGAGTTGCGCTCGGTCTGGAAATCTTCGCTGTCCGGTCCGCACTCGCTGACGATGGTCGTCATGCGGCTTTCGGGAACGAATGCCGGCAGGCGGCGTGAGGTTTTGAGCGTCGAAATCATGCGGAAAATATCCTTTTCGACGGCTCCCGTGCGGTGCAGCCACCGGAAAAAGGCCCGGAGCGAAGCCACTTCGCGGTTCATCGACCCGGCGCTGAGCTTTCCCTCCTCCGTGCGGAAAATGATCCATTCGCGGATCTGCTCGGTCGTGACCGACCGCGGGTCGAACCGCGACTCGTCGCAGTCCAGCCACGCGAGGAACTGCTCCACGTCGTGCTTGTAGTTGCGGACCGTGAGCGGCGAGTAGCGCCGCTCGGCGGAGAGATATCGGATGAATTCCGTCAGCATGCGGCAAAGATACGGTTTTTTCGTATTTTTGCGTATTCATAAATAGTATGCCATGAAACGAATCTTCATTTTAGCCTTTCTGCTGGCGTGGCTGACGGCGCAGTTTGCCGCCGCCGCTGCGGTCGATACGCTTGCGGTGCGCAGCGCTTCCATGGACCGCGACATTCCCGTGATCGTGATCCTGCCCGACGGCGCTTCGCCTGCGAATCCCTGCCCGACGGTCTACCTGCTCCACGGTTACGGCGGCAATCAGACGACGTGGCTCCGGATCAAACCGTCGCTGCCCGCCATCGCCGACCGCGAAGGAATCGCCTTCGTCTGTCCCGACGGCGCGACGAGCTGGTATCTCGACAGCAAGGTGCGGGCGAAGAGCCTTTACGAGACTTTCATGACGCGGGAACTGCTTCCGGCCGTCGAGGAGCGTTATCCCGTTTCGCGCGACCGCAGCGGTCGCGCGATCACGGGGCTCAGCATGGGCGGCTTCGGCGCCGTGTCACTGGCGATCAGGCATAAGGAGCTGTTCGGGGCCGTCGGCAGCACGAGCGGCGGGCTGGATATCCGCCCGTTCCCCGAAAACTGGGAGATTCCGCAGCTGCTGGGCACGCAGGCCGAGCATCCCGAAGCTTGGGAGGCGGCTACGCCGATCAACCTGATCCCGCGTATCGCCGACGGCGATCTGGCGATCGTTATCGACTGCGGTTACGACGATTTCTTCTTCGGGGTGAACAACGACTTCCATGCCGAGCTGCTGCGCCGCGGCATCATGCACGACTTCTATGTGCGTCCCGGCCGTCACAACAACGAGTATTGGGGCAATTCGATCGACTACCAGATCGTATTTTTCCGCAACTTCTTCTTTCGGGACAAATAGTTGGGCCGATGAAAGAGAGCTGGAAACCCGGAACGCTCATCTATCCGCTGCCGGCGGTGCTGGTGAGCTGCGGCGCGACGCCGGACGAGTATAACCTGCTGACCGTGGCGTGGACGGGGACGGTCTGCACCGATCCGCCGATGTGCTACGTCTCGGTGCGGCCCGAACGCCACTCCTACGGGATTATCCGCCGCACCGGCGAGTTCGTCATCAACCTCACGACCCGCGGTCTGGCCCGTGCCGCGGACTGGTGCGGCGTACGTTCGGGCCGCGATTACGACAAATTCCGCGAAATGGGCCTTACGCCCGGCAAGGCGCTCAAGGTCGCCGCGCCGATCGTCGAAGAGTCTCCCGTGAGCATCGAGTGCCGCGTGCGGCAGGTGCTTGAGCTGGGTACGCACGACATGTTTTTGGCCGAGGTGGTCGCCGTGCAGGTCGATGCCGATTATATCGACCCTGCCACGGGCCGTTTCTGCCTCGAACGGGCCTGCCCGATCGTCTACTCCCACGGCGAATATTTCGCACTGGGCGAAGCGCTCGGCCATTTCGGCTGGTCGGTGCGGAAAAAGCCGCGGCCGAAAACGCCGAAATCCGAGACCGGAACAAAGCCCGTGACCGGAAAGAAATCCGCACCCGGAACAAAGCCCGTGGCCGGAACGAAATCTCTGACCGGAACGAAAACCGCATCCGGTGTAGAATCTGAGGACCGGACTTCCTCCGCATTATCTTCCGCAACGCCCTCTGCCTCATTGTCATCCTCCGCATCCGCAATGACTCCGGCATCCGCCTTGTCTTCCTCCGCATTATCTTCCGCAACGCCCCCTGCCTCTCCGTCATCCTCCGCATCCGCAATGCCTTCGGCATCCGCCTTGTCATCCTCCGCATCCTCCGCCGCATCGTCAGCCGGCCCCAACTCAAACTCCACCCCAAGCCGTAACCCGAACCGCGATCCGAACCGCAGGCCGGGACGCAACCCGGATCGCAGGCAGGGGCGAAAGTCGGGACCCGAAAAACCGCGCCGCCGATGAAGGCGATGTTGAAGGAGGGCGCCGGGCTTTCGAACGGTTTGTTATGCACGCTGGCCGTCATCGCCGGCGTGTCGGTCGCCAATCTGTACTACAATCAGCCGCTGCTCGATATGCTCCGGCAGGATCTGGGCACCACTACGCTCGCCGCCAACCATGTCGCCCTCTTTTCGCAGTTGGGTTATGCGCTGGGGCTGCTGTTCATCATACCCCTCGCCGATCTTTTCAGCCGCAGGCGCATCGTACTGGTCAACTTCCTGCTGCTGGCCGTTTCGCTGCTGGCGATCGCCACGGCTTCCGATATCCGTGTGATTCACGGGTTTTCGCTGGTGACGGGCGTCTGCTCGGTCATTCCGCAAATCTTCATTCCGCTGGCGGCGCAGTATTCGCGCCCGGAATATAAAAACCGCAATGTCGGGATCGTCCTTTCGGGCCTGCTGACCGGAATCCTCGCTTCGCGCGTGGTCAGCGGCGTTATCGGCGAGCTTTTCGGCTGGCGCGAAATGTATTTCGCCGCTGCCGGACTCATGGTCGTTTCGGCGGCCGTCGTGCTGTATGTACTGCCCGATGCGCGCCCCAACTTCCGGGGAACCTATGCCGCCCTGATGAAGTCGCTCCTTACGATCGTCCGGTGCTATCCGACGCTGCGTATCTATTCCGTGCGCGCCGCGCTGGCTTTCGGCTCCTTTTTGTGTTTCTGGGCGTCGCTCGCCTTCAAGATGGCGCAGGCGCCGTTTTATGCCGGCAGCAACGTCGTCGGCATGCTCGGACTCTGCGGAATCGCGGGCGCTCTGACGGCGACCTTCGCCGGGAAGTACATCCGGCGCGTCGGCGTGCGCAGGTTCAACTATATCGGCGTCGGCCTGCAGATCCTCGCATGGCTGCTGTTCTTCTTCGGTGCGGATTCCTATGCGGCGCTCGTCGCCGGAATCGTCGTCGTCGATATCGGCATGCAGTGCATCCAGCTCAGCAATCAGGCCACTCTGTTCGAACTCGATCCCTCGGCTTCGAACCGGATCAACACGATCTTTATGAGCACCTACTTCGCGGGAGGTTCGCTCGGCACGCTGCTGTCGGGAGCCGCATGGTCGCTTTACGGCTGGACGGGAGTCGTCGCGGCGGGAATCCTGCTTTCGTCCGCCTCGCTGCTCGTCACCGTTTGTACGAAAAAATAACGACCGCGCCGGGTTGCATGCAATTCCTGCCGGCAGCGGCTGTTTCCGAAAACTGGGAATAAAGCAATCCCCGGAACCCGCACAGGTTCCGGGGATTTGCCTGAAATTTCGGGAATAATCCCTTTTGCCGCTTCCCGTCTGTCCGGCGGAAAGCTTTGCCGGGCAAGACCTGCCGGCAGGCTCCGGTCTATTCGACCACCTCGATCCATTCGCCCTTTTTGAGCGCGCGGACCGAGTTGTCGTACATGGCTTCGCAGTAGATCGACGGCAGGTAGTAGCGGCCCTTGTATGTCGCCGTCAGCTTGACCGGTATCTCCTTGCTTTCGCCCCGTTTCAGGTCGAAGTAGCTCAGCACCCGGTCGTCGCGGATGTCCTGATAGGTGACCGACGTGAGGTCCCGCTCCGAAGTGATCTCCCAGCCCGCCGGAACGATATGTGTCAGCGCCAGATTGGTGTATTTCTCATAGCCGCTGATGTTCGAGACGGTCACCACGGCGTAGAAATCCGTCGAAGCGCGGATCGACTTGGGGTCTACGGCCTTGCCGTCCATGTCCGTATACCGGACGGCGATGCGGATGTTGTCGGCCGCCTCCGTCTCTTCGCCCTTGGCGGGGTTGTAACGCTGGCTGACGACGGCATACAGACTCTCCTTGCCGTTGTTCGTCACCCCGGTCTCTTCGGTCAGCGGCATGCTGACGAAGGATTTGTCGGTTCGGATGCTCTCTTTGCCCGCTTTGGCGTCGATGCCGGTCTGCCCCGACACGATGAAGTTGGAGAGGGTGCTGAGCATCCACGCCGTAGACTGCGTGCTCAGCCACTTCTCCTTCTTGAGGATGTCGGACATCTTCAGGGCCGTGCGGAACGCCTCTTCCCGTTTGCCGAGCAGCGTCTGCGTCATGAGCACCACGGCCATCTGGCGTTCGCTGCTGTTGTAGGTGTCGTCGTACGGATCGACCTTGCCGGTCTGGCCGCTTCCGCCCTGCGCGGTCAGCTCTTCGGCTACCTTCCGGTTGCCGTCCAGCGCATAGGCCGCCGCCAGCATCCATTTGACGTCGTTCTTCAGGTCGGCGGCTTTCTCCCTCAGCCGGTTCATGGCGCCCCGGTCAGCCATGTTGTTGAGCGCCAGAACGTACTGGGCGTAAGCCTGCGTCAGGAAGCTGTCCGCTTCGTTGCCGCGCAGGTATTTGAGCGCGCGGTCGAGCATCGGGCGGTCGATGGCGTAGCCGTATTTCGCGGCTTCGGTCAGGAAGTGGGCCGCATAGGCCGTTCCCCACTCGGAGCTGTTCGAACCTCCGCTCCAGTAGGCGAACGATCCGTTGTAGAGCTGGTAACCGCCCAGACGCGACAATACGCTCTTGACGTTGCGGTCGATGTCCTGAAGCGTCCGGACGTCGCACTCCATGACGGCGGGCAGGTAGAGCTGCGGGAATGCGCCGGAGGTGATCTGCTCGATGCAGCCGTGGGGGTACCTCACCAGATATTCCATGCGGCGCGTGAGGTCTGCGGACGGGATCGACGAGAGTTCGAGCTTCGCGTTTCCGGTATCCTTCAGGGGCCTGAGGGCGATCGTTTTGCCCGGTTCCAGCATGTAATCCTCCGACGTCGTTACGTAGGGGTTGGGTTCGCGTACGTCCAGCTCGATCTCCGAGACGGAGCTGTCGCCGGAGGAGGTCGCCGTGACCCGAACCTTTCCGACGCCCGTCTCCTTGTTGACTTTCAGCCGGAACGTTACGACCTCCTCGCCGCTTTGGCTGAGGGCGATCGTCTTGCTGCGCGGGCCGACGGCCGAGAAGAGTTCGTTCGCGGAGACTTTCAGGTCGATCTTGCCGACTCCCTTTTCGAGGGCGAAAACCGTCACCGGCAGCTCCACCTCTTCGTCCGTGGAGACCACGCGCGGCAGGGTGGCCTGCACCAGCAGCGGTTTTTTCACTTCGGCGACCTTCTCCGCGGCGCCGGAAGCCCGTCCGTTCGAAGCCACGACCATCACGCGCACCGACCCGAAATAGGGCGGCAGCGCGATTTTGTGGGTGTTCGTTTTGCCTGCGCCTAGCTTCTGCGCTTCGAGGAACCGTACGACGGGTCTGAACCGCTGCGCCTTCAGTGCGCCGGTGTTCTGCTGCTGCTCCGCGTCGCCGCCGATTGCGAACAACTGTTCGATCCTGCCGCCGTAGGCGCCGATCACGTGGTCGAACATGTCCCACGTCCGTACGCCCAGCGCCTCCGTGGCGTTGAAATGGAGGTAGGGGTTCGGCGTCTTGAAGCGCGTCAGCCCCAGCAGGCCCTCGTCCACCAGCGCCAGCACATAGCTCATCTTCTTGCCGTCCTTTTCCCGGACCTTTATCGTGATCTCCGACTCCGGTCTGACCGTTTCGGGCATGTCGATCACCGGATCGAGCTTCGTGGCGGCGTCTTCGACGTCGAGCCGGATCACGCCGAACAACCTTATCGGCGCATCGTTGTGCGTATGGTTATGGGGCTGGACGAGCGTCACCGAGGCGTAGACGTTGGGAGCCATTCCGGCTTTGATCGGTATCTCGAACGCGGTCTGTTTGTCGGCGCAGTCGATCCAGAAACTTTCCCGTACGACGCTGCCGCTCTCGACGCTCACCAGCGCCCGCGCTTCCGGCGAAGAGGGGATCGTGATCTTCGCCTTGTCGCCCGGCGCATATTTCTCCTTGTCCTTGGTCACGGCGAGTCGGGTGGCTGCGTCCGTCACCGAGGAGACGTCGCCCCGCCAGTCGGAGGACGATACGCAAACGACCTGAGTCGCAGCGTGTTCATGGCCCGAACCGGTCACGCGGATCATATAATAGCCGTAATCGCCTGCGCTCCAGCGCATCGCGACCTGCCCCGCGCCGTCGGTCAGGGGCGTCTGCAATGTCTTGTAGCAGGTGTTGAGCGCATTTTTCGCATAACGGGCCTGCGAGTCCGACGCGGCGTCCCACCACCAGTAGGAGGTGATCTTGTAGACCGAGACGAGCACCTCCTCCCTGCCGGGCAGGGGACGTCCCTGCGCATCGAGCATGACGATGCGCAGCAGATGTTCTTTTTTGCTGTCGAGGTATTCGTCGCCCCAGTCGCTCGTCTGGGGCGTCACTCCGATTCCGAAATAGGCGTCGTAGGGCGACACGGGGATGATCTGCTGATCGACGCTGAAATCGCCGCTCTTTTCGAAGACCTTCACCGTGAATTTGCCGCTCAGCATGCCGGGGCTGAGCCCCTCCAGCGAAGCGAGTCCGTCGGTCGTCAGCTGCAGCGTTCCCTGCTGGTCCGTGGTGCCGGAGACGATCTCCCGCTCCTCGGTTTCGAAATATTTCGTCGCGTCGTCGAACGAGTACTTCTCATAACCCTTGAAACGCGTCGGAATCTGCCTGAGCTGCGCCTGAAGCGTCATTTTTGCGCCGTCCGCCGGAGCGCCGTGCAGCCATTTGGCCATCAGGCTGCCCGTGAACTTTCGGGCGTCGATCCGCTTGCCGTCACCGAGCCGCATGTCGATTTTCATTCGGTTGGGCTTGATGGCGTCCACGCGGATCGCTTTTTCGAATACCGCGCCGCCCAGACTTACGCGCGCCAGCCACTGTCCGGTAGGCGCCGCCGGCGTCGTTCCGAGTTTGAACGTGTAGATGCCGTCCGAGGAGCCGTTGCTGACCAGCGTCTGCACCAGCTGCCCGTTGGGGTTGAAGAACTCCACGGACGCCGGATGGTTTTCCGGCAGCGGATTGTCGGACGTGACGATGAAGGTGAGGAAGATGTCGTCTCCGGGCCGCCATACGCCGCGCTCGCCGAACAGAAAACCCTTCGTGCCTTTGGGGTTGGTGGTGCCCCCGACGTCGAAATTGCTCAGTGACAGCGCCGCGCCCCGCTCCACCTTGACGAAGGCGAGCTGTCCGTCGGCTTCGGCCGCTACGATGGAGGGCTCCTCCCTGCATTTCAGCACGGCGCGGCCTTCGGAATCGGTGGATGCTTCCGCCACGGTCTGGTTCTGCTTGTCGTAGGCCCGTACCTTGCAGCCTCCTTTGGGCCGGGCTGACAGCAGGTCGGTGGTGTAGACGACGTACTCCTCTTCGCCGCTGCTTTTGCAGATGATGCCGATGTCGGACTGCAGAACCAGTTTCGACCGCTCCCGGTAAGTCCGGTAATCTCCGAAATAGTAGTCGTAATCATACTCGTCGGTGGGAACCAGCGGTTCGACGCCCTTGATCTCCAGCAGGTACATCGACTTCCGGCCGTCGGTTATCAGGCGGCTGAGATCCAGCGAATAGGTGTTGGAGAGGTCGAGCTTGGTCGATGCCTTGGCCGAGAGATCGACGGTCGTATCGCGGACGATGCGCGACACGTAGTCCATAGCCGAATAGTAGTCGCCGCCGTAGTAGTTCTGCTGGAAGAACTGCAGCAGGTTGTTGGCGAATATTTTCCGCACGCGCACCCGCGCCTTGCGGTAGTTCACCGCTTCGAACAGCAGGGACATGTCGTTCGACGAGGGGAGGACGGAGCCTTTGCCCGCGAAGCGGATCGCCGGCACCCGCGACGGCAGGTTGGCCGTGAACGTATAGCTCTCCTTGAGCCGCTGCCCGCCCTTGCTGAGCACGTTCCGGCTTATTTCGATGTCGAAATTCCCCGTGACGTGCGATTCGGGATAGATGTAGAGCCGGTTCTTGTCGACCGAGGTGCGGAATTTCGTGTCGAAGCGGATCAGGTCCTTCAGGTTCTGGCTCTGTTTGAGCGGTTCGGAGAAGGTCACCACCACCGCGAGCGGTTCCGCCGCGACGCTGTGGTCCAGCACCACATACTCGTCCTTCTTGGGCACTTCGACGGTCAGGGTCTTGCTGTCGCCGTAGCCGAAATCGAGCGTCAGCGTGTAACCCGCTCCCTCGCCGGGGGCGATGTTGCCGACGGTATACTGGTGCGTGGTGCCGTTCGCGGAGTGCACCCACGCGACGTCCGGATTCTTCAGTCCGCTTATCTTGAGGTTCTTCTCCACGTAGCCGCTCTCCGCGTAATCGGACGAGACCACCTCGCCGACCAGTACGTAGGAGGTCATGTCGTCGCTTTGCTGCAGCCAGTAGTCGCTGTAGGCGAACCGCAGTTTCGGCGTGGCGAATTCGAATTCCGCGACGCCTTTGAGCTGCCGTCCGGTGAGTTTCGCGGCATCGATGGTCACCTTGTAGCGGGTGTCGTATTTCAGGGGCGACCGGGGGATGATCCGCAGCATCCGCATTCCCGAAAGGTAGACGTCGAAATCGACGGAGGGCGAGATCGATACGGCTTCCCGGATTCTGTCCTCTTTCGGCTCGACGTTCTCCTTGAACGTCACGAGAATCGGCATTTTGACGCCCGTCACTCCGTTCGGCGACGATTCGATGATATCGGACGGCTGCCTGCCGCATGAGGCGAAGAGCAGGAGAGCCGTTGCAAACAATACGTAGCGGATTGCTTTCATAGTGGTTTTTTTGGTAACTTTGTCAAAGATACATAAAATATGACTGAAAAGCTCAAGCGGAAAACAATATATTTCCTGCTGTTGCCGCTCCTTGCCGCGGCTGCGGCGGGGTATTGTTTCTGCCTGCCCCGGACGCTTTTCGACGAGCCTTTCTCGGCGACCGTCTGGAGCCGCGACGGCCGTCTGATGTCGGCCAAGGTCGCTTCCGACGGACAGTGGCGCTTTTTCCCTACGGACAGCGTGCCTTACAAATTCCGTGTCGCAATTACTACTTACGAGGACAAACGTTTCTACCGCCATTTCGGGGTCGATCCGCTGGCGCTCGGCCGCGCCGTGCGGCAGAACCTCGCTTCGGGAAGGGTGGCCAGCGGCGCCAGCACGCTTACGATGCAGACGATCCGCCTGAGCCGCGGCCGGAAAGCGAGGACCTTCCGGGAAAAGATCGTCGAGGCGGTGCTGGCGACCCGGCTGGAATTCAGATGCGGCAAGGAGGAGATACTCGCCCTGTACGCCTCCCACGCCCCCTTTGGCGGCAATGTGATCGGGTTGGAGAGCGCCGCATGGTACTATTTCGGCCGCAGCGCCGGCAGCCTCTCGTGGGGCGAGAGCGCCATGCTCGCCGTACTTCCGAACTCGCCCGCGCTCATCCATATCAGGCGCAACCGGGAACGGTTGCGGCGCAAGCGGGACGACCTGCTGGAACGGATATGGCGCGGCGGGCATATCGACTCCCTGACGTGCGCTCTGGCCCGGCAGGAACCGCTGCCCGACGCTCCCGAACCGATGCCGATGCAGGCGATGCACCTGCTGGGGCGGATGCGCGGGGGATCGCTCCGCTCGACGCTCGACTATGACCTGCAGCGCAGGGTCAACGAGCTGGCGCTGCGGCACAACCGGCGCAACAGGGGCAATAAGATAAACAACCTCGCCGTCGTGGTGATGGATGTGAAGAGCGGCGAAGTGCTGGCCTATGTGGGAAATGTCTACGATCCCGCGGACAGGAGCGAGGGCACCAGCGTCGATGTCGTCCGGGCGCCCCGCAGCAGCGGAAGCGTGCTCAAACCCCTGCTTTACGCCGCGATGCTGGACAACGGGACGGCCCTGCCCACGATGCTGTTTCCGGATGTTCCGACTTATTACAAGGACTTTACGCCCCAGAACTTCAACCACGACTTCAGCGGCGCGGTGCCTGCCAACCGGGTGATCGAACGTTCGCTGAACGTTCCTTCGGTGAAGATGCTCGACAAATACGGGCGCGAGAATTTTCTGGCGCTGGTGCGGAATCTGGGATTCGGGACGATTGACAGGAGCGCCGACCATTACGGGCTTTCGCTGATTCTGGGCGGTGCCGAGATCACGCTCTGGGACCTGACGTCGGTCTATGCGATGCTGGCCGCCAAGCTCGGCGGCGGGCCGGTCCGCATCCCGCACTGCGATCCGGAGGCCGTAAAGACGGTCAGCGCGGACGACATTCCGCTGTCGAGGGGTGCGATATGGCTTATGTTCAATTCGATAAGCCATGTGGCCCGTCCTGAGGAGGAGGGCGAGTGGCAGTATTTCTCCTCGTCGAAGAAGATCGGCTGGAAAACGGGCACCAGCTACGGCAACCGCGATGCGTGGGCCGTCGGGGCGACGCCCGACTATGCCGTCGGCGTCTGGGTGGGCAACTGTTCGGGCGAAGGCCGTCCGCTGATGACCGGGGTGGGGTATGCCGCGCCGCTGCTCTTCGACGTATTCGGGCTGCTGCCCGGCGGGGAGTGGTTCGCGGAGCCTCACGGCGATCTGGAAGCGGCCGTCGTCTGCCGGCAGAGCGGCTGTCTGGCTTCGCACATATGTCCCGACCGCGATACGCTGATGATTCCCCGCACGGCTGCCGCCGGCGAAGTCTGTCCCTACCACCGGATCGTGAATCTGAGCCGCGACCTCCGCTACCGGGTGACCGCGGACTGTTACGACCCGGCGCAGATCGTCCGGATGCCGATGTTTATCCTGCCGCCCGCGCAGGAGTGGTATTACAGGAAGCAGCATCCCGACTACCGTCCGCTGCCGCCTTTGCATCCGGGACTTTCGGGCAGCGGGGCGGGCGGCAATCCGATCGACATCGTCTATCCCCAGCCGGGGCGCGTGCTGGTGGCGCCCAAATCGCTCGAAGGCGAGGCGCAGAGTCTGGTCTTCACGGCCATACACCGCGACCGCAACGCCGTGTTATACTGGCATATCGACGACAATTATATCGGTGCGACGACCCTCGAACACAAGATATCCGTCCGTCCCGCTCCCGGTGCGCACCGGCTGACCGTTATCGACGAACACGGGGCGCGGCAAAGCGTCTCGTTCAGCTGCCGCTGACCGCAGCCTGTGGCTTCTTGCGGGTGCGGAGGGGCTTTGCGCTGGGTGCCGCGCAGTGCTTTCCGGGGGCCGAAGCCGGTTTTCCCGGAGGGTTTGTACTTCGGCGGACGGTAATGGGAGGGCCGGCCGTTATTGCCGGGATCGCTTGGGAATGGATCGAGGCCGTTTGCGAATTTGATGTGGTGTCGGTTAAACAAGAAGCCGGACTTAAAAAAGTCCGGCTTCCTTGTGTTTGCAATCCCCGTCAGCGGATCACACGGTATGCGGGCCGTGCGCTGACCGTGCGGCGGTGCTTGGCGGCCGAGTTCAGGTCGGGCTGGTCCACCGTTCCCTTGGTGTGGACCTCGACGATCTCCGGCTCGGTCGTGATTCTGCCGTCGGCGGAGCATCCGTACGCGAAGACGATGTAGGCCGATGCGGCTTTCAGGCTTACGACGTTGTAAGCCGCGTCGCCCGTGTAGAAGCAGTCGTCGTCCCCGATCGTCTGTCCCGCTTCCAGTCCCTGCATGCGCCAGTAGAGGTCGTAGGGCGGATATTGCCGCGGCGTGGCGAAATTGTCGCGGTAGGTGTCCCGCTCGTCGATGAACGTGATGTAGCTCGTGTTTTTGTCCGAAGGGATCACCTTGATCGCGAGATCCTGCTTGTCCACGGTTACGTCGATGGTGAAGGTGCACGCTTCGGTCGGCGTGAAGGCTTTGGTATGGAAAAGCTTGCGCGAGACGCGGCTGTTCGAGAATTCGCCGTTTTCGTTGCAGCCGAACGCCACGGCGTAATAATCGGTATTGGCTTCCAGCGGGTAAATGTCCTCCGAGATATAGAGCGGATCGCGCCGCATGAATCCCGGCGAGGAGAATGCGAGGTCGCCCGTTGCGGTGAAGTCGCTCCAGAGCAGGATGCCGTCGCTCAGCTCGCCGTAATAGGGCCACAGGTAGCGGTCGTCGATATAGGTCTGTGCGAAATCGGCGTCGTCATAGGCCATGTCGAAAGTCGATTTCTTGACGAACGTGCAGAAGTAGGGCAGGTCGTCCGAAGGATGGACGGCGCACTTCGCCCCGTACCACGAAATGTCGGAGAGGGTCATCAGATAGGCGGTGTTGATGATTTCGGGGGCTTTGGTGCTGAAGGGAACCCGCATGAGCGGCGTGACGATGTCGAGCGTCTTGGCCGTCAGGTCGTATTTTACGCCGACCACCGAGAGGTCGTAGCTCTCGCCGGGCGTCAGGCCGCTGTATCTGTAGTCGGTTTTGGCGCCTTTGAAGAAGTAATCCACATATTCCGGTCCGTCGACGATGTCGGCTTTGAAACGCTTCTGGAGCTGGGTGATACATGCCTCGTCGCTCTTGGCCGGATCGTAGGGATAGACGTAATAGGACATTTCGGGATCTTTCGGCGTGATGGCGGCCCTGACGCGGGTGTCCCCGACTTCGGTGATTTCGAGCGTGAAGTTGTCGCCTTCGGTTACGCCCGTGTAATCCTTGTCGATCTTGACCTTCATCTTTACCAGCGAGCTGCGGTCGTTGTCGCCGAAGTAGATGACGGCGATTTCGCCTTCCGTTTCGCAGACGGCCTCTTCGGCGGGGGCTTTGATCGTAAGCACCTCGTCGGCGTACGAAACGACCCAGCCGGTGGGCTTGGTCAGCACGACGTCGTTCACGCCCACGCTTTCGGTCTCATAGGTTTTGTTCTCGCCGTAGGCGTAGGTGCCAAGCGCCGGGGCCATTTTGACGAGCAGGTAGAAATCCGAACGCATGGCTACGGTGATCGTCGTGCCGTCCATGAGCGTGAAATAGGCGTATGCGCCGTCCTGCGTCACCTCCTTGAAGAACGAGTCGCTCACGCCGCCCTGACCCAGCGCCGAAACCGGCTGGTCCTTGTCGTCGGTGATGTAGTTCCACGTCGCGCCCTTGTCGCAGCTGATGATCCAGAATCCCTTGTCGTCGATCTTCAGCAGGGGCACGACGGCGGCGGCCGTGACGGGGATCTTTTTGCCGTCGGCCAGCAGCCATTCAGGCTCTCCCCCTCCCGATGTCAGGGTCCAGTAGTAGATCTCGTCCGTATCCTTCGCAACGCCGATTACGGGTGCCGCGGCGCCGTCTTTTCCGTCGGTGATCGTGATTTTGGTGTTTTCGGGGTCGGTGAAGTAGATCGTGTAGGAGCCGTCGGCGTTGGTTTCGACCTTCGAGACGTAGACCTTTTCGTTGAGTTTTTCGATCAGCGTCTGCATGGCCGAAACGTCGGAGTTGAGTTTGGCGACGGCGGTTTCGAGCGCTTCGACGCGTTTTTTGATGTCGTTCACGCTGTTCCACAGGTCGGTGTCGTCGTAGTCGCTGCATGCGGCGGCGAACGTCAGCAGGAGCGCGAGGCTCCAAAGGGCGAATTTTTTCATCATGATTTTGAGGTTAGGATAAATAAGTGACGGCCCTGCATTGTCGGTTGCAGGGACGCGGGAATTGCATGAGGGGCGCGGCAGGAATTTGCAGCCGGAGACCGCAGCCGCCGTTCCGCGGGCGGACGGGATTCATCGATGGACGGGACTTTCGGAGTTAGGTGACTTAACAAAGGTAGCAAAAAATCCGTACATTGTACGAATCGGCCGATTTTTGATCTTTTTTACACCCGATACTTTTGCCGGATCTCCGGTGGTATTGACATTACGCCCGGCCGAATTTCGGCCGGGCGTAATGAATGTTCCGTGACTTTCTGCCGCTCGTGTCTGGACGGCGGAAATTGCAGGGACTTATTGGTTCCTGAACAGGCTGCGGCCGTTGCGTATCGTTTCGGCTTCGCCGTTGCAGGGGATGATCGTGAACCGGCAGGCGTAGTGTTTCTCCAGCAGCCGGTACTGATCCGAAGGCCGGGCCTTGAGACTCCAAGTGTCCGTGCCGCCGACACCGGTCTGCGTACGGTCGATATTGACGGTCAGAGCATCGGCCAAAGGTTCGACTTCGTTGCTGTGGCGCGCCTTGTCCAGACTCTCCTGCGTGCAATTCCATACCGATACGCTCAGCGGTTCGGCCCCGACGAACTGAACGCCCCGGCCGTCGGAAGCTGTCAGCGAGAGCCAGCGGACGTCGCAGCGGTTGCCGTTTTCCTGAGGGGTGATGTAACTGTGCATGAATTTTTCGGGCGTGCTGCGGTAAAGTCCCAGAAAGGCGCCTTCGCAGCGGTCCGAATAGTTTTCCTGCGGACCTTTTCCGAAATAGGCGATTCGCTCTAGCGTGTTGGGGACGCAGGTTTGCAGTCCGACGCGCAGCGGCTCCGGCATCCGGTCGGAGATGTCGAGCTTGTAATCCACGGCCAAGGCCCCTGCGCCGTCGAGGGTATAGGTCAGCGTCAGCCGGACGCTGTCGGGTATCGCCTTCTCGACGGTGACCGAACCCGCCGATTCGTCGATTCGTACGGAGACGGTCTGCAATCTTTCGGGGGCTTCTTTCCAGCATCCTGCGATTTTCCCGACGCGCCAGCCGCGCCAGTCGTTGTCGGTGGAGGCGCGCCAGAAATTGGGGCGCAGCGGGGCGCTTATCAGTTTGCATCCGCGCACCGAGTGCGAGACGACGTACCCGCTGCGGCGGTCGATCTCGGTGCGGGAGCCGGCGGCGCTCAGCACGATGAACTCGTCATCCTGCGCGACGCTTGCCCTGCCTTTGGGCGCACTCCGGACCGGCTCTTTGTAAACGGGCAGTGCAAACTGCTCCTCGGCGGCTGCGTATCCGGCTTCGGCGTACGGCGTACGGCGCTTTTCGCGGGCCTGCACCCGGAGCAGGTATTCGGCGCCGGGTTCCGGTTTGAAGAGCCGGAATGCGATCGCGGCTTCGGAGCGGCAGCCGGCGGCGGTCGGCGGCACCTCGAAACTGCCGTGCTGGAGCACGCCCTTGTCGGTCGAGATTTCCCATGTGAAGTCATAGCGTTCGGTCCCGGCGAAGAAATTGCGGTTGCGGACTGCGATCTTTCCGGCCGCAAGGTCCGAAGCCGTGAACTCGACGGGCTGGAAGACATATTTGCACTCCAGTGCGGCGGGTTTCAGCGTACGGTCGGGATTGACGATGCCGTTGCAGCAGAAAGCGGCGTCGTTATGTTCTCCGGCCGGTTCGAAATCGCCGCCGTAGGCCCAGTAGGTGCGTCCCTGCGCGTCTTTTTTCACCAGTCCCTGTTCCACCCAGTCCCAGATGTGTCCGCCCAGCAGTCCGGCGTGTGTCCGGATGAGTTTCCAGTAGTCGTTCAGTCCGCCGGTGGAGTTGCCCATCGAATGGGCGTATTCGCACATCATCACGGGGCGGTCGAGCATCGGGTTGAGGGCCATCTGTTCGAGCTGCGCGGCGGTCGGATACATGCGGCTGAGGACATCGACATAGGCAGGGTCGGTGGGGTTGCCGCCGTTTTGCGGCTTCTTGACCTGTCCGGCGGCGGGCTGGTTGTCCGCAGCCATTACGCTGGTAAAGGCTGCGGCCGAAGTCCGTTTCAGCGGAACGTAAAGCGGGTGCATAGGCTGTCCCTGCGCTCCTTCGTAATGGATCAGGCGGGTCGGGTCGTAATCTTTGGCCCAGCCTGCCGCAGCCGCGTGCGCCGGGCCGCAGCCGGATTCGTTGCCCAGCGACCACATGATGACCGACGGGTGGTTGCGGTCGCGGATGACCATCCGGCTTACGCGTTCGAGAAAAGGCGTAATCCATTGCGGATCGTTCGAGAGCAGGCCGCCTTTGCCGTGCGTTTCGATGTTGGCTTCATCGACGACATAAAGGCCGTAACGGTCGCAGAGTTCGTAGAAATAGGGGTCGTTGGGGTAGTGCGACGTGCGTACGGAGTTGATGTTGAGCCGTTTCATAAGGCGGACGTCCTCCTCCATCGATTCGCGCGAAACGGTTTTGCCGCCATATTGGTCATGGTCGTGCCGGTTCACGCCGCAGAGCTTTACCGGCACGCCGTTGACGAGCATTTCGCGGCCGCGCAGGCGGACGTCGCGGAATCCGACCTTGCAGCTGCGGGCTTCGGCGAGTTTTCCGGCGGCGTCGCGGAGAGTCAGCACCAGCGTGTAGAGTGCGGGATTCTCGGCGCTCCACTTTTCGGGTGCGGTGATACGCTCTTCCAGCAGGGCGAAATAGACGTTGTCGCGCTGGGGATAGGCTTCCGCAAGAATCTCTTCGACGGGCAGCGTCAGTTCACGCCCGGAAGGGGTTCCGTCGGGTGCGTAAAGCCGTGCGCCGAGTTGCCAGCCTGCGGCGGAGGCCCCTTCGCGCAAATCTATTGCCGGACGGATTTGCAGCAGCGCGTCGCGCATGTCGGCGTCGAAGATCGTCCTGACGCCGAAATCGCCGATCGCGGCATCGGGCTTGGCCGAGAGGAAGACCTCCCGGTGAATGCCCGCCATGCGCCAGTGGTCGGCGTCTTCGAGATAGCTTCCGTCGGTCCATTTGAATACTTGGACGGCCAGTCTGTTCTCTCCCGGCTGTAAAAGTCCGGTGATGTCGAATTCGCTGGGCAGGCAGCTGTCTTCCGCATATCCGGCCAAGGCGCCGTTTACCCAGACGTAGAATCCGGAATAGACTCCCCCGAAGTGCAGGGTCACACGGTTGCCGCTCCACGCTTCCGGCACCGAAAAGGTGCGGACGTAACAGCCCGTGGGATTGTCGCGCGTGATGTAGGGCGGCTTGAATTCGAAGGGATAGACGACGTTGGTATAGATCGGGTAGCCGTAGCCCTGCATCTCCCAGCACGAAGGGACGGGTATTTCGTCCCAGCCGGTCAGGTCGGCTCCGGGGAGCCAGAAATCCGCGGGGCTTCGGGAGACGTCTTCGGCGAAACGGAATTTCCACATGCCGTCGAGCGATTGGATGCGCGACAGCGTGCGGTCGCCCGCAAGGGCGTCCTGTTCGGAGCTGTAAGAGTAGGAGGTGGCTCGTGCGGGAAGCCTTCGCAGGGCGTTGACGAATTGGTCGGCCGGAGCGTTCCGTTCGGAAGCGGCTGCGGCGGTGCAGAGGGTCGTTCCGCAGAGGAGAATTGCCAGAAGTCGGTTCATCGGTGAGGTTTTAGAATACAAATTTAATAAGTTTTCGCATTGCGATGGTCGCCGTGCCGGTAATAAACGCTCCGTTTGAGCGGAATCTGCATGCCGCCGGTCGTTTCGAGCCAGTCGTAGAGGTCGTTGGCCAGCGAGCGGATCGTATCCTGCAGCTCCGGACGGTCGATCAGGTTCACCGTCTCGTAGGGGTCTTCCTGCAGGTCGAAGAACTCGTTGGTGTCCCAGATGCCGTGGTAACGGATGTATTTGTAGCGGTCGGTGCGCACTCCGAAAACGGTCGGAGTCTGGGGGAACGCATATTCCCAATAGTATTCGTAATAGATGCGCTTGCGCCAGTCGGCTGCCGTGCCGCCCTTGAGCAGCGGCAGGAACGACTCGCCGCACATCTGCGGCGCTTTGGCGAGTCCGCAGGCGGCCATGATCGTGGGGGCGACGTCGATGTTCTGCACCATCTCCTCCACCGTGCGGCCCGCCGGAATGAGTTCGGGACAGTAGGCCAGCATCGGCACGCGTACGGAGGGTTCGTAGAAGTTGCGTTTGTCGATCAGTCCGTGTTCGCCCCACGTGAAGCCGTTGTCGCCCATATAGATCACCAGAGTCGATTCGTCCAGCCCTTCGGCCTGCAGAAAATCCAGCAGCCGCCCGATGGCGTCGTCCATGCTGGTCACCGTCTCGCAGTAATTGCGGAAGTCCTCCTCGTACGGCAGTGCGCCGTGATACTGGTAATCGACGCCGTGCCAGCTTTCCCGCTGGTTCTTTACCCAGTCGGGGAGCCGGCTCTCGCCGTACCAGCCCCGTCCTGCGAGCGGCCTGCCGTCCGCATCCTTGCCGGGCAGTCGGGGGATTCCGTACTCCGGCACGTTGAACGACGGCGGATAGACCGCTTTTTCGTCCTTGTACATCCCTTTGCGGGAGGGCGAAGGCTGAAACCCGGAGTGTACCGATTTGTAGGAGAGGTAGATGAAGAACGGACCCTCTTCGTTGTCGCGTACGAAGTCGATGGCGTGGTCGGTCAGTATGTCGGTGGAGTAAAGTTCCGGATCGAACTTTACGCGCTCGCCGTTGATGTTCAGTACCGTGTCGTAGTAGGTCCCCTGTCCGCGGAATCCCTCCCAATGGTCGAATCCGGGCTGGGGCATGTCGTCCTGATTGCCCATGTGCCATTTGCCGAAGAAGGCGGTGCGGTATCCGTTCTGCTGGAGGTACTGCGGGAAAAAGACCAGATCGTCGGGCTTCGGTGCCTGATTGTCCACGACGGTATGGGTGTGCGTAAACAGACCGGTGAGGATGGAGGCCCGGCTCGGCGAGGAGAGCGATGTGGTCACGAACGCATTTTTCAGGCAGGCGCCTTCGCGGGCCATGCGGTCGAGCGCCGGGGTCTGCAGCCACGGAACGGCTCCCGTGAACCCCATGAAGTCGTAGCGGTGGTCGTCGCTGAGGATGAAGATGACGTTGCGCGGTTTTTCGCCGTTGCGGGCGACCGGGACCGGAGCGGCCGGTCTGGCTGCCGCCTGCGAAATGGCGAGGGCTGCGAAGCCTGCGGGCAGCGTGATTCGTTTCAGGTGCATCATAGCTTTATGATTGTGGTTTCAGGATTGAGTGCCATACATTCGATGTGTCGCAGGATTTCTGCGGCATCTTCCGGCGCCGTAAGCGTGACGCTCCGGCTTTCGCCCGGCAGCAGGTCGAAATAGTTGTCGGAGAAGATTCCCGCCGTACCCCTGTAATGCAGGGTGAGATTCTTCGCCAGTTTGTCGCTGCTCACCGTAATCCGGCAGGTCGCTGCGTCGGGCTTCTCGGCGCGGATGCGGACCGCCGCGGCCGGGAGTGCGGCGTTTTTCATCGTCTCGAAATATTGCAAAGTCCGGTACGCGGTCTTGTCGGACCGGAATTCGCAGACCAGCACCGCGTTGCCGGGGTCTGCACCGTCCAGATAATCGCGTACGCCGTACCGGAGCGCACGCTGCGATGCGGCGGCTCCGACGGTCACGGGGTGGGAGCTGCTTTTCAGCTCGTTGCCTGAAAAATCCGTCAGCGTGAGTTTCATTACTCCCCGGAGCGGCTTCCGCAGGTCGGAGACGACGAAAATGTCGAGCGTATCGCCTTGGATGTAAGGGGAGACGACGACCGGTTCGCACGCTTTCCTTACAAAGTAGTGCATGGCTTTCCACCGGCCGTAATAGTCGATTCCCGACCAGCTGGCGCAGGGCCATACGTCGTTGAGCTGCCAGATGAGCGACCCCATGCAGTAGGGCATGTTGCGCCGATGCGCCTCCATCGCCGTCTTCATCCCTTCGGCCTGCATCAATTGGCTGAGGTACAGCGTGCGTGCGAAATCGTCGCTGCGCAGGTATGACCGATCGACATATTCCAGCATCCGGGCGTCTCCCTTTTTCCGGTCGCCCTGATGCGACGTCATGGACGGAGAGGCGAGGCGGCGCTCCCCTTCGGGGATGAAACGCTCGACCGAGGAGAGTTCGGGGTAGGATTGGAGTCCGTATTCCGAGATGAAACGGGCGATTTGGGTGTTGTAGGCCGATATGGGGTCGCCTTTGTGCCAGACGTCCCAGTTGTGTACGTCGCCGTAGCGCCAGCGGTCCGCCGTATCGAGCCCCCAGCCCGGCGAGGGCGACGAGTGCCAGTAGGGTACGGTGCCGCCGCAAAGGCTGTCCACCACGCCGGGCAGGATATTCCGGAAGATGGTTTCGTTTACGCGGTCGAACTGTTCGGCCTCTTCTTCCGTATAGAATTTGCGGAACCGGCTGTTGCGTTTGTCGTGGGGTTTCCATGCTACGTCTATTTCGTTGTTGCCGCACCAGAGGACGAGCGACGGGTGGTTGCGCAGCCGGCGTACGTTGTCTTCGGCTTCGGCCCGGATGTCGGCGTAGATCTGCGCCGATCCGGGATACATGTTGCAGGCGAAGACGAAATCCTGCCACACCATGATGCCGTACCGGTCGCACATTTCGTAGAAATCGTCCGACTCGTACGTGCCGCCGCCCCAGACGCGCAGCATGTTCATATTGGCTTGGGCGGCGCTCCGCACGAGAAATTCCGTTTTCTCCCGCGAAATCCGGGGCAAAAACGCGTCGGCCGGCACATAGTTGGAGCCTTTGCAGAATACCGGGATGCCGTTGATCTCGAAGCCGAAACCGCGGCCGCGGCCGTCCGCATCGTCGCGGCAGCGGAGCGATACGGTTCGTACGCCGCATCTGACGGCCGTGCGGTCAAGCTCCCTCCCCTCTTTTTCCAGCACCAGCTCCACGTCGTAGAGGTAAGGCTCGCCCATTCCGTTGGGATACCACAACCGCGGAGAGGGAATCTCGAACGGCTCTTCGATTGAATGCGTCCCGGCATCCAGCGTCTTGTCTGCCGTGAGGATGCTCTTGCCGTTCAACAGTATCCGGATGCGATAGCAGCCGGCCGCATCCGTCCGTAATGCGGCCGATGCGCTCATCTGCGCCTTTCGCGGCCCTGTCGAGCGGGTGCGCACGTGGAAATCCTCCACGCGGGCTTCGTTCCACGCTTCGAGCGCGACCGGACGCCACAATCCGGAGGTGACATAGCGCGGCGCCAAGTCCCAGCCGTACTGGTAGCCCGACTTGCGGGTGAAAACGCTTACCTTGTTGGGGCCCAGTCCGCCCAATGCGCCGAGGTCGTTGTTGGCGGTGAGACGGCCGCCGTAGGCCGCCATGTTTTTGAGCCCCTGCATGACCGGGGAGTGAAAAACGACGTGCAGGCGGTTGTTCCGGGATTTCAGCAATCCCTTGACGTCGCTTTTCCATGTGCGGAACATGTTGCCCGTGCGGTGAAGCAGTTCGCCGTTCAGCCTGATGTCGGCATAGCAGTCCACTCCTTCGAAGACGAGCCGCACGTTGTCGTACGACGCCAATTCGGGTGCGTCGAACGTGCAGCAGTACTCCCAGTCGGTCTTGTCGATCCACTGCAGATCGCTCTGGCTGCTGCCGTAGAACGGATCGGGGATCTGCCCGTTTGCCAGCAGGTCGGTATGCACGGTTCCGGGGACTGCGGCCGGGAGCCATTCGCCGAGTCCGTATTGCCGGAATTTCCATCCTTGGTTCAGTTCGGTGCGGCCGGCGGCCGAAATCCGGCTTCCCGCCGCGGCGGTCAGAAGCCATAGGATCAGGAGAAGTCTTTTCATCGTTTGTCGGGTTGGGTTGTCGCAAACATAACTCAAACGGCCGGAAATGATGGTCAGCGATCCGTCAAAAAATAACACACCGCCCTGATGCGGTAATTTTCCGACGCTGAAAACGCGCTTTCGGCTTTTCTGTTAGTTTTGGATGAATCCGTGCTTCGTGAGCTGCCCGGAATTTCGTAATATTGCCGTCGGGACAAAACGTATGCAGGTATGAAAACAACACATCTTTCAGGACTTTTGACCACCGCGGGACTGGTGTTCGGCGGCGGGAATTCGTATGCGCAGCAACGGCCGAACATATTATGGCTTACGATCGAAGACACGAGTCCTTATGATTTCGGCTGTTACGGCAACAGGCATGTCGCCACGCCCACGATCGACAGTCTGGCCGGAGCCGGCATCCAATATATGCGGGCCCATTCGGTCGGCACCCAAAGCTCGCCTTCCCGGTCGTGCATCATCACCGGATGCTACGCCTCGACTTTCGGCATGGAGTGGCACCGCTGCCGGTTTGCCACGCCGGAGACTGTTTTTCTGCCCGACTATATGCGTGCGGCGGGATATTACTGCACCAACAAATCCAAAACCGACTACAATACGCTGTGTGACAATAAGGCCATGTGGGACAGCTGCGGTCCGGCGGCGACATACAACAACCCGGCGCGGAAGAAGGACCAGCCGTTTTTTGCCGTATTCAACTCGATGGCCACCCATATGGGGCGCATCCGTTCCTATCATACCGACCAGCGGCGGGATTTCGCCCTCGAAGGGCTCGATCCGGCGCGGCTGGAACTGCCGCCGCATGTGCCCGACATTCCGGAAATCCGGTCTGACTTCGCGTTTCATATGGAGGGGTCGCAGGACATCGACGCATGGGTCGGGATGTTTCTCGACGATCTCAGGCGGCAGCGGCTCGATGAAAATACGATCGTCTTTTTCTTCAGCGACCACGGAGGATGCCTGCCCCGCGGCAAGGGGTTCGTCTATGAGACTGGGACCCACGTGCCGTTCATCGTCTACCTGCCTCCCAAATGGAGACATCTGGCCAACGGTCAGTCCGGCCGGACCGACCGGCTGATCGGGTTCCCCGATCTGGCGCCCACCGTACTCTCGCTCGCCGGCATCGAACCTCCGGCCTATATGCAGGGCAAGGCGTTTCTGGGCCTACGGCGGCGATTTCGGAAGCCGCGAGAACCATGACGCCAACTTCAATATCAACGGAATCATCAATCCCGACCGGAGTCTCAAGCCGGCCGCGGCGGAGGCGAAGCATGTCTTCCAGCCGCTCGAAATCGCGCAGCCGCGGCCCGGAGAGGATTTTTTCACGATCCGGAACCGCAATTTCTTCGTTTCGACCGATGAGTATGTTTTCGAATGGCGCATTACGTCCAGCATGGGCGCGACGCTGGGAAGCGGGACTTTCGAAGTGCCGCGCACGGAAGCGGGAGCCTGCACGGAGTGCCGCGTGGGGTACAAGGCGCCCCGTCCCGAATCCGGCGTCGATTATTGGCTGGATATCGTTTACCGCCTGAAAGAGGATAAACCCTATGCCCTGCGGGGATTCGAGGCGGGCCGTTACCAGTTCGCACTGCCCGCTGCGGCGCCCGTGCGCGCTGCGGCCGCCCGCAGTGCCGTCGTCAGCCGTACGGAACGTTCGGTGACGCTGACTGCCGGGAGTGTGACCGCGACGGTCGATGCGGCGACGGGATATCTGTCGGGATATGCGGTGCGGGGCTGCGAGCTGATGCGGAGTCCGCTCGTACCGAATTTCTGGCGGGCATCCACCGACAACGACCGCCGGGGCTGGCGTACGCGGGAGCGCATGGGCGCATGGCGCACGATGCCTGAGCGGCTGAAACTCGAAAGCCTGAATGCGGCCGACGGTGCGGTGACGGCCGTCGTGTGCGGCGGGGGCGTCAGGCTGGCTTTGCGCTATCGGCTTGCGGCGGACGGGGAGCTGGCCGTTTCGTACGACCTGCGGATCGCAGACACGCTTCCCGAACCGCTGCGCATCGGTCTGCAGGCTCTGTGGAGCGGGGAGCTGGACCGCTATGTCTACTGCGGCCGCGGTCCCGGAGAGAATTATGCCGACCGGAAGGAAGGCTCCCTGTTCGGGGTCTACTCCGGCAGTACGGCCGATTTCAGTCCCGCCTATATCTATCCGCAGGAGTGCGGCAACCGCTGCGACGTCCACTATCTCCAGCTTGGGGGCAAAGGCGGCGGAGTAGTTTTCGCCGGCCGGCAGCCTCTGTGCGTCTCGGTCTGGCCCTGCACGCAGGAGGCGCTGGATGCGGCGGAGCATACGCACGAGATCGTGCGGCTGGACGACGCATGGCTGGTGAATGTCGATTGTGCGCAGGCCGGCGTGGGCGGCACCGACTCGTGGAGCGTGAAATCGCGTCCTTCGGAGGCGTACCGGCTTTTGGAGAAGCACTACGGATATGAATTTGTAATTGCTCCTGCGGGAACTCCGGCCGATGCGGCGCGGACGAGCCGCCGGGTGGCGTATAAAAATGAATAAACGATGAAAAAGTGGTTGATGGCGTTCCTACTGCTGGCCGGAACGGCCGGGGTGCGCGCCCAGCAATGCGATGTGCCGCAGATCGGCGCTCAGGTTTTTGTAGAGCCGGGACAGACGCCGGAGGATATCGACGGATTTTTCCGCCTGTTGCACGATAACGGGATGAAGGTGGCCCGTATCCGGATGTTCGGGGCGCACATGTACCGCGGCGGGGAGTGGGATTTCTCGCTTTACGACGAGGCGTTCCGTGCGGCGGACAAATACGGCGTCCGGCTTTTCGCCACGCTGTTTCCCGTCACCGACGAGCTGAACGACGTGGGCGGTTTCAAATTCCCCCGTTCGAAGGCGCACCTGCGCGAAATCGACGATTATATCACGGCCGTGGTGTCGCATTTCCGGCAGTATGAATCGCTGTGGACATGGGTGCTGCAGAACGAACCCGGCAGCGGCGGGACGCGCGTCGCCATGACCGACCTCGCAAGGGAGGTCTATGACCGCTGGCTGGCGGACTTCCCGCCGGAAGAGCGCGGGGAGGGTTATCTGAAAGCCGATTTCACGCAGGAGAAGTTCCTGACCTACTATACGACGTGGTATCTGAACCATATCGCGCAGCTGGTCGAACGGCTCGATCCGCAGCGCGGGCGACATATCAATCCGCACCAGATTCTGGGCACGCTGCCCGATTACGACTTTCCGGCCTACTCGAAATTCCTCACCTCGGTCGGCGCGTCGCTGCACCTGAGCTGGCATTTCGGCATGTTCAGCCAGCGCGAATATCCGCTCGGCGTCTCCCTGATGTCGGATATCATCCGTCACAACGCACTCGGCAATCCGTTCTGGATCACCGAACTGCAGGGCGGAAACGTCACCGCCAGCGGCAATGTTCCCTACTGTCCCACGGCGGCGCATACGGCGCAGTATCTCTGGACGGCGATCGCTTCCGGCGCCGAAGGGGTGATCTTCTGGTCGCTCAATCAGCGGGCGGCCGTCATGGAGGCGGGGGAGTGGGGGCTGCTCGACTTCCTGCGCAGGCCCTCGGACCGTATGCTCGAAGCCGCGAAGGTCGCATCGGTATTGCAGCGTCACGGTGAAGAGTTCCGGGAGTTGAAGCCTGCGCCTGCTCCGGTGACGCTCCTCTATAACATCGCTTCCCTGCGCATTCAGCGGCGCAATGCCGAAACGCTCGCATCCGGTGAGGAGGGACGGCAGGCTTCGGCCTGCATGAAATCGCTGGCCGCCGCCTATGAGGCCGTCTCGGCATGGGGCGTTACGCCCGAAGTGGCCGATATGGCGACCTTCGACTGGGACGACGCGGCGGGCCGTACGGCCGTGATCCCGCATATGGTGGCGCTGCCTTCCGAATTCCGGCCCCGCATCGAGTCGTTCGTCCGCAACGGCGGCAAGCTGATCGTTACGGGATTGTCGGGATTCTACGATGAAAATATGCGATGTCTGTTTATGAACGGCTTCCCGCTGAAATCGTGTTTCGGAGCGGAGGTCAGCGAATTCAAAGTCGCCGGGGAGTATTTCACGCTGGGCGAGGAGCTGCCTGCGCATCTGTGGCGGGGGATATTGGTGCCTGCTTCGGGCGAGACGATGATGACGGACGGCGGCGATGTCGCGGCCGTGCGCAACCGCTATGGCCGCGGCGAGGTCGTGTGGGTGCCCTCCCCGATCGAATTGGGCGGATATCACCGCGATATGGTTCCGCTGACGGCTTTCTACGGGCGGGAGTGCCGCGATGCCATAGACGCGGCTCCGGCTTCGTTCCGCACGCCCGAACCGGACGTGCTGATGCGCACCATGCGCAAAGAGGGCGTTTTGACGACCGTGATTGTCAACAAGCGTCCGGAAAGCGCGGCCATACGGCTGCGTACGGGTCGATACGGCGTTCCGCGCGTGATCTACGGGGATGCCTCGGTTAAGGGGGCGCAGGTCACGGTCGGAGCGGATCGCTGCGCCGTGGTGGTCTGGAGCAGGTGACGATTTGAGGATAAGCCCTTCGGCCGTTCGGATAGGAATGCGCATCCCCGCTTGTTTGTCGGCGGATGCGCATTTTTTCGTGTGAATACGCCGAGAGCGGCCGGAACAGGCCGGGATTGTTGTTTCGGACATATTGGAGTCCGGCTGCCGGCGGGGATTTCACACAAACAAAAATCCCCGTAATCGTAAGATTACGGGGATCACCAAGTGCCCAGGACAGGAGCAATGGTATCAAGCTAAGATATATAAATAAGCAAGAAAAACGCGCATGAAGATTCTTCATGCGCGTTTTTTTCTGCTAAATCAATATTTTTACGGGATAAATTTTGCCGCCAATTTACTCATTTTATCATTAATTTTTGATAAGTTCTTTCTGGTTTTATCTGCCTTAAAGCGGAACCGCTCCATGAAGCGGCGGCCGGCCTTTAGGCCGTCTATTTCCCGCGCGGATCTTCTATCCTTTGCGCGGTCTTTCTCATCAGTTTTTATCACGGCACTTGAAGTACTCTCCCTGGTACAAAGCTAATAGTGCCAGTCTTGACACATCTCCCTTCGGCGCACTTCTTTGAAAAAATTAACCCCGGCTCCACCGGGGCGTCCTGAAATAATTTTTTCAAACAACTGCTTCTTCGCTCGCTTTAGTCACCACATTTCTCCGAACTGTTAGACTGGCCCTATATGTTTTGTACCAGGGAGAGGGAGGTAACCCAACCGACCTCACCCAGAGTTCTTTGACGTACTTGAGGAGCTAATAACAGCGGGTACATTCCCGCGTCTATCAATTCACAATTAAAACTCCGGCGCAGGAGTATAAAGTCTGCAAAGTATTATGGAAAACAGAGCGAAGAAATGTATTGAATGTGGCAAAACGCTCACATTGGATTACTTTCGGAGAACGCCGTTATCTCCTGACGGCTATGCCAAGATGTGCAAGTTATGTGCAAATATCAAGCGCACGCAAGGCAAGAATGAAGAACGGAATCCGGCACTGCTAAATTTTAAAGCACGAGAACTGATTGACGAACTCCGTGCGCGTGGTTATAGGGGGACATTGAGAATAACAAAGGATATTCAGGTATAGCCGGTGACTGAAGAGCCGGTTTATTCCGGCTCTCTTTTGCTTTTGTTTGTACTGCTGTACCATGCCCCGCCAGCGGGGCCTTGATCGCTCCTAAAAAGCACGACTTGCAGGGCGTTGCAAGTCGCGCTTTTCTCCACGTCGCGGCAGTGCACCCCTCGCGTTGCGAGGGAGAGCGGTATTTTCTCTCTGGGTCTGACCGGGCTGCGGTTTTACCCGGCCTCTGTCAGAATTCAAGCTTTCTGCGACCTGAAGGGTCACCCCTTACACGTTGCCTTCAGAGCCTTTCTGATACAAAGTAGTAACCCTGCATTTTGCCGGGCAATGAACCCGCGAAATATTTTCTTAGAAGTCCCTTCGGGAGAAGTGTTTATGATGAAAAAATTTACCCCGGCAGGCCGGGGCACACTGAAGAAATTTTTTCAAAAATATTTCCCGGAACCCTTGCGCCGGTTCAGCGGTAGAGAGCGGCCGCCTATGCCCATTCCAGAGGAACGGGCGGCCGCTCCATGTTCATTACAAAATGTCAGCGTCCCATACGAGTATCAGAAAGGCTCTGAAGGCAACGTGTAAGGGGATGCCCCTCGTTCTTTGAAATCTTGAAAACATCCATCGGCAGGGAAATCACAGCCCGGCAAACCTTCGAGAAAATGATAGTTCGATAGAAAGGATAAAGGGCGTGACGAGGATGTTAGCGAGTTTTCAACCACAAGTTCTTTGACGTATTAACCAGCTCCGCTCGATGTGGTCGGCGGATGGCGGGGAGCGAAGCCCCAGCGGAGCGCAAATACAAACATTTTAAAATTTTAATGCTATGGAAATATCACTGGATGATTATTTAGGGCAACGAGGGCTGAGGTCTCCGATAAGTGGGTACATGGATGACAAATGGCGAAACATGCGCTTAACGGCTCGGGGGCAAAAAAGATTCGAGAAAGAGGCGGAGGCTGCAATTATTGAATACAGCAAGCTACGCAAAGCCGCCATAGACGAATATAACAATTTGGTGAAATCGGGCGAGATAATCCCGCCGCATGAAACGAAATTGGAAGCCCTCTTGAGTGTGGCCAGAGGACACCCGGATAACGAAGGAACACAAGCAGCCCGTAGGTTGCTGAAAAAAAGATATGGTATAATATCCTGGTAATATGCCGCATAATTCAAATTCTTAAAATTACAGTTTTCTCCTGTTTAAAAAAAGCTATCCCAATGAATTCAAACGATAAAATCCGACTTTTGTACATCGACCTTTTCTGCGGTGCGGGCGGCACCTCGACCGGGGTACACCTTGCGCGGCATGCCGGAGATCCTTGCGCCAAGGTGATCGCGTGCGTGAACCACGACGCCAACGCCATCGCGTCGCACGCTGCCAACCACCCCGACGCGCTACACTACACGGAGGACATCCGTACGCTGGAGTTGGGGCCGCTCACGGCCCATGCGGCCCGGATGCGCCGCCAGTATCCGGATGCCTTCGTCGTCCTCTGGGCCTCGCTGGAGTGTACGAACTTCTCGCGGGCCAAAGGCGGCCTTCCGCGCGACGCCGACAGCCGCACGCTGGCCGAACACCTGTTCCGCTACATCGAGGCGCTGACCCCCGATTACATCCAGATCGAGAACGTGGAGGAGTTTATGTCGTGGGGCGATCTGGACGAGAGGGGCAAGCCCGTCAGCAGGGATGCCGGGCGACTGTACCGGAAATGGATCGACAACGTGCGGGGCTACGGGTACGACTTCGGCCACCGCATCCTGAACGCCGCCGACTTCGGGGCGTACACTTCCCGCCGGCGGTTCTTCGGGATCTTCGCCCGCCGCGGCCTTCCGATCGTCTTTCCGAAACCGACTCACACCAAGAACCCGGCACAGGGCGACCTGTTCGGCCAGCAGCTTCGCAAGTGGCGGCCAGTGCGGGAAGTCCTCGACCTTGAGGACGAGGGCGAGTCGATCTTCGACCGGAAGCGGCCGCTGGTCGAGGCATCGCTTGCCCGCATCCACGCGGGGCTGGTGAAGTTCGTCGCCGGCGGGCGCGAAGCGTTCCTCGTCAAATACAACTCGATGAACCAGTGCGGGAAGTATGTTGCACCCGGCATCGACGAACCGTGCCCGACCGTGGCGACGCAGAACCGCCTCGGCGTAGCCAAGGTGTACTACCTCTGCAAGCACTTCGGCGGGTCTCCGGAGGGGAAATGCACTGCCGTCGATGCGCCCGCGGGCGCGATCACCTGCCGGGATCACCACGCTTTCGTCTCGGCCTACTACGGCAACGGGTTCAACTCGTCGATCGAGCAGCCGTCACCGACGGTTACGACGAAAGACCGTTTTCAACTGGTGCGTCCGTTCTTCGCCAACTACTATTCCGGCGGCGTCCAGACGTCAGGAACGGACGGCCCGGCTCCGGCCGTCATGACGAACCCGAAGCAGCGGCTCGTCGCGCCGTGGATCATGAACACCAACTTCAGCAACGTCGGCAGTTCGCTCGACGCTCCGGCCCAGACCGTGACGGCCAACCGCAAATGGCAATACCTGATGAACCCGCAGTTCGCCTCGGCGGGTGCCGCTACCGATCGGCCGTGTTTCACGCTGATCGCCCGCATGGACAAGCGGCCTCCGCGGCTGGTGACGGCCGAAGCGGACGGCGAGGCGCTGCCCTCGTTCATCAGGCTGGAGGACGAAACGTTGGTTTACGAGATTTACCCGGAAGATACGCCGATGCTGGTGCAGATAAAGGAGTTCATGGCGCTGTACGGACTGGTGGACATCCGGATGCGGATGCTTCGTATCCCGGAACTGAAGCGGATCATGGGCTTCCCGGAGAACTACGTACTGATCGGCACGCAGGAAGAGCAGAAAAAATTTATCGGCAACGCCGTCGAAGTGAACATGGCGCGGGTTCTCTGCGAGGCGCTGGTGGCGAAACTTTACGAGTTGAACATCGTGCCGCAGCGGTTTGCGGCGTAATGGCAGTCCGCTCATACGGTGACAGCTCTGGAGCATTGCTTCAGAGCTGTTGTCGTTTAAGATATCCTCCTGCGGGATGCTAAAATGTAAGTTGGGGCAGTTCAGTGTTACCATTTTTGCGTTTTTTAAATTCAGTGTTACCATTTTTGCGCGCGAACCCCCTTTCAGTGTTACCAATTTTGTAGCTCTGTGTTACCATTTTTGCGCTTGTATACCTTATATATAATCAGAAAAATATATTTATATATTTTTCTTCTTTTATTCAAAATAGAACTCAAAAAAAATGAACTCAAAACGCGCATACGCGCGTAGCGCGCACGCGCGAGGGAAAAGGTATTTTGTTTATTCGCAATGGGGAAAAGGGTGTTGCAGTTTCAGTTTTTCGTGTCTACCTGCTATTATGACAAAAATTGTTCTTAATGTGTGTTACCATTTTTGCGCTTGAAATATTGATTCGGGGGCAAATTCCCCTCTTTTTTATGGTCTGTGTTACCATTTTTGCGTTTTTTGTATTGCAACATGCTGATATTTTTGAAATAACATAAGATATTTGGGGGTGTTTGTGTGTTACCATTTTTGCATATTCTATTTGTAATTTACTGATATACATATTTTTATGTATATTTTTTGAGTTTTGCTCTCATCAGTGTTACCATTTTTGCGCTTCTATTACACAAGATATTGATTAACTGTTAATTATCCAATATCTACCTCGCGGTGGGAACAGGCTGTGTTACCAATTCTGCGTTTTTGCTTTATAACATATTGTATTTTAATTGCTTATGTGCTTATTTGTTGCGAAAAAATAGTCAGAAGCCTAATCTGCTGTTGCTGGTATAAAAAATTGCGATCTGCATGTTTCGGTGAAATAAAAAGTGTAAGCTGCCTGTTGGTTGTTTTGTCAGTTGAGACCTTATCGAGACAGGAGCGTCTATGTCCAGTGCCTTAGTTTATGTTCGGGCTTGCTACCCGTTGATGATTCCTGATGAAACCTGCACGGCTATAACCCCTGTCCAAGCCCGAGGCATTTGCTTTATCGGCAAAAAAATGCTATCTTTGTCGTTGGAGGTGTAAGGTATTTGCCGATAACGGCAGAAATGAAATCGTATGAATTATCTTTCGGTCAGTGAGATCGCCCGAAGATGGGTCGTGTCGGAGCGTACGGTGCGCAACTGGTGCGCCGTAGGTAAGATTAAGGGGGCCTTCTTAACGGGCAAGACATGGAATATCCCAGAGGATGCCGTGCGCCCGCGGCGCGGCAAGGAGAAACCATACAGCGACAATCCGCTGCTCAACCTTCTGAAAGAGCAGAAGGACATGCAGCTCCGGGGCGGCATCTACCACCGTGTTCAGATCGAGTTGACCTACAACTCCAACCATATCGAGGGCAGCCGGCTCACGCAGGAGCAGACTCGTCATATTTTCGAGACCAATACGCTGGGCGTTACGGATCAGGCGGTCAACGTGGATGATGTGATCGAGACTTCGAACCACTTCCGCTGCATCGACCTGGTAATCGACAAGGCTGCTTCCGGACGCCTGACCGAAGCATTCGTCAAGGAGTTGCACCGCATTCTCAAGGCGGGTACCTCCGACAGTCGCCGCACGTGGTTCCGCGTCGGGGAGTATAAGAAATTTCCCAATGAGGTCGGGGGACAGGAAACCACGCCGCCCGAGCAGGTCGCAGCGCAAATGAAGGCGCTGCTTTCGGACTATAATGCCCTTACGAATAAAACTCTTGAAGACATCGTGGCGTTCCACCACGCTTTTGAGTGCATTCACCCCTTCCAGGACGGCAACGGCCGCGTGGGTCGGCTTATCATGTTCAAGGAGTGCCTTGCCAACCGCGTCGTGCCCTTCATCATCGACGAGGATCTCAAGCTGTTTTACTACCGGGGGCTGCACGAGTGGGATCGAGCCCACGAATACCTGTTGGATACCTGCCGCACGGCTCAGGATAACTTTCGGGCGGTGATGCGGTATTTCAAAATTGAAATGTGAGATAATATAGATAATTATGGCAACTGACCAACCTGTACTGCACTTTCCGGTAAACGATAATCCACAATTAATGTTATTTATAACATTTTTACGTTTGAGTGCAGGTAAAAAATGGGGAGGGGCGAAACCGCCCCTCTTCTTATATTTTTCGCGCCTTCAGGAATGTGGATGATGTCACCCTGAAGAACAGTCCCCGTTCCCCGTTGTCTTCGACCATTTCGATCAGCAAAACCCTGTCGTTGGAGAAATTGAATTTGTCGAATTTATAGATCACGGTCATCGTCTTTTTGTACTCGATGGTGTGTGCCGGGACGTAACTGCCTGCCGGCGACAGATCTGTCCGGTCAAAGGACGTCATTCGGCCTTTCTTTTTTGTGACGATTGCGAAGCCGCAGTAGTTGTAGGTGTACGGCAGCTCGCTGTTATTGGTGATGTCCAATTTGAAATAAACGTAATTATCTCTGGTGTATATGCCCTTCAGGAATACTTCCATTGCTTTGTCCGCAACTCCATTTTGGGCCACGATGAAATCCCGCTGCTTCAGGATTGATTCATATTCTCCGGTTTCCGGATGTGCTGTGGCCGGTGCCGGTATTTTATCTCCATCAAGTTGTGACCGCAATGGGGAAGATGGCTTCAGTCCTGCCTCGGATGGGTCTGGAGTATTGACGTAGATTCTGTCGGCAATGTCGATGATGTAGGCATTCTTCTCGCTCTTTTCCGTATAACATAGGTCGAGCATGTAGCAGCTCGTATCCTCTGTAATGATGGATAGGTTGGTACTCGGAAAGTCTGTCAGGCATTGGATATAGAGGATATTGTCATACTTGTCGAGGGCAAAGTAATTGGGATTGAATCCCCCGCGGATCTTGGCGATCTTATCCGGGAAGATAATTTGGCAGACTTTGTTTTGCTGGAGAGGTATTTGTTCGGGTTTTGCTCCATACCCCGATGTGGCCAAACAAACGAATACGATGGCGAAAATATAATTTTTCATTACTTAAAAGTGTTATTTATAACATTTTTATTTCGGCAGGCCGGGCCGGAGAAAGACCTTTTGGTTGTCGAAGAATGATACATATGTTTCTTTGCGTGAGCGCCCCGCATTTGAAATGTCTCGGACGACGGAGCCGACCAGTCCGCCGGTCACTGTCGAGATCTTCCGGTCGATCGCCGACGCTGCGGCCGAGCTTGTGGCATCGCCCACGATCTTCTGGTTCTGGTCATTTTGGACTGGCAGTCCGGGGCTGCCGTCTTCAGAGTACCCGGAAAGCTCCAGAGAATATATTGCAGCGCCGAATTTTATGGATTCGACAGTGACCTGTACCCGATTATTGTTTAATGCGATCTGTGCATATATTATGGAATTTCGGGGAATGACCTGCCCGTTTGAAAGAATTACCGATGTGTCGATACGCAGTGCCAGCCTATTGCCGACCATGACGGTTTGCGGCCCGTGTATGAAGGCCGGAATCTCACTGGGTGATGCAATGGAGACTGCTGCATCGGAATCCGTGTTCATTGGATCTTGCAGATCCGAAAGGTTGAATCCTTCTTCCATCAGTTTCTTTTGCTGGGCCAGGATTTCATCTTTTGTCAGCGGACGCGATGGCGCGGTCTGGGACTCGTCTGTGGCCGTGGCATTGGGTTGATTCTGCGACTGTGAATTGTAGATCGCATCGAGTTCCTGCTGGATGGCTGATTTCTCCATGGCGTTTCGTTCCGCGGCCGGAGCGTAACTCGTCGTTGTGCCGGGAACTTGTGAACTCTGCGCAACAGGGGAAGGTGTTTCTCCCGTAGGCGTTTCTGGAACAAATATGGCATCGAAAGATATTTTTACATCTTCAGGCACTGTCTTGCTCTGGCTATTTGCGAGTCTTTCCTGATAGAGTTTTTCATCGGTATCCCCTTGTGTCCGGGGTGTTTCAGCCACAATGTCAAATGCAATATCTTCAGATGCCACCCTCTCATCCGTACTTGTGTTCGACTGTATTGATAGTACTCCTCGGATTATAAGTCCGAATATCAGTATAAGCACAACGGCCATACCTAATAATAAGATTATTTTTTGCTTATTACGATCGTACCATTTTTTGAATTTATCTGTCCTGCTGCTGTCCATCCTGTCGTAATTTTAGTGCGTAATTGACCCGGGCAATGTATTGTCCTGTTTTAACATGAGCATGTCGCGGTCGCTTTTTACTCCAGCCGAAATTTCCGGCAAAGAAAGTGTTTATGGTGTAGATCACGATCACGAATAATATGTCGATAATGATGAAGAGCCTCCACATCGAGGAGGCCGCAGCTCCAAGAACGCTTGTGACCAGTACTGCAAGCATAAGGAGAAATATCCCCAGCGGAAGTTTAAATACGGGGGGATAAACGCAAAGTCTGCATCTGTATCGTGGTCTCTGGGGCATTTTAGAGTTTTTGCGTGATGAAATCTGAAATCGACGAGGCGAACAACATTACCGAAAGACCGATGATGAGATATCCCAGCTTTGTTATTATATCCTTCGTTTCCTTCTGGGATATCTCTTGTCCGGATAGGATGCTTTTGGTGGCCGTACTCAACCCTATTTTGATTACAGCGATAAGGGCGATCAAGCCAGCCACGATTTGTACGCCATCTTTGATTACACCCTTTAGCTTTGTCGTGGCTGCTATGTCCTGTCCACCGGCAGCCCACAGAAAGATTGGGATGAAAAGTAAAATTGGCAGTAAAACAATGATTTTCCGTTTCATAGTGCTATTGTTTTAAATTAAAGTTTTTGAAGTCGATTTTCGTGATAGCGAGTGCATGCGGATTCTCTTTCGTCCTCTCTTTTGTTTCCTCGAGATAGAATGTGATGGATACTTCGTAAATTTGCGGTTTACTATGGACTTCCGAGGTGATCGTTACCGTGAATATGGCGTCTACCGTCAGCGGATTCTCTGCGACACACTTCAAGTCGGTTATCTGCACGCTTTGGGAAATGTTGTATTGGCGCATGTTCGTAAACCAGTTGTCCTTGTCGAACCGCTGTTTGAGTGCGTATATTGACGAGTTTCCAAGGGCATAGGTGCTGCTTATGCGTTGCTCATAGGTGTATTTGTCGATGTCGAAGAACAGCATGATGAAGAGCCGTACATGGGCTTCTGCCTCGATCTTGCGGAACTCGGCGGCCCTAATCCGGGTTGCGATCGCTACATCACCATCCTGATTGAGTATGTAAGCCGAGGAGGTCGCCTGCAATATCCTCGTTTCAGTGTGGATATACATGGCGGTCATAAATATCGCGCAGACAATGAGTATCGCGATGATACCTTTGCGATAGAAGCCGACTGCGTTGTCGAGCTGTGTCAGATGTTCAAAGATTTTCATGGTCTATTATTCAAAGTATCGTCCGGATACTCCTTTTTTTTGTTTCAGATAAGTTTCCTTGAAGAATTGTCCGGATGTTACCGAACGACTCTTGAGTATTCCCCAAGTCATCGCGCCGACAGTCATGAACGAAGTGGTAATTTGTTGGGGAAGTTGAGCTGCGGCTTCAGAACCACCGACACAAAGAACCGTCAGCGTCGGAGCGCAGAGATAGGCCGCTCCGAAGGCGAATGCCATTAATGCTATTCCCAATTGCGCTACGGAAAGTGAATTGCTGGCGACATCGAAGAGCAAAAGGTTCTGCAATATTTCGATGGCCGCGATGATGAAACTCATCATCGTTACCGTTATGTAACTTTGCCACCATGCGCCGATGGTCTTTTCTGCTCCGTATATAAAGGACAGGGCGACCGCAACGGGGAAAGTAATTCGTAGCAATGCCTTAATGATAAGTACAAAAAAGGTAATTATCAGCTTGCAGAATGCTCCGACGATGAGACATATATTTGCGAGCAATTTGACCAAGCCTCCTTTGATCAGACTCCAAAGCGATTCTTTTTTATTGTCCTCGTTGAAGTCCGAAGCATTGTCTATTTTTGCTCCATTATAGTTCCTTTTCGACACCCGGGCTTGGGCGCGTTTAACATTTCTTATGTCATTTTCACTCAGTGCGTACTCGCTTGCCTCAATGCGGCCGAGGCCATCGCTTTTGTCAATTGCGACCTGCATAGCATCTTGTCTGTTCGGATACAGATATTCAATGGCGGTTTCCCCAAAAAAATCAACCGCAGGTATTATGCAATAGCCGAATATGAGTATTAGGAATAGATGTACGCACCTCATTATCTCAGCTTGTAAATCTTTTCCGGTTTTTTCTCTGAGAGCGAATAATGCTCCGTTTACTATAAGGAAGAACATTAATCCCGCTCCGAGGACGCCATAATAACTGCCTACTTCTGAGGAGAGGAGCGTTAAAAAGTTTGAATTGAAGTAGGTTTCGAACTGTGTAGTGAACGAATTGATTATATTCGCGAGACCAGAAGTGAGTATTGGGTTCATTTTTTCCGATTTGTTAAATATTCATCGAGTTCGTACATCCCCAGTTCGTGTTGTTTGCGATTGACTGAACATATGAGATAGGTGTGGTAACTACAAATGATGCCATATGTATCGTCCATTTGTTTACGGACATCATCGAGATATCGCGCCATTTCAGTGAGTGTGGTTTGTGCGCCGGATTGCATACTATTGAGTAAGTCTTTCAGATCACCCATTGCTCCGTCCATGATATTATTTACGGACAGTTTCCCATCTTGATCCGCTTGGCCGAAGACGACCTTATTCAGAACCGCCACATGGTAGCTGGCCTCTTCGTCTTCGAAATAAATGCTGTTGTCATATATATATTTTATGGTTTCGAGATACTCGATGTATATCTCGTGGGTTCGTGACGAGACCCGGTATAGTCTGTTTCCGGCGTTATAGACTTTGGCCAGAGAACTTGTGAGCTGTATTGATTGCTGGGTAATTTTTTTCAGGTCGGATATTTCCATTCCCGACGCTTCGGACAGGGCTTCCAATGCTCCGAGGTACGGAGTGAGGAATCCTATCAGAGCTGCTGCATCCTGCCCAAATTGCGCTTTTGTTGGGAGTGGGTGTAGTAGCACGCCGGCCAGAATGATGATGAGTATTTTTTTCATAGGCAAAAGTGTTATTTATAACATTTTTACATTACTTGTTTTGGGCATGGCAAAAGGCATTGATGGCCATCTGTACATTGCCGTTATATTGGTCGATGTATTTCTTTATCGTAGCCTTGTGTTCTTTCGATGTCGTATAAAGGGCGAGTTCTTCATGGGAAAGTTGCACGATATATTCTGTGGTATGTGCGCCTTGCCGGATACATATCGCGTGGTCGGATTTCTTCATTGACAGGATGATCTCCAGATCCCGGGATGTGAGTGATAATTCTGATTGATATTTCTTGAGGTTAGCCTCCTTGCCTTCATGCGAGAGGAAGAACATGGTGTCGGAATTGTTGATGATCGCCTCGTGGTGTTCCGAGTGTATAATGTCGGGCACGTCTTGGACGATCAGTCCGATGCCGCTGTCCTCTTTTCTGATCGTTTTGTACAGGTATTTGATGAAATCCCCGAAGTACGGATCATCGAGGAGTTTCCATGCCTCGTCGAGCCAGAAGATTTTATATTTCGTGGGGGCTTCGGCCAATACTTTCTTGGCCATGAGCATAACCAGATAAAGTACAATTTTGTAGATTGATTTAACATTGGATACAGCTTTCAATTCGACTATGCACATGCGCAACTGGGGTGCGAGGTTGAGTGAATTGTTTTGGCTGTTCAACAAAAGCGACCATTCTCCTTCTTTGCTGTATTGATGCAATACGAGTTCGAAAGAATCGAAATCGAAATATTTGTCATTTAAAGTCCCTCGCTCGTGCTGCTGTATGATATACTTATAGAAGGAATCGAAATTGACGTACTCTGTTCGCTGTTCATAACGGAGAGAGTAGAAATCGTACAATAGCTTTTTGATATATGCAGTTTTGCCGGGATCGTCTTTTAATCCGAGTCCATTGTTTTGATCCCATAACAGGAGTATCAGGCTTGCCAGCATTTCGAGTTCCGGAACCAATAGTTTTTCCGAATCGTTTTTCGGATCGACGAACGGGATCAGAAACGGGTTGAACGATAACTCCTCTCCCGTAGGCGTCATTCGCATATACCCGGATTTCTCTCCCATGAGATAGTGCAGCATTTCATAGCTTTCCCCATCGTCGAGAATGAAGTTGAAATATTCGTCGGTTTGGACAAGGCCCGAGATCAATTTGTTTGCGGACACCGATTTCCCACTCCCCGATGGGCCGATAGCTGTAAAATTTCGATTAGAGATCTGTGAGTTTCGCATGGTCTCGTTGAAGATATCGACGACGACAGGTTTCCCATGTGTATCGTTCAGAACGATACCATCTCGGGCTTGGGCATAATCGGCTTCGAGATTTGAAAAAACAGTGACTTCATCAAGAAAAGTCGGATACATGTCAAGCGGGAATTCAAGCCCCGAACAGCATCCGCCGATCGACGACATGAAGATATGTTCGAAGTCCAGTGACAGCCTAGTCGGGGCGATCTGCATTTTTTCCAGTGCGATGTCTAATTTATCCTCGATCGCGGTTTCTTCATTTTCAGGATAAATCAGGAAGGCATTGAAATGGTGATATACAGGGAGGCTTTCTCCCGTTTCTATGATCTCGGCCATCGTTTCGGCCGATGCAATGTGCGACGCGGCTGCCTTGCCCAAAAAAGCTATGTTTCGGGTAAAGGTTTTCAGATGCTTCCTTATTGCAACGGGATCCTCCCGGCTTATGATGTTGTTTATTATTTTGTAGCATGGGACACTCCAGCATAAGGGCGATACCAGAGCGTTAAACCGTTGTGCATAGGGACTGCTGGTTGCATTGTTTCTTACTTTATCCCGAAGTGATTTGATGTGCGGATCTGCGAGAACTGCGATGCCGGCCATCTTGTAGTTTCCGAATTTTTGATCTTGAAACGAGAGGTCGAGGGCGCATCGTCCCTGCATGGAGAAGAAGTCCCGGAGATATTCTAACCAGTCCTTGTCGTCCATGCGCCTTGGGGAGAATTGAGAGAGCGCAGCTCTGAAGCGTTTTATGACACTTACTATTTTGTCGATCGCCTCGTCCGAATAGTCGCTTTGTATCGAAATGCTTTTTTGTTTGGTTATGAATATGTATGATTTGCTCGAGAGCCACCGCTTCCCATTGTACATGCGGTTTACAGTTTTCGAGAGGTAGTTGTCGTAGTGCGGTAGATCCTGCGGTGCATAATAGATAATATCCTGTTGGTGGAAAGTATATCCTTCGTCAAGATCTTTGATCGCAGCTTCCAGTTGCGTATACAACCGCATTCCGTCCCCCGAGCCGTCGTCTCTGAAATCAGCCTTTGAGAGTGTGTCGTATTCGGGCAGTGTCAGTATAAAGCCGACGGTTACGCTGCCATCTTTAGCTATGACATAGCCGTCGCCGATCCTGTATATGGGAATGATGTTTTCCAAGTTCGTCCGTGCCATGACTCATTCTTCAAAAAGGTCGCGTGTGTTGAAATCTCGTTGGGGTAAAATCGTAGTGATCTCTTCTTCGGTGCCGGTGATCTGCTGGATGATCCTTTTGTCATGCTTTATATCATCATCCGAAGAATGCAGCGTTGAGTCGTAATCGACCGGGATCATCGCCAGAATTCTGTCCAGTTTCGATATTATTTCGTCTTCGACCGGGGAGATTTCCTTGACGGCCATTTCAGGGATAGATTTGACTGGCTTTTTCCGATAGAAATATACTGCAATGTATAGCAAAGCGAGGACGATGATTATCAGGGCGATCTCGATCAGAAAAGAGTATTTGATATATGTGTCCATTTTATTTTCTGTGCGTAGTACGATTGGAGATAAGGTAGTCCTTCAGCATGTTGTTGCTGTCTGTGAGCAGAGATTTAATCGCCGTATGAGTAGGGTTCAACGGCCCGTCAGGATTGAAAAAGAGTGCAAAAATGTTATTTATAACATTTGTAATAGGTATCTCCCCGAGAATAGCTATCGCTCGTATCCGGTGCAGGTATTCTTCGCAGATCGGGTACGCTGTCCGCGAATTCTTGTAGTTCTGTCGGATGAGGATCTGCGTCGCGATTTTTTGCAGATCTAAAGCGGATTCGTAGTCATTCTGATTCTCTCTCTCCGGTTTGGGCATTGGTTCTGGGATAGACGCAGGTTTAGGTTCAGATGCTATTTCCTTCCCCATTGCGCTTTGGTCTTCTGTGGGGTCTTCGGGCACAATCAGCTCCGCAGATTCTGCCAGACCCTGTATACTCTGGTATTTGCGCCTACTTGCCATTTGTAATCTTGATTATTTCTGCCGCCATTTCTTGTAAATAGGGTTTGGCCACGGAGTAGGTGCCGAGGTTAAGGTTGACCTTGAGGGATGCAGGAATGACCGTGTTACAGTCGTTCAGGGGAGAGTAGGGAATCCTTGCTTGTAGGAATGGGATTCCGTAGTCGTTGGAGAGGCGCTTCTCTGTGGAATTTGTTTTCCGGAGCCGGGATACCTCGAACTTATTCCAAAGAATATATTTCGACTGAAAGTCGATCGGAAGTCCTTGCAGAGTTTTTAGAAAACATTCTGTGCCCAGTACATCACTCGGGTTAATCGAGGTGGGGATGAAGATGTGTTGTACTAATTGCAGAAATGCGCCGGTACCATCTTGTGTCAGGGTTCCGGGGAAGTCGATAAAAACATAGTCATATTCCTGAGACTGTATATTCTCCAATGCTCTGGATATTTGTGTGTCGTTTCCCAGATCGACGTATTGCATTTTGTAGGTTTTGAATCCTGCGTCGATGAGCAATGCGTAGCGGCGCTGAAACTGGCCGATCTCGGTCTTTTGTCCGAGATCCATCGCCAAGAACTCCGGAGAGGTTTCTTTGTATGACAGTTGCTCTATATCTCGTTTCCGCTTTGCCGTATTGGTTTGCTGGGGGTCGATATCGACGACCAGAACGTTAACTTGTTTGCCTGAGTGCAGTAGGTGCCACAGGATTATTTCGTTGGGTAAGATGTTGGTAAGGACGGATTTTCCCGCACCACCCTTTTGCGTCATGAACGCGCATATTTTGCTGTCGGTTGCCATCTCTCGGGGATTATTTTCTGAGCAAAATTATCGTGTCATTTTTTGCGAATGAAATTATACATCGTTTTTGAGGCGAATTCTACATGTGTTTTCGGGATTTATTTAATGGATTAATTAGCTTAATAATTAATTAGTTAAATAATGAATTCAATAATTCGTGTATTAATGCGCGAGATCGTTGGAAAGGCAGTATTATTTGGTTATCGTAGTGAAGGACAGCTACTTTTGCTTTTAGGGTCGAAAGAAGTGGCAAGATGTGAGTTTGTCGGACAAACTCTCACAACAACCTGCTCCGCAGCCTGTTGCATCTTGCGTCAATGCTCCGGAAGCGGTGCATTTGACGAAAATTTGCCCTTCGGTTAATTTTTGAATTAGGAATATGGATGATAAAAGAAACCATAGAATTTACTGCCGTTTGACATCTGCCGAATATGGTCGGTTTAAGACGGAGGTCAGAAAGACGTATCTGTCGGATTCCGAATATATCCGTCGCAAGTTGCTTCATCCCCAAATGCGTATCCGCAGCAGGGAGGAAACGGATCTGTTGAATTTCGTTATCGGATCACTGTCGCAGGTCAATAACAATATCAACCAGATTGCGCGGGTTATGAATGCCTTGAAGGGAAGCGGGGCTGTTGTGATCGGCAGCGTCGCTCAGAGGCAGCTCAACCAAGTCGAGGCCATATTGAAGGAGTGGAATACGTTTGAAGGCCGCCTCCGGCAAAGTCTGAAGTCGAAATGATTATAAAGATTATACGGAAGCCTCCGAAACCGGGCAATAGGGGAACCCGGGCGCGGGGCTTCGCAGCTCTGCTCCATTATCATGATCGACATGAAAGCGAGCTATGCCATACGGAGAATATTATTGGCAATACTTCGGTTGAACTTGCCCAGTACTTTATGGATGTCTCTACACGAAGCTCGTCCCGGGTCAAAGATCCGGTTTTTCATGCCGTTGTCAGTTTTGCCTACAATGAAGTAGATCCTGCGCCGGAGGTGATTGAGGCAATGGCCCGACAGTATCTTCAAAAAATGGGATATGCAAATCAACCCTGGGTAATTTATCGTCACACGGATAAACAGCATATTCATTATCACATTATCTCCAGTCGGGTTGATGTGCGAAGTGGGAAAGCTATTTCGAGTAGTTACGAGGGATTACGGACGAAGACCGTGCTGGATCAGCTTGCGCCATTATTCGGATACCAGGTAGGCAAAGGAGCGGATAAACGTCAGCAACAAAATCAGGGATTGGTCAGCGAGATAGATCAAGTAGTCCAAAAAGTCCTGCTTGAAGATCAACCATACAGCATGTATCGGTTTTGCCAAGCGTGCGAAAAACGGGGACTGAAGGTAAAGAAATTGCCTCGAGGATATGTTATCTCGCAGGGTAACTCTTATCCTGTTGCCCTGTCAAAATTACCTGTTTTTGCAGAGCGCAGGTTATCGCATATTTTAAGAGCAGTCAAGCAGGAACGAATCCGTGAAATGCGGTATATCCGGAAATGCCTGTACCTGGTTCTCCGGAATATGCCTCAGATTGATATGCAGTCCGATATGGCGGCTGAATTGTTTGGGGACAAGCTACTGAATCAGTTGGCGCAATACAATATAAATGTTATTTATAACAGAAATAGCGCCGGAATAGTCGGAATTTCTTTTGGCCGGCCGGACTTGACTTTCAAGGGGAGCGAGCTGAAGCTGTCATGGGAAACGATCCTACATTATGTTCGGAGCAAGAGGGGGGTATCTGCAAAGAAGAAACCTATCCTTCAAACAACTGTCCGGCCGCAGGCAGCACACCTCCAGACGCTCGTACAGGGAGCCGCAGTTGGGAAGAAAATAGCTGAAGACGAAGAGGAAAAAAAGCGTCGCGGACAAGCCGAGCAGGAAATATAATTCATGGTTTATGCTATTATGCTGATATATAGATATATGCCAGCTCTAAAATATTATAGTATTTAATATAAATAATTTATATTATTTGAATAATTGAAATTATTTGAAATAATCTGTTTATATTTGCTGAGAAGGCATAATCACAAAACACGAAATAACAATGGAAGCATCACAGACTTTTAAAGACAAGAGAAGCCGGCTGACAAAAGAACAAAGAGAGCGGGTTACTCCGGAACTGGTAGAGGAGATCATGGAAAAGCATGTGTCACCTGAACATTGGCCGTCGTTTCGAAGACGGCATAAAGCCGAGTTCCGGAAAATCGCCGAAGGCTACGTTTCTCAGTGTATGACTTTTTCAGCCAAAGATACAAAGAGGCCCTATAAAGCACGGATCAAAGGGTTGTTGGTGAGTGAGGTAAATGGTGAGGAAAGGATCTCCTTTGATTTTCTGTTTGCCCAGCGGAAATTGGTCATTCCGAATCGTATGCAGATCAAGAACGGTCAGGATGCGATCAATATATCCGACGAGCAGATTGAAAAGTTGAAGGCCGGAGCCTTCCTTGATGAGCTTTTAGTTTCAGAGAAGGGGGCAAAGTTTTTCGCCGAGGTCGATACCGAACTTAACCGTCTTGCTATTGCTGAAGCGACGTATGTTCGTGCCCCGAAGACGCTGCACGGTTCAATTCTTACCCCGGAACAGAGCAATGCCATTATGAGCGGAAAGTCTATGGAGTACGAACGTGAAAACCCCAACGATAAATCGCAGGTATTCGTTCTCAAAGCCCGTTACAGCCCGATTTATTATACGATCAGGTCGGAGTCGGTTCTCGATAAGGATGGGAAGCCTCTTGTTCGGAGTGTATCCGTATCTGTGGAACCGAGTCAAACACTCCAGTCGGTAGAAGAGACGGTTAAGATGTCTGCTCAAAAAACGAAAAAACGGGTTAGTCAACAAAGACATATGTGATATTGAATAATCTTGGTTATTATGGATGTATATATCAGTGGGAAAATCAGCGGAAAAACCCAGCAAGAAGCAGAGGCTGATTTTGGGAAATATGCAGAAATCATCCAGGCCGCCGGCCATACTCCCGTGAACCCGATGAAGAACGGCCTGCCTTTCGATGCTCCCTGGGAAGATCATATGGAACGCGACCTTGAAATGTTACGCGCGAGTGATGCTATCTGTTTATTGCCGGATTGGGTCGAGAGCTACGGAGCGAAGATCGAGTTGCACCAGGCACTCGAGATCAGGATGCCGGTTCTCAATGACTCGAATCTTCGTCTGTACCTCGAACAAGCCAATCATCAGGGAGTTCAACAGGAAGATTCCCGTAGTAAGATTCTGCGCAATATAGAGAGGAGCTACCAAATGCAACAAAGGACGATAAAAGATCCATCACAGAAACATAACCTTTAAATGAGCAATTATGAAAATTGTCCTTGGAGAAGCGAAAGAAGAGTATGATACCGATGTGCAGATGGCCGTTACACGTCAGTTAATTCTTCGTGTTAATACAGAAATAAAACCGGAGGCTGCCTATGTGGTTTCGGAAATAACCTATTCCCGACGTACGGGCTATTCGTATACGCTGATAAATACTCAAACAAAAGAGAGGCGTACGACAAATTTAATTCGACCTCTTAGTAAACGGTTTGGTGTGGGATTTTATAAAGATGATGTGCGTATGATGTTAATGCCGGAACCCGAGTTCAAAAGATTATGTGAAGGGGCGCAAAACATAGTCAAGAAAGAGGAAGTGAAAAAGGATAAAACACGGTATCAGCTCTCAAATGATTATCAAGGCTTCAGATACGATACCAAGCTCACAACTAAAGAAATTGCAATTAAGATCCGTGCATATTGCAAAACCCAGTATCCGGATTATAAATTTTCTGTACGTGTGGATCGTTCTGAAATAAATGTCAAGATTCTTTCAGGCCCCCAAGAGATCCGGGCAGGAAAGGGACTTGCTAAGGGAAACTGGCAAACAATCGGGATTACGGACTTTTATAGGGACTGGTTATCTGATGGAGCTTATAAAATGTTATACGATATAACGCAGTATGCTAAGTCATACAATCGCTCTAATACTGATATTCAAAATGATTACTTTGACGAAAATTTTTATTTTCGATTGGATATTGGTGCTTGGGATCGGCCATATACTGTAACGCCTGAAATAAAGCCGCAGACCGGGATAACAAAGTCTGGTACTTTACAGAAAATTGAGTCTCGGATCGTATCTCAGCAGGAAGCGAATCATCGATCAGGCCCGGAAAAAACCATTTAAATATACAATTATGTATGCACACTTTGAGGGCACATCGCAGGAACTTGCCGACCTGCAAAACGATGTGAGTGCTGCGAAAACTGCACTTGAATTACGAACTATATTAAAAAATGCGGAAAAAGAGTAATAATATCGGAGAATGGTTCCTACTAAGGTCTGTTGGAGACGAATCCGTCGATATACTCTTTATCGTGCGCGACAACAGCAAAAGCCTGCCTGATGAGCTTGTTTGCGACAGCGATCATAGCGAGTTTTCCCGATTTTCCGTTTTGCCTGAGCCTCGTATAGGTCTCTTTGCATTGGGCATTGAACCTACTGGCAGGCCAAGCGGCGATATAGAGAAGTCCTCTAGTGTATGCGTCTCCGTTTCGGTTGATATGCCCTTTGATGTTTACCGAAGTTCCGGACTGTTCGTAAGTGGGACAAATTCCGAGATACCGGGACACCTGCTTGGCATTTTGGAAGTAGGTAAAGCCTCCAGTAGTGATGATGAGCGCCGTGGCAAGCGTTATGCCTATCCCTTTGATGGTCGTCAGCAGCGCGAGTTGTCGGCTGAACTCCACTTCGACAAGATCCGTGAGTTCCGCCTGGAGCCTGTCACGCTTCTTTTCAAGGAACTTGATAGTTTCGTCTACGGTATGAGTTGCACCTTTGTCCGGGACAGGCAGACATGCAAGAGAGCCACGAAGGTTCGACATGGCGGTAATCTGCTTAGTAAGTTGGCGAATGACGGTTCTTTTCTGTCGGAGCCGCAGGATGGCCTCTCCCTGTACCTTGAAAGGACGCGGGTTCATCTTCTCTCCGTACAAGGTAATGAGTCGTGCATCGCTCTTATCGGTCTTGACCGTAGAGAGCAAGGCTTTGGCGAAGTTCTTTACCTTCAGCGGATTCTCCATGCTGACAGTAATTCCGGCGACATTGAGCATATACAGCAGCAAGGCGCTGTAATTCCCTGTCGCCTCCATAACACAGTGGATACTGCCGTCTTTGGGGAGAGTCCCGATAAACTGTCTGATACCAGCGGTCGTGTTGTTAAAAGTACGGATCTCCCCGCCTTTGTCGGAGGAGTAAGCTACCACGAATGTAGCCTTGCTCACGTCGATTCCAATGTACCTCATGGCCGTTCATTTTTTGGTTTTAACGACATCGCTTACATCTTGGTCCTTCATTGCGAATACGGGCTCAGACACCTTACGAACTATCCGGATTCTGATGTAAAGAGTATGGGGTCAGAACATAATTCCCGGTTTAGAAAACCAATGAGAGATCGGACTTATTCCATACTCTGATGTCTTAACTATTCAAATTTAATTAACTAATTACAAATATACAACATAGAGAATTCAATATCCAGTACGCAAATGTTGCCGCTCACCGGAATCCGACCTTCTCAATGTATGAATACCTGATGGAAAAGTATGAGGCTCTCAATAAGCAGCAAATTGCCGAGGGGATAGAGCCTTTGAAGCTATCTGCTCTTGAGGCCCGTTGTCAAGAATTGAAATCGGGATCTTTATCTACATCGGAATCATTGGCATTCATTGAGCGATGTTTAAAGACGTCGGAAGTCGGACGTCAGTCCAATCAGAATAAGAATAACTCAATTCCAGCAAAGGGGAGAACCTGCATCGATTGAGTTGCTGTCTGAACTTGGGAAAATGTTATAAATAACACGGAAAGCTATGGCAACAATAAACTTCAGGATCGAAGCCCCTATTACAAAATATGAGACTCGATTATCAGTCGTTGAAAACCGGTTGGTATCGCTTATCAAGGATTTCATTCGGGATGCTGGACAGATTCAAGGCTTGTCGGTCGGCATGAGTCATGTCGAATTTGCAAATGGAGCGTATTTTACCAATGTGTCGATTAAGAACGAGTGGTATGAATCTGCGCGGGGATTGAAAAAATTGGCACGGAAATATGATCCGAATTATGATAAGCGTGCGCATCAGGCATTTCCTGCTATGTATGCCACCGACTTATCTTCGTTGGGTGAAGAAATTGTGCGGCACTTCCAAAAAAGCTGTGACCAGTTGATCGTTGAGCAGTATGCGTATGCACCCATTATCAAGAATGAAATAGGATCGCTGCACACAAAGTTAGAAAAGGATGTGTCGATACGGAATATCAATGAAGGCAGCTCTTTATTTTTTGTCTGTCGGGAAATAGACGGGAAGGAGAAAGTCGGGATTGTAGATAGATACGGACGAACCCGTATCCCACTGAAATATGACGATCTGAAGGAAATAATAAACGGTTATTACTTAGCTAAAGTTGCTGGGAAATTTGGCGTTGTTACGCTTTCAAACAAAGTTATTGTACCTCTGAAATGTTTTAAGCTGCATGTATATCCACTTCAATTTTCCGGGAAATTATTGCATAATAACTACCTGCTTGTGGCAGGGAAAGAGACGAGTGATGGAATTCGTTACGGAGCAGTCAACCTCAAAGAAGAGGTGAAAATACCGTTTGAGTTTGAAAGTTTAGAAGTGCAGTATAACAGGGATCGACGCTTTGTCAGATATGGATTCATGGTTGCGCAGAAAGATGGCAAGTATGGGATGATAGATAAGGAAGGAAGTGTTATAATTCCTTTCGAGTATGACCATCTTGGCCAAAAAGGATATTCCAGACAATATTATGAGTTTGGAGACGGATATTTGGGGGCGGTCAAGGATAATAAATTTGGGGTTGTCGATGTAAACAATAACGTCGTAATCCCATTCGATCGTTCAAAAGACACTCTTCTCGACATGGTTTATCCTGATGTCTATTTTCTACGTCGTCCGACGGATAAAACTCCTGAGCAGCGAATCGCTGATTTAGCTGAACTTGAGAAAGGACTTATTAAACAGGATTGGGAATGCTATAAGAAGGGTTGCTTGTCTGGGAGCTATATGCGGGAACAATTGGATAAACTGAGAATACTATATTGCAATATTGACGATCGGGATGCCGGCAAAGCAAATGAACTATGGGATAAATACTCCCGAAATGGATTATTCCGTATTCCAGACTTATTTGAAGATAGTAATGGCAATCTATGGCGAACACGGGGCTATATGACGGAGATTGCTCACTTGGAAAAACCAAGTGCCGATAATGCGGTTGGAGTTTTCCTGTCTCCCCGCAAGCGTATGCAGCGGATAGAAAAGGAACTTCGGGATATAGAGAATCAAGAAATAATGGGGGTGCACTACGGGGAGTTTCCTCCGGAACGGGTCGATGCTGAGATAAGTGCAAAATTGCTCGAGAACGACAGAAGAATTGAAGAGCTGCACGATTCTTACAGGGAGATCAGAGCAAATTATCGCAAGTACAGAGCGCGTGGCTCTGAGCAGCAAGACCGAGGCGGCCTATCGAAGACTTTGCAAGTTGTCGAAGGGCAAATCCATGTCAAACGTAGCAAAGCCGAACATGTCCATAATGATAACGCGAACATATTGGCAAAGTGACGACGGAGACTGACCAGTGCAGACCTGAAAATTAAAAATATTATAAATAACACGAATAGCTATGGCAACCGTAAACTTTATGCTAACCTCTCCTATCGCCGTGGACGGTGATATGAATGTGACCGAAACAAAAATGGTCATGAGAGTTAACGAACTCTTTCAGGAGCTTCGGCAGATATCCGGAGTCCAAGTGGCCATGAGCGACATCGGATATGCCGATGGGACGGATTATTGTGCCACCGTATCGGTAAAAAATCAATGGTATGCGTCGGCTGTGCAACTTCGGAGAGTTGCAGAACAATTCGATTCCCAATATCGGGGGCGAGAGTATGCCGATGTGGGGCATATGAAATATTATACCGATTTGGCCCACTTGGAGCAAGTGAAAATATCAGGGTTTTGTAAAGATTTCAATGAGTTGGTATATATGACTACTGAAGGTCGTGATCGAGTTGAAAATGCGCTCGGTGTTGAGTTCGTGCGATTGCCGGTAGGGACACATATAGATTACTATAATCAACATAATTCCCTGTTCCGAATACGAGTTCAGCAATTTAACGGAGAGCTGAAGGCTGGGTACATAGACAAATATGGCATGCCGGTAGTGAAAGCGGTCTATGATGAGATTACTGCACCGGACTATAAAGGGATATGTTGTGCGAGCTTTCTGGGGAAAAAGGGTCTTGTCGCAACCGGAGACCGGCAACTTATACCGTTTGTGTATAACGAAATAAAAGGGGCGAACCTTGACTTGTTGAGAAACCCGCAGAGCCTCGATAAAGAGGTAGAAAAGAGTATTTCGATATTTTCAGAAAATGGACACATTCTTGCGGAAAAAGCGACTGATGCCGGGCAGCGCTGGGGGGTTATTGACCGAGATAACAAAGTTGTTATTCCCTTTGAGTTTGAAGCCTTGACCGAGGTTTATGCCGATGATACACGCTATGCCAAATATGGACTTCTCATTGCCGAAAGAGACGGGAAGTTCGGTATGGTCGATAAAGATGGAAGCGTGGCTGTCCCGTTTGAATATGATTATCTCGGATTACATGATCGTGATAATCCTCAATTGGGGCGAGTCGATGATGGCTACCTGTTTGCCTACAAAGATGGAAAAGTCGGAATTATTGATGTAAACCATAGAATTGCTGTTCCTTTCCGATATTCTCCCGAAGAAATATATCAGTTCGAGTATCCTCAAATTAGATTTTCAGTCCGTCCTGTGAGTAAAAATGAGATCGAATGCCAGGCTGATCTGTCTCGATTGGAAGAATTATGCAAGCGCCAGAATTGGACATATGAATGGTCTGCGGTTATTCAGGTGCGGCAAGATGGTGCGGACAGTATGAATAAGCTTGTTCAGCATTTTAAGAAAATCTCTGAATCGAGTTTGCCGGAAGCGATAGCTATTTGGGAAAAACATGCTCTTGGTAGGTTTCCAGTCCCGTCTATTGAATTGTCCGAGGAAGAACAGAAGGTATTTCGATTGGACACACCCCGGGAGAGTGATATATACCTTCGGCCCGAAGAAAGAACAGGAGTATACATTCCCCCACAGGAACGGGTCGACTCGCTTATCGAGAAGATTCGGGATGCGGAGGCGGTACGTTCCGAGATATCACATTATTCATATCATGATATGTGTGTCGCTGCTTTAGAGGGAGGTTTTTTTGAACCGGACGGAGGAGAGTATAATCGAAATAAGGAGCGTCAACTGGCCGAGATTGGACGTGAAATAGATGCCTTGTATGAACAGTTGGATCGTGCGGAAGCAAATGTCCGGAAGTTTGCTCCTCCCCTTGAGAGGCGGAAAGACATATTGGCTCCGACGACCACTCTGTATAATATTGAGCAGGGGATAAAAGAGAAAATGTCAAAACCCCGATCATCCCCAACCTGCGAACAGAAGATGTAAAAGTGTAGTCTTTAAAATACTCCTGATCCCATGAAAGTTTTAATCTCGATTAACCAAAAAGGGTCGTGTTGGAAAATTTTTGCCATCCAATCGTGGGAAGGTTCACATGGGGAGACGATTACTTGAACGATCATAGCTGTGAGCATTTTATACGAGAGATTGAGCAACATATTCATAATTTTTTTGATTGAAAAATTTAATAAACCATGATTGATTATAAAGAAGCGAAGAAATACCTTCTTCCAACATTATTGGATTATGGCTTCAAGGAGCGTAAAGACAAATCGTGTAAATCATGTCTTGTCTTTTCGGACGGCTCGGAAACACTTCTGGTATATCGCAACCAGGGGGGAGTCTACGATCATTATGTCAATAAAAGTACGTCGGACGATTATGGGGACGCCGTTCACTTCATTATGAAGCGGGTACTCAATAAAACGACCAACCTGTCCGCAGAAGATTTTTGCAAAGTGGAGGCTGAGCTGTCACGGATTGCCGGGCTTGGTGTAATTAAAGATGTTATAAATAACACATCTACGATACAGGAAAAGCAACCGTTCGATATTTCAAAGTATACGGTAGAGCGCCTTGATCTCGCGGCTGTTCCCGGGGCATGCCGGCGGTTTTTCGAGCAGCGCCACATTGATCCCGGGCAACTGGCTCCGTTCAAGTCCGTGATAGGTATCCTTGTTAGCGACCGCGGGTTTAAGCAACCGTTGTTCTATTGGCAAAATATGGACGGGAATATAGTCGGGGCGCAGTATAAATATATCAAGGACAATGTGTGTCAGAAAAGGTTCCTGAAAAATACCGATCGCAGTAATTCTCTTTGGATGACTCCTATCGAGGGTAGCAAGGCGCTGTTCGTTACGGAAGATCCGCTCGATGCAATCGCGCATAGCCAACTTTTCCCTGGCGCCCGGTATGCTTACTTCTGTACCGGAGGAACATCGACCAAAGCCCAGCGGGAGATGATTCATAGCTTTTCTCAAAAATTTAAATTACCTATCATCCTCGGAAACGATAATGATTTAGCCGGACAGTTGGAAAACTTTAAACTTGCACTTCATACGGCCAATATTGAGTATGCCATCAATAGTAAAACGCAGCGAGTTCTTCTTACCGTCAATGGCGCAGAGAGGGAATGGGGGAAGGATGAAATAGTTGCTGCCCTACAAGCAGTAATGAAGCAGAGGCCGAATATAATCCTGTCAATACCATGGGCAAAAGATTGGAATGACGATCTACGGAGCAGCAAGAAGTCTATCTCCCTGCGGATTGCTGAAAATATGGCTCGAGTGCAGATCGAGACAACCAAATCAGAACAGCGGGGAGTGATTGCCGGGAAATTGCCCTAATACTTCTGCTATACTGCTGGAGTTTCGGAACTGGACTAAAAATGTTATAAATAACATTTTAATAATCATATGTTTATATAGCGTTCGGTTTTTTGTGCAACAGCTTTTTTTTATCGGAGAAAACAGTTAGTTTTGTCAATAATATAGATTATTTAAATAATATAAATAATTAAAATGAATGGCAACACTATCTCAAATTGAAGAAGAGGATAATGAAATATATGCGTATGTCGTACTTGGTGCCATTTGCATAGGGTTTCTCTTGCTGCTGACACAATTGTATTATGCCAATTACGATTTGGTGCAACGCCTTCATATCGACATTCCGTTTCTGGATAAACATGTTTTCTCGAAAGAGGGGATGAAGTTGTTGCTGGGGGACTCCTATAAAGTCAGGAATGTTGTGCTGTTTCTTTTTGCGTTCTCGTTGACGTCTCCATCTAAAGGAGAGAAACCGACGTCTCTCTGGCGGCAGCTCGCAGGACTAGGCATTTCCGTTGCAGTATTTCATTGCTGTCGTTTTTTCTTACTTATCCCCCTTACCACAGTCGGACAGTCATTGAATATTCTCGGGTCGCTCATCAGTGCCGTGTGCATCCTCAGTTATTGTGGTCGGATTACGAGGTTTTACCTGGCGCCGGATAGTTCTCTTAACGAGAACGAACGGTTGGCAGACGGGTTTGAGCAGACTACTGAATTGATCGAAACCCCTACTTCTGTCAATTGGAAGTATGAGTTCTCGTACCAGGGTAAAATCCGCACCGGATATATCAACGAACTTGCGGTGTATAGGGCGTCATTTGTTATTGGAATGCCGGGCACCGGAAAAAGTCATTCATTTCTCGATCCTGCAATGAAGCAGCTCATTGCAAAACATTTTTCGGCAGTGGTTTATGATTATAAAGACCCGACATTAAGCAATGCGGTATATCAGTATTACGTGGCGTATAAACGGGAACACCCAAATTCCCCGTTGCGGTTCGGGTATCTGTCATATGTAAATATCAACCATACCTATCGGTGCAATCCGATGAAAGGGATCTCGACATCGGCCGAAGCGGTCAATTTCGCCATTACGATTCTGACTGCTCTGAATAAGAACTTTGTCGAAAAACAAGGCGAGTTTTTTACGGAAAGTGCGAAATCCTATACCGCGATCGTAATATATGCACTGGGGGTATTGTTCGGGGGACGTTACTTGTCATTGCCCCATACGCTCACTATGCTGTCTCAGGTGCCGTCTGTCCTGTTCCCGGTGCTGAAGCTGATCTCCGTGCTGTATCCCGATATGAAGACCCTGTTTTCGCCTTTCAAAGAGGCATACGACACAAATACGTTGCCGCAACTTCAGGGACAGTTGGCCTCGGCCCAAATCGGGTTGGGGTCAATGTCAGACGCATCATTGGCCTATGTTATGACTGAAGATGAGGAATCTCAGGATATCGCTGTCGATTTGGATACGATCTCGTCGAAAGAATCTCCAATGTTGTTATGTCTGGGCTCGAATCCACGGTTAGGGGCGGTTCTCGGGCTTGCTAACGCCGTATACCTTACACGCATTGCCAATCTGCTCAATCGCAAGGGCCGTAATCCGACAGCTTTTTTTGCCGATGAAGTGGTGACAACCTATATCAATGGTCTTGATAATTTAATCGCAACGGCGAGATCCAATAAGATTGCGGTTTTTCTGGGCTTTCAGGATTTCAGTCAGATGGTACGCGACTATGGGCAGAAGATTGCCGATGCGATCGTCAATACGGTCAATAATGTTTTTGTCGGAGCTGTCAAAGGTAAGACTGCAAAGGAACTGGCAGAAAGTTTTGGTAAGAAGACCGTAAAAAAGATCAGTAAGTCCATAACTGAAGAGGGAAAGGTGACAACTTCGATTGCCGAACACAAAGAAGACCGCATTACTCAGAGCATGATTGAGGAGTTGTCGCAAGGTGAGTTTGTCGGGCGCGTTGCGGATGAATATGGCAAGGAGATCAAATGTAAGGTTTTTCATGGTAAAGTGATCGTCGAAACGCCTGAGAAAGAGCAGCGCCTTCGGGAAGAGTTGGAGAGCCAAGCGAAAAGTGAATGTGAGAGTGAAGGCCGGCCATATCTTCCTGATGAAACCCCCTGGATGCCTAAAGTCAGGAATTGGTCGGATGAGGAGATTAAGCGCCGACTGCGGTTGAATATGATTAAGATAAATAACGAGGTTTCAGACGTGCTGCTGAGGCTGAATGAGATTGCCGATACATATAAGATTCTGACTCATTTGACAACAGGGAATGACGAATTTTGTTTGCGGCATTACCTTGCTGACCCGCAAAATCCGCAGAAACGAATTAACCTCTTCGTCTGGCTGGAGGAAGCCTACCGTATTGTGTGGCGAATGGAGGAACTTGAACTGAAAGATGATATTCTTTCTTCCGAGGAGAAATTTCTGCTTCTATTGCGGGACGTATATACGACCTCATATGAAGGGCTTCAGCAGATTCTTAAAGCCCGGGAACAATATCATGCAATGGACTTGAATTCTGTAAAACTATTGATTGATGAATATGAAGATGAATATGGAACCAATCTGGTCAATCCTTAAAATGATCGGTTATTTCCTCATGGAGCTGTTGGTATGGATCGGGACGGTTCTGTTGCATGTAACTACTTTCCTGCTCTTGTTCTTTGTGCTTAGGAAAGTAAAAAATAAACCAAAAATAAAAAAATATTATTATGAGAAAACTGGAATTTGACGGCATCATCGGTGCCATCGACGAAAAAACCAATAAGCTGGTGCTGCGAGTTGGTTCGGAAACTTACGTGAAGACTGATGAGGGAAATTTTGAAACCAAGACCGACTGGATCAATTGCTATGTGGCGCTCTCCGAAAAGGGGCGTTACCGGGTCGGTGATCGTTACTTCTTCAGGGGTAATATGATTGTTGAGCCATATGTCAGTAAGAAAGAAGAAGGTGTGGCCAAAGCTCAGATCAAAGTCTTTGTATCCGAGAAGCCGGAACTTCTTTATCGCAAGAAAGACACTGCACCTGTACCCGCTGCACCGGCTGAACTCTGCAATGATGTTGAAGACCTGCCATTTTAAATGCGAGCCTTATGAAAAGAATAGTAGCAATATGCTTATGCTTGGTAATAAGTAGCGTTTGCCGGGCGCAAGTCGGATACCAGGGACAGAGTGCAATCAGTTTTGGTGCGTCCAAAACCAACTACGGAGTTATGGCAGACCTCCGGTTCGTGAACCAGGTTACACCCAGATCCGCAGTAGGGGGTGAGGTAGTATATAACCGGGAGCAGCTCTCGACGACGGACGATGCAGATTTCAATGCGCAGCAGGTTCTTGTTGGTGTCGTATATCAGTATCCGATATTGTTCGGTCGACTCGGGTTCTTCCCCGCGGCGTCATGTCTGATCGGGGGAGAGTTCGCTGATAAAACAACATCCAAAGGCGATATGCTGAGTTTTAGCAATGGGTTTGCGTTTGGTGTTTCGGTCAATATTCCTGTCGGAGTCGTAATCGGTAAGCGATTCACAGTTTATGCAGATCCGCGGCTTATGTACATCCCCACGACTAACTTTGAGAGCTGCATCCTTTCGATCGGCGTCGGCCTGAAGTATTATTTTTAGGAGTTGTTGATATAGTCTACTCAATGGTAAATATAGTTTTTTTTGTGAAAAATAATGCGAAACAAATTTGTTTCGTAAAAATATATTTTTACCTTTGTATCAAAGATATATCTTATGACACTGAAAGAAGCATTCTCGCTATTGATAACGCAACCTCTTTGGTATAAAAACAGCGATTATATCAGACAGCAGGCTGTGCGGGACAAACGCCTGTTCTTGGCCGGCAAGTCTATTCCCGAAGAACGAATGCGAGAGTATTTGCGAGCTGCAGGCTGGGAACAGATTCAGGAAGAACAATGGGCTGAAAAGTGAATATAAAGAGAAATGAAACCGACCTTTGCGTGTAGCGTATATGCCAAAACAGAGAAACAGTGGCGAGCTCTCGCCGAACTGCTTCATAAATTGGGATACGTATGGTGTGTGGGCGTATATATGGCATACCATACCGGCATTCGGTATGACAGGTCGCAGATTGTCGTTAGAGGGCAGACTGTATACTCAAACTGGGATGAGCCTGGTATAATTGAATGTAATGGAGATACGGGGTTGTTCATGGCGCTGGTAACGATAAACGCAAACAGGGAGAAATATCGACTGTTTTCAAACGGGACTCAATATTTTGTAAGTTTGAATCGCAAAATGAAGTTGGAGTACATGGCACGTGGCTATCGTGAGGTTACGGCCGAAGAAATCCAAGAATCCCGGCAGGGGATCAAGATACGTGACTTGGAAGTGAGATAAACGGGAGAGGACGTTTTACTATTACTGAAAAAGATGGAAAATAAGGATATAGCATACCAGCTTATCGCTAACGATGTGGTCAAAATGAATAACGGAGATAACATGGTCGATGCGTCTACGGCTTACCAGGCCGTTGACCGTGCCCGAGCCGATGAACGGCATCGGTTGTTGGCCGGCTGGGAGCCGACAACGAAGCCAGTGCCGACGACCGGCCTTGTTGATGTCCTTTTTTCAGACGGGACGATCCGGGAGATCGTGGGTGACCATGTACACAACTGGGTTTATCCCTATATCGAGACTGGATATGCTGTTGCCTGGCGGCTGCGGAAAGTCGAGACCGAACAGGTGGAGAATAACTGACAATTTCTTCCCTTCACGAATCAACAATCGGATGATAATATGCCGGAGACTGAAGATAAATTGAGTTTGAGCCTGATGGCCTACCCATTTCCCGAGATCAAACGTGTCGAAGAGGTATTCTCCACGCTGAAGGCAGATGCGGCATTGCTTGAGGAGGCGAAGCGCCGCGGGTTCTACATGGGGCATACGAAAGCCAACCAGATGTTCAGCCGGTTGTTTGGCGGCGGCCGCATAATGATAAAGCCGGAAGCCGATACGGAATTTGTCCGGCGGGTGATCCCGTATCTGAAGGCATTACTGAACAGCTATGCCTTGAAACATGAAGAGAAAGAGGCGATATGTGCCATGATCTTGGACGAGATCGCTGATGACGTACTGCCAGAACCTAAAAAATAACTGTAATAAATGCCGAAGGGAGAATATACACGCACTGAAGCGGGGCGACGAGCCTATTTCGTTGTTACAGGAATAGAGTTGCCGAACACGCTTACCCATGATGAAATCAAAGCGTATTCGCATGCGCTTCCTGAAGAACAGTGGAAACGCTGCCATGAACTCTATCTCCAGTATATGAGCATCGGCCGGCCTGAGTATATGAAGAATTATGCTGAAAACTAACCCTAAATAATATGGACATTCAAATTATACAGAATAAGATCTACGAGATCCGCGGCCAACGCGTGATGTTGGATTTTGATCTGGCGAACATGTACCAGATACCGACCAAAGCCCTCAAGCAAGCCGTAAAGCGTAATATTGAGCGCTTCCCGGATGATTTTATGTTTCAATTGACAGAAAATGAATGGCGTGAACTGGTCACAAATTGTGACCGGTTGCCATCGACGATAAAACACAGTTCAGTTTTGCCCTCAGCATTTACTCAAGAAGGTGTTGCCTCATTATCTGGTGTCCTGAAGAGCCCTATGGCAGTGAATGTATATTTGTCGATTATGAGAGCTTTTGTGGCCATGCGGAACTATATTATGCAATCCTCGGTGATCCAGGCCGAGCTTGCCGAAATGCGTAACCGTGTTCAGCTCCTCGAACGCGACTGCCGGGAGAACCTGGAGGCCATGAACGACTTGAGCGAAGACGTGCGGAGAGATTTTGATACAGTATTCGAGGCAATCGGGGCCTTGTCTGTGAAACTACCGGAAGCCAAGAAGTCGCGTCAGCCGATTGGCTTTGTAACCGGCAATAAAGAAGATTAATTGTTGTTAACCAAATAAAAAACTTGCGTAAATCCACTATTATGAAAAAGATTCTGAAGCTGATGCTTACCGCCTCTGTAATCGCAGCTATGCAATTCATCGCTGCTTGTGGCGATGATTCTAAGGACGGCAATTTCCCCCCCCCTCGGAGACGGAGGTTGCAGTTCAAATAAGGCTTGCTGTAGATGATATGACGGCAACACGTTCCATAGATGAAAATGCGATTGCCGATGTGAACATTTATTTATACAGTTCCAAAAAAAACTATCACTTTTATTATGCTGAAAATGCACCGTCATTTGAGTTGCAGGTGCTTCCGGGAGAATACACCCTTTGTGTGATTACCAATATGCACAAAGATATGGGCTTGATGTCGAATTCGTTGCTTATACAACAAAAATACTACATCGAGAAAATGCAGAACGATATTCCAATGACGGCAAGTATGAAAGTCAGGATTCTTGGCGCAATGACTCTGCCTGCAATAGAAGTTACTCGAATAGCTGCAAAGATTACCTACAGCATTGCCGTAGATGATGCCGTTGCATCAGCGATAAAGTTACGTTCAGTTCAGTTTTGCAATGCTCCTTCAATGACAGTTATGTTCGGCACAGGTTCTTCATCTACAAATAAGACTTATTATTATGACGATGTTGTTGTAGACATCTATAATGACAAAATATATACCGGTGATTATTATATGCTGGACAACTGCCAAGGCGAGGTCAACAGTATTACTGATCCTAAAGACAAATCACCCGAAAATGCCCCCGAATGCGCTACCTACATGCGTATTTTAGCTGACGGGGAAAATGGTAAAATTTTAGAATACATTGTTTATTTAGGTGAAAACAGCACCTCAAATTTCGATGTCAAGAAAAATACGAAGCACACGATGAACCTTGTTATCAAAGGGGAAAATGAAATTGATAACCGGGTTACGGTTTATGAAGGAATCTACTACGGTTCTGCTAACTGCTATTTAGTCGGCCCGGATCAGACCTCGTGTGAAATTGACATCACGCCTTATCTCACAAACAGCAAATACGAGCGTACTGGAGTGAAGGCTCCCGACGCCCCGCAAGTTGCTTCAGTCACGGCGCTTTGGGGGGAAGAATTGATCCTACCGGAAGTCTCATTAGACACCGATAATAATAAAGTTACCGTATCGAGCGTACCGACAGGCAATACAGTGGTTGCCATTAAAGATAATTTAGGAACAATTCTTTGGTCGTACCACATTTGGAAACCCGAAATTGATGCTACGAAGACATTGGCATATCCCATAGCGAATCCATCTACGGGGAACTATATAGAAACCCTTCATGTTATGCCTTTGGCGTTGGGGGCTGTTAATACTGCGACTACAACAAGTTCCGACGAGCAGAAAGCCAAGGCTTGCGGTTTCTATTACCAGTGGGGACGTAAAGATCCGTTGGGACGACTGGCCTCGCTGACAACAGCTTCTTATGTTAGAACCTATCCTGCGATTGATTGGGAAACGGACATAGCTCAGGCCGGTGGGAGAACCCGTACTGAAGCTATTGCTTATTCCATAGCACACCCCACGACTTTCTTATATGGCAATAATTGGCAAAATGATTGGGTTTATGATATGTGGGATAAAACAAAAACAGTTTTTGATCCATGCCCGGAAGGGTATCGTGTTGCTAATGGTAATTCGGGATATAATTTTTGTAAAAGGAATGCTGGAAATTTTACAACTCCGAATGTCAAAGGCAGTTTCAATCTTGGATACGATTTTTATTACAATGGACAGGGATTAGGAAATACTGATTTTTATCCTACTTCGGGGAATCGTAAGACCGATGGAACCTTACAGTACACTTGTGGTATTAATCGTAATGATGCTGGCCATTATTGGTGTGGCAACGCTAATGCAAGACATGATAAAATATATAGATTTATTTTCATGGAAAATGATGTGGATGTATATTATCAGAACTTGTCATCCGGAAGTGCCTCAGCAAAGCCAGTTCGCTGTGTAAAAGAGTAAGCGTAGTTGTCGAGAAAAGACTGAAAATAGGGGGATGGTTAATCCATCCCCCATTTCAAATTCTGACCAACCCGTAGCTGTCCAGCAGACCAAAATTCTGGCTTAATAAAAGCAATTAAGCTTAAACGAATCGGAACAGCAAATCTAAAAGCACGGACAGCAGCGCAATCAGTAATTGTAACATCGCTACAATATTTGCATTCCTTTTGCGCAACCCCTCTTTTCGGTAATGTTTCATACGAAAAACTTTTGAGGTTCTCGTTTTAACCTTCCAATGAAGAACAACTGTTCTTTATGGTCTTGCGACCACCGCCCGGTTAAAACACTGGCGCTTTCAATGCCTAAAGGCACCACAAAGATAGCGATTTTCTGTTTATGTATGCAAAAACTCTTATATTTGCGGTAGAAATTTTAGAAAGTTCTTTTGCAACTAAAGATAATGAGCCTCCCAAACAGACTGAAAACAGGACGTATCTTGGGGGCATTTCTCATTTTATTTCAATACGTAAGAATTTTTTATTTCATGTGATTAATCACAAAAAATAAGTTTCTACCTTTGAAATGTTATTTATAACATTTATATATGCAATGTTCAAAGATACAATGAGGCAACGATGCCCACCCCGGAGAGGTGGATTTTTTATATCCACGCCTTTCTTGTAATTAGCGGTATTATACACCCGTGCGAAACTGTAATGGTTAGCAAAAGCCTCATTGGCCTATGAACAGCGGGGCAGGAAGAGATCATTGTGCATGGATGTTATGGGACTTGCTTCGCATATCGGTCGAATCAAAGTTCAACAAGACATGATCGGGGCATATCCGCCGACCTCAGAGTTCTGGCGATATCTTCATCTTAACGAAGAACAGGAGGTATCCGATAGTCCGGAAGGCGGTGTATCCGTTCTCTGTATAGAAGGTCGAGTCGAACAAGAAAGACCGAGATAAGCAGCTTTATGTTGTAGCTCCATAGCACTCAGATTTTATCTTTATCATAGCAATTTCAGAACACAAACAGGTATGTTATTTGTTTATATATAACCTGAAAAAAATGAAATTGTAATGGATGAAGTACAATAAATTCAGGAAAAAGCGTTATCTTTGCAAAAGCAAAGTATCCGAACATCAAACAAATCGCACAATGAAACCGACTGCAAAAAAATCTGTCAATATCTTGGAAAAGATGTTGGAAGATAAAAAGGCGATACAGAAATGTATTCGTCAGGGGGGCGATTTGAAGAAACTCGCCCAAAAACGTCATGTCAGATTTGTTACACCCTTATGACTATAAGGAGCAAGACAAATTCTATGAGTTCACCACAGCAAGAGGAATCGTATATGTCGCTTATTTCCTTGCTATGGCCGAATACGGCCCTGCTTTTACCAACGTCTATACTTTTAACTTCGAACCTCGCACTAAGGTAGACGATGCTCCACACGATGAGCGCATCGCAGATACCATTTGCTCCATCATAGAAAGGATATTTGTCAATGACCGCAATGCGGTTATCATCGTTTGCGACAGTACGGATCACCACGAGCAAGGACGTAATCGTCTGTTTCAACAGTGGTATGCGCGCTTGAACAATAAATCGATAAGTAAAGTAGACAAGCAATATCAGTCAGAAGATTACGACATCTATTCTTCTTTACTGATCCATCTTGACAATCCTGATCTGGAGGAAATAACCTTTGCATTTAACCAGTTGGCAGAAACCGGATTTATCCCGGAAGAAGATTAAGGAGATCGATCACAGGACTCTGGGACGAATACAATCGGGTCGAGCGTGAAGCTCTGTCCGCTTACGACGGTTTTGGAGAAGGATGTTGCCGACGTGAAGCTCCCGCCGGCCGCACAAGTCGCCTTTATCGTGACAGGCCCGGAATAGTCGGTCACGGTCATTTTTAGCGTAGCCAGTCTATTTGGGGAATTAATCACAAAAAATAGGTTTCCGCCTTTGAAATGTTATTTATAACATTTATATTTGCAATGTTCAACGTTCACATAGGCGGCAGATGTCCGCCAATAGCGGGCATTTATTATGCGCGTAAATTTAGGTTTCGTACCCCCGTGCCGAGTGGTTAATGCCCCGGTAAGCCTATGTGGTGTTGAACAGCGGGTCAGGCGAAACCTTTTTATTGTTTAACGGTTTAATGTTCAAACCACATGCAAAACAAACCTATCCGTCCGGGCTACGTGCCTGTGACTATCGAATTGCCGGCCGCTTTGGCCGAGAAATTCCGGCAGCAGAATTACAATTGGCAGCCTCTTATCGAATTAATCGGAGGCGACTGTTCTTCTCCTTTTGCTATTGCCGAAACCCTTTTGACGCTTTACTTTGAGTTAACTCGTCTTATCGTGCGGCAACGCGAGGAACTTACCGGTAACGATTTGGAACTGATCGAACATTTGTTTACGCTCGAGCAACTCTATCGGGCCTTGCATGCGATGTCCGTTCCAGTTGCTACTTCCCCTGATGCGCCGGTTGACGCCTTGGGGCAACAGTCGTGATGCCATGGATGATCTCCAGCTAATCCAGAACAAGATCTACGAGATCCGCGGCCAGCGGGTCATGCTGGATCGTGATCTGGCGGAAATGTACGGGGTAACAACAAGTGCCCTTAATCAGGCTGTAAAGCGTAATGCTCAACGTTTTCCGGAAGAATTTATGTTTCAGATGACCGATGTTGAAGTAGAAAATTGGAAATCACAAATTGTGATATCCAATTCTATTACCAGAGGCTTACGACATAAACCTTACGTGTTTACCGAACAAGGGGTGGTCATGCTTTCATCAGTACTCAGAACCCCTATCGCAATACAGGTCTGCATTTCTGTTGTGAAAGCATTTGTTGCGATGCGTACTTACCTCACGACTACGTCACCCGAAACTCTTGCTGCTCGTCTTGAGTCGATAGACCGCCGCCTGCTGGAACTTGAGCAGACCCGCATCGCCGGCGAACTCGGCCCCGTCCGGGAGCATCCCCTTCCCGAACGGCTGTCCGATGAAGCCATACTGGTAGACTATTCTGAGCGGGCCGTTGTCGTTTTCACCGACAACCGACTGGATCGGAGGTTGCTCAAGTGGCTCGGCGCCCGTTACAACGGATGGTTGATATGGAACGGCGAACGAGTTGCGGGCTGGGTCTATCCCAAGTCCTGCATAGCAAAACTCGATAAGTACCTTCCGGCAGATATTTCACGGGATAAGTCAAAATTTAACAAGTAATTTTGCCGGACGAGGAAAAAACCTTATTTTTATTATTGTTAACCAAAAAACTTGCATAAATATTAATTCTCACATTATGAAATCCTTTGTAAAATTTCTGTTTATGGCTGCCTCTGCCATGACGGTGATGTTGTTCCCCTCTTGCGATAAGGACGACGACGGCGGTTCAGCCGGCGGGTTCGATGTGCATGTCCCGAGTTTCGTGAAAGGCACTACTCCGATCCGCGTGGATCTGGGCGTAAGCTGCGACAAAGCCCCTACGGTCACTTTCGCTACCGAAGGCGATGCGCTGGGCGTTGTCAGCCCCGTTGAGAATCCGGAGTTCGACACGGATTACGTCTATGCCGGCGAGCCGATCGACGCGAGCTTCGTGAACGGCCGCGCTACGGCTTCGTTCTGGTATATCCCCCTTACACCGGGCAACCATGCCGTTACCTTCACGGTCAACTATACGCAAAACGGTGCGGCCAAGACCGGCACGAACCGCAAGGTATTGAAGGTATCCGATGCCTCGAACGGCGGGTTCTATCCGGAGGTTGTTGGTGAAGCTGCGGGTTATTACTTTTCTTTTAGAAATGAACTTGAAAAGTTTAAACGAGGTTGTGATTTTTACGTGGCTTTTGTTTCCCTCAATGGCAAAACCGATCCTAAGCCGTTTAATATCCTGATTTCTCAAGGAAAGAATAATGCTGTTATGGCAAAGGATACCTTCTATTCAATTAGTGGCGGCAAGTGGGATGATGGTTGGCAAAATTGGATTGATGGTGATGGCATGGTAATACGGGAAGGTGTTTCCGGGGAGATTACACTCAAACTCATTTTTAGGGACAATTATAATCGCTGCCGAGATGTCGAGGTTAAGACTGATGCGAATGAGGAGGTAATTTCATCCATAGCCAGTGATTATTATTTGTGGCCTCGTAATAAGTAATATATTGTTCCCCTGTAATACACAAGTCCCCAGAAACTTTGCAGTTTCTGGGGACTTTGCTCATTGTTTAAATTGACGAGATCTGATTACTAAAGGTTATTTGTTATGTTGATGAGTTTTATATCAGTAACTATTTGTAAATCATTCTTTGGATAACTATTTGACACAGATATTTGCGAGGGTAATAGTGTCGGTTTATTAAAGAAATACTTGATAAACGTCCTGTCCATCATTTTCGCCGCAATAGCTTCGCTTTCGGTAAATGGCAACAGGAGTATCGTGTCGCCTTCGGTGTAAGGAGCGAGCAGGGGATTTTTGGCATCGAGCCCGGTCATATTGCTCACGCTGGTCAATGTGTATGAAATACCTTGTGCATCGGCATATGTTGTGTTTATGGGGGCGAACTCATGCCCGGAAATACTGGGGCTGTTAATCGTCCGCTCGACGGGTGCCCACTGTCCGCTGCTGGTGTCTTCGGCACCGGTTATCTCATATGCCCGAAAGGTGGGGTATAGCTGAATCTTGAGGAGCTGTGCGGACTCGATGGGTGCAGGGTAGTCGAGCGCCGGAGTAAATGCTACCCGTGCAATCACAGTCTTATACCCGAACCAGTATACATATGTCGAAGTGTATGCCGGCTTATAGGACGTTTGCCGTGTATTCGAGTCGTAGGATATACTGATCTTAGGCGTTAGCTTCGTTGCCACGATGTTGTTTGTTACGGTTTTTGAACCGATCTTTATTCCCGTCGAAGTGGTAACGTCGAGGGTATACGATATGTTTCCGACCGCCGTGGGGACGAATACGATCGGGTCGAGTGTGAAGCTCTGTCCGCTGACCACGGTCTTCGAGAACGAAGTCGTCGATGTGAACAACCCTCCGGCCGCACAAGTCGCCTTTATCGTGACGGGCCCGGAATAGTCGGTTACGGTCATTGTTACGGTGTTCTTATTGTACATGTAGGTCGAGTTCTTGTTCTGCTGGTTGCAGGAGATCTCGACCTTTGGCTGTTTCTCCAGTGCGAACTTAGCGTATATGGAACTCTTGGCCTTTGTCGGGGCATACATGTACGAAGCCGAGGCGGACAGCAGTTGCGTATAAGCCTGATCTGCATACCATCCGTCGAAAGCGTATCCGTTGCCGTCCACGGCTGTGAACGTGCAGCCGTCTTCGTAGCAGTATGCAAGCACGTAGTTCGTCCCCGCGGCCTTGGCCAGTTCGCCGCTTACGGTCACCGAGCCTGTCCCGGTGGTAAAATATGCCTGTACCATGTTCGCGAATTCACAGGCGAAGTTGAATTTCGTACTTTCGCCTGCATTGTCGTTTACGACGACCTGGTACTGCACCTGCGAGTTTACGCCCTTTTTGACCAACGAGGGAGCATATCTCAGGTCGTAACGCTGGCCGCCTCTTTGGGGTATATATAACTCCACGTCGGGGCCGAAGTTCCAGCCGCCATCCCCGGCTGCGAATTTCTCGCCGTCGCCTTTCATCACCTTCAGCGTTCCTGTGAACGTATAGTCGCTCTTGTTCGTCACGTAGATGTCGAGTCCTCCGTAATCGTTGTCCGGGACGTTGTATTTTCTGGGCCACCAGTCCGTGATGTCGAGCGTATAACTGGAGATGCGGGTGTCGGTCTCGTTGTCACCGGAGAGGGTGATGTTGTAGGTGTGTGCTTCGTTGGGCCAAACGTTGAAATCTGAGGTGTTGTTTGCCCCGAGGTAGACTATATAATCCACGATTTTATTTTCCCCGCTGCGTCCGCGTATGCGGAAGAAGGATGCGTTTTCCGGCGCGTTTTCTGCGTTTTTCTGTTTCTGGTCTTTAATCGTACTATTCTCCCCACGTCGGTTGGAAAGCATGTAGAATAAGCCGGACGCACTCTTTGCCCCTTCGGGCAGCGTGCGGACTTCGCTGTCATAAAAACCGTAGGATGGATCAGTCAAGTCCATCTGTTCCTCGCAGATGAGATAATCCTTATTGGGCATGCTGCACAACTGCACAGAGAGGATCTCTATCTCTTTGTCGGGTGCAACAGTTATGTTGTATGCGATCTTCGCGGCGTTACGCTTGACGCTTACCTGAATTACTTTTGTTGTCAGGTCGAGCTTTTGGTATGCGTAGCCATACATGGTGAGTGTTCCTTCCTGGGGTGCGTCTGTCCTGTAATTTATGAGGGCGCTATAAGGGAGTTCGCCGAGATCCTTGTGCTGATTGACCGCAGCGTGAATGCTGTAAGTGCCGGGAGCTATATCTATTTGGTGAGAAGCACCGGTAGCGTAAAAATGATATGACTGTCCGTTCCCGTAGAGATATAGGTTCACGTCCTGGATTGTGTTCTCATCTGTTGCCCGGGCCTTTGCCGCCGGCTGTTCGGGCTGTAACTCCAATGTAACTACAACAGTTCTCCCGTCGGGACATATCTCGCCCACGAACTGCTGGCATCCCGAGAGTAGGATTAACGATAAAAAGCTGTTTAAGAGATATTTCATAAGTGTAAAGTTAAAATGTAAATCGACGGCGGGCCTTTCACCCGCATTGCGTATCCGTTCCGCACAATCCCATAGTCACGTCCCTGTCATGGACTGAATGCGCCGTTCTGTTTTTTGAACTACGCCGATCTGTGGTTATCTGGTCATTGTTATGTCTGAGGGCAGGTAGTATTTCGTCGTTTGCGACTCGACGGATCTGTCGTTGTAATTGAACTTGAAGCCCGGGTTGTCGGCCGGGCGTATCGAGACGGAGAATTTTTCGTCGCAGCGCCAGAGGAATGTCGATTTCGTCGCCCCTTTGGGTATCGTCGGCATCCCGGCGGACTTCCGGCCTACGGGCGGGATCTTCGATGTGTCGAGCCTGTACTCCTCGTAGTAGAACTTCACCGGCTCGGAAGCCTTGTAGTCGGCCGAATACTGCGTGCGGTAATCGTAGGCTACCTTCGGTACGGGACGTCCGCCTTCCATGACGAGATACTGAAATTCTATCCGGGCGATTCCCTGCCGGGTTATGTTTACTGTCCGGGGCTTGAGTCTGACTTCAAGTTGCGTGATGCAGTCGCGCGCGAGTGTGAGCGCATAGGTCGCCTCGTCGGATAGGAGCTGTCCGGATGTGTCGTACCAGCCCTCGACCTCGAAGTTGAACAATTCGTCGTTCACCAGCTTGAGCGTTACCGTCTCGCCTTCGATGTTGTGCTCCCCGGCCCCGTCGATGGTGAAGCAGCCCTCGACGACGCTTGTCACGACGATGTTTTTCACGACGTCCATGTATGCGCGTGCTTTTGCCGACGCCTTCCCTGCCGCGATCTCGAATTCGAGAATCTGCTCGCCGATCTCTTCGGGTGCATACTCGAACGTCACGTCGGCATCTACGGGACAAGCCTGGCCGTTCACGGCGTTTCCGTTCAGGAATATCTTGCCTTTGCCCAGACTGACGGCCGGTGTCACGATGAATTTCCCATCTGCGCCCGGAACACCTTGAATGTGTAGCTGCACCGGAATCCGGGCATCGGCCGCGGGGTTTACGATCTTCGCTTCGCAGACAGCTTCGGCCGTGATTTCTGATGGCGCTGTTACCGTGACCTTCAGGTCTTGCTGTTCACTGACTTCGCCATCAGGTGACTTGGCCTGAAAACTTACGAGCAGATCTCCCGCTTGGGCTGGGGTAATTACAAGGCGTGCATTCTTGGCCGAGAGCTGCACCCATTGGCCCGATGTGTCCATGTCGCTCCCGTCGAGTGTGAGCGTGGCCTTCCCTTCGCGGATGAACGCTGAGAGGGAGAAGTTGCCGTCTACGCCTTCCTGAGAGACGGCCAGCGTAAGACTTACGGCCTGTCCCAGTTCACAGACCGTTGCGACGGTAGACAGGGATAGTTGCGGCTTCGGCTCGACGATCTGGTATTTCGACGAGGAGCATCCGGCCGATACGAACAGCGCCAATGCGTAAAATAGGGTCGTTCTCATGGTGTCGTCAGTTTGTTACGATGATCTCAAGAGTCTTGAATTGGGTGGTATATCCGTCCGTTGCCGAGAACTGGAGACGGTGCATGCCCCGCTCGGCGGCAGTGTAGTAGAGCGGCTGTTCGCTGTTGGCCGGCACGGAGAACGCTTCGGCCGGGGTGACGGCTACGGCCCCGTACTGGAGCGTGCCGCTGCCTGTCAGTTGCGTGTAGGTTACGGGGATCGCCCCTGTCCATCCGGATTTTGTGAGGAGCATCGTCATTTCGATCCGCTCGGTGATGGATGCCGTTTCGGGGTATTCGACCTCCAGTGCGAGTGCGGGACTCTTCTGAACGTTGAAGTTGACGAAGCTGCGGCCGGACTGCTCGCCCTCTTTGGTTTTGACCTCGAAGGATATGCGCAGCGGCCCGGCCAGCGTCGGCGTGAGCGTCAGGATCTCCGTAGTGTTGGACATCGACGTCCATGTGCCGTCGGTCGGGAGGTTGCTGCCCTGCATCGAGAGCTCGCAGGCCCCTTCGCTGAGTACGGCCGAGAGCTGAAATTCCCCGTCGTACCCCTGCTGCGAGACCTTGAGCTGGAGATACGCCGGCTGGTTGATGATGTAGACGTCCTGCAAGGCCGTCACTTCGAGCGTCGGCCGAGGCTCGGTGATCCGATATTCGGATTTTCCGCAACCGAAGGCTGCCATGGCCCAGAGGTATAGGAGTGTCGTTCTGAAAAGTTTCATAGGGTAGTCGTTTGAATTATCACAGCTCTTCCGTCTACAAGTCGCGGACGGGATATGTCCGGTTGTCGGGTTCGTAGAGGAAAAAATATATTCGTTCGAATTGTGTGAGACTGATTGCCCAAAGGTGCAATCCATCTGCGGCAGTGGAGGATATGTAATGCTCGTTGGCTTTTAGTTTTCTGCCACCTATCAAGCTCAGACATCGTTGTACTTCGTCCAGATTTTGACGTATCAAATACATTTGTCCCGCAGCTGGCTGGTACCATTTGCCCGGATTATCTTTATCGTAGTTGTAACATTTTTCGGTGAACTCGATTTTCCGCATAACGTCTTTGGCATTGAGTAATGCCTCTGTGTTTTTTCGGCCGTTATAATCAAATTTGGCTTCTCTCCAGTCCTGAATGACCGTGAGGTCAGAAACACTCGTGAACTCACCACCGCCCCAATCTCCGATAACGGGATCCGGGGCCATCAGAAACCTGCATTCCTCCGTGATGATTGCGACACCTTCAGCTTGCTCTTCCCATTCTTTGTTCCATACCGTACTTGGGTAGTAGAGTGAATTGCAGTAAATATATACGCCGGGCTCGGGATTCGTGAGGCTTCCGTTAATCCCCTTGACTTCGACTTCGATGTCCACTTCGGAAACACTGATGTCGTCCTTTACTACGCAATGGATTTTGTGTATACCCGTTACATGGGGTTGGTAAGAGAGCATATTATGGGAGTCTGCAGGACAGTAGAAACGATTTCCGGCAATGCCGTTTTCGAGTATGAAAAATCCGTTGCCTTCAGTTGACAGTTGTACGAAAAAGTCACCGGCATAATTCTCTTTGGTTGCTGTTAAAATAAATTTAAACTGCTGTTCCAAATTGATTGTCGGGGTGATACATTCGACATTCGTTATGATTTCCGCAGTATTGACACTCACTGCATAAATTCTTTTTTCGACCTTTGTCCCGTCGGCCGAGATTGCATAGATACCGAAGTTGAACGGCTGTTTGGCCGTCGCCCCGGCTTGGGGCGTAATTTTCAGGTGGAGCACCTTCGAGGAGAACTCCTCGTTGACGATCTCGTAGGGAATCTGCTGTTCGGCTTGCCATTGCAGTTCATGGCCGTCTACTGTTGCCACGGCCTTACCTCCGTTGCAGGAGGTGTTCAACAGGAAATAGTCTGCTGCCGGATTCTTTTCGGTGATTGTCAGTGTTGCCTCGATTACTTCGCCTAACTCGTATTCTCGGCTCTGGTAATCGAGTGTCATGCTGATTGAGGGTTTCGGGCCGGGAGTATCCGGCTCTGCGGAGTCTTTGCTGCACGCCGTCGTTGCGGCCAGTAGCAGCATGAGAATTGTCTTGTAAGTTTTCATGACGCAAAATATTTGGAGTTGTGTCGCCGACGGGACTCGAACCCGCAACCTCATGCCCGGATCCAATTTACTAATCTATTCGTATGAAAGAAACCGGACATGCGCTCTTCCGATTGAGCTACGGCGACTTGAATCACCCCCGGCCGCAGCCGGGGATGATTGGGGAAAAGGTAGGGTTTACTGCCCCAAGTTCACGTCTTGCGTGGACAAGGCATCCCAGTTTGCGACGGTCACGGCCAAAGTCACGTCCTGTCCTGTGAGTCCGTCGAGCTTCGCATTGACTTTGTAGGAGCCGTTTCGTGCGATCTTGCCGCCGGTTGCTCCCGTGAGTTCCGTTTCGTAGGTGACGGCCAGCTGGTCGGTCGTAGTCGAGAGGTTGCCGTCAGCATCATAAACGGCATTGAGGACTACTTTTATTCGCGATCCCGTAGCGGCTGCGGCCTTCTCGTTGATGTAGAAAAGGTTGTTGTACTTGTAGGCGTTTGTTTTCGACGCTCCGGTCTTGTCGCAGTAGGCGTCCTGTGCCGAGGTGAAGGAAGAACTTACGGTTGCATATTTGTTCGCCGTCTGGTCAATCAGATAAGATTTCTCGGCTCCTTTGCTCAATGTAATTTTCTTGATCTCGATACAACCGTTGCCATATTTGCTCCGGAACGCATCCGTCATGGTGGTCTGAATCTCGACCTTCGCCACGACGCGCTTCACGGTCATGGTTACGGACGTTGTCCCTGCTGTGATTTTGGCGGTTGTAGCTCCGGTCATTACGAATCCTCCGGAGCGCATGGCCTTTGTCGTGACGTTTGCGTAGGTGCCGTTGTAGGAGGCGATGTCGCTCTCCAACTCTTCGAGCAGCTTGGTCTTGGTGGTGATGTTATCCGCTATGTTACGGTTGATAACGACATAGAAATCACACGAGGCATCGGCGCTCACGCCCGGAAGTACGAACTTGATCGGCGTCGTGGTCGAGCCGTTCACTTCGGCGGCGGTCAGTACGCGGCGCAGGATTTGCGTGCCCGAGGTGTTGTAGACGATAAGTACAGCGGAGGAGATCGACTTCTCCCAACTTTCGGTAGTGCCGGAGCCAAAGGCGCGAGTTCCGTCAGCTACACTTTCATTTTTCAGGATAAGTTCGATTTCGCCTTCCTTTCCACCGTTGGTCGGTGTAGGATTAACTTCGTCTTTCGTGCAGGCTGCAAGCAGCATCGGCATTACCGCGATTGCGGTCAGTTTCATAAAAAATTTTTTCATAAAGGGATGATTAAAAAATTAAGTGAGAAAATAAGTTATTTTCGAGCCTATGCTCCGAAATGTTCTTCTTGAATGACAATTCCTTCCCAGTCGGAGATAATTACCATCACATTGGCTCCGTTCAGGAGAATGCGGATGTCTATCTCGACGTCGTGTCCCGGATTAGGGGCGATCTCTATGTAGCGTTGTATCGTGGCCACAAAGAGTTCATGCCCGTAAATCGAGGTGGGATCGTCGGTGTAGATGCCGATTGAGATTGGCGAGTCCGAAGGAAAGTAGGGCGTGTAAAACGATCCCGACATGGTGCCGGCCGCCGGGTCGCGGGCCAGTTGGGGACGATACATTCTGAAGCCGCCGCAGGGCTTGTTGTCAAAACTCAGAGCGGCGTAGTTGTTCAGCCCGAAATAGAAATCTTCGGGGTTGTTGATGTTCTGCATCCCTTCGACACGGACGTTGACCTTGTAAACGGACTTGAACAGGTCGATGTCGAAGCGCAGCGAGTCGCCCTTTTGGATCGGCGTCTGGATGCGGTTGAAGAAAAGCGGGTCGGCACCCGTATCTGGGAAGGTGATTGCAGCGTCCCGGATGTTGTCTGCCGACACCGTGGAGCCATGCCCTACATTCGCAAGCGTCACAATCCCATATTCTCCATTGGAAATGTAGGTCTGCATGGCTCCGGTATCGGTCAGGAATTCGTCCCGCGTAAGCGTCGTGTCGCGGTACTGCCTGCCGGTCTTCAGGTCGAAGAAGAACAGGCGCAGGGTCTGCACCTCGTCCATGGTGTCGTGCTCCCCGTCGTTGTAGTTGTAGCGCAGGTATACGATGGCCTTGCGCTTCACATCGACGTCGATGTCGTCGTGGATCTCGCAGCCGGGGAGAAGGCTCGCGAGCCAAATCCCCGTGAGTATGTAGCAGAGGTATTTCATATTATTCGTTGTGTTTCTTGAGTTCGTCGAATAGCGTCTTGAGCTTCGCGTTGGATGCCAAATACAGGAAGAGCATATTTCGGGGTTTACAGATCATGGCCAAGTGTTCCTTTGCCTCGTCGATCCGCCCGGCCTTGTAGTATACCAAGGCGGCCAGTGCGTGCGTCTCTTTTGTGAAATGCCACCAATGCAGATAATCCATGATGTCTGCTGCGTCCTTGATCTTTCCCTGCTCCCAAAGGTCGAGTACCATAGCCTCGTAGCTTTTTCGACGAAAGGAGACCGAGTGCGGTAGCATGTAGCATAATATGGTGCCGACACAAAGCAGAAGTGCATAGAGTACTATATCGAATAATCCTAACTCAACTGTCATAGGTCGTAGATTTTACGTTGTTCTGCTTATAGAGTATCTGGATTTCGGGGTCGAGGTTGCCGCGGAACTTCAGCACCGGGTCTGCCTGAATCGCCTTGAGGTAATATTCCAGTCCTTCACGCGGCCGGTTCATGCGCGAGAGGGCTATGGCCGATAGGTAATCGGTTCTTGGGTTCTTCTCGGCCGGCGGCAGCTGCTCCAGAATCTCGAAAGCCGCCTCGTCGTAACTCAGCGAGAGCAGCACGATCGCAAGGTTCTGGCACTTGTAGTCGTTCAGGGTGCGCAGCGCCCCGACATAATCCCGGTCGCGGAGCTGCTGCACTCCGCGCATGTAGGTCGTGTCGAGTACGGTCAGCACGACGGTATCCTTGACCATATCGACGCGGCGCAGGTTGTAGCGGAAGTCCACGGCCCGCAACTGGGGATAGAGGATCTCCTTCATGAAGGCGTAGTCCCCGGGGAACTGCTGGCGGATCTGCTGTTCCGTCACGTCGAGGTTCCTGCTCCGGTCGATCATGTCCGTAATCTTTTCCCAGTTGGGCACGTCGCTGTTGTGGCGGATCAGGTGCTTGAGCAGCGTCCAGTCCTCACCGATGGAGCGGGTTCGGATCAGCGTATCGACCTCGTGGCCGAACTTTCGCACCAAGCGCTCCTTGATTGCCCGGGCACGCTCGCCGGCAATACGGTTGTTGGTCGCCATCGAACCGTCGGGAGAGGATGAAGCGGTAATGGTGATAGAATCGACGAAGAATTCGTACTGGTTGATAAGCGTGTCCATCAGACGTTCGATTTTGTCAAGCTGCACATGGTTCTGGCCCATCGTGTCGATTACATTGGCACGGCCGACCGGGAAGGTGATGTAGTTACGGTCGCGTACCTCGACATACTTGTCTATGATTTTGAGCATGTACCGAGGCTCGTTATCCAAAAGCGACAACATGGATGTCACGGTGTAGGTCAGCGTATCGCTGTTCGTGAGGTCGTAACGGCTGCGGTCGATGGCATCGACGCGGCCCCGGAAAAAGAGATGCAGGCGCTTGGTATCCTTCGTCGGCCGATAGGTCTGGGTGTAATAGTAGCGTATCTCGCCTTTGCGGATCAGTACGGAGTCGAGCCTCGGATCGTTCAGGTAGGGGAACGAGATCGTTTGTTTGTAGGTGGACTCCAGTTTGTCGGCCCGGCGCTTTTGGCCGCCGGCGATGTAGCGGTTGTAGGCTTCGTAGTACTTCGCGGCCAGACCGGTAGTGGTCGTAAGCTCTGTTGAGTCGCCGAGAATACGGTTCAGGTACTTGTTCATCTGCCAGTACTGGCGCTTCTGGATGTCGGAAAAAAGCTCACCCCGGATAGAGAGAGGTTGCAGCGCCTCTTCAGTCCCGTTGTTCTCTATGACCGGGGTGAGCGACAACCCCCACGTGCTGCTCTGGAGAGCAGCGGGTATGCCTATGATGAAGTCGATAGCAATCTCCCCGTTGCGTTCGGCTACGGTTTTCGACTTGGCGACGATGTAGACGGTTTGAATGTCCTCGCCCTTGATGGTGACTTCGCCCGTGGAGTCGCGTTCGACCTCGGCCAGATAGGCGCTGTCGCGGCCACCGTTCATCGAGATGCGGCGCATCTTGGCCACGGCACGTTCTACGTCTTCGACTTCGGGCGTTTCGACAGGCCCGTTGCCGGGCAGGTGGATGTCGGCCGTCGGGGTGCTGCGCAGCAAGGAGTGCGTCATGGCGCAGGAGAGCATCAGGACAGTCAGGGCTATGGAAACGAGTGTTTTATATGGGTTCATTTCTTAGTTGATTTGATGTCCGATAATCCTTCGGCGATATATTCGTTTGCCTTTGCCAGATGCGAGTTCTCCCGCGGACATTGAAGTTCCTGCTTCTCCGGTGCCGTGGCATGCCACTCTTCATAGCAGTCGGGACAATACATGAGATTGACGGCTCCCACATAGAACCCGCTTGAACTGATCTTCCGACCGCAGCGGTCGCAGACTTTGGCCCGAACCCATACTTTGATTTCGGCGGCCGATAATGTCAGTACTTTATATCCTTTGGAGTTTTCGAAAGTCGTTGTCATGGGATCTGTGAATTAGAACAAGTAGGAAAATGACAGGTTGCATTTGATCGGGACGAGCAGGAACCGGCGGTGACGATAGGTATACTCGTCGTCGAACTCCCCGATGTACTTCGGCCGCAGCTTCTCGGTGTAGGGGGTATAGACGATACCGGCCCCGATCTCGACGATGAAGTTCCAGCGGGTACTCAGGAGTTTCGAATAGCCCCACGAGCATCCGATGCCGTAGGCGTTGCCTTTGAAGGTGCGTTTGTCGTAGCCTATGGTGTAGTTGGCATAAAACAGCGAGGGGGAGACGAACTGTCCGATGTATCGCTCGACGAACCAGTGCCGCCATCCCGGTTGCAGGACGACATGGCTCCACTGGGTGTCTCCGAACTTGAACGGATTGGCTGACACCGGAATGTTGATCGTATTGTGCAAGTTCACGTTCAGATCGACGGCCGCGTTTATGTTCCCGGCAGCCCATCCGACGATGTTGGTCGATACGGACGAGAACTGGGCGTAAGAGGCTGAAAACGTGAACAGCGATACGATAATGAGGAGATAGTGTTTCATATTGACGATATTGTGAAAAAAGTGGGGCGGACGCATTTGCATAATGTATTAAATCCCTTCAGTCTGCTTGGAAAGAGAAATTGTCCGCCCCAGTAGTTTCATTCCGGAGTGTTGTGTCATTTGCAGACCGATGCTTTTATACATGATTAGATTTTAATACGTTATGCGATGCAAAGGTACCCGTTCTGTGAGGTGCAAAGCAAATTATAGATACTTTTGGGAGGGGCTTCCATTTTTGTAATCGTTTGATTCTAAAAAAGAATGATTATATTTGTGCAATTGAATTCTACAAGAAAAACATGGCGAAAAACGGGGATACGAGAAAGCTCCTGCTGGATATTGATATCGAAACGATGGAGTATATTAATGACTACAAGTATGCAATGCTTTTATCCCAGGGGATAGTAATGACCAATGTGGATATATTTATTGCAGCGATCCAGAGTTTAAAGCGTGAGACAGAGAAGGAAGGAACACTCAAAGTTGTTCCCCGGCCGGAGCATGTGCGTAAAATGGAAGTCAGCAGACGCGAAGCATTGCAGGCCGGCAAGTTACGGAAGAAACAAAATAAGGAGTAATACAAGGAGGGCTTGATTTAAGGCCCTCTTGTGTTGATAAAGAGATAGCAATAGGGAAGGGGCGGGAGAGTTTGTCCGTTCCTTTGGACGGTATAATGTAAATGCTTTCCCGTACTGCGGCCTGAGGTTCCCATTATGCCAATCGGATCGCCGATATGTATTTTTTGGCGCGGACTCCGGATAAAAGTGCGTTTCAGGTGCCCGTATGTGGTTTTAAAGCCGTATTTGTGCCGTATCTTTATGTGTAATCCAATAAGATCATTATAGGCTACTGTATCAATAATCCCGTTTGCCGCAGCGTAGATTGTATCATTCCCAGACGGGGGAATGTCGATGCCTGAGTGCTGGTGTATTTTTTGTGTGATAGGGTGAATGCGCAAGCCGTAGCCTGAAGAGATTCGCACCCTGTCGAAATTCGGTTGTTGTACTGGGGAGATACATGGGATGTCGAGGATCTGCGGTGCTCTAGCTGGGAGTTGGGCAATGATATCTAATATTTCATTGTTTCTCGCTGTATAGAGTGCATGTGTATCTTGTCCCCATAAAGTTATGGGAAGCAGTTGGAGGAGCAGCGATATTTTTGTCCATTTTCTCATAAAAGATCAGAAAGAAGAACATGCAGAGCATTCGTTATCGCCTCGTTCCGGGGGCAGTCGGCCTTGATGCTCCTGCAAAACTCCTGTATGGCTTCCTCGTTTTTGCGCTCGAGGTAATCCCGGTATTCTCGATCTGACATAGACTGGTGAAACTGGGGCTTAAAATCCGCGATGTAGTTGACGAGGTAGGGCTTGAAAAAGGCTAAATCGTATAATTCTCGTATTTCCAGATCAATAATCTGCTGGAGTTTTTTATCTGTATTTTCACTCATTGGTTTTTGATTTTTTCAACTGTCGATTTTGAAAAAAATACATAATTCTTGATTGATTGACGCTTCAGTATACTGCGTTCGACTTTCTCTATCGCCCTGTATTTTGCATTTTTTTTGTTGTCTGCCCGAACTCTGCAATGCACGATCATAAAACGTAACCCGACATCATATAGGCCCGGGGGAACTTTGTTGGCAGTTTTGTAAATACCTAATAGGTTCGCCATTCGATGTATGGCTTTGGAACTCCGTTTGAATTTCACCTCCAGCTCTTTAGCCGTATACTTTGGATAGAGTTTAATCAATTCCTTTTTTTCTTTTGAATTCCACTCCATAGTCTTGACAATTAGTGTTTAATAGGAACATTGAGTTCTATCTCACGGACACAGGCTTCCATGTCGTCGCCCATAGCTTCAGCCTGGGCCATTCCTTCGAGCCGGAGTCTGTCCGAGTCGTTGTCTGCGAGGGCATATAAGCGTCCGTATTCGCCATATGCGTCCTCGATAGTGATGGCATACACTTTCATATTCGGTATATTGTTATTGGTTTGGGGAAAGAATATCTTGTAGTTCCCACTCTCCTTTCATGTATTGCATGGTGGTTATGGCGGCTCGTCATTTCAGCATCGGGTATCATGGTGCCGGTCGTTATAAATTTTCTTTTTCCTTGAGGAGCAACAGCCCCTTGTAGATCGTTTCCCGGAGATTGTCTTGTATCCCCGGTAACTTTCGGTGCGCCTCGATGATCGACCATATTTCTTCCGTGAAGTCGATGCTTCTCTTCTGCACGAATGTATATGTCCGGCTACGCTTCTTTTTCTGGCGCTGCGTAATACCGGCCAACGCGATGCTCATCATGTCCTCGTCGTAGGAGGGGCGGTCTTCTATGGCTGGCATATGGAGTGTCTACTGAAGGAGTTTAGCAATGATTTCATCTGTCAAAGCACTCATGTCGTCAGCGCCTTTCGATTTCGGTGCGAATTCAAAAATCGTTTTATGTTCGGCTTCTGCCTGTTTGAAGGCTTCGCATAGGCGGATATTCGTGTTGAACGCATCAGGGAGAAGATCATCCGCCCGTAATAGTTCGACCGTTTGTTGGTAAACCTTTGTCCGGGCGTTAATCATGCTTAATATGATGCCTCCGAGCTGGATTTGGGCTCCATAATTCTTTTTTATCGTGTTTGTGGCAGAGAGGATACGTCGCATGCCGTCGTAGGAGAATTCTCCGGGCGACAGGGAAATAAGCATGGCATCGCCGGCGGTGATTGCGTTTATGATGATTGCATCGAGAGCTGGGGCGCAGTCGATGATGGCAATATCATAATCCTTGTATTCGGGCATTGCCAAGTACTTTTTCAGGAAAAACGGGGCGTTCACGTCGTTTGCGAGCTGAACGTTGATATTCGATGTCCTGACATCCGAAGGGATGATGTAAAGGTTCGGATTGATCTCGTACGGTTTTACGGCCTCGCCTGTTATAAAGAGCTTGAATAAAGTCTCCTTGTGTTTCGTAGCATTGAAGATTAGCGAGAGGTTCGCTTGTTCGTCCCCGTCGATCAGGAGAACTTTCTTTCCGAGTTGGGATAGGCGGAAGCCGACATTTGCTGCGGTGGTCGTTTTCCCGACACCGCCCTTTTGGTTGATGGAGATTAAAACTTTCATGGTAGCAGACTGTATTTGGTATTATAAATTGAGTTCCATTTGAATCACTCCCTGTTCGTGAGAAATCTTCTCTTCCTTTATCGCGTTTTCGATGGATTTGAGGTAATATGCATCGCGATTATTGATCTTGTCGCCGTGATCTTCCATGTAAATCCATGCTGCGAGATGTCTTTGAAACACGTATGTGTAATTTCTTAGGGTTATATTTTTGAATACCCGATTGTATCTGTCTTGCCCGATTTTTAAAATATGCCCAGCACAATGCCGCATCTGGGAAAGATGGTTCTCGTAAGCGTCGAGATCTTTTTTCGACGGATGTGTCTCGTATATGTTAAAAATAATATGGCTTGGCGTGGAATGGCGATTGCTCGGGAACTCCTCGGTATAGGTGAAATAATAGTTTGTCGTATTATTTTGCACCATAAGGAGCAGCTCGTCGCGTGCGACGTCGAGGACGCGCCGACGGAACTCATGGTATCTCGGGACTGAGTTGGCGCGGACACGCTGCTTGGATTCTGTACTCCCTTTCTTCTTGGGTGAGTCGACATTCAGAAGCAATCGTAGATCCGGATAGGGAATAGCCCATTTCTTCCCATCTGCGTGCCGGCATATCTGCATGTAGATCCTCGCAGTATAAACCGAATGGCAGTTGTCGACGGTAGCTTGCAATAAGCGTGAGTATCCGTAACAGGGATTTACCAGCAATCTGGCTATATCTTCGTCGAAAAAAATATGGATGTAGCTTCTGTTTTTCTGGGACTTGTCATTGTTGTAAAATACTCCCTGGCATAAAGGCCGGCGGCCGTCAGTCAGGGTTTCTTTGGCCAATTCCGACCATGTGGGGAATTTTACCGGTATCCTGATCAGATCGCTGATGGCAGCTCTGATCCGGCTGTAATGGCTCCGGATATTCGTAAAAGCATCTAAAGGTATCCTAACCTCGAGTGTCCGCTCGTTGATCTTCCAGTAAACGTTTTCGGCGTGCAGTCGGAGGTTCCGCTCTTCCCCCAGAAGGTAATCAATTTTTTGATGTTCCCCTTTGTTTCCGAAGCGTCGGCACAGCGTGACGTATTCGTCTATATTTTGGTTGATGATCGGCTGTAAAATGTTGGTGATTTTTACGATTGCCGATAGTTGTATCAGCCGGTAATTGTATTTGGCATCCAAAATCATGTTTGGCTGGTTTAATTCGAGTGGTGCTTCGCCAGTCGGGAGGGTTGGGGGAACGATCAAGCTCTCGCTTTTGTATACTCGAGAGTCTTTGTTGCTATATATCGTTTGTACTGCCATGATCGTGGATAAACAAGAGAGAGGGGATATGGTGTGCCAACTGCTACCGTGGGATCAGTGATGCAGTCTTATCACCACTCCCCTCAAGTCTCCTGTGCTTTATATTGATAATTTTAATTCTTTATATTTCCGCTTGAGCTGTTTGAAGTCGAGCAATAAGGCATCTGTTGTAAGTATGAGGATTTTTCGTGAGGTGCTATCCGGATGAGTCGGAATGAATCCTGCATGAACATACTCACGGACAGTCTCGACACACACGTTGTGCATCCGTGCGCAGGCGTCAACGGTTATGGCAGTGCCATAGAATTTTTGAGGGTCGAAACATTCCTGTTTCATCCTCGCGACGGTGGCTTCCAGATTTCTCACTGTGAATTCGAGTTGTTGGACGTAGAGACTGATCTTGGTGGAATCAATATGTGTAGAGTCTTCCATGACTGATTACGATTTATGATATTCTCGTGATTGTAAATGTATTGTCGTCTGAATATGTTTTGGTTTCAAACTTTCGTGGCTCGAGTTTTCCTGTTTTTATCTTCTTGTTATACCGCTTTATTGCCTGTCGGCCATTTATGACTACATTCCCTACATTTTTGAAAATGGCAGGATTTCCTACCTTCATTCCCTTTAAGAATACTTCCCACCCTTTGGAGGAAGGTACTTCTGTAAAAGTGATTTTTCGAGGCATGTCTTTGGTTTTCAAATGTTATTTCTTATCTTTACCTAATTTATTGGGGTGTGTGAGTTTGGTACGCATGTCCCACAACGCAAATATACAACAAATGTTATAATAAACAATAGAATTGTTATAAATTTTATTTGATTTGTTATGGATATAACGGAGCGATTGAAGGAAATTATTGATTACCTCGGACTTACGCCGAATGCCTTTGCTGCGAAGATTGGGATTTCGCAGCCACGGATGCGTAATTATCTGACTGGACGCACTCCTGATTTTGAAACATTAAGACGAATTTGTATAACATTTGTAAATATTGAGCCGCGTTGGTTATTGACTGGGGTTGGAGACATGTTGGTTCCATCGATAGCGCTCGGTGCGACTAACCCTTCTTCTGCTTCTACGTTAGAATTAGCGATTATAAAAACACAGGCTGAAACAATTTTAAAACAGCAGCAATTCATAAACGATCATTTCATGGAACTACACCAGAAAAAAATATCCCCCCCCCGCGTTGGCGTGGAATATCCTGATAAAGAGCATATTAAAGAGTAGTTCTGTGTTTGATATATTGTAGTGGGATCCAATTTTCAAACACGGACTCCATAATAGTATATCGAACAAAATGATAAAATTCTATTTAGCTACTCCCCAGCGGGAGAGATCGGCGATTATCTTATCCGTAACATTTAAGGGCAAACAGTATCGACGCACGACAAAAGAGTCGACTTTGGTAAAGTTCTGGAACCCCCAGCGACAGAGGGTTCGGGTGTGTCGTGAAAACAGATTGGCGAATTGCACGAATGATGCGTTGGAGCTGTGGTGCCAAGCTGCCCAACGAGCTGAAGTGTACTTTAAGAAAGGTTATACGATTCCATCTTCGCGAGACTTTTTCGAGGTCGTGGATGAAGAGTATTACAAAGCCTTAGAGCGACCTGTTCCGTCAATAAATACTCCGGAGTCTCCCTCTGACTATTACTCTGATTATTTTGAGCGTTATATTGCCCGCTATGCCGATGCGAGGTCGATAATAACGATCCGGCATTACCGAACAGTCCTGAATAAGCTGAAGCAGTATGAAAAGATGATTCGGTGTCGTTTGCAATTTGAAGATATCAATATCAATTTCTATAATCAGTTCCGGAGCTGGATATATGGGCAGGGATATTCGGATAATTATTTCGGCAGTCTTATCAAAGTGATCAAACAGGTTTATAGGGAGGCCCGGGAGGTGGATCACCTGCATAATTTGAATGGCACAGCTCATAAAAATTTTATCACGGTAGCAAAAGAGAGTGATCCTGTCTATCTTTCGGTTGACGAACTGATGAAGTTGTATAGATTGAGAATCACAAAAAACACAGTATTGAATGAGTGGCCGGATCTGTGCGGAGAGAAAGCAGTCAGGCAGCGCATAGCTACATGTGAACTGGTACGGAACCGGTTTCTTATCGGGGCATTTTCGGGCATGAGGGTGTCTGACTTTAGTCGTTTCAGCGAGTCAAATATTGTTGATGGGATGATTATGATGCGTACCCGTAAGACAGATACCCCGATTGCGATTCCACTTCATCCTGTGATACAAAGAATCCTTGAGAGCGATTTTGACCTGTCAAAAACGATTTCTGACCAGAAAATGAATGTCTATATCAAAGTGGTGGCGAAAATGGCAGGGATCGACGAAAAAGTGACAATTTGCGAACATCGAGGGGGTGAGTTAAAAGAGATTAGGGTCGAAAAATATACTTTGATCTCTACGCATACTGCTCGCCGATCTTTCGCCACGCACCTCCAGCGTTCCAAAGTTCCGCTTACTGCGATTTCCAAGGCTTTGGGGCATAAAAAGGTTACTACGACAATGCGTTACCTGCGATTGGGGGTGGATGAGAATGCTGCTATACTTGCGGGAAGTTCCTTTTTTAAGGATTTTGAAGGAGAAGAGTAATTCAATTTATCCTAAATTTTATCCTGCACAAAAAAAAGGACGCTGATTATCAGCGTCCTTTGGTGCCCAGGACAGGGATTGATTTATGAAAACATATACAAACAACTGAAATTCGAATATATTTATAATATGTTGAAATATAGTATATTAAAATGATATACTATGAAATGTATTTTGTCTGTTTTTAGCTGTTTTGCAAAAATGCGGACACGGTGCGGACGCAAAAGTATTGCTGTATTCGAATCTAAATCATATCTTTGTAGAGCATAAAATGAGGATGTATGGCAAAAGTTACATATGTTTTGGCGCAAGGGGAGAACAGCGCGGGAGAATCGCAAGTTAATTTCCGTGTCTATGTTTCCCGCGAATTGCGTGTACGTGTGCCGTCCGGCATTTGGGTCGATCGGAAACGTTGGGGAAAGAAAAACGATATCAATATTCCGAACATACCGGGGGAGGAGCGCGATGCGCTGTTGGCAAAGCGGGCGAAATTGAAAGAATTGGTCGATGTAATTGAGACCTCGGTCGAGGCGGCAGACGATAAATCGACCGTTACGCGCGAGTGGCTCGAAAAGTTGATCCGGCGCACTTTGCGGCCAAAGACGGCGACTTCCGTTGAGGAAAAGAAAATAGGCTTTTTCCCGTTGACGGATGAATACCTCGCTACGCATAAATTGTCCGAATCGCGTGTCAAGCATTTCAATGTCTTGGTGCGGACGTTGAAGCGGTATGAGTTGTATCGTAAACTGTCGAACCGACGGTTCGTGCTGGACGTACACACCGTATCTCCGACGACACTTGATGATTTCGGGGCATTTCTGATGAAAGAACCGGAGATTTTCGACGAACATCCGGAGTTGTACGACGAGGTGCCGTATGCCCGGCCGAAGGTGAGGAAGAATCTGCCTGTGAAGCGCGGCCCGTACCTCAACGCTGCGGGAGAAACGGTAATTCCCGGCCGTCCGAAAGAGCGGGGCATGAATTATGTTTCGGACATGTTGATTCGTCTGCGGTCGTTCTATGTATGGCTCAATGATAATGGACATACTTCCAATGATCCGTTCAAGCAGTATAAGATCACGGAGATTGTCTACGGTACGCCTATCTATATTACGACCGACGAACGCAAACAGTTGGCCGAAGCGGATATGGGGGATGACAAGCAGCTGGAAACGCAAAGAGATATTTTTGTTTTTCAGTGCATGATCGGCTGTCGGGTGAGCGACCTTTATAAGATGACCTATGCCAATATCATCGGCGATTGCATCGAATACGTTCCCCGCAAGACGCGCGACGATCGGGTGGTGACGGTCTCGGTGCCGCTGATCGGTGCTGCGAAAGAACTGATTCGCAAATACCTCGACGAGAACCGTGGAACGCTGTTCCCGTTTATTTCGGAGCAGAAATACAATGTTTATATCAAAGCGGCGTTCCGTAAGGCGGGACTGACGCGCATGGTGACGACGATTGACCAGCGGACGCGGCAGAATGTTCAGGTGCCGATCTGCGACCTTGCTTCGTCGCACATGGCGCGCCGGACATTCATCGGGAATGTTTATAAAAGCGTGAAAGACCCTGCGATCGTGGGAGCGATGTCCGGGCATAAGGACGGCAGCCGGGCGTTCGCCCGCTATCGCGATATCGACATGGATATAAAACGGGATGCCGTGAGCGTGTTGGAGTAGAATTTGTTTTGTCGATAAATTTGTATAAATTAGCGACAATAAATAAACAAATAAGCAAATGCAAGCAATAGAGGACAAGATACTTAATAAGATGAAAAAGTGCGGGCGGGGTAAGCTGTATTCCGCATCCGATTTCGCTGTGTACGGATCGGCCGTATCGGTTGCGAAGGCATTGGAACGGCTTACCCGAAAAGGCGGTTTGGTCCGTATTGCAAGGGGCCTCTATTGCTATCCCAAAATCGACAGAAAGTTCGGACTGGGCATACAATATCCGACCATCAATGAAATCGCTGAAAAAGTAGCCCGGCAGAGCGAAGCCCGAGTTGTTCCGACGGGTATGCACGCATTGAATGTATTGGGATTGTCTGCCCAGGTACCGATGAACTATGTGTTTTATACGGACGGCAATTCCCGGACGGTCAATCTGTTCAACGGTCGCAAATTGCGATTCAAGCGTGTAGCGCTTAAAAATCTGGCCTATCAGAATAAAACGCTGATGCTTGCCGTGTTCGCTCTGAAGGAGATCGGTCGGCCGCAGGTGACGGAGGAGCACACCGCCCAACTGAAGACGATATTCGCCCGGATTCCGAAGTCGAGCATTCTGCCCGATCTGCGGTTGGTGCCGGCCTGGATTCGTAAAATCATTATGTCGTTCTATGAAGAATAATTTTTGGACGTTTTCCGACGAGCAGAAAAGTATGTTCGTTGCACAGACGAGCGAGCGTGTCGGGCTTCCTCCGCAGGCTGTCGAGAAGGACTGGTGGGTGACGATGACGCTGAAAGCCCTGTTCGAATCGTCGTGCCGGGACTTCATCACCTTCAAGGGCGGTACGTCGTTGAGCAAGGGTTGGCATGTCATAGAACGCTTCTCGGAGGACATCGATATTGCAATCGACAAGTCCTTTTGGGGAATTGCCGGGGACAACAAGTCGCAGCGCGATCGGATTCGGAAACTTTCGCGGGCCTATATCGAGCAGCGGCTCGTTGCGGAAATGCAGGCATTGCTGGAAGGATATGGGGCTTCCGATTTTGAGTTGCGTGCCGTTCCGGCGCAGGACTCCGATGCCGATCCGACGCTGGTGCTGCTGCCGTATCGAAGTATTTATGCGAATATCGAGTATGTGGAATCGCAAATCCGGATCGAATTCAGCTGCCGGTCGATGAAAGAACCGCGTGAGCGGATCGAGATTCGTCCGCTGATTGCCGAGGCATATCCCGATGTATTCGGAGAATTGGTGTTCCCGATTTATGCGGTCGTGCCGACACGGACGTTTTTGGAGAAAGCGTTTTTGCTGCATGAAGAGTTTCAGAAAGAGAATCCGCGCTTCGAGCGAATGACACGCCATCTGTACGATTTGGAGCGGCTGATGGATACGGATTTCGGAAAGGCAGCCTTGGCCGATCCGAGAATGTATGCCGAGATTGTCAGGCATCGCAGCATATTCAATACGATTCGCGGAGTCGATTATCGGACGCACCATCCGAGCCGGATCGATTTTATTCCGCCCGAAAAATTGGCGGAGGTATGGCGCAGGGATTATGAGCGGATGCAGGAGTATTTCATCTATGGAGATTCGCTGCCATACGATCGACTGATCGCGCGGATGGCGGAGTTGCGGGATCGGTTTCGGAAAGTTGTAATGGAGGATGATTTTTTCAGCGAATCGGAATTATGAATCCCGAGTATTATTTCCAGAAAGGTCTTCGTCTGATCGTGGCAAGCGCCGTGATTTTTGCTTTGATCGTTTTGTTCAGCGCCATGGTTTCGCGGGGATTTCCGCTTTGGCTGGCGCTTGTTTTGCTTGTCCCCGCAGGACTTGGCGTGACCGGATTTTACTTTTTCAGCGTGGGCAGTTCGGCGGATCTTTCGGAGCGTTTTTTTCGTCGTTTTGGGTGTAGTCAGCCGAGAGGCGAAGAGAAAACAACGACAGAAGGAGTCGGTTCCGAACAGCGGTGTGAAAGAAGCCCGGACGCGATCGTGCCGGAATCCGCCGTTGTTTCTGCCGATCCGGTTCCGGACGATCGGATTCTCGAAAATGCACTCGCCACCGTCTACGAATATACCGATAAGGATTTGGGCGATGCCGTTGACGGGACGAATCGGCAAATTTTGCGACGACGTTTGCTTTATTTGGCATGTATGGCGCCTGTTCCGAATGATGTGCCGCAGGTTCGGCTTCGGCATGATCGGGTGAGCTATGGGGATTTGTGTCACTACGGTTGGAACGTCTGGAATGCTTTTAAGGGCGCGACCAATCGTTTTTATGACCAGACCGAATTGGCGGAATGGCTGAAAGCGAGCTTCGAGTCTTTGGCCAAATACAATACGAAGACGTTGCGGGCCAAGCTTCGGGCGACGGACGGAGGTTATCGCATCCGATTGATCGATAATCTGAAAGAATATATCCAAAAATAAAGAGCTGTATAAGGATGAGATATTCCCTGCACCCGGTCGGTGCAGGGAATTTTCTTTCTGTTGTCATGTAATTGCAAAATGCTGGTAAGTAGCAATATCTGAAATTGTTTGCCGGTGCAAATGCGGTGATTCGATTGCAAAAACAGGTGCAGGAAAAGCACCTGTTATTTTCGTCGCCGGACCTGCTGTTCGGGTTCGGTTAAATTATCGTATTATGGACTTAAAACAATTGAGTGAGCTGGGCGGTGAAGTGAATGTGACCGTCCGTCTGGAAGATCTCCGGCAATGGCACAAGGAGTTGACGGCAGTCGCGTCGCCGCCGTCCGTAATGCCGGTTCCGCAACACGCGGGCGAATTGTACACGCGAAAACAGACCATCGCGTTGTTGGGTGTCGATTCCTCTACGTTGTGGCGATGGGCCAAGAGCGGTTATCTTGTTCCCGTGGAGTACGGCGGGCAGCGCCGTTATCGCGTGGCGGATGTGCAACGGATTCTAAACGGAGACAGCTATGCCCGCTAAAACAGTGAAAAGAGAAAGCCCCTACCTGCGCGTGGGAACGACCATCTACAAGCGGGTCCGGCAGCCGTTGAGCAGCGGCCGGAGCGTCGAGACGCTCATCCCGTGGAATGTCGAGACCTTGCGTCAGGACTACGGGAAAAGCTATCTGGCCTGCATTCCGAAATACGACGGCTTTTGCACGGTTCCCGACCACACGAACTACCGCCGGGAGATCGACGGTTTCCTGAACCGTTACGAGCCGATTCCCTTTCAGCCCGCCGATGGCATCTTTCCGCACATCCACGACTTTTTCGCTCATATCTTCGGCGAGCAGGTCGAACTGGGGTACGATTATCTGCAACTGCTCTACCTGCGCCCCTTGCAACGGCTGCCGGTATTGTTGCTGGTGTCGGATGAACGCAACACGGGAAAGACGACCTTTCTCAATCTCTTAAAGTCGATCTTCGGCGGAAACGTTACCTTCAATACCAACGAAGATTTCCGTTCGCAATTCAATGACGACTGGATGGGCAAACTGCTGATCTGCGTGGACGAGGTGCTGCTCAACCGCCGCGAAGATTCCGAGAGGATCAAGAACCTATCGACTGCACGCAGCTACAAGGCTGAGGCGAAAGGCCGCGACCGCCGGGAGGTGGAGTTTTTCGGCAAGTTCGTCCTCTGCTCCAACAACGAGCGCAATCCCGTCCTGATCGAGGCTGCGGAAACCCGCTACTGGGTGCGGCGCGTGCCGCCGCTCCCGTATGACGATCAACACCTGCTGGCCAAAATGCGAGCCGAGATACCGGGGCTGCTCTTCTATCTGCAACAACGTATGCTCTCGTCACATGAAGAGAGCCGTATGTGGTTCGCGCCCCGGCTGCTGGTCACCGATGCCTTGCGGCGGATCATACACTACAACCGCAGCAAGACCGAAACCGAAATGCTGTCGATTATTCGCGATATCATGGATGCCGAGAACCTTGCGGAGTATCGGTTCGACGTGAGCGATATGGTCAATATGCTGGAGATACGCGGCATCCGTGTTGACCATCCCACCGTGCGGCGGATTCTTGCCGAAAATTGGCAGCTGCGACCCGCACCACCGACTTACTACCAACGCTATACGATTACCTACAACGGCGAAACGCAGCGGCAGGACAGCAAGACGGCACGGGTCTATACCGTCACGCGGGAACAACTCGGCGGATTGCTGGACGATGCTGCGATGTAAGAATGTTGAAAAAAGGAAGTAGCTTTCTTATTTTCATAATCTTACATCTCTTACAAATCCTCTTACAAAGTCTTACGGGTTCTTTCGGACTTACAGCGCCGGATGCCGTGTAAGAGATATGTAAGACGCCAACCTTTTCTTTCACTGGATTTTACACTTTTTCTCAACAAATTTACGGAAAAAATGACTGTCATACCATACAGCAACCGGATTTCCATCCGTGATTTTCTCGCCTGGCGCGGGATTCAGCCCAAATACGAACGCAACGGCTACGGTATGTATCTTTCACCCTTGCGGGAAGAACGCACGCCGAGTTTCAAAGTGGACTACGTGCAAAATCTCTGGTACGACTTCGGACTGGGCGAAGGCGGTACATTGCTCACCCTCGTGATGCGGTTGGAGCGGTGCGACAGCCGCGAAGCGGTCCGACGGCTGCAAAACGGTGAAAAAGGAGACACGGGGATTGCTTCTATCTCACCGGGTATTGGTGAGCCTCTTGGCGTTGGCGGGGCATTGTCGGTCGTGCGGCCGGCCACCGTCCCCGCGCTCCGCATCCTCTCCGACGCTTCGCTCCGGCATCCGGCATTGGTCGGTTATCTCGCCTCGCGCGGCATCGTCCCGCCGGTCGCCGCGGCATTCTGCCGCGAGGTCCGTTACGAGATAAACGGCCGCGCCTTTTTCGCCGTCGGTTTCCGCAACGATGCCGGAGGGTGAGAGCTGCGCTCCGCACGGTTCAAAGGCGGCTCCTCGCCCAAACATATCACCACCATCGACAACCGTTCCGATACGGTAATCGCTTTCGAGGGATTTATGGATTTCCTCGCTTATCTCTCACTGAAATACCCCGAACGACTGCGCATCGACGCCGCGGTTCTGAACTCGGTCGTCAACCTGCCCAAAGCCGTTCCGTTTATCTCCCGACATCCGGTGATCCGCACCTTCTTCGACAACGACGAAGCAGGACGCAAGGCAACTGCCGATCTGATCCGTCTTTGTCCCCGCAGCGAGGTAATCGACCAAAGCAGTTTTACAAGGACGTAAATGACTATCTGATCGCCCATATAAAAGACCGGCCGAATCTCCCGAAAACGACATCCGACCGGCAGGGTCACCTTTGTCGGAATAATCTGCAAGCCCTGAAAGCGGAACCGGAGGAAATTGAACCACCGCGTCGGAAAGGGATAAAGGTTTAAGGAAGGCAAGGTTGTGTTTTCGTAGACGAAAACTGCGCCTTCCCCGCTGGCCGGCGTAAAATCCCGCTGGTCTGAACAACCTATATAGCATGAACAATCTATCGAAACAACCTGTCATGGAAACACCGAAGAAAACATACAGCAAACAGGGCGGTCGGCCGAAAGTCGGCATCGGCCGCATCTGCAAATACGTCGTCAGCACACGACTCAGCCCCGAACGGAAACTCCGATTCTCGGCCCTTTGCCGCGAGGCCGGGCAACCGCCTGCCGAAGTCCTGCGCCAGCTGATCGACCGAGGAACGGTGAGGGCGCGGATCACCCGTGAACAGCTGGATTTCATGGCCCAACTCAAGGGCATCGCCCGAAATCTGAACCAACTGACCCGGCTGGCCAATGCCAAAGGTCTGGCGGCTGTCAGGGTACGGCATGCGGCGATCGTCACGGCCATCGAAAAACTCCTGAAGCAGATATGCGATGGTCGGTAAGGTCATATCCGCTTCGTCCTTTTCGGGGACGGTAGGCTACGTGATGAAAGAGGAATCCCGGATACTGGAAGCTGAAGGCATTACGCCTCCGGAAGTGAAGGACATGGTGCAGGACTTCAAAGACCAGACCTTATTGAATCCGCGGCTGAAAAACACCGTCGGGCATATCTCGCTGTCTTTCTCACCCAAGGACGCTCCGCGGATGACCGACGCCCTGATGACGCAGATCGCAAAGGAGTACATGCAGAAGATGGGCATCACCGATACGCAATACCTATTGGTGCGCCATCTCGACCAGCCCCATCCGCACTGCCATCTGGTCTACAACCGGGTCGGGAATAACGGGCAGACCATTTCGGACAAGAACATCAAGCTCCGCAGCGCCAAGGTATGCCGGGAGCTGACCGAGAAGTGCGGATTGTATCTCGCACCGGGAAAGGACGACGTGCGGCGGGAGCGGCTGCGCGAACCCGACAAGACCAGATACGAAATCCACGATGCGATCAAAAGGTGTCTGCCCCGATGCGCCGGATGGAAAGGGCTGGAGAAGCAACTGGAAAAACAGGGCATCGGCATCCGTTACAAGTATTGCGGTTCGACTGACCGCAAACAAGGGGTTTTGTTCTCGAAAAACGGCTTCGAGTTCTCCGGATCGAAGATCGACCGGGCTTTCAACTTTACGAAACTCGACAACCGGTTCAACAATATTCAACAACAAACCCAACACCGGGCAACGCTCTTCGGGAACCTCTCGGCGGCGGCAGGCAATTACCGTTCAGCATTTGCAGGGTTGTTCGGCGGTATGGGTAGCAGCGGCACGCGCGAAGAGCCGTCATCGGTAAACCTCGGAAAGGCAGGCGGGATTCCACTGCCGCCGGCCGATTCGCCCGGCGGAGTGTCCGCCAAGCAGTTACAGCGCAAGCCGGGAGAAAGCCCCGAAAAGTATATAGCACGAATCACGGCACTGCTCAACGCCGCGGCCGAGGCGATGGCCATCGCTGCGATGGAGCACCGCCGCAGGATGGAAGAACAGAAAAGAAGAGCCAAAATAAAACTGTAACCGAATTAGAAAATCTCAAAAATCATGAACGACGAAAATAAGATCGGACTCTCGATCGAAATGTACGAAGACCTCAAAGAAACGCTCGTCAAGGCTGTCAAAAGCACCAAAGCCAACGCGGGTCTGGAGAATGCACAGCTGGAACGGATCGAGCGGCTGATAGAGGCCACGGAGCTCTCGCAGGGGCAGGTCGCACAGATGCTCGAACAACTGCAACGGCATACGGCCTTGCCGGGAGTAAAAACCGAGCAGGAGCGGGAATTTACCGACAAATACAACGCTCTGTTGGCGCAGTTAGCGGGTAGGCTGGAGGTGATCGACAAAGAGATCAGGCAGACACATACATTGATAGAGCAGGTGAGGCAAGCTGTCGAAGCAGCGGTAAAGCCCGAAAACCTGCCAGTGCGGGAGCACCGGCATACTTATACGCTCGATATCAGTTCTTCGAAAACATTTTTGACGATGTTCGTCATGCTGGGATGTATTTTCCTGCAAGGCGCATTCATTTACCGAATCTCAGAGAATAATCGGCTGTTAGCTGCGAACGACCTGAAATACCGCTACGTGAAAATGCGTGGTGAGATCAAAGAAAAGGAGCTTATGGAGTTGGAAACGATATTCAGGGATGAGCAGCACACGGCCATACGCGATACCGTCCGAAACCAAGTTGAACGGTACAAAGAAGCCGTAAGGCGGCGGGCAGAACAACTAGAGCGGGCTGCAAGCAAAGAGCGCAAAGCGAAAAAGCTACTTGATGATGCAGCACAGTTGCGGGGAAAATAATTTATTTTCCCCGCTATAATGATTCGTTAATTTTGATTGACCACCTCCATGTTGTTTTGAAAATCAAGCAGTTGTGTTAATCTTGGATTTGTGGGCGTAAATGGTTTGGAGTCAATAATATAGGGGCGAACTTTTGCGTTTTAAAAATACGCATAAAAAAGCCCCTGTTCTTGAAAAGAACGAGGGGCAAAGGATTTTTTGAGGGGGCTGTGTGGGCCCCGGCATGATTGCCGTCCGCAGGCATCGCCCGTTATTTCAGCTTGCAGAGTTTGCGGTCTGCGTCGGTTGCCTCGCGTATGGAGATTGCAAAGCCTCCGCCGCGCGCCATCTCCACGTCGAGTTCCGTGCGTTGTCTGACCTTCCCGGTGCGGATGACATATGCCTGCGGATTGGTCTGGTAATCGGCATCGGGGGCATCGGCGTAGAGCGTCGCCACGTACTCCTTACCGGGATCGAGGTAGTCGAACGGGAGCGTCACCGTACGTCGGTTCTCGTCCGTCACGCCGCCCACGAACCACTCGCCCGTGTCTTTGGCCTTGCGCGCCACGACGATGTAGTCGCCCGGTTCGGCCAGCAGGTAGCGGCTCTCTTCCCAGTCCAGTGCGACGTCCTCGATGAAACGGAACGCATCCATGTATTTCTCATAGTGCTCGGGCAGGTCTGCCGCCATCTGCAGCGGCGAGTACATCGTCACGTACAACGCCAGCTGGTTGGCGAGCGTCGCGTTGACGTGCGAGTGGTTGCCGGGGTTGACCTCCGCGACGTCCATCACGAAGATGCCGGGCGTGTAGTCCATCGGGCCGCCCTGCAGGCGCGTGAAGGGCAGGATCGTCACATGGTGGGGCTTCGAGCCGCCGAACGCCTGGTACTCCGTGCCGCGTGCCGACTCGTTGCCGATCAGGTTGGGGTAGGTGCGGCAGAGGCCCGTCGGGCGCACCGCCTCGTGGGCGTTGACCATGATCTTGTGGTCGGCGGCCCGGCGGACGGCATAGAGGTAGTGGTTGTTCATCCACTGCCCGTAATGGTGCTCGCCGCGGGGCAGGATGTCGCCCACGTACCCGCTCTTGACCGAGTTGTACCCGTATTTGTCCATCAGGCGGTAGGCCGCTTCCATGTGGCGTTCGTAGTTGCGCACCGAAGCCGACGTTTCATGGTGCATCATCAGCCGGATGCCTTTCCCGTGCGCATATTCGTTCAGTGCGGCGATGTCGAAATCGGGGTAGGGGGTCACGAAATCGAAGACGTAATCCTTCGTGTGCCCGAACCAGTCCTCCCAGCCGACGTTCCAGCCTTCGACGAGCAGCTGGTCGAACCCGTGTGCCGCCGCGAAGTCGATGTACCGCTTCACGTTCTCGTTCTCGGCGCCGTGGCGGCCGCTGGGCCTGCATCGGGCGTAATCCGTCACGCCGAGCTGTACCGACGGCACGTCGCGCGTATAGGCCCAGTCGCTCTTGCCGGTGATCATTTCCCACCATACGCCCATGTATTTCACGGGCTTGATCCACGAGGTGTCGTCATAGGCGCACGGCTCGTTGAGGTTCAGGATCAGCTTCGAGGCGAGGATGTCGCGGGCGTCGTCCGAGACCGTCACCGTGCGCCACGGGGTATGGCAGGGCGCCTGCATGTAGCCTTTCCACCCCTGTGCGTCGGGCGTAAGGTGCGAGGTGAAGATGAAATTCCGGTCGTCCAGGTCGAGGTGCATGCACGCATAGTCGACCAGCGCCGCTTCGTGGATGTTGATGTAGAGCCCGTCGTCGCTCTTCATCTGCAGGGCCGTCTGTACGCCCGTGGGCGAGAAGGGCGTCTGCGACGAGTTGGGCGTGATGGCGCCGGGCATCAGCTCCCGTATCTGCGAGAGTTTCGACTCCGTGTAGTCGTACTCCTGCGTGTCGTAGTCGCCCGGGATCCAGAACGCCGTGTGGTCGCCCGCCATGGCGAACTGTGTTTTCTCCTCGCCGATGACGAAATAGGTCAGCGACTCCTGTTCGGGGAATTCGTAGCGGAATCCGAGCCCGTCGTCGTAGAGCCGGAAGCGGATCGTCATGTCGCGGCCTGTCGCGGCCTGCCGCAGCGTGACGGCCATTTCGTTATAGCGGTCGCGGATCTCGGCCTGCTCGCCCCATACGGGACGCCATGTCTGGTCGGACTCGCTGCGGGCCACCTGCCCGAGGGTGAACCCGTCGTAGAGCGATACCGGGCGCCCTGGTTCGCCCTTGCGGATTTCAGCCCCGAATTCCAGCTTTGGGGCTTCGCCGCGCAGTTCGAGCCCCATGCCGCTGGGCAGGATCACGGGGCGCTCCTTGTAATCGAGCGTATAGGTGGGGCGGCCTCCATCCGCCAGGCTGAACTCCAGGCGGAGGCGGCCGTCGGGCGAGAGGAGCGTCTCCTGTGCCGTGCAGGCTGCACCGGCCAGCAGCGCGGAGATATATAAAAATATTTTCTTCATGGTTCGGTCTTGTTATTTACGTTTGAATTCTACGATCAGCGCCTGCCGCGGGCCGACCGTGGTGGTATCGTCCACCTCCGTGGCTTTGCCCGTCAGGACGTTGCGCCCGTCGCTCAGCCCCGAGGCGATCTCGGCATAGTGCGACCACGGCACCTGTTTCTTGCCCCGCGAGTTGTTGATGAAGACGAATACCGCGTCGGTGTCGTCATAACGGAAATAGGCGTAGGTGTTGTCGCGCGAGAGGAAGTGCATCGTGCGGCCGTTGTGGATCACGGGCTTCGACTTGCGCCATTGGAAGAGCCGCTGCGTGTAGTCGAAGAGCCCCGCCTGTACGGCATCGCGCTGCGCCGGGTCGAACAGGTTCACCGCGTCGCCCTCCCAGCCGCCGGGGAAATCCACGCGCAGCCCGCCGTGTCCCTGCGAGAGGTCTTTCGAGGTGAACATCATCTCGTCGCCCGAGAATATCTGCGGGATGCCGCGCATCGTGGCCAGCATCGCCATCGAGAGTTTCAGCCGGTCGGGGTTTCTGCGTACGATGTCGCCGATGCGGTCGGTGTCGTGGTTGGCGACGAAGATCATCATTTTCGACAGGTCATGGTAGACGAAATCGTGCGACAGGCAGTCGTAGACGCGCGTCATGCCCTCGCCCCAGCGGAGCGAGTCGGTGGGCAGCGCCCGGCAGATGGCCTCCTGCAGCGGGAAATCCATGATCGACGGCAGGTGCGAGTCGAAGCCGTCCTTGTTGGGATTGCCGCCCTGCCAGTATGCCAGTTGCGGGATCGACGACGTCCAGCATTCGCCCACGATGTTGAAATCGGGGTATTCCCTGCGTACGGCCGCGCACCACTCGCTCATCGGCACCTTCTCGTTGTAGGGGTAGGTGTCGACGCGGAACCCGTCCAGGCCGGCATACTCGATCCACCACACGGCCCATTGCTTGAAATATTGCAGCACATAGGGATTGTCGAGGTTCATGTCGGGCATCGACGGCACGAACCAGCCGCTCTCCTGCAGGTCGAGGTCGTAGCGCGAAGCGTTGGGATCCATGTTCGTCGAGAAGCAGACGTTCGTCCCGGTGTATTCGGGGAACTGGTGTATCCAGTCTCTGAAAGGCAGGTCTTTCATCCACCAGTGGCCCGTGCCGCAGTGGTTGGTGACGATGTCCATAATCACCTTCAGCCCGTGCTCGTGGGCTTTGCCGACGAACTCCCTATACAGTTCGTTCGAGCCGAACCGGGGGTCTATGCGGTAGTAGTCGCCGCAGGCGTAGCCGTGGTACGAACCTTCGGGTTCGTCGTCCAGCAGCAGCGGCGTGGGCCATACGGCCGTGGCGCCCAGCCCTGCGATGTAATCCAGGTGGTCGATCATCCCCTGCAGGTCGCCCCCGTGGCGGCCGAAGAAGGCGCTGCGGTCGGCGCGCTCCCGCGTGTGGGGCGTCGAGTCGTTCGACGCATCGCCGTTGGCGAAGCGGTCGGGCATCAGGAGGTAGATCATGTCGGCCGTGGTGAAACTCTTGCGTGCGACCGAGCCTTCGGCGCGTGCCGCGATCTCATAGGGAACCTTGAACTGTCGTTCCCCCTGCGAGAATACGAGGTAGTAGGTGCCCGGCTCCGCGTCGGGTTTCACCTCCACGTCCACGAATAGGTAATTGGGACTGTCGGCTTTGTGGCGGGCCTTCACCCCGACGCCCTGTCCGCCTTCGATGCGGACGTCGTATGCCGCGATGCCGGCCCCGTTGACGAGCAACTGGAGCGGGGTCTGCATCCCCGTCCACCACGAGAGGGGTTCGACGCGGGTAACCTCGCCCGAGGCGTCTGCCACCGAGGCGGGGTCGAATGCGGACTGTCCTGTCCCTGTGCAGGAGAGCAGTCCGGCTGCTGCGAGTGTCATGAAAAATCGGTTCAAAATATCGTCGTTTGTAAAGTTAGCAAAAAATCGGTTTCCAGCGATTCCCGTTTCGCCCGGGGCATCCCTGTGCTTCTCGTGCGCATCCCTGTGCTTCTCGGATGGTTTACTGTCTATTCCCGTCGGGTTCTATCGGGTTCCCGGCGGGTTCCCGGCGCTGTTTCCGCGCATCCCCGGCGCATGTCCGCAACTTTTATCTCCTGTCTTGTGCGAAGACCAGCCATTGCCATGCGGGAAGCACGGTGCGGGTGCCGCCCGTGTATTCCTTCCCGGTGAAGAACTCGCGGCGCGAGCCCTCGAACGGCAGGTCGAATGCGACCTCCTCCGCACTGAGGTTCGCAGCGACTGTCACCTCGTTGCCGCCGGCCGTACGGGAAAACAGCATCAGGCCGTCGGGTGTTCGTTCGCCGAGCGGGTATGCGGCCTGCCCGCCGCGTTCCCCGGCTGCGAGCGCCGGGTTCTCGTGGCGCAGCCGGATCAGGGCGGCGTAGAAATCCGTAAATCCGTTGCGTTCCCACGCGGGGACGGGGTCTTTCTCGAAGAACTCGAAGCGGTGGTCGAACCCCATCTCCTGTCCGGTATAGACGAGCGGCTGCCCGTTGGGCAGCGTGAAGGTCAGCAACGCCATCACGCGTGCCGCGTCGCCCATGCGCTCGAATTCCGTCCCGGCCCACGAGTTTTCGTCGTGGTTCGAGGTGAACATCAGGCGGAACGCCTCGCGCGGCATGGCAGCGGCATCCCTGGCGACGTAGGCACGCAGGTCTGCGGCGCTTTTCCGTCCCTGTGCGATATCGTTCAGCAGGTGGTGCAGCTCCCACGCATACGAGGCGTCGAACGCCCCGTCGTGCAATGCGGGGGCTTCGCCCTCGGCGAGCAGGTAGATGCCGGGGTACTCTTTCCGCAGTGCGGGCAGCGTCTGCTGCCAGAAGTCGATGGGTACCTCGCACGCCATGTCGCAGCGGAATCCGTCGATGCCGCGGTCGAGCCAGAAACGCATGGCGGCCGCCATTGCGGCACGCATGTCCGCGTTGCCGTAGTCGAGCTTGGCGATGTCCGTCCAGTCGTACTGCACGATGGTGTTGCCCTGCGAGTCACGTACATACCAGTCGGCCGGGCGCTCCTCGATCCAGCGGGCATCGGGCGAGGTGTGGTTGGCCACCCAGTCCAGGATCACGCGCAGCCCGAGTCTGTGGGCTTCGGCCAGGAACCGGTCGAAATCCTCCAGCGTGCCGAATTCGGGGTTGACGGCTTCGTAGTCGGAGATGGCGTAGTACGAGCCGAGGGTTCCCTTGCGCTCCTTGACGCCGATGGGGTAGACGGGCATCAGCCAGACGATGTCCACGCCCAGTTCTCTGAGCCGGGGCAGGTGGCGTGCGGCCGCCGCCAGCGTCCCTTCGGGGGTGTACTGGCGCACGTTCATTTCGTAGACGACCGAGTTGTAACTCCAGTCGGGGTGGGCGGCCGGTTGCTGCGGCCGTGTGCCGCAGGCAACCAGTACCATTGCGAGAAGTAATGCGGGCAAGCGTTTCATGGCGTGTCGTTTAGAGCGTGAATACCACCGACGACCAGGCGCCCATGAGCAGTTTCGACGAAGCGTCGCCGCGCTGAAGTTTCACTTCACCTGAGACGCCTACGGCCTTGTCCGGTTGGTCGGTAAGGGTCAGTATCTGCTCCTCCCGGCCGAAGTTGTGCACGACGAGCATCCGTTCGCCGTCCAGCTCGCGGTACCAGGCCGCGATGGATTGCTGCGAGGTGTTGCCGTCGTTGTAGACCGGGTGTTTGACCATCTTGCCCTGCGCCAGCACGGGGTAGGTGTTGCGCAGCCGGGCGAACGTGCGGTAGAGGTTGAGCAGCGAACCGTCGTCGTCGGCCTGTGCCTCGACCGAGATCGCCGGGGTCAGCATCTGCATGTCGATCTTGCCCGAGAGGCTTCCCGAAGCCAGTTCGTTGCCCGCCTTGTCCCACAGGATCGGGGTGCGGACATATTCGTCGCCGTTGGATTTGGTGCCCCAGTACCCGAGCTCTTCGCCCTGGTAAATGTAGGGTGCGCCCTGCGCCGTGAGCAGCACGGCGGCCGCCACCTTCATCTTTTCGGCGGACTGTCCCAGGTCGGAGCCCGTGCGATCCTCGTCGTGGTTCGAAAGTTTCGTGGCTTCGATATAATCGCTGCGGTACTGTGCGTAGAGGGGCTGCACGTCGAGGATGTCCTTGACGAAATAGCATCCGATGCCGTTTTGCAGCGCCCATTTGAGCTTGTACCAGAACGTGAATTCGAACAGCGCCGGCAGCCCCCGGTAATAGGGTGCCGCCTTGTCCGCTTCGTCGAGCATCTCGCCCACCATGTAGAAATCGCCCTCTCCGCCGGCGGCCTTGTAGCTCTCGTTCATGCGGTCGTAGAATTTCTTGAGGAACGTGGGGTTCTCGTCGTTGTAGGCGTTGTGGTAGATGTGCTTCACGGCATCGAGGCGGAACCCGTCCACGCCCATGCGTACCCACTTGTCGGCCGCTTCGGTGACGGCCTTGAACGCCCCGGACTGCTCGGCCTCGGCGGCCTTGCCGTAGTTGAGGTCGGCGAATGCCGCCGTCCAGAAGTGCGAATGGTACATCGTCGGCAGCGAGAACTGCACGTTGGCCGGATCGGCCGAGCGGTTCGACATCAGGGTGAAGGGCTCCCCGAACCGGATGATCGTCCGGTTGTCGGGGGCGCCGTATTTGGTGCCTGCGGCCCACGACGTGGTCGAGGTGCGGACGAGGAATCCCCAGTCGGAATCGAAGTCGAGCGTCAGTTCGTAACTGTTGCCGCCCCTGGCGTAGAAGCGTTTGCTCGTGCCGTTGCCGAAATAGAGGTATTTGTCGTCCGCGCCGCCCTGCGTATTGTCCGCATCCGCGGCATCGGTCGTTTCGGTAACGGTCACCGTCGGGCTGTCGGCATTTGTCCAGTCGAGCACGAACTTGAAGCGCCCGGCGGCACCCGCCCCCGTGTCGGTCGAGAACCATTGTCCGGCATCGTAGCCTGCGGCGCCTTCCGTGGCGATCTGGTCGATCCGCCCGGCCGCGATGTCGGCCTGCGGGTCTTCGGAGAAGATATAGCGGTCACGGTAAGGGCTCCCTTCGGACGCGGCGGCCGATTTGAACCACGGGTGGTCTTTGCCCGTATGGTTGAGCACGTAATCCAGGTAGACCCGGATGCCGCGGGCATGGGCCGCGTCGATGAATGCCCTCAGGTCGGCGTCCGACCCGAAGGCGGGGTTGACCGCCTCGTAGTCGAGCACGTCGTAACCGTGGTACGAAGCCGCCGGATGGATCGGTGAGAGCCACACGGCCGAGGCGCCGAGTGCGTCGATGTAGTCGAGCCGCCGGGTCAGCCCCGGCAGGTCGCCCACCTTGTCGCCGTTGCCGTCGGCAAAGCTGTATACCAGCAGCTGGTAGCTTATGTCGGCGCGTTTGCGGTTGTCCCACGCATCGGGCTGGGCGACGACCTGCTCGCCCTCGAAATCCTGGGAGGCATCGCCGCTCTGTGTCACGGTGACGACGACCGGATCGCAGCCCGGGGCGGTGAAGGTAAGCGTCGCGGAGCGTTTCGACGACTCGTTTGCGGTCGCCGTGACCGCGAACGACGTGGAGGTTTTGCCCGATGTGAGGGCCGGTGTGCACCATGCGGTATTGTCGCTCTGCGTCAGCGACCACGCGCCCGCATCGGTGCGCAGGTCGAGCAGCCGGCTGCCGCCTGCGGCTTCGAATTCTATCTCCGCGGGGGTCACGGAGAGCATACTGCCGCCGGTATCGCCGGTCTTGTCGTCGCTGCACGACACGGATACGGAAAGTACGAGTGCCAGCAGCAGGAAAAGAAATTTTTTCATAGCGGAATCTCGGTTAAAGTTCGTTTCGGGGCCTGCCGTCCGGTCAGGGGCGGCAGGCCAGAAACGGGACGGCAATCTCTGTGTGCCGTCCCGTGAAAGGGTGGCCGTTATTCGGCCTCTGCCGGGGTCTTGCCCTCGGACATGATGTATATCTGCGAATTCGCGAGGTCGAAATAGATGTCGTAGGTGCCGTCGAGCTGGACTTTCATGTTCTGCGAACCGCCGCTGGTGATGATGTCGACGGCCTTGTTGATGTCGACCGCACCGCCCGACGCCGTGCCGTAGTTCTTGGAGTCGTCCCAGGCGTTGTTGAAGCGGATCTTGAATTCGCTGGCGGTGGTCAGGACTACGCCTTTGCGAACGAGGTAGGCGCCCTCCTCGCTCATGGAGAAATCGCCCAGGTCACCCCATCCGGTGATGTTGCCGACCAGTCCCCATGTGTCGGCGACCAGCTCGGGCTTGGCGCCTGCGGCCATCACGTAGGCGCGTCCCGCCTCGGGCAGCAGCCAGTAGTCGTACGTGCCGGCTTCGGCGATCACGGCATTGACCTTGTCGGCGGAAACCTTGAAGGCCGAGCCGATCGTGCAGGTGTAGGGGCTGCTGCCGGCGAATGCGGCGTCGGCCCCGATCCACTGCGACTCGTCGCCGCTCTTGAAGAGGAATTCCGAGTTGGCGGCTACCTCGACCCCTGCGGCCTTGTAGGCCACGATGTTCGAGCTGGCGCTCTCCATGGCCGTCGGGCCCCAGTCGGGGGTTGCGACGGTCTGGCCGTGGATGTACCAGTCGGCCTTTTCCGGCCCCGGGTCGGGTTCTTCGCCGCCGCCCGTGCCGTAGTCGCCGGCATTGAGTTCGTAGGTGATCTCCGCAGAGTTGTTCAGGGTTGCGTATACGCGGTAGTTGCCCGCCGTGGCCTTGATGTTGTCGCCGTTCTGCGAAAGGCGTCCGTCCGCCCCGCCGAAGTTTATCGCCCAGTCGTTGTCCGCACGGAATTTGAATTCCCCGGCGGTCAGTGTGACGTCGACCCAGAAACGCTGTTTTTGGGTGTCGAAATTCATCTCCGTGTCGGTGTCCCAGCCGCCCGGAGTGGCATCGCCGATAATACCCATCGAGTTGAACGACAGCTTATTGCTTAACGTTAATGTCGAACGGTCGAATACGAAGCGGTAGAAGCGCTTGGAATAGACCATGATGTTTCCGGAACCGCCGCTGGAGATCAGCGTGATCGACGGGGCTTCCGTTTCCGGAGCCGCAGCATCACCGTCGGTGCCCCAGTTGCAGGCATCGTTCCAACCGGCTTCGCCGCTCAGTTTGAAGCCGTTGGCGGCTTTTTCGCCCAAGTCAACGATAGCTTCGTAGGTGACCTCGTCGCCGGAGAAACAGAACAGTCCCTGTGCGTTGTCGAAATTCCAGCCGCAGTAATCGCCGATTACCCAGACCTGGGGATAGGTACGCTCGGCCGTCGTCACGGTCATGCGGACGGTGGCGGGGGCGGAGTAGAATTTTTCGAAGTCGGTGCCGATCGTGGCGCTGATGTAGAAATCCACGTCCGTAGGTTCGCCCGAGGGAACCCCCAGGCCGCCGTCTTCCACGGACAGCGCAAGGATGTTGTTGAGGCTTTCATAGGTCTGTTCCGACGAGGTGCCGTTCATTCCCGTGAAGAGCACCAGTTTCGCACCGTCGTTGTACGAGGCTTCGATCGAGTAGTTGATCTGGGTGCGGACGCCGAAGTCGGCGGCGTCCCAGGTGAAGGTCTGCGTCGAGCCCATGTTGTCGGGCGTAATGACGATCTCCCCGGGCAGCGCATGCAGCACGGGCGCCACGACCTTGTCGGGGTCGTAGGCCTTTACCTCGTCGAGCTTTTGGCAGGCGGAGAGGAGCCCCGTCGCAGCCGCCAGCATCATCGCATATCGTGTAATTTTCATAGTCGTACGATTTTTAGGGTTGGTTATTTATCGGTTGCGTTTCCGTAGCCGGGATTCTGGTGCAGTTCGGGGTTGGAAGCGAGCTCCGACGAAGGGATGGCAAAGATTTTCATGTAATCATCGAACCCCTGTCCGGTGAAGGTGCCGCCCTTGTATGTCCAGAGGAACGACGGGGTGGTGAACTTGCCGTAGCGGATCAGGTCGGTGCGGCGGTGCCCCTCCCACATCAGCTCGCGGGCACGCTCCTCGAGCAGGTAGTCGGCCGTGACCGACGAGGGGGCCGATACCCCGGCGCGGTCGGTCAGCTCCTTGAGCTTCGGCAGCGCGGTGTTGGCCTGTCCCAGGTTCATGCAGGCCTCGGCGTAGATCAGGTAGATCTCGCCCAGGCGGATCATCGGGAAGTCGATGTCGCTGTATGCCTTCGATGCAGCCGTGGCAAGGAATTCGTCGTTGGTCATGTCGTGGGGGATATTGTTGAACTTGAGGCAAGTCCACCCGTTGAGGAAGACATAGAGCGCATCGTTCATCGACTCCTGGCGGCCTTTGATGTAGAACATTCCGCCGCGTTTGTCGTTGACCGTATATTCGCCCGTGGTGTAGTCCGCGTTGCGGGCGTTGAAATATTTCTGTACGTATTCGTAGGGTACGCGGATGCCGGCCCAGCCGTTGTTCACGCCGTTGATCTTCTGTTCGGCCGTCACGTCGGTGGCGGCGATGGCTGCCAGCGTCAGGTACGACGTGCCGCCGTAGGACTGCGTCTGCTCGGCGTCGTATGCCACGCCGAAGATGATCTCCTTCAGGGCGTCGGCGTTCTCGCCGTTGTCGCCGCGGAAGAGGTCGGAATACTCCGGGCAGAGCGAGTAGCCCATGCCGAAGATCGCTTCGCAGGCGGATTTGGCCTCCGTCCACATCGGGGTGCCGGCATAAACCTCGGCATTGAGGTACATGCGGGCCAGCAGGCCGTTGACCGCACCCTTGTCGGCACGCGGGTAGTTCGAGCGTGCGGCAGGCATCGCGCTTTCGTCCGAAGCCAGGTCGGTCAGCTCCGAGATGCAGTAGTCAAAGACATCCTTGCGCGAGGCCTGTTTGGGGTTCACACCGCCGCCGAAGGGCGAGGTCTCGGTCGTAAACGGCACGTCGCCGAACACGTCGAGGGCGATCCAGTAGAAATAGGCGCGCAGGAAACGGGCCTCGGCACGGAAGCTCTGGATCCTGGCGGCCAGTTCGCTGCTCACGCCGCGGTCGGAGAGTTTGTCCGAGGCGGTCTGGCGCAGGTACTCGTTCACGTAGGCGATGCCCTGCAACGTACGTACGTAGACGGCGTAGGTCGCGTCGTTGTCGGCGTCGGACCACGTGTCGGTATTCATGGCGCGAACCCAGGCGTCGTTCTCCCAGGCGCATTTGCAGGCGTCGGCCGTAACCTCCTGGATCGTCCAGAATGCGCGGATGAGCTCCGAGGCGCCGCCGTCGCTGACCTGCAGGTCGGTGGTGTCGTTCGAGACGAAATTGAAATAGAGTTTGGTGAGCCCGGCCAGGTAGCCGTTCTCGTCTTTCCCGTAGACGGTCTCCGAGGTCGAGTCGGACGGGTTGAGGGGCAGGGTGTCGAGATCCCCGATGCACGAAGTGAGCAGCATCGTTGCGCCTGCCGCCGCCAAGGCGAAATGTTTTATGTCGATTTTCATGGTTCGTTCGTTTTTAGAAGTTTACATTCAGACGCAGCGAATAGGTGCGCGGGCGCGGCCAGATCGAGCCGTCGATGCCGTTGACGCCCGGTATTTCGGGGTCTACGCCGCTGTAATCGGTGATGACGAATACGTTCTGCACGCCGAAGGCGACGCGCATCGAGCCCTTCCAGTTGCCAATCTTGTTGAACGTGTACCCGAGGTTGATGTCGTCCATGCGGAAGAACGAAGCGTTTTCGAGGAACATGTCCGAATACCACTGCTCGCCGCTGTTGGCCTTCGTAAAGCCGGTCTTCTTGACCAGCCGTGCGAAGTTGGGCAGGTTGCCGGCGTTGATGTCGATGTTGGACGTCGAGTTGGCCGAGGCGAAGTCGTTGAAGACCCAGTTGCCCGCCGAACCGTGGCCGTTGAAGCCGAAGTCCCAGTTCTTGTAGCTCAGCTTGAGGCTGATGCCGTAGAAGAAGTCGGGGTTGGGGCTCTTGTCGGTCATGTAACGGTCGCCCTGGTCGATCTGGCCGTTCTTGTTGCGATCCACCAATGCGTTCTGGATCGGCTTGCCGTCCTGGTCGTAAACCTGCTGGAAGCAGTAGTAGGTGTAGGGTGCATAACCCACCATGTGGCGCTGGAGCAGGTTGCCCGTACCCTTGGTGATGCTGCTCACCTGGATGGCGTAGTCGGGGTCGTCGGTGTTGTTGAGCTTGGTGAACTCGGTGTGCTGGAACGTGCCGTTGAAGCCGACCGTGAGGTTCCAGTCCTTGGTCTGCACGGGGATGAAATTCAGGTTGAACTCCACGCCCTTGTTCTCCATCGAGCCGATGTTGGTGAGCACCGTGTTGCCGAAGTTCGAGCCCATGGGGGTGATGACGTTGTTCAGGAGGTCGTCCGTCTGACGCAGGTACCAGTCGACGCTGCCGTTGATGCGCCCGCCGAGGAACCCGAAGTCGAGGCCGACGTTGTAGGTCGTCGTGGTCTCCCATTTGATGTTGGGGTCGTAGGCGCCCGGCGTGAGGTAGAACATGTGCCCGGCGCTGCCCATGTAATAGGTCTTATAGACGTCGGTCGACATGTAGTAACGCGCCAGGTAGGGATAATTGGAGCCGATCTCCTGCTGCCCGGTCTGCCCCACGCTGACGCGCAGCTTGAGGGCCGAGACGGCACGCGAATCCTTCAGGAAATTCTCCTCGGCGATGTTCCACGCAAAGGCGCCCGAAGGGAAGAGGCCCCAGCGGGTATCCTTCGAGAAACGCGATGAGGCGTCGTCACGCAGTGTGAAGGAGAAGAGGTATTTCGAGGCGATCGAATAGTTCAGGCGTCCGTAGAACGAGAGCAGATAATTCTCCTGGCGGTTGAACGGGTAGCGCGAATCCTCGCCCTTCTGCTCGTGCGTCTCGTTGAAATAGGATACCGAGTGGTCGGAGCTGTAGAAATGCTGCCACGAATAACCGGCCATCACGTCGAGGTGGTGGATGCCCCACTCCTTATTGAAGTTGGCGTAGAATTCGAGCAGCTGGTTGCGGCGGAAGTTCGTCGTCCACGAATACTGTCCCCAGCCGCGGGCCTCGGTGTCGGTGTATGCCTGGAACGAGCCGGGGTTCACGCCGTCGTAGGTCTTGGCGCTCGATACGTCGAGGCCGAGGTTGAGGTTGAAGCGCAGCGCCTCGAAGCCGTGAACCTTATAGTCGATCTGGGCGTTGCCGATGAAACGCTTGGCACGCGCCGTATTGTCGCGGTCGTAGAGCTGCGAGAGCGGGCCTGCGCCCAGCAGGGTGTTGGGCGTGAAGTCCTCGCCGCGGCCCGATCCGTAGTTCCAGTATCCGTTGGTGGTCGTGTAGTCGATCGAACCGTCGTCGTTGCGGAAATAGGGGTCGATCGTGGGGTTGAAGAAGGCCGCCGAACCCACCACGCCGCCCGAGGCGTAGCGCTGCGACGTGATGACGCCCTTGGCGTTGAGGTTGACCGTGAGGTGCTTGTCGAAGAAGTTGGGCGAGAGGCTCAGGTCGAGCGTCCCGCGTTCGTATTTCGATGTTTCGAGCGTACCCTGCTGGTTGGTGTAGCCCACCGATGCGCGGTAGGGCATCCTATCGTTGATGTTGCCGATCAGGCTGACGTTGTGGTCATGCGAAATGGCGGTGCGGAAGACCAAGTCCTGCCAGTTGGTGTTCTTGTCGCCGAGCATCGACTGCACCTTGTCGCCCGTGGTCGTACCTGCGGGGTATACCTGGTCGATGTAGGTGCGGAACTCGCCGGGCGACATCACGGGCAGCTCGTCGGAGTTGGTCTGGACGCTCACGCTGCCGCTGTACGATACGCGGGGCGTGTTGCCGCGCCCCTTCTTGGTGGTGACGAGGATGACGCCGTTCGAGGCGCGCGAACCGTAGATGGCCGCCGCCGAAGCGTCCTTGAGCACGGTGAAGGATTCGATGTCGTTGGGGTTGATCGTCTCCAGCGGGTTGGCCATACCCTTGCCGCCGTCGACTGCGATGGGCACCCCGTCGATCACGATCAGCGGGTCGTTCGAGGCGTTGAGCGAAGCCGCACCGCGCACGCGGATGGTGGCGCTCGATCCGGGGCCTCCGTCGCCGGGGATGATATGCACGCCCGGAACCTTACCCTTGAGCATGTCCTGTGTGGAGACCACGGCGCCGCGGTTGAACTCTTCGGCCTTGATCGCCACGACCGAACCGGTCATGTCGTTCTTCTTGACCGTACCGTAGCCGATCACCACCACGTCGTCGATACCCATGGCATCCTCTTCGAGCGTGAGGTGCGCCAGCAGCGACGAACTGGCCACCAGGCTGACGGTCTTGTAACCGACATAGCTGACCTCGATGACCGACTCGGGGCCGGCGGCGCGGATGGCATAGTCGCCGTCGATGCCCGTCGAGACACCGTTGGTCGTGCCCTTTTCGACGACGGTAGCGCCCAGGATCGGCATCCCGGACTTGTCGACAACTACGCCTTTTACCTCATAACCAGCGTTTTGCGCCAGCGTGAGGGGGGGGGTAAATTGACATATGAGCAAGATACCCGCACACATAGTTAAAAATCGTTTCATAAGAATTTTGGTTAGTTTATAAGTTGATTTTATGGATTGTAGGTCATTGGGCCTTGTGTTCTTTGACCAGGAAGACCGACACGGCGGCCAGCAGCATGAATACCCCGGCGAGCGCCAGCATGTCGGCCGCATCGGAGGCGAAGCAGTACTTGACGATGGCACCGCCGGTCAGTCCGATGACGATCTGGGGGACGGTGATCGTGAAATTGAAGATACCCATGTATACGCCCATGCGGCGTGGCTCGACCGCGCGCGACAGGATGGCGTAGGGCATGGCGAGGATGCCCGCCCAGGCGATGCCGATCCCCACCATCGGGAGCATCAGCGCGTACTGGTCGTGCAGCAGGCACAACCCCGCGAAGCCCAGCGCCCCGGCGAGCAGGCAGGCAGCGTAGACGGGTTTGTTGCCGTAGCGCGCGGCGACGCGCCCGAGGAACAGGGCGGCGATGCAGGCGGGGATGGGGTAGGTGCCGTTGAGCACGCCGACCCATGTCTGCGTGGCGCCGGCCGAGAGCACTTCGCCCGTGGCATGGTCGGTGACTACACCCGTGATGGCGGGTTTGAGGTAAGTCCACATCAGGAAGAGCGCCGCCCACGAGAAGAACTGCGTGACGCCCAGCCGCACCATCACGCCGGGGACGTTGCGCATGAGGCCGACGAAGCTCATCGGTTTGGCGTCCTCCTCGGAGAGGTTGTTGTAGCGGGCGAACTCCCCGGGCGGATATTCCCGTGTCTTGAACGAGGTGACGAGCACCGTGAGCAGCAGGATCGCGCCCCCGGCATAGTAGGAGTAGGCGATGTGCGGCGAAACATGCCCCGGAGCGGCCTCGTCCGACACGCCGAGCCATGTCATGACGAGCGGCAGGATAGCGCCGACGACCGCACCGAGGTTTATCAGGAAGGTTTGTACCACGTAGCCCTGTGTCTTCTGCGAATCGTCGAGCATGTCGGCCACCAGCGCCCGGAAGGGCTGCATCGTGACGTTGAACGACAAATCCATGAACAGCAGGATGAAAGCCCCCATGGCGAGCGGGGCGAAGGCGAGCAGTTTGGGGCAGTTGGGCATGAGCACCAGCGCCAGCGCCGAGATCAGCGACCCGCCCAGGATGTAGGGGATGCGGCGGCCCCAGCGCGTCCAGGTGCCGTCGGAAAAAAGCCCCACGATGGGCTGGACGATCATGCCGGCCAGCGGTGCCGCCAGCCAGAAGTAGCTCAGGTGGCTGACATCTGCCCCCAGCGATTCGAAGATGCTCGACGTGTTGGAATTCTGGAGCGAATATCCGATCTGCACGCCGAGGAAGCCGAAGCTGAGGTTCCAAATCTGCCAAAATGAGAGTTTAGGCTTGGTCATTTCGGTTTTTCGGTTGGTTTTCAGGTTATACAAATTTTAATAAAAAATCCGGACGGCGAACCGCAGGGCGACGAACGGAAGGTTCAGCCGGATGAACGGGCGGATTTTTGCGACGAACGGTAGCCCGCGGGGGACGATTTGGAATTTCCGCGGAAAAACACTACCTTTATTCGTAATAAACGAAACCCGTATATACTTTAATACAGCCTCAGTCAGCCTATATGCGATCGCTCAAAGTGTCCGGAATCATCCACCTGTTCGCCGTGCTCCATGCCGTGGTCGCCCTTTCGTGCCATCTGGCGGGGATCAACGACGAGTTGGTGCTGACGCTGCTGACGATCGTGCTGATCGTGCTGATCTGCCTCAAACGGGGACTGAACGTGGAGTTCACCGCTGCCAGCGTGATCGTCGTCAACGTGATCGGCTACCTGCTGGGTACGGGCGGTGCGCAGTTGATCGAGCTGTTATTGCACGCCTCGCCCGTGGTGCATGCCGTCTCGACCTTCATCACCACCGAGATCCTGGGCTGGAGCATCGTGTGGTTCACCAAGTTGTTCCGCCGCGGCGACGACACGGCGAGCCGCTCCTCGGCCTGGACGCCCCGCATCGGGTTGCTGCTGCTGGCCGTGGGGGGGGATTTTCGTGCTGAGGCTGGCCTATGTCGAGCTTTTCGCCTCGCCCTCCTTTTCCACAGACCGCCTCTACCACATGGCCGACTTGCTGGCTTCCAATTCCGCGGCACTGATTATCCTGCTGTGCGTCAATATCATCTATGTCCGGCATACGCGCAGGCGTGAAACCCGACACGGCCCGATCGCCGAAATCGCGGCCTTCCTTCTGTTCGTGCTGCTCACGTCGGCCTGCGTGGCGCTCATTACGGGGCTGCACCTGCCGTTCGCCTTCGACCGCTCGTTCACCGCACGGGAGTTCCTGCAACTGTGGATCGTCACCCTGCTGGTCGAGGTGACCCTCTATTCGGTCGTATTTATGGTCGATTACGCCCTGGTCGCACGTGCCGTGCTGCGTGCCGAGCGCGGCAAGGCGCACCAGGCGCAGTTCCGTTACATGAAACTCAAACAGCAGGTCAACCCCCATTTCCTGTTCAACTCGCTCAATATCCTCGACTGCCTGGTCTGCGAGCAGCGCACGGAGCAGGCCAGCGCCTACATCCATAAACTGGCGGGCATTTACCGTTACATGCTCCAGAACGAGGAGGAGACACTCGTGCGCCTGCGCGAGGAGATGGCCTTCGTGGGGATGTACGTCGACCTGTTACAGGTGCGTTTCCCCGAAGGGTTCCGCGTGGAGACCGACATTTCGGATGAGGCCATGAACCGCCATGTCCTGCCCTGCTCGGTGCAGTTGCTGATCGAAAACGCCATCAAGCATAACTCGGTGGGGGCCGACCGGCCGCTGGTGATCCGCATCGTCGCCGTGGCCGAGGCCGTGACGGTGTCGAACAACCTTCAGCTGAAGGTATCCGGCAACCCCTCGACCCGTGTGGGGCTGAACTACATCCGCCAGCAGTACCTCGACCTGTCGGGCATCCCGATCGGGATACGCCGTACCGATACCGAATATTGTGTCACCTTACCGTTGCTGTAATATGAACGTACTGATCGTAGAAGACGAAATGATGGCCCAGGCAAACCTGGCGCGAGCGCTGACCCAGCATTTTCCCGACGTACGGATCGTCGGGACGACCGGCTCGGTCAGGGAAACGGTGCTCTGGCTGCGCACGCCGGGGAACAGTGCCGATGTGATTTTCATGGACGTGGAACTCTCCGACGGGGATTGCTTCGAGATATTCCGCCAGGCGGACGTAACGGCGCGGGTCATCATGACCACCGCATATGACAATTACGCCGTGCGGGCGTTCGAGGTCAACAGCATCGACTACCTGCTCAAACCGATCGACCTCGCGGCGCTGCGGCGTGCCGTGGAACGTTGCCGTGTGCGGAGCGGGGGCATCGACCCCGACGTATTGCTGAACGCAATCCGCAGCCCGCGCGAATACAAACAGCGCTATGTCGTGCGTTTCAACGACCGGATCGTCCCGGTGCAGACCACCGACATCGCCTATTTCTACTCGGAAGAGAAAAACACCTACCTTGTCACGAACGACAACAACCGCTACATCATGGATCAGTCGCTCGACGTCCTTTCGGACGAACTGGATCCCGGGCGGTTTTTCCGCATATCGCGCAGCTGCATCATCGCCATGCCGGCGATCGTCAGCATCGTGAAATACCTGGGCAACCGGCTGAAGATCACGGCACGTCCGCGTCCGGAGTTCGAGATGGTGGTGAGCCGGTCGCGGGTCGACGACTTCCTGAAGTGGCTGGAGGGGAATGGCTGAGCCTTGGTCGCGACGGGCAGGTCTTCGGCCCCCCCCCTCCGTTTCCGGGTTTTGTCCTCCGGCCTTCCGGGTTACCGTTCCTGCGGCGGGCGGGGGCTCCGGTTCCGGCGGGAGAGGGGAGTTCCGCAGAGGAGTTCCTCTGGAATTTTCCGCCGAGGACTGAAAGTTCACTTTGAAGGATCATGCTGCGGGCGTTCCTCCGGAGGCGTCCTTCGAGGGCTTCGGTTGAGAGATCCCAGGAAGGGATTCCCGTGGAAGGTTTCCGCAGGGGCACCCGGGAGGATGGCGCGGCGGCATGATAAAAGGGGCGCTCCGGAAATTCCGGGGCGCCCCTTATTTTTGCGGCCGGGGTCGGCGCTGCCGCAGTCTGCCCGTCAGCGGCGCCCGCTGCAGGCGATCATGTCGTGCAGCGACTCGTTGAAAGTCTCCTTGTGCAGCAGTTCCTCGAGCGGGAGGTGCATTCGGTAACGCCAGTAGTATCGGGCGACGGCCGGGACGTTGATGCGTTCCTTGGCCGGGTCGGGGTAGCGCAGTTCCCCGTCGGTCGAGAACCAGTCCTGCAACGGCAGGATGGTGAGCATCGCCGGGGAATTGAGGTGCATGTCGAGGATGCGCCGGCATATCCACGGCTCGCAGAAATAGGGAACGTCGCCCCCGATGCCGAGTGCTTCGTGGTAGAAGCGCGCCGTGAGTTCGCGGTCTTCCTCCCACCATGCCCGCAGCGGGTTCATGTCGTGCGTCGAAGTGGTGCAGACCGAGAAATAGGGGTAGTGCGCCGGGTCGGCGAAGAGTTCCCCCGGCGTCTTGGGCATGCGCTGGATTTCGAGCGAGAGGATTTGCAGTTCGTGCATCGTCTCGGGGACGCTGTCGGGAATCATGCCCAGGTCTTCGCCGCAGGTCAGCATCTCGGTCGCCGAGAGGAGCACCGGGAGCTTGCGCAGGGCCGACTCCTGCCAGAACCGGTTGTGGCGGCGGTAAAAGAAGTCGTCGTGAAGCCGGTCGAAAGTGTCGCGCCGCTGCGGGTCGAGGGTGCGGTACATATAGGTCGATTGGGCTGCGATGCGGGGGTGGAAAAAACCTTTGCGGCGCGGGTCCTCGATGAACAGCACGTCGTCGAGCAGCGTCATCAGCCCTTCGCGCAGGCGGCTTCGGCGCGGATCGTCGCCGGGAAAGCGCTCGGCGACCTTGCGTTGCGTCGCATAGGCGGGCAGCAACCGGCCCTCCTTCATGCAGGTCGTGCGCACTTCGTCGGCCAGCTCGCCGAACAGCTCGCCGAGCATCCGGTCGTCGGGCGCGGGAACGGTGAAGCGTCCCCCGGCCGTATCGAAGCCCATGCCGCGCAGTTCGTCGGCGGAGTAGGGCAGGGCGGGATTGAAATAGCCCAGCAGGCCGTGAACGGCATGTACGGGAATCTCCCAGATGCGGAAGAAGCCGAGGATATGGTCGATGCGGAAGGCGTCGAAGTATTCGGCCATCTTGGCCATGCGTGCCCGCCACCAGGCGTAGCCGTCGCGTGCCATGCGTTCCCAGTTGTAAGTCGGGAATCCCCAGTTCTGCCCGACGGCCGAGAATGCGTCGGGCGGAGCCCCGGCCTGCGAGTCCATGTGGAACAGGTGTGGGTAGAGCCATGCGTCGACACTCGTGCGACTGATGCCGATGGGCAGGTCGCCCTTGAGGACGATGCCGTGGGCGCGGGCGTAGGCGCAGACCTCGGACAACTGCGTATGCAGGTGGTATTGAATATAGCAGTGGAATGCGATGTCGCGGTTGTGGCTGCGGCAGTAGGCGTCGACGGTTTTGCGGTCATAGCGGGCGAAGCCGCCCCAGCGGGTGAAGTCGGGCGTGCCCGTTTCGTCGCGCAGCGTGCAGAAGGCGGCATAGGGGATGAGCCAGTGTCTATTGGCGGCGATGAAGTCCTTGTAGTCGCGGCGTGCCGCAGTGCGGGTTCCGTGGCGTTCGAACGCCCGGCGGAGCAGCCGCAGTTTGTGCCGGTTGACCCGTTCGTAGTCTATTTCGGGGAGTGCGTTCAGTTCGTTGCGCAGGGTGCGGTACTCGTCGTCCTCCACGACGCCCGCGGCCGGCAGCCGGATGAACTGCGGGTGCAGGGCGAAGGTCGAATTGGCGTTGTAGGGGTAGGAGTCTTCCCATGTACCGGTCATGGTGGTATCGTTGATCGGCAGTACCTGGATGACGCACTGCCCGGTGGCGGCCGCCCAGTCGATGAGCCGTTTCAGGTCGTAGAACTCACCGACGCCGAAATCCTCTTCCGTACGGAGCGAGAAGACCGGGATCGCCGTCCCGGCGCCCTGCCATCTGCGTTCGGGGAACCGCGGGTACGCCGCGGCGTCGAGGGCGTGTTCGCCGGCGCCGGGCAGTTCGCCCCAGGTGCGGTTGGCACCCTCCTCCCACAGGATGGGGGTGAGGGTCTTGCGGTCGGCGATCAGGAATTTGTATTCGAACCGGTGTGCGGTATGTAGCGTGAGTTCCCATTCCGGGAAGCGGCTGTCGTCCATCGGGACGATTCGTTTCCAGTCGCCCAGTTCACGGCCGCTGCCGGCGACGGCGAGCGTTTCGTCCGGCCGCAGGGTGGGCAGGATGACGCGCAGGGTGATGTTGCCGGCTGCTTTCTTCGGATTACCGGTTTTCCCGCGGCCGAAGATGCCCCGGGTGAATGCCGAGGAGTAGAACGGCGTGTCGGAGGGCATCTCCTGCCAGCGGTCGCGAATGCGCAGCGTACGCACCCCCTCCCGGGACGGGATCCGCAGCGTGTGCGGCCGCCATTCGCTGCGGATGCACACGCCCTCGCGCTCGACTTCGTAACGGTATTCTGCCGGCTGCGCCGCAGGGGCGTACCGCTCTACGGCGCAGGTCCAGACGCCGCCGTCGGCGTATTGCAGGGCGATGCGCCGCTTGCCGAGGCGGAGTACGAGCTGTTCGCCCCAGCGGGTACGGTATTCGATGCTGATCAGGAGTGTCATTCGTATATTCACTTTAATGATTATAACTTTGAGGAAATAAAGACATCAGAGCATGGAATAAGTCCGAAATTTCATTGGTCTACGAGACCGGGGACAATGTTCCGGCCCCATGCTGCCGTTTCCTGTTACAATCCAAATAAATCTGGATCAAAGTTTTCGGTTAAATTTGTTTTTATTTCATTTGCAATACATTGCGATTCTTGATGAGTTTCCCGGCCAAAGGTCAAGGCACAGCGTGTCTCCGCCGGCCTTCGATCGAGTCGGTGCGGAGTCACGATGTGCTTTGACCTTTGGCTCTTGCAAAAGCCGTGATTTCAGAACCCGTAAAAATCCTTCGGTAGACAGACTTTCCACAGCGGTCAGTATTCTGCCGCATGTTCCTGTATTAGTTTACAAAGGCCAGAGGAGCATTTTACATTAAGCGGACTCCAAAGCCGCACGCAATATGTAGTATTCTCTCTGGGAAAATCCGTTTACCGGAAGGGGTTGCTTATGACACGACACTATTGACATATTCGGTCTGGTGTTTCAACACGAAGTATAGTCTATTTACCAGTTTGCGGGCGACCTTTACGATGGCCTTGCTCTTGGGCATCCGCTTGCATTGTTCTGTATAAAACAGATTCATCGCGGGATCTTGGCGTATAGCCACCCATGCAGCCTCTATCAGATTACAGCGCATGACGGCGTGTTTTCGCACGGTAATGTCTCCTGTTCCGTCTTTCTCTCCGCTGCTATGGCACATCGGGATCATCCCGATATAGGCGGCCAGTTGTTCGGCATTGCGGAAACGGGTTATGTCGCATATCTCCGACAGAAACGCCATTCCCGTAGTCTGCCCGAACCCCGGAACGCTCATAATCAACCGCTGCGGTTCGCGGAATCGGTCCGCCTTGGCCAAGGCCCGTAAAGCCCGTGTCATCTCCAACTTCTGACGGCGTAGTTCCTCCAGATGCCGGAGCTGAATGTCGAGGGCCTGACGATCGCTCGGAGTGAGTGTCTCAACCTCTTTCAGCCATGCGAAAAAGCGTTTCGACCAGTTGGAGAAAGGTTCGAGGAACTCCTGCGGAATCCCGATGCCTAAACACCGTAACTGGGACTTGATCCGGTTCTTCTGACGGGTCGTGTCTTTGGTGATCGAGTTCTTCAATCTTATCAAGGAACGCATTTCCAACGATACACTGTCCGGCGTATAAATGCCTTTCAGTTCGTTGGCTCTTAAACTCCGCGCCAGCTTGCCGCTGTCCACGGCGTCACTCTTACGCAGCTTTTCGCTGCTCTTGGTCGGTACGTCGGCCGGGTTGACCACGATGTTGTCGATCCCCAATGCCGTCAGGCGTTCGTGTATCCAGAATCCGCAAAAGCCCGCTTCGTACACCGAATGATACTCGGCTCCCGGATAAACTCCTCGTCAGAAATCCGTGCAACGCTTCCGGGGCCGGATTTTGACTGAATTTCTTCAGTACAGAGGTCGCGGACAAGACCGTTACCGACCAACTCTTCAAATGGACGTCGATTCCTACATAAATCTTTTGTCCTTTGAAATAATTTCATTTCTTCGTTCTCTCATGGCTATCGTCGTTTTAGTTAGTAAAGGTCTCGCAACTTTAATCTAACCAAAATCTCGATAGCTTTTTCATCTATCCGCTTTCATCGCAGTCAACTCTGATTGTAAACATAGGGATTACATCAGAATCTGGATAGTTCGTCGTTTGTTTGGAATCGGTTTATACAAAATTACAAAAATAATCTGGTTTTGTCTTTCTGGCAGGGAAAAATCAGAGCCCTTCTCCATGAAATTGCGGACACGATGCGGACACGGAAAAAGAAAAATCCCCTCAGAGTTTCCTCTAACGGGATTTTTTGTGCCCAGGACAGGAATCGAACCTGCACGCCTTGCGGCACACGCACCTGAAACGTGCGCGTCTACCTATTCCGCCACCTGGGCATTATTGGAATTGCGGTGTGCAAAAGTAATACTTTTTTCTGAATCGCCAACTATTTTTGCGAAAAAAATCTACTTGCTCAGAAATTTATACTGAAACAGAAGCAGATAGACTACCGCCACGGAGATGTAGGCGTCGGCCAGATTGAAGATCGCCCCGAAGAAGTAGTTGTTGCTGTCGACCAGAAAGCTCAGGAACCGCGGCACGTTGTTCCACTGGAACAGCGGAAAATAGAACATGTCCACGACCTTTCCCATCATGAAGCCCGCGTAATGTCCGCCGAAATGCGCTACCGCGTACGGCGTCGATTCCGAAAAGATCAGTCCGTAGAAAGCGCTGTCGATAATATTGCCGAGCGCACCGGCCATCACCAGCGCCAGACCGACGATAACCCCCTTCGGCGTATCCTCCCGGCGGCGGAGCAGATGATGCATCAGCCAGCCGATGAGACCTACCATGACGATGCGGAATATGCCGAGCAGCAGTTTTCCCCAGTCGAATCCCCCTTTCGAGGCGATGTGCATGCCGAAAGCCGCGCCGTTGTTCTCGATAAACCGTAATTGAAACCAGTCCGGGAATACGATGATCGACTCGTCGAGGTGCATGTGGGTCTTGACCCAGATTTTGAGCAGCTGATCCGCGATGAGCAGAATCAGGATGAGCAGTGATATTTTTTTGAAGTTCATAGCCGTCGGATTATCTGCCGCAAAAATAGTAAAAAATCTCTGTTTTACGGGGTGCCGTCCGATTTTACTCGTCCTGCGGACAATTATATTCCCCGAACGGGCCTTTCGGCCGGCAATAGGGGCCGGATGGAATCCCTTGTTGCCGAATCGGGATACGTCCGGGCCCGCATCATGCATCATGTCGGGTGTCATTAATATATATAGGTAAAAAGCGTTATTTTGAAGAAAATTGAAGATTTTTCAAAAAAAAATGCGAAAATGCTTGCAGGTTCAGAAAAAGTCACTACCTTTGCATCCGCGTTCAAGAAAAACGGATGTTCTTACAAAGACTGAAAGTTTACAATAAAGGAGCTTAAAGCTCTGTGTAAGCGCGATTTTCCGAAACGTAAAGTTCTTGAAAAAGATTTTTGAAAAAAGATTTGCAGGATTAAAAAAGATGACTTATCTTTGCAGTCCTTTCGCACTACAAAATGCGAGACTTTTTCAAACTGGTTCTTTGAATTACTGGTTATATTTTGAGAGAAAAGAAATGTAGTATTTATCTGTCAATTTTCCTTTTAAGGATAAACGAATAGTCAGGACTCTAACAAAACATTTATAAATTTTATACAATGGAGAGTTTGATCCTGGCTCAGGATGAACGCTAGCGGCAGGCTTAACACATGCAAGTCGAGGGGCAGCGGGGAGTAGCAATACTCCGCCGGCGACCGGCGCACGGGTGCGTAACGCGTATGCAACCTACCTTTAACAGGGGCATAACACTGAGAAATTGGTACTAATTCCCCATAACATTCGAGAAGGCATCTTCTTGGGTTAAAAACTCCGGTGGTTAAAGATGGGCATGCGTTGTATTAGCTAGTTGGTGAGGTAACGGCTCACCAAGGCAACGATACATAGGGGGACTGAGAGGTTAACCCCCCACATTGGTACTGAGACACGGACCAAACTCCTACGGGAGGCAGCAGTGAGGAATATTGGTCAATGGACGCAAGTCTGAACCAGCCATGCCGCGTGCAGGAAGACGGCTCTATGAGTTGTAAACTGCTTTTGTACTAGGGTAAACGCTTCTACGTGTAGGAGCCTGAAAGTATAGTACGAATAAGGATCGGCTAACTCCGTGCCAGCAGCCGCGGTAATACGGAGGATCCAAGCGTTATCCGGATTTATTGGGTTTAAAGGGTGCGTAGGCGGTTTGATAAGTTAGAGGTGAAATACCGGGGCTCAACTCCGGAACTGCCTCTAATACTGTTGAACTAGAGAGTAGTTGCGGTAGGCGGAATGTATGGTGTAGCGGTGAAATGCTTAGAGATCATACAGAACACCGATTGCGAAGGCAGCTTACCAAACTATATCTGACGTTGAGGCACGAAAGCGTGGGGAGCAAACAGGATTAGATACCCTGGTAGTCCACGCAGTAAACGATGATAACTCGTTGTCGGCGATACACAGTCGGTGACTAAGCGAAAGCGATAAGTTATCCACCTGGGGAGTACGTTCGCAAGAATGAAACTCAAAGGAATTGACGGGGGCCCGCACAAGCGGAGGAACATGTGGTTTAATTCGATGATACGCGAGGAACCTTACCCGGGCTTGAAAGTTAGTGACGATTCTGGAAACAGGATTTCCCTTCGGGGCACGAAACTAGGTGCTGCATGGTTGTCGTCAGCTCGTGCCGTGAGGTGTCGGGTTAAGTCCCATAACGAGCGCAACCCCTACCGTTAGTTGCCATCAGGTCAAGCTGGGCACTCTGGCGGGACTGCCGGTGTAAGCCGAGAGGAAGGTGGGGATGACGTCAAATCAGCACGGCCCTTACGTCCGGGGCTACACACGTGTTACAATGGTAGGTACAGAGGGCCGCTACCCCGCGAGGGGATGCCAATCTCGAAAGCCTATCTCAGTTCGGATCGGAGG